>NZ_JALKFX010000025.1:51972-64488 GCF_023243045.1 Frankia sp. AgB32
CCCCCGGGGGGGGGCGCCGCGCGGCGGGGGGGGCCGGGGCGCGGGCGGAACCCACGGGTCAGCGCTTGTCAGCGGCGTAGGTCACCTGGACGTTGGTGAAGCCCAGCGCCCCGAGCAGGCCGCGCAGCATCGCCGTCGTGTTCTTCTTGCCCAGCTCGGTAACCTGGCCGTCCTCCTTCGCGGCATCGGTCATCTTCGCGGACGCCTTCTGGTAGAGCGCCTTGTCGCTGCTGATTCCCCCGACCAGACCACCGACACGGTCCAGCACCCCGCGCTGACGGGCCACCACGTAGCTGTGGTCGAGATCCACCTGCGGCGTGGAAAGGGTGGGATTCGGCAGCTCGATGGTCACCGAACGCCGATCCGGCGACACCTTCACCGCGTCGGCGTCGAGGTGGCCGAAGTCCACCATCGAGTCGACCGTGCCGACGCCGACGAACAGCGTCCGCTCACCCTTGAGCGCCGACGGAATCCACCTGGTGTCCTCTTCGAGGTCGACGACGACCTCGAAGTGGGCGCCGGCGGCGTGGTACTGGCTGAGGTCCTCCAACGAGCGCAGCACCGCCGGGGAGCTGCGGTCGATCGTGCGCTCCTTGAAGGGGTTGAGGCTCGGCCTCCAGCCCGCGACCACCGCGATGAGGCCGACGACGAGCACGGCGAGCAGGATCGTGGAGATCAGCCGCAACGGGCTGAAGCGAAACGGCAGCGGGCGCCGAGACCGCGTGGCGCTCTCGGTGGCGGCGCCGGTGGAGCTGGTGGGCCGGTCCGTGCCGGACTCGTCGTTCATGGTCGGTGATGTACCCGAAATCCCTGTAACCACGCACGTAGTCGGCATCACGACGTGGTGTCGACGGCCTCGTCCAGGCGGTCGGTACGGGCGAGGACGATGGCGGTGCGATCGTCTGCCTGCTGGCCGGGGGCGTGGCGGCGCACGGCCTCGAAGGCCCCGTCGAGCAGCGCCACGGGAGTGCGGCCCGGGTCACGGAGGATCTCCGCGACCAGCCGGTGCACGCCGAACTGTCGCCCGGCTCTGTCACGCGCCTCGACCAGCCCGTCGGTGTAGGCGATCAGGACGTCACCCGGCTCGAGGCGGAACGTGTGGATCTCCCACGCCCCGGGCGCCGCCAGCAGGTTGGACATCAGTGGGCCGGTCGGCGGCAGCCGGACGATCTGCGCCGACGGGGTCGCGAGCCCGGTCGCCCGCGGGCTGTCCGGGACGAGCGGCCGCGGTTCGGACTCCCCGGCAGCCGGGTCGGCCGGTGCGGGATCCGGCCGGGCGTCGCCCGCACGGGTCAGGTCGGGTCGCGCGGGAGCGAGGGCCTGGAGCGGGTGCCCCCCCGGGGTTCGGCGCAGCAGCAGCCCGTCCGGATGGCCCGCGTTGACGTAACAGACCTCACCGGAGCGCGCCTCGACGAGCAGGATGATCGCGGTGGCGAACATCTCCTCGGTCTCGCCGAGGTTCTCCACCGCCCACTCGACGGCCCTGGCGGCGCCGGCGCCCGTGCTCAGGGCCGCGTCCAGCAGCTGCTTGAGCCGCAGCGCGAAGACGCCCGCGGCGGCACCATGGCCGGACACGTCGCCGACGATCACGGCGACGCGACCGCCGGGCAGCTCCACGGCGTCGTACCAGTCCCCCGCGAGTTCCCCCTGCGCCGGGTCCACCCGACCGTGCAGCATCAGATCCCGGGCGTGCAGCCGCGGCGGGGTGAGCGCGTCCCGCAGCGCGACGACGGCCGGACCCTGCTGCGCGAGCGCCTCCCAGGACCGTTCGTTCTGCCGGACCAGCTGGACGAGCTGGGCGCGCATCGTCTCGACGTCGGCGGCGAGGGCCACGATCTCGGCGGGACCGACCGACGGGATCCTGGTGTCGTACCGTCCGGCGGCCACCGCGTTGACCGCCCGTTGCAGGGCACCGATGGGGCGCAGCAGCCAGCGGCGCGAGGTGATGGTGATCGTCACCAGTACCGCGAAGATGACGAACACCGCGCTGCCGAGCGAGCTCAGCAGCAGGACGGCGGCGCTCTCCACCCGGTTCGACGCCGCGGACTGCTCGACGTTGATCTGCTCGGCGAGCCTGGCGACCTGGCCGCGCAGCGCGTCGAAGTCACGCCGGGCGTTCGCCCGCACGACCCGCGTGGCGCCGGCGACATCGCCGCGGGCCATCGCCGCGAGCTCCGGCTCGACCACTTCGCGCCGCCACGCCTGGTAGGCGGTGTGGACCCCGGTGAGCCGCGAGTGCAGATCGGGGAAGTCGTCCAGGAGGCCGTCGAGGCGGCTGTCGAGCACCGGGATGGAGCGGTCGGAGGCGTCGAACGGGGTCAGAAAACCGACGTCCTTCGTGACGATGTAGCCGCGCAGCGCGCTTTCCTGGTTCACGAAGTCGGCGAGGAGCAGCGCGCTGGTCGTGGCGGCGGGATCAAGATGGCGCCCGCGTTCCCCCGCCGCGTGCTGCGACCGCACCCCGGAAACCACGGCGAGCAGCAGCATCGCGAGGATCGCCATACTCGCGATCAACGTCAGCACCCGAATGCCGCGTCGAAGGCCGGCGGTCTCGCCCACATCGACGATTGTGGTCCATCCCGCGCTCCTCCCCGAGGCCGGGGACGCGGTCTGCCCCTCCCGACGATCGTCCGGGTGACCCGCGCATCCGATCCGGGTGATCGGTTGCGGCCGGCGGCACCCGGCGCGGCCACGCGGAGCCAGGCGGACGACAGCCGGCCGAAGTCACCGTCCTTCGGGTTTTTCGCGGAACCCCGCGGCTCGCATTGTGTCCGCCATCCGCATCAATCAGACGGATAGAACATTAAGTGCTTTCAGTGCTTTCCCGTCTGCCCGCGAGCGGCGGCAGGAAATCCGGGTAGGAGAAGCTGGATCCGGAACGCCGGCCCGCTCCAGGTCGTTGACGGAGGTGGACGCGATGGTCCAGGCGCGATACCGCCCGATGCTGGTAGCTGCGCGGACCACCCTTTCACCCGCGCCCCGGATCGGCCGTGGCGCACCCCCGCCGCCCGCGCGAAAGGCGGCGGACGCGCCCATACCGCGGCGCCCGTGCGCCCGCCCGTCGGTGATGCAGCGGGAGCGACCCGACCGACCCACCGCTCTCCGGCAGGGTCACCACCCGCGCCGCCGCCCCGGGTTCGGGTCGGTCGTCGGTGCGGGTGGCCCACCCTCCGCCGGCCCCGCTCGCCGCTCGACCGCGCCGGAATGAACACGCAGAACCGGGACGACCGAGGACAGGCGGACCAGGACCTGCCTGACCGCGACAAGGCTTGGGAGCAGACAACGATGACCTTCGGTTCGCCCGCCGGCTCGGCAGGTGCTCACCGGCCGGCACCACGCGGCGCCGCGAGGCCGGCAGGCCGCGTCGCCGGCACCGCCCGCACGGACGCGGCGATCTGGACCCGTGGCCTGACGAAGAGCTACGGCTCCCGGCGAGCGGTCGATCACCTCGACCTGCAGGTACCACGCGGCGCGCTGTCCGGTTTCGTCGGGCCCAACGGCGCCGGCAAGTCCAGCACGCTGCGCATGCTGCTCGGCCTCGTCCGCCCCAGCGCGGGCCGCGGCTACGTGCTCGGCCAGCCCGTCAGCCGGCCAGATCGCTACCTGCACCGGGTCGGCGCGATGATCGAGGGGCCGACGTTCCATCCAGGACTGTCCGGACGTCGCAACCTCGAGCAGCTCGCGACCCTGCGCGGCATCGGCGGCTGGCGGCGTACCCGGCGCCGTGATCGGGTCGAGGCGGTGCTGGCGCAGGTCGGCCTGACCGAGCGGGGCGAAGACCGGTTCAGCTCGTACTCCCTCGGCATGAAGCAGCGCCTCGGCATCGCCGCCGCCCTGCTGCCGGACCCGTGCCTGCTGATCCTGGACGAGCCGACGAACGGCCTCGACCCGGCCGGCATCCGGGAGATGCGCACGCTGCTCGGCCAGCTCGCCGGGGCGGGGATGACCGTGTTCGTCTCCAGCCACCTCCTCACCGAGGTCGAGCAGATCTGCGACCACCTGGTCATGATCAACGCAGGTCGGATGCTGTTCCAGGGACATGTCACCGACCTGCTCGCCGCCGAGGATCCGCGCATCGCCCTGGTGCCCGAGCACGACGCCGACGCCCGCCGGCTCACCGCGCTCCTGCACGACGTCGGCCTCCGGGTCGAGATGGACATGCGGCCCGGCCCGCGCGACCCTGGCGCCGGCCACGAGTACGCGCCCGTCGTCACCGTGCATGGTCCGGAGGGCCTGGCCGCCGACCTCAACCGGCTCGCCATGGGCGCCGGCATCGCCCTGCGTTCCCTGCGCTCCCACCGACCCAACCTGGAGGAGACGTTTCTGCGTGTCACCGGCGAGATCGACGGCGATCTCCTTCGCTCCGACCCGCTCGTCACCATCCCCGACGCGAGCGTCCCACCGGCCGGCGCCGGGCTCGATCCCGCCCACAGCCGGGGCGGCGCCACATGATCAACGCATTCCGGGCCGAATGGGTGGCGCTGCTACGGCCCCGTTTCCTGCTGGGCACGCTCGGCGCGGTGCTCGCCTGTGCCGTTCTCGGCACGGTGCTGACCTTCCTCTCCGTCGGCCACACCGACTTCGACGGCGCTCCGGTCACCGCGGCCGGGCTGTCCCAGCCGAACGGGCTGATCCAGGGTGCGCAGGCGGTGAGCATCCTGGTCGGGGTGGTCGCGCTGTCCGTGGTCGCCGCCGTCCTGGCCGGAGATCACGGGCACGGAACACTGCGCAATCAGCTCGTCGCGCAACCGCACCGGGCCCGGCTGCTGGCCGGCAAGCTGCTCGCCCTGGCACTGTTCGTTGTCCTCGTCGTCGCGGTCGCGACGGTCGCCTCGTTGGCCCTGTCCTTTCTCCTCGCGCCACTCAAGGGCGTCTCGACCGCCGCGTGGACCAGCTCGGCGGGAGCCGCCGCGCTGGCTGCGGGCTTCCTGAACCTCTGCCTCGGCTCGCTGGGCTACGCCGCGGTCGGGGTCCTCGCCGCGATCGTGATCCGCGGCCCGGCCGGGGCGGTCGCGGTGGCGATCGCCTACGCCCTGCCCGTGGAGATGCTGATCTCGCGGATCTACGGGCCGGCCCGCGGCTGGCTGCCAGTGCAGCTCATGCAGGAGATCTCCAACGGCGGCTCGAGCTACGCCACGCCGTACACCGACGCGTTGTGGCGCGGCCTGCTCTACGGCGCGGCGATGGTGCTGCTCGCCGTGGTGTTCTTCCGCCGGCGGGACATGACGTCCTGAGTTCGCGGTCAGTGGCCGAACGTGTCCGAGTCGAGGGCGGCGGCCTCCCCGGCGGCACCGCGGTCGAGCGCGGAGATCGCGGCGATGTCCCCGTCGCTCAGCGTGAAGCCGAAGACGTCGATGTTCTCGGCGAGCCGGGCCGGGCTGGCCGACTTCGGGACGACCACCAGGCCCAGGTCGAGGTGCCAGCGCAGCACGACCTGGGCGGGCGTCCGGTCGTGCCGGGCCGCGATCGCGATGATCACTGGATCGTCGAGCAGGCCGGTGCCCGCGCCCAGCGGACTCCACGCCTCCGTGACGATGTCGTGCTGGGCGTGGTAAGCGCGGACCTGCACCCGGGCCAGCCGCGGATCGAGCTGGATCTGGTTGACGTCCGGCGCCACCCCGGTCTCGGCGAGCAGCCGCTCGAGGTGCGCCCGCTTGAAGTTGGACACGCCGATGGCCCGCACGTCACCGGCCTTCAGCAGCTCGATCAGGCCACGCCAGGCTTCGACGTAGCGGTCGCGCCCGGGGTTCGGCCAGTGGATGAGCAGCAGGTCCAGGTAGTCGACCCCGAGGCGGCGGACGCTCTGCTCGGCCGCTCGCCGCACCCCGCGCACGCTGTGGGAGTTCTTGTTGAACTTGGTCGTGACGAACAGTTCCTCGCGGGGTAGCCCGCTGGCGCGCAGCCCGGCGCCGACGCCGCGCTCGTTGCCGTAGTTGTGGGCGGTGTCGACCAGCCGGTAGCCGAGGCCGACTGCCTGCTCGACCACCCCCTGGACGGTGCGGTCGTCAAGGGGCCAGGTGCCCAGCCCCAGCCGGGGCATCCGGGCGCCGTGGGCGAGGGCGACGGTCGGAACGGGCGAAGGCGGCACGATGGGCGGACCTTTCTGTCACGATAGGAGAACGTCGTGATCGCGGACACCGTGATCACGGAAACCGCGATCCGGACACCGCGATCACGGAAACCGCGGTCGCTGAAGCGCGGCAGCCGCGACGGCTGATGCCGGGCGCGGACGACACGAGGGCCGGCGGACAGCATGGCCCGACGGCACCGCGGGCCCGACGACACCGCGGGCCCGACGAGGATGACGCGGTGGACCCGGCGCGCGCCGTCGACCGCGTGGGGAGCAGACTGCCAGCATGAGCGCCGCCAGGGATGCCGGAGACGACATACTCGCCGTAACGCTGCCCGCGGACTCCGCGGAGACCATCCGCTCCGCCGCGGAGGGCGAGGGTCTGTCCCTCGAGGACTTCGCCGCGGAGGCGATGAAGCGGTATGCCCGCGAGGTGCTCGCCGACCGGCGCCTGTTCCGCGTGCCGGACACGGACTGGAGCGCGCTCGAGGCGCTGCTCGAGGCCCCGCCCGCCGACGCCCCTCGGCTGCGCCGTCTGCTCGACGACGAACCCGGCGCCGAGTAGTCCGCCACCAGCCCGCCTCCCGACCCGCGCAGCTTCCCGGCCCGCGCCACCGCGCGCCCGTCCGTGCGGCCCGCCGAGAAGGATGTCACGCAGTGCCCCTGACCAGACCCAGCGCCCTGACCGACGCCCCGGACCGGGCCACCTTCACCAGCGGCGACGAATCCGTGGACGCCTGGCTGCGCCACCACGCTCTCGATCACCAGCAGGACCGGACGACCAACACGTTCGTGGTCCTCGACGGTGACCGTGTCGCAGGCTACTACTGCCTGGCGACCGCGGCGGTGGAGCGCATCGTGGGTTCCCGCCGGCGGTCGCGGCGGCCGACCGAGCCGGTGCCGGCAATGTTCGTCGGCCGGCTCGCCGTCGACCTGCGCCACCAGGGCCGCGGCGTCGGCGCGTCACTCGTCCGGGATGCGGTGATGCGGGCGCTCACGGTGCACCGCATGGTCGGCCTGCCCCTGCTGCTCGCCCACTCGTCGCGGCCGGACGGACGGGACTTCTACCGCCACTTCGGCTTTCGCGCCGTCCGGTTCGATCCCTACCTGCAGGCACTCCCGCTGCGCGCGGCGGCCGGCGGCTGATCGGCGCCGGCCCCGCGGCGGCGTCCGGGCCCGGCCGGACCGCGGCGCGCCGGGGGCCGGCGGAGGTCAGTTCTGACGGCGGAGGTCAGTTCTTCAGCAGGACGTCGAGGTTGACGCGCAGCAGCCACTGGTCGAGCTTGAACGGCGGGTAGGGCCAGGGCAGGCTGTTGAGCACCATCTGGTTGACCGGTAGCCACAGGCTGCGCCGAGCCGCGTCGACCGCGCCGCGCCGCACCCCGACATAGCGGGTCGACGGGTCACGCAGGCGGTTCAGGCCGACGTCGACCGCCTCCCCGGTCCGGAACGTCATCCGGCTGCCGCTGCCGGCTGGCCGGACCGCCTGGAGCAACCCGTCCAGGCCGGCGAGCAGCACCGCGCCGGTGTCCGGGTCGAGGCTGACGCTGCGGACCAGGCCGCCCCGGTCGGTGCCGGTGACGAGGTAGTCGGGGGTGTTGGCGACACCCCAGGTGTCCACCGGCCAGTTCTCGATGGCCGGCGTGCGGGTCACCAGCCCGCGCTCGCGGCCGAGCTTCGGGTAGACGGCGAGGGTGTCCGCGCGCAGGCCGTCCTTCCTGGTGCGGGCCACGTAGAGGGTCCCGTCGCGGCCGAAGACCGCCGACTCCATCCGGGAGCCGTCCTGCACCGCGCGCACGGCGGTGCTCTTCGGGGTGATGGTGGCCCGCGAGGCCGAGTAGGAGAACTCCTGGATCGGGAACGGCTGGGTGTCGTAGTCCAGCCCGCGGACATCGCTGATCAGCACGAACCGCTCGTCGTCCGGCTCGCTGGTCGGATCGGCGGTGACCTCCCGGGGGTTCACGACCAGCTCCACCCCCAGTGGCCTGACCTGCGGATACTGCCAGTGCGCCCGTACGTGGCCGGACGCGTCGAGCACGAGCAGCGCCCCGTTGTCCGTGCCACCCGGACCGGACCCCATGTACTGGGCGATGACGAGGTGCCCGCTGCGCGGCAGCCTGGCGATGGAGGTCAGGCCGCGCGCCGAGCGGGGATTCAGCGGCGCGAGCACGGGGAAGGCCCGCGCGGCGATGTTCGCCGGGGCGTTGCCCGCGAGCTGCGCCGCGGTGAAGGATGCCTTCGGGTCGTAGCCCCAGCGTCCGGAGCCGGCGTCCCGGCGCAGCCCGCCGATGCTCGGCAGCTCGCCGTCGGTCGCCGTGTTCCAGCCGAAGAACGGCGACAGGGAGGCGAAGACCACCCGTTGATCGCCGTCAGGGCCAGGGACGACGGCCACGTCGGAGGTGTCTGCGCCACCCACCCCGCGATAGCCCGGGTCGACCCGGGGCAGGCTGGTGCGGCCCTTGGAGGAGGGGATGACGAGCCGGGTGAACCGCAGCGCCTCCGGCTCGAAGACCTCGATCTCCATGTCGAACCCGGTCGGCTTCGACTGGTCGTCGGTGAACGGGGTGGTGCAGATGAACACGGTGCCGTCCGCGGCCACGGCCGACATGAACGCCGCCTGGCCGGAGCCGAAGCCCCACCCGGGCACCTCGGTGACCCGCGTCGTGGAGCCGGCCTCGCCGAGGGCGCCGAAGGTGCCGGGAGCGCCGTAGATCGTCAGCAGGTCCGTCGGCAGCGGGACCGTTTCCCCGACCGGCACGGACGGGCCGGCCGTGACGCCGCCGACCGGGGCGGACGGACGCCCGCGCGGCAGTCCGCCGGGAGTCGATCCGTGCGAGGACATCCGCTGCCCGGCGATGAGCCCGCCGGTGGCGGCGGCGCCGAGGCCGGCTGCGCTGGCAAGCAGCCGGCGCCGGGTCAGCCGGGTGGACGACGCCTGGCCGCTCCCGCTCATGGTCGGGGCCTCCTCCTCGTCGAACCCCAGGCCCTCGGTGATCCATTCCTGCGGGGACTGGTCCGCCGGGGCGTCGCCGACCTGATGATCGCGACGTCGGCCCAGTCGCCCGGCGGAGGTGCGCAGGGACTCGCTGTCAGGGATGTCGGAGCGGTTCCGGGCTGGCATGTGCGGCGGCCTCCCCGCTTTCGACGCCAGTGGGGCGCTGCGCATTCCGAGCTGATTCGATCTCGGGTACAGCGACCGTACCTGACCGACCCATAGGACATATCGGACAGGGACTTCGGAGCCACACCTGGCCGGGGATGCCTACACGTGCGCCGGAAAACCACCTTCCGGCCGGGGGTCGGTGACCGCTGGGCCCCGGGCACCGCCCGCCGCCCGGGCGGCCATGACGCCCTCACGGCGGTCACTGTGGTGCAGCCGCACCACCAGCAGGCCGACCGCCAGCGCGGTCAACGACTCGGCGACCAGCGCCGCGACGGCCGTGGCCATCGCGTCCCCGCCGGCCGACACCAGCGCCACAGCCGTCGCCACCGAGGCGACCGTGAGCACCCAGACGACCCGGCGCACGCCGGCCCCGAGAAGGTAGGTGGTGAACATCAGGGTGACCGCGAGCAGTGTCATGCTCAGCGCCAGCACCCACAGGGCCGGCGCCGCCTCGGTCAGGTGCGGGCCGAACACGGTCTCCAGCAGCCACTTCGCCCCGACCAGGCCGACCAGCGCCAGCAGCAGACCGGGCGCGACGACGAACGCCAGCGCCACCGCCAGGGTCCCCCCGGCGGGCCGGCCCTCGGTGCGCCGCCGGGTCGCCTCGGGCAGCAGGAAGTTCGCGACCGCCAGTCCGACGAACACCGGCACCTTGCACGCCGTCGAGATCGCCGCGTACCCGCCGACGCCGGTCGGGTTCAGCCAGCCGACGATCACCACGTCCATGTTCTGCAGCAGCGCCAGCGGGACGAGCGCGCCGAACGCCACCGCGGTGTCGGCGATCACGCTCTGGCGGGCGCTGGGCCGCGGCGCCGGGATCGGCATCGGGATCGGGCCGGTGGCCGGGGCGGCACCATCGGTGGGCAGCGGGGCCGACCACCGGCGCTGCGCCGCCGCCCGGGGTGGCCTGGGCGTGCGCGAGACCGCCCAGCGGGCGTGCTCGGCGCCGACGATCACCCCGATGATGATGCCCAGTCCCGCACCGTTGACGCCCATCCCGCAGACCACGAAGATGATCACCAGGCCGATCCGGACGAACCCCTCGACCACGAAGTTGACCGCCAGCCGCTGGTAGGCGCCGCGGGCCTGGATCAGGCCGCGCTCGACGCACAGCAGCGTCCACAGCGCGGCGCCGATCGTCGCCTCGGCTATCGCCACCGGATGCGGGTATGACATCAGCGCGGCCACCGGCCGACACAGCGCGAGGGCGGCGACCGTGGCCAGCCCGATGCCGACGCCGCAGGCGCCGCGCAGGCGGCGAATCCAGTACCACCGCTCGCGGCGGGAGTCCCCGGACCCGGACGTCTCATGTTGGACAACCGCAATAAGCAGGGCATTTCCGGCGACCGACAGGATCAGGAAGATACTGACCTGAACGGACAGCGCACCGTAGGAATCCGAATCCAGGGCGCGCGCCACGATGAGATTCATCAGCAGGTTGCACCCGTTGACGAGCATGCCGGCGATCGCCAGCGCCGCCGGGCCGGCCAGCAGGCCGGTAACCGCCTCGCGGGAGGGCTTCGCCATCAGACTCCACATCGGGTCGGGACCCATCGGTCACGCATGGCGTAACTTCGCCGATGGACTGTCGCGGCGGATTTCTCCGGCATCCGTAGGTTGCAGACGAACATGCTAAGCCCTTCCGAACGGATGAGAGGAACGCCATCGGTGGACGCAAGCCCCCTCGCCGCGTGGTCCGAGGACGTCACGCCGCGCCGCAGCCTGCCGGCGCTCGCCGGCAGGCACGTCGTGTTCCTCAACTGGCGTGACCGCGCCCATCCGCAGGCCGGCGGGGCCGAGCTGTTCTGCCAGTCGATCGCCGAGCGCTTCGCCGCGGCGGGTGTGCGGGTGACCCTGCTGACCTCGCGACCAGGCGAGCAGGGGCAGCCCGCCGCGCTGCCCGCCGAGTCCGTCGGCGGGGTGGACGTACGGCGCGGCGGTGGCACCTTCGGGGTGTATCCGGCCGTCCTCGCCCGGCTGGCCAGCCTGGGCCGGGCCGGCCACCGCGTCGACGCGGTGGTCGACTGCCAGAACGGGATCCCGTTCTTCTCCCCCCTGGTGCTGCCGGCGAGCACCCCGGTCGTCCAGGTGCTCCACCACGTCCACCAGAAGCAGTTCCCGCTGTACTTCCCCGGCCCGGTCGCCCGCGTCGGGCAGCTGCTGGAGGCGCCCGGCAGCCGGCTGGTCTACCGGCGCCGGCCGGTGGCCGTCGTCTCCCCCTCGACCCGGGACGAGGCCCGCGACGTCCTCGGCCTGCCCGGTGCCCGCTATCTGGTGCCCAACGGCGTCGTCCCGCACGCCATCGACCCGCCGGGCGGCGACGAGCCGGCGGGCGGCGCCGGCCGGCCGGCGGCGACTCCGACGATCGTGTGCGTCGGCCGGCTGGTCCCGCACAAGCGGCTGCACCTGCTGCTCGACGCCGTACCGGGGCTGGCCGCGGCGCATCCGGGGCTCGTCGTCCACGTGGTCGGCGACGGGCCGGACCGGGAGCGGCTGGTCGCCCACGCCGAGCGGCTCGGGCTGACCACCGCGACCGGCGCCGGCGACGGCGTCGTGCGCTGGCACGGCCATGTCCCCGCGGACGTGCGCGACCGGCTGCTCGCCTCGGCGTGGCTGACGGTGAACCCCTCGCACGGCGAGGGCTGGGGCCTGTCCGTGCTGGAGGCGGCGGCACTCGGCGTGCCTGCCGTCGCGTTCCGCGTCCCCGGGCTGCGTGATGCCGTGCGCGACGGGACCACGGGGTGGCTCGTCGAGGACGGCGTGGCGCTGGAGCCGGCGATCGACGCGGCGCTGCGGGAACTGTCCGACCCGGTGGCGGCGGCGCGGCTGCGTGCGGCCGCGCGGGCCTGGGCGGGCGGGTTCACCTGGGACGCCAGCGCCGAGCTGCTCGCCCGGGTGGTCACTGCCGAGATCGATCGACTGGCCGCTCCCGGCGGACCGGACCGGGACCGCCGCCGGCTCGACGACGAGCTCACCCATGCTGTGTTCTCCCTGCCTCCCGGCGTGCCGCTGCCGACCCTGCGCCGCACCGACCTCGTCTACCGGCCGGACCCCGCCGGCGAGGAGGTCGTCGCCGTCCTCTACGGGGCCGGCGCCCAGGCCACCCGGGCCGCGCTCGCCCGGGCCGGCGTCGCGGCTGAACCGCGGCTACGCCCCGCCACCGGGGAGGACCTGCTGGTCGCCGCCTGCCGCGCGCTGGCCCCCGCGCCAGCCGTGCCCGCCCGGGCCGCTGCCGGCGTGACCGTCGACTAGGCCCCCCCCCGCCCCCCCCACCCCGCGGCGG
>NZ_JALKFX010000025.1:64498-79880 GCF_023243045.1 Frankia sp. AgB32
CGTCGAGGTCGACCGGGAGATGCCTGGCGCCCCCGCGCGGCGGCCGCCCCGCGTCACCCCTGGGGAACGGTTCCCCGCCGGTGGCGGGCGGCGTCGGACCTGCCGACCGGCTCTGGACGGCTGGAGCGCTGCGGGCGCCTCGCCGGCGCCGGCGGGGCCGAGCGGGCGGCCGGCAGGGACTCGGTCGCGCCGATGGCGGCCAGCTCCTCGTAGGCGGCCCGGTAGAGGTCGGCGAACGCCGGCACCGAACCCGGCCCGAGCAGCTGCCGGTGGTAGCAGATGGCGACCTTCAGTTCGCCGCCCTGTCCGAGGACCGCGATGAACAGGCCCTGAGGCATCCCGGCGGTGCCGGTGAAGTAGACCCCGGTGATCGACGGGCTGGCCGCCACGGCCGGGTTGGCGCTGCCGACCGCGACCAGATGCCGCCCGCTGCCCTCGGCCGCACCGGGGGCGCCGAGCGGGCCGGCCAACTCATCGAACCGGCCGATGTTGCTCACCGCCGCGGTCGGCGCGAGCAACGCGCGCCCGGCGGACACGCCGACCCGCAGCAGGGTGCTGCGCCAGGGGCCCGGCACGAACCGGGCGGCGGCCACCCCGAGGGCCCCGGAGAGCCCGGACACCGCCACCGGCATCGTCTGCTTGGCCGCCACGGTCTGGTCGACGACGCGGGTCGCGAGGCGGACCGCGTCCGCCCGGTCCTCCGCTTCCGAGATGATGACCGTCTGGCCGGTGTGGTTCCCGTTGGTCTCGTCGGGTTCGGGGAACGCCGGCGGCGGGGCCGATCGGTCGGCCGCCGGCGCGGAGCCCAGGTCCATCGGCATCCGGACCGAGAGCCGCCCGGAGGGGCCGCCACGGCGGGCGTTCCACCGGTCGACGGCGAGATGAGCGGCCGCCAGCAGGAGGTCGTTGACGGTCATGCGGCGACCGTCCGGCAGGGTGCGGCCACCTGCGGGCAGCGGCAGCGTCATCGGGTGGAAGCCGTAGCCCTCCCCCCGTTCGACGGTCAGCGGGGTGAGAAAGCGCCCGGAGCGGCGGACCAGCGCGGACCAGCCCGGCGCGGCCGCGGTGCGGACCAGAGGTGACATGCCCGCCGGCATCCCGCGGCGCGCACCGTCAGGTTCGTCGACACCGCCTGGCCGGGCATCCCGGGACGACTGCCGGTAGTGCTCGACGATCTCCTCGACCAGCTCGGCCAGGCGCAGCCCGTCCAGGGCCAGGTGGTGCGCGACGACGCAGATCTGATCGCCGCCGGGCCGGCGGACCAGCGCGATCCGCAGCGGCGGGTAGCGGTGCAGATCGAACGGAACCGAGGAGAGGATCTCCTGGACGCGCCAGCCGTCCGTGCCGTCGTCGACGAAACCAACCGGGTCCGCCGTCGGCTCGGCGGAGAACCGCCACGCGTGCTGGCGCGAACCGTAGAGCACCGCCCGGGCCATCGGATGCCGGCGGATCACCGCCCAGGCAGCGGCCCGCAACCGGGACGGATCCAGCCGCCCGTCGGTCTGGAGGAACAGCCCGCAGGTCAGCGGCGCGCTCGCCCGGTCCGATGCGGCGAGGATCTGCTCACCGGGGGTCAACACCCGATCGGGTATCGGCGACGCCTGCGCATCGCCCTCGTGAGCCCATCCCATTGTCGTAGGCCGGCCTCTCTGCCGAAGTTTCTGCGATTTCACCGGTGTGACGCGCCAGTGAGAAGCCAGCCAAGCCTAACTACCGGAATCGCGCTGATCGCGAGAGAGGTAACGGGGCGAGGGCTTCGCGGGCCTTCGTCAGACCGGGATCCCGGACCCCGCGGCCCCGCGGGAGACCCATGGACGCCGCCGGTCAGCGATTGTCGCCGGTCCGTCGGTGGTGTCCCACCAGAGTCGCTCTGTTAAGACACGGAAAGTTATCTGGCTGGACGGGGGCACCGGGACCCGAGGCTGGGTGAACGATCACCACCGACTAGCTACCCCATACCGACCAACCGGACCTCAATCACTTAAAGTTACCATCTGGTTATCGGAACGTTGAACTGAGATGATGGTCACATGATCTTTTCTGTGACCGCACTTCCACGCGGCGTGGTCACAGCGCCGGGTCGGAGCGGTATCCGGTCCGGCGCCGACCATCGCCGAGCGCAGGTGTGAACGGCCGCCGGCGGTCCCGGGCGGACCGCCTCGAACTCGCCGACCTGGTCTGTCTCACCGGCGGCGCGTCCGCCGACGACTATGCCGACCTGCCCATCCCGACCGACCGCGACATCGCCATCGTCGAGCTGTTACGCAAGGCCCGGCGGACGGGCGGCGTGGACCAGCTCCCCGAGCTGATCCGGCCGGAGGTCGAGTCGGCCATCCTGCGCGCGTTCGCCCTGCGGATGGCGTCGTGCGCCGCCCAGCGCGCCGACCCGGACCTGTTCCGGCTGGGCCTGCTCGCGGTCGCGGTGGCGAGCCTGCGCAGCGCCGACCGCCAGGCCGATCTGGGCGTGCTCGCCCCGCTGTGGCACACGGCCGGCAGGCTGGGCCTCGCGCCGGCCGCGGAGTTCGCCGCCGCCGGGTGCGAGGTCCCCGACGCGTCGAACCTGCTGGCGGACCGGCGGGCCCGCCCGCTCGACCCGGCGGGGCTGGCCGAGGCGGGCTATCGGCTGTCCGTCGACGCGGACGGCCTGCGCTACGTCCGCGTCGAGCGCCCGCAGACCCCGGTTCCCCCGCGCAGGCGAGGATCGGCTCGGCCGTCCCCGTGGTGGTCGTTCCCGCCGTTGCGCCGCCGCCGACCGTCCTGAGCCGGCCGGGCCAGGACGGCGCGGGGCGCTACCTGCCCGGCGGCGCGCCACGGGACGGCGAGGTGCGCGACCACGGAAACGTGTCGGCTCCGTCCACCGCGAACCCGCCGCCGTGCGGGGAGCCAGGCGGACCGTCCAAGCCGTCGCGGCCCGGCGAACCGTTCAGGCGGTCCGAACCGTTCAGGCCGGCGAAGCCCTGGGGGCCGGCGGGACCAGGCGGGCCGGCGGGACCGGCGGGACCGGCGGGACCTCGGGGGCTGTCCGGGCCCGGGCGATCAGGGCCGTCCGGGCCGTGGGAACCATCCGGGACATCGGCGCCGGTGACCGTCAGCGGCCCACGCCAGCTCGAGGCTGCCAGTGCGGCGAGGGCGGCACCAAGCGCGACCGCCCCGAAGGACTGCACCCAGGGGCTGAACGCCCCGTGCCCGCTGCCGGGTGAGCTGCCCGCTTCGGCGGCGTCCCCGATGCCGGCGCCCAGCATGGCGAGCCCAGCCGCCCAGGCGGGCACGGCAGGCCACTGCCGCCCGGCCCAGACCAGCACCGGCACGCACAGCGCGACGGGGCCGGCGACGAGCGCGACCGCGACCATCCCGAAGGCGGTCCAGGCGAGCACGGCCGGGGGCGGGGCACGCGTCCCGCCGGCCGTGCTCGCCCGCCGGCGGCGGACGGACTCCGGCAGCGGCGGAAAGCGGGGATAGCCGTCTTCGTCCGTGCCGCGCCGTAGCCGCAGCCGGGCCGGCAGCGCTGCGAGCGCTATCAGCACGAGCACCAGCAGCAGACCGATGACCAGGTTGCGGCGGTACTCGTGACCGGGGAGGTTCTCGATGACGATCGTCCCGCCGGCGCCGGCCGGCACGATGTAGCCCTGCTGCCAGCCATCCAGGCGGATCGGCGTCAGCGGCTTACCGTCGAGTGTCGCGGTCCAGGTGGAGCTCGCGTTCTCCCGGACGGCGAGGAACGCCCGGCTGCCCGCCGCGATGTCGACGGTGCGCCGCTCGGCGTCCCACTGCTGCACCGTGGTCCTGCGCGGCGCGGAGGCGGCGGGTTGCCGGCCGGTGCCGACCAGGGCCAGCGACTCGATCACGGCCGAGGTCAGCCCCTGGTCGACCTGGAGCAGGTGCTGGCCGGCCGGCAGCGTCAGCGTGCTCCCGTCGGTGCACAACGACACCTGCAGCGGTCGGATCGACGTGACGTCGCTGTGGCGCCCGGTGATACGCAGGGGGTAACGCCGACCATCGACGACCAGCGCCGGGCCCCGATCGCAGTCGACGACCAGCGGGCTGTCGTCGGCGGGCGGGGTGCCGCGGGCTGGCGGCAGGATGCTCGCGGTGCCGCTGACGGTGAGGGTCAGCGGCCGGGGCAGGTCGAACCGGCGGGACATCGCCAGTTCCTCGGAACCACCGAACGGCTGCCCCGGGTCGACCCCCTCGCGCGCCATCGAATAGGCGATCAGGCCGCTGTCAGGGTCGGTGAACTGCTGGCTGACGTCGTCGGGCAGCTGCGCGTAACGCTGGAAGGTGACGCCGGGAACCGTGATCTCCCGAATGCCCACGCCCAGGGAGTTGTCGACCCGCTGCTGGACCCGCTCGAAGGTGATGCGGTACGTCCGGCTGGGCCCCGGCGGGACCGCCAGGCGCTGGGTGTCCTCGACCGGTGACACGGCGGTGACGACGCTGCCCGACTCGGT
The DNA here is from genome assembly GCF_023243045.1 of Frankia sp. AgB32. GTDB lineage: Bacteria > Actinomycetota > Actinomycetes > Frankiales > Frankiaceae > Frankia. The sequence continues at coordinate 68,947 of NZ_JALKFX010000025.1, forward strand.
CGTGACCCGCAGCGCCCGGACCGCCGGCCGCCACACCCCTTCCGACAGCAGCCGGATGTCGAGGTAGGGGACGGTCATCTCCTTGCCGACGTCGAGCTGGATCCACTGGCCGGCCGGCGACGTGCCCTTCTTGCGCTGCGCCGTCCAGGCGGTGCTGGGGTAGCCGTCGACGGCGGCCTGCGGGGCGACGTCCGGCGCGGCGAACAGGGAGTAGCCGTAGGAGGACGCGATCACGGACATCCCACCGGCGTAGCCGGCGACGGTCTGGTGGCCGGCGATGTCGCTTTCGGCCCACTGGTCGGGCTCGCCATCCCTGCCGACCTCGTTGCCGGTCGGCCCGAGCAGATAGGACGCCGCGTCATGGACGATGCCGTAGGTGCTGTTGCGCCGGGTGAGGGTGTCCGTGTCGACCCAGGCGGTCGTCGGGCCGATCACCTGGTCCGGCGCGGCCTTGATGGCTGCGGGGCTGGGTGACGGCGGGGTCGTGTTCGCCGGCGCTCCGAGGTCGCTGGCCAGCACCACCGGTCGGTCCGCGCCGAGCAGTCCCTGTGCGGTGAGCTGCGTCGTCGCCTCGGGGCCGCCGGAGACGACCACCGCGCCGTCCGCCGGGTAGGCCTGCACGAGGCTCGCCCCGTGCGGCACCGTCCACACCTCCAGCGCCGGCACCTTGTCCTTCGGGTTACGCAGTGACGGGACGAGCCGTTCCTTGGCCGAGGCCCGCGCCGGCACCTGCGGACCGAAGGTGGCGGCCCGGGTCAGGCCGGAGGAGTCCAGCGCCCGGTACAGCTCGTCGGTGGACGGCGGAACGTCCCAGTCCTTCTGTTCGAGGTCGTTGCGCAGCAGGATCTGGCCGATACCGGCCCGGGCTAGCGCCGACGCGAGGCCGGTTGCCGACCCGGTCGACATCTCGTGTTCGATGCCGTCCATCAGTCGGGTCACGCCCGTGCCACCGAGCGGGATCAGGCTGCGGACCCCCCAGGGGGTCTTCGCGAGCCACTGCAGCGGCTCGTCCAGCGGGCGGCCCCACGAGTACTCGGCGAACGGCGAGGCGGGCAGGACGAGCGTTCGGCCGCCCTGCGGGTTCTTGGCCAGCCAGTCCGCCGCCTGCGACCAGTAATCCGGTACCTGGGTGAACGAGCGGGGCTGCAGCGCCCGCCCGGCGAGCGCCGGGGTGATGCCGCAGACCAGCGCGGCCGCGGTGATCACCGCGGTCACCGGCGCCACCCCGGCCCGCGGACGCAGCCACCGGCCCGCCCGCGACCAGGCACCGCCGGTCCGACGGACCCGGCCCGGCAGCACGGCGAGGGCGTGCGCGGCGCCCAGCGCGATCGGCAGGCGCACGACCGGCTGGAACTTGAAGACGTTGCGCAGGAACCCGAGCTGGTTACCCAGCAGGTCCCGCACCTCCCCCGCGAACGGGCTGCCCGGGTGGCCCGGGTAGGCCGCGGACACCGACACCGTGCCGATGGCGAGCGTCACCAGCAGGAACCGCCGCGCGGGCAGATCAGCCCGGGCCAGTCCCCACAGGCCGATCGCGACGACCGCGGCGGACCCGACGATCGGCACCGGCCGGGAGATGTACTCGGTTGCCGCGGGCAGCCAGGCCCGCGGTAGTTGCAGGTAGGCCAGCCAGTCGGTGGTGCCGCGCAGCGCCTCCGCCACGTTCGTGGTCGCCGTCGTGGTCTTCGCGGTCTCGGTGTACGGCAGGAAGTTCAGTCCGTAGCGACCCTGTACCAGCAGCGCCAGCAGCCACCAGGCGGTGCTCAGCACGACCGCGAGCACCCACCAGGCGCGCAGCGCCCACGCCCGCCGCGTGCCGCCGGCGAACAACAGCACCACGCCCGGGACGAGCAGGACGCACAGGGTGACGGTGGCGTTGATGCCACCGGTGCCGAGAATGGCCAGGCCGGACAGGGCCGCCGCGCGACGGGGTGAGAGCCGGCAGGCCGGATCGGCGGCCGGATCCCCGGCCGGATCCCCGGCCGGATCGACGGCGGGCCTGGCCGCGGTGCCGGTGTCGGCGCCGAACGCGCCGTCGGGGCGCAGGGCCAGAACGAGCGGCAGCGTGATCCACGGAAGCATCGCGGCACCGGCGAGCGCGACCGAGCTGGCTCCCAGCTTGCCCAGGTACATCGGCGACAGGGTGTAGACGAGCCCGGCCACGACGCGACTGGCGGGCACGCCGATACGCATCGCGTCCGCGAGCCGCACGATTCCCCACGCGGACACCGTGAGCAGCAGCGCCATCCACAGCCGCTGGGTGATCCAGGGCGGCACGCCGAGCACGTTGCCCAGGCCGAAGAACGGGCCCATCGGGAACAGGTAGCCGACGTACTGGTTCGGCAGGTAGCCGAACTCGTCCAGCGAGTTCCACAGGTGCAGCGCCCGGCCCATGAAGCCCCACGGGTCCAGCGGCACGTCGAGCTTCGTGTCCGCCGTCAGCTTGCCCGGCGCCTGCAGCAGGTACAGGACTGCGAAGCAGACGGCCATCCCGAGCAGCGGCCAGCGCGAAGTGCGCCGCGCCCACGACGGGCAGCCGGGGACAGCTGGCTGTGCGGCCGACAGTCGGGACGCACGCGGGCCGGTCGCCGTCGCGGCGGTTCCGCCGACGGAGGAAGGGATCGCTGGCTCCAAGTTCTGTGACGGGGGGTTCGCCCGACCCTACCCAGCACACCACACTCCGGTGCCGTCGCCCTGGCTGAGCCGGGCTGGCCATTCCTCGGCCGCCGCGCAGGCGACCTGGGGGCTAGGAGGCGCGGGAAGCGCCGTCCGGGTCCAGGCTCCCGCGCAGGGCAGGCAGGGCCGCGCCAGCGGCGAGGAACCGTCCCAGCGCCGCCGCGAGGACGGGAGCGGGGCCCTGTTCCAGGCCCGATGCCGACCGGGCCAGGCCGGCGTCCTCCACCTGTCCGGCCGGCCGGGGCACGCTCACGGCCGGATCCTGGCGACCGCTCGTGGACGCGGGGACCACGTGGCTGGTCAGGTCCGGGTGGCTGGTCAGGTCCGACTCACGGGAGCCGGCGCCGCGGCGGCCGAGACCGGCGGCAGCGGGCGCCGACAGATCCGATAACTCGGCCAGATCGTTCATCCTGGCGGCCGGAACCGGCGTCTCGTTGCGTCGGGGCATCCGCGGCGGCGACAGCGGCCCGCGCGGTGAGGCCGACTGTGGGAGGCGGGGCGACGGGGCCACCGCCCGGGCCCGGCTGTCGGGCTCGGCGGATGCCGCGGGCGCGGCCTCGACTGCCGGGGTGCCGGCAGCAGCCGGAGTGACAGCAGCAGCCGGAGTGACAGCAGCAGCCGCGGTGGCCGCCGCGGACAGGCCGGCGGGAGCGGCTGGGCTGCCGGCGACGACCGGGCCGGGCGCGGAGCGGCTGAGGTACCGGCGCGCCCGCACCACGTCGACGATCATCGCCGGGGTGTGCCGGGCGACCCGGAACGTGCCGCCGGGGATCTCGGCCCAGCGGACCGGGACCTCGGCGATGCGGTAGCCGATCGAGCGCGCGATCGACAGCACCTCGACATCGAACCCGAATCCCGTCGAGCGGGCCAGGCTGAACAGCAGCTTCGCCTCCGGGCCGCGAAACGCCTTGAACCCGCACTGGGTATCGGCGACGTCGAGGCTCGCCAGCGAACGGGTGATCTGGTTGAAGGCCCAGCTCCCCATCCGGCGACCGTTGGTGCGCACTGCGCCGCCGCCGATCCGGCGGGAGCCGAGAGCGATCTCGGCGTGCTCGAGCGCGGCCAGCAACAGCGGAAGATCCCTGGCGTCCGAGGCCCCGTCGGCGTCGACGAACACGATCGACGCCCCGCGCGAGACAGAAACCCCGGCGCGCACGGCGGCGCCCTTGCCGGAGTTCCACGGCAACCGCAGAACACGGCCACCTGGCAACTCGGCCAGGTGTTCCTCGGCAACCGCCCCGGTGCCATCCGTGCTGCCGTCATCAACGACGATCACTTCGGCGCCGGGAATCCCCCGCAAGACCGACACCAACGAAGGCAGCGAACCAGGCAGGCGCATCGCCTCGTTGTACGCAGGGATGACGACGCTCACGGGCACGCTGTCCAAGAGTCAACTCCTAGGCTTCGACGGCGGAACCGGTGACTAGACGCCGGCCAGGGCGTAGCGAATGGTGACAGCCGGTCGAGACGCATGCAGTTTCGGGCGATTGAAGGCGGGTGTCAATGTATGTCGACCAAAGTCTGCCCGATGACCTTCACTCCCCGCCTCCCCGGACGGCCACCTATGGGCCATGCGTTGGGTTTTCGGTGGATCCGCCGGCGGCGCTCAGCATACGTACACGCGTCCACGCCCGGCCAGCCGGGTACCGCGGACCTGGCCACGACTCCGTCGGCGATCATTCAGGGCGCCCGGCGCCACCCCTCGACGGTCCACCATCCGACAAATCACCAGATGTCCACAACCCATCAATGCGAGAACAACAAGAAAAATTCCGAATGAGTGCGGATCACCGGCCGGCGCGGCTTTCGGATCAGCCTGGTACGAGGGAGATCTGCCGGTGGGATTTAGACCCGCGCGCCCTCGGCCGCACCCGCCGTCGGCACGTGCCGCCAACCGGGAATCCGAACACCGCCGACGACCACCGCAATACGAAGAAAGACGATGCCCGCGCCAAAGGGCTGCGCTGCGTCACCAATTCGTGGGCATCGACGCGACGCGACCCGTCGGACAATCTATGATCACCGTGCCGGGATCACCGGGCCGGCACCTCCAGGCGATGATCGGAGGCCGCATGGCGCGTACCGACCGCCCGGCGCGCCCGCGGCAGCGCCCCCACCCCACCGGCGACAGTGACGCCCAGGTGCGCGGGCTGGTCGGCGCCGGGCAGACCCGCCTGCCCCCCGTCATCGCGATGCGCGCCCGGGACGTCGACCGCCCGACCGAGGCGGACCTCGCCGACGCCGACCGGACGCTCGTCCTACGGCGCGGCCAGCGCCTCCCACCGCCTACCGACGCCGCCGACCTCGGCGAGACCGACCGGGCCGCCGAAACCACCGGCGCACCGCCCGTTACCCTCCTTGAGCCAGCCGAACACCCGCGCCGGGGAGCGGACGGCCGCGCCGCCCGGCCGCCGGCCCCGGTGCCGGCCGCTGCCGGGGCCCGCCGATCGACTCAGGACGCCGAGGAGGCCGCGCCCGGAGCCGCCGGCACCTCGCCGGTGCGCTCGTAGCTCGCCAGCATCCTCAGCCGGCGGGTGTGCCGCTGCTCGCCGCTGAACGGCGTCGACAGGAACACCTCGGCGAACGCCAGAGCCTCGGGGACGGTGTGCATCCGCGCGCCGAGGCTCAGCACGTTCGCGTCGTTGTGCTGGCGGCCCAGGGTGGCGGTCTGCTCGCTCCACACCAGTGCCGCGCGCACCCCCGCCACCTTGTTCGCCGCGATCGCCTCGCCGTTGCCGGAGCCGCCGATGACGATGCCGAGGCTGTCCGGCTCCGCCGCGGTCGCCTGGGCGGCGGCGAGGACGAACGGCGGGTAGTCGTCGTCGGGGTCGTACTCGACCGGTCCGTGGTCGACGGGGGCATGCCCGAGTTCCACCAGACGCTCGGCGAGCGCCTGCTTCAGGTGGAAGCCAGCGTGGTCAGAACCTAGATGGACGCGCATGATGCGTCATCATGCCTGATCACGTGAAGATCGGTCCGACGTCCCGGGAGCGCTTCAGCTCGTAGAACCCCGGCGTGCCGGCGACCAGCAGTACTCCGTCCCACAGCCGACCGGCGGCCTCGCCCTTGGGTGCCGGCGTGATCACGGGTCCGAAGAACGCGGTGCCCCCCACGGCGATCACCGGGGTGCCCACGTCCATGCCGACCCGGCCGATGCCGTCGTCGTGGCTGGCCCGCAACGCCTCGTCCCACTCGGTCGAGTCCGCCGCGGCGGCCAGGTCCGCATCGGCGCCCGCCTCGGCCAGCGCGGCCGCGAACGTCTCGGGACCCCACGCCGCCTGTTCCACGTGCCGGCGCCGGCCGAGCGCGGTGTACAGCGGGCCGAGCACGCCCTCGCCGTGCCGCGCGGCGGCGGCGATGCAGATCCGCACCGGGCCCCAGGCCTGCGCCATCGCCTCCCGGTACTCCTCGGGTACGTCACGGCCCGCGTTGAGCACGGCCAGGCTCATCACGTGCCAGCGGATCTCGATCGGACGGATCTTCTCGACCTCCAGCAGCCAGCGCGAGGTCAACCACGCCCACGGGCAGGCCGGGTCGAACCAGAGATCGGCGGAGGCCACGCCGGGGTCGTCAACGGCCCCGGTCGGCGCGGCGCTCGGGCTTTCGACACTCATCGGCGGTTCTCCTCTGTCGGAGGGCTGTCCCCGACCCGCTCAACCACATCCGCCGGCGGACGCTTCCCGGTCACGGTGAGATAACTCGCGACCCGATTGACGACGGCGACGAACGGAACCGCAGCGATCGCGCCGGGAATGCCGGCCAGCACGCCGCCGGCCGACAGGGAGATCACGATCGCGAGTGGGTGAAGCTGCACCGCCCGGCGCATGACCAGCGGTTGCAGCAGGTGCCCCTCGATCTGCTGCACGGCCAGCACCACGCCGAGGATGATCAGAGCGTCGGTTACCCCGCCCGACACCAGGGTCACCAGCACGGCGGCGATTCCGGCGACGGTCGCGCCGATGATCGGGATGAACCCGCCGAAGAACGTCAGCATCGCGAGGGGCGCCACGAGGGGCACGCCGACGCCGACGAGCCCTATCGCGATCCCGATCGCGTCCACGGCGGCGACGAACACCGTTCCCCGGATGTAGCCGGTGATCGTGAGCCACGCCTCCCGGCCCGCACCCCGCACCCGCTCCTCCGCCCCATCGGGGAAACGGGTGACGATCCAGGTCCAGATCCGCTCGCCGTCGTAGAGGAAGAAGAAGGTCGAGAACAGCGCGACGAGCAGCCCGGTGATCGCCTCGGCGGCCACCGACGCGCCGGAGATCACCCCGGAGACCAGACGGCCGCGGTTGTTGGCCAGGTTGCGGCGGATGTCGTCGACCAGACTGTTGATCTGTTTGTCCGAGAGGTGGAACGGGCCGTTGGTCAGGTAGCCCCGGATCTGCTCGACGCCCTGGCTGACCTGGTCGCTGACCGTGGGAATCTCGTTGGCGGCGTTGAACCCGACGGCGACCGCCGCCCCCGCCAGCACCGCGAAGAACACGAACAGCGCGGCGAACGCGGCGCCGAGCCGCGGCAGGCCGAGCCGGTGGAGCCGGTGCGCCAGCGGGTGGATCAGGGCGGCGATGAGGAGCCCGGCAATGATCGGAATGACCACCACCCGCACCCGGCCGATCGCCATCAGCAGGATGTAGATCGCCGCCGCGGTGATGATCAGACGCCAGGACCAGCCGGCCGAGACCCGCAGGGACACCGGGATGTGTTCGTCGGCCCGCGCCGCGGGCGACAGCCGCGGTCCGGACGCGGGCGCCCGGACGGGTTCACCGGCGCCCGGCGAGCGCTCGGCCGCCGCCCGGGCCGCGCGCAGCAACCGCAGCCGGCGCGGAATGATCCCCGGCCGCTGGCCGCCACCGGCGCCGCCGAGCGGATCCGCCACCACGTCGGCGGCCGGATGCGGCGACGCTCCCCCGGCCGGACGGACCGCCGGGCCGCCGGCCGGCGCCGCGTCACCCGCGCCCGCCGGGTGTGCACTCTGGTCCTGCCGCGACGCCCCGCCAGCGGGTGCTGCCCGGCCGGCGGAAGCGGCTCCGCTGGTGGGTGTCGACTGACTGGCGGGTGTCGACTGACTGGCGGATGTCGTCGACTGGCTGGTCGACGTGGACTGTGTGGCGCCGGTGCGGCGCGCGGGCGCGCCTACCCGGCCCAGCCCGGCCACCCGTCTCACCCACGCCTCCTACCGGCGACGCGCTGCGCGTCCCCGCCTCTGTCGGCCACTCCGTGGTTCCGGACGATGCCCCCGGGCCACCCGATCGGCATGTCCGCCCGTCCACGGGACATGTGGTCATCGTGCCGCACCGGCGCCACGGACGAGGGATTGACCCACGCGAACACGCACATTCCGCGAATTCTCTCCGCCGTGCCGGGGCGGTGTCAGGCGGACGGGACACCCGCCGGCGCCGGTCCACCGAGGGCATCCGTATCGCGCTCGGGACGTGCGAGACTGGGCCGACGGCAACGACCGCGGCCGCAGGCCGCCGGCGGTTCGCCCCGGCGCCGCCGGGCCCTCGTCGCGGTGGGTCGGGAGCCAGTCAGACCAGCCAGCCAGACAGACCAGCCGGACAGACCAGACAGCCAGACAGCCAGACAGCCAGCCAGTGCCAGCCGAGATGTTCGTGTCCTGCGAGAGGAAACGGGTGCCCAACAACCTCACCCGCGACGAGGCGCGCGAACGCGCCCGCCTGCTCAACGTGGCGTCCTACGACGTCGAACTCGACCTCACCACCGGCCCGGGGAACTTCCGCACGTCGACGGCGGTCACCTTCACCTGCACCGAGCCGGGTGCGTCGACGTTCATCGAACTCGCCGCCGCCCGGGTCGAGGACGTCGTGCTCAACGGCCGGCCGCTGGACCCGGCCGCCGTGTTCGACGGTGAGCGGATCCGGCTCGACGGGCTGGCCGAGGCCAACCGGCTGACCGTCGTCGGCGACGGTGTGTACTCCCGCACCGGCGAGGGGCTGCACCGCTTCGTCGATCCCGTCGACGAGGCCGTCTACCTCTACACCCAGTTCGAGACCTACGACGCGCACCGCATGTACGCCTGCTTCGACCAGCCCGACCTGAAGGCGACGTTCACCCTCACGGTGACCGTGCCGGCCGAGTGGTCGGCGATCTCCAACGGCGCGGTCGCGGCGACGGCGGAGTCGGCGATCGGCGTGCGCGTCATCCGCTTCCTGCCCACGCCGGTGATGTCGACCTACATCACCGCCCTGGTCGCCGGGCCGTACCACGAGGTGCGGGACCAGCACGACGGCATCGACCTGGGGCTGTTCTGCCGCCGCTCGCTGGCCGAGTTCCTCGACCCGGGCGAGATCTTCGAGATCACGAAGGCCGGCTTCGACTTCTACCACCGGGTGTTCGACTACCGGTACCCGTTCGGCAAGTACGACCAGCTGTTCGTACCGGAGTTCAACGCCGGGGCGATGGAGAACGCCGGCTGCGTGACCTTCCTGGAGGAGTACGTCTTCCGGGCGAAGGTGACCGAGGCCCGCCGCGAGCGGCGCGCCGAGACGATCCTGCACGAGATGGCGCACATGTGGTTCGGCGACCTCGTCACCATGCGCTGGTGGGACGACCTGTGGCTGAACGAGTCGTTCGCGACCTACATGTCGGTGCTGGCCCAGGTCACCTCGACCCGGTTCACCAACGGCTGGACGACGTTCGCCAACGCCGAGAAGGGCTGGGCGTACCGGCAGGACCAGCTGTCCTCGACGCACCCGATCGTCGCCGACGCCCCCGACATGGACGCGGTGCGGACGAACTTCGACGGCATCACCTACGCCAAGGGCGCGTCGGTGCTCAAGCAGCTCGTCGCCTGGGTCGGCCAGGAGGAGTTCCTCGCCGGGCTGCGCACCTACTTCCGCCGCTACGAGTACGCGAACACCTCCCTGCGGGACCTGCTCGACGAGCTGGAGAACGCCAGCGGCCGCGACCTGACCGCCTGGTCCGCCGACTGGCTGGAGACCACCGGCGTCAACACCCTGCGCCCGCGGTTCTTCACCGACTCCTCCGGCCTGTTCACCTCGTTCGACGTGGTGCAGGAGCCGGCGAGCGCGCCGCCGACCGCGTCGCGGACTCTGCGCCCGCACCGGCTCGCGATCGGCCTCTACGACCGCGGCCCGAGCGGCGCCCTGCTGCGCCGCGAACGCGTCGAACTGGACGTGACCGGCGAGCTCACCGAGGTGCCCAAGCTCGTCGGCGCCCGCCAGCCCGACCTGATCCTGCTCAACGACGACGACCTCACCTTCGCGAAGGTCCGCCTCGACGAGCGGTCGCTCGCCACCCTCGTCGAGTCGATCGGGTCGATCTCCGAGAGCCTGCCGCGGACGTTGTGCTGGGCCGCCGCCTGGGACATGACCCGGGACGCGGAGCTGCCCGCCCGCGACTACGTCCGGCTCGTGCTGTCCGGGGTCAGCGCCGAGGACGACATCGGCGTGGTGCAGTCCCTGCTGGCCAAGGCGGACCTGACGATCGACACCTACGGCGACCCGGCGAACCGCGGGCCTGCGCTGCGGGCGCTGACCGTGCGGGCGGAGGAGCTCGCCCGCGCCGCGGCGCCCGGCAGCGATCTGCAGCTCGTGTTCACCACGTCGTTCGCGCAGGCCGAGGACGACGACCAGGTGGCCCGGGTCCGGGCGCTGTTCGAGGGCACCGATGTCATCGACGGTCTCGTCCTGGACACCGAGCTGCGCTGGACGCTGCTGACCCAGCTCGTCGCCCGCGGCGTCTACGGCGACGCCGAGATCGACGCCGAGCTCGCGCGGGACCGCACGGCGACGGGCGAGAAGCGGGCGGCGACCGCGCGCGCGGCCCGGCCGACCGCGGCGGCGAAAGCCGCGGCGTGGTCCGCGGTGATGGACTCGGACACGCTGTCGAACCATCTCGCCGCCGCGACGATGGGCGGCTTCTGGATCTCCGACCAGGTCGAGTTCACCCGGCCGTACGTCGACCGCTACTTCGACGAGATCGCCGCGATCTGGACGACCCGGAGCTTCGACACGGCTTCAACGATCACCCAGATGCTCTTCCCGTCGGCGGTCATCGAGCCTGCGACGGTGGCGAAGGTCGACGCGTACCTCGCCCACCGCGACCCGACCCCGCCGCTGCGCCGCGCGCTGCTCGAAGGCCGCGACGGTCTCGTCCGGGCGCTGGCCGCCCGGGCGAAGGACGCCGCCACCGGCTAGGCCCGTCTTCCGCACATGGGGTTTCGATGTGTTGACCGGCCCGGTTGTCGATCATGGTGGCTGGGTTGGGTC
>NZ_JALKFX010000001.1:0-119404 GCF_023243045.1 Frankia sp. AgB32
TCTTGGTGCGCCGCGGAACACTCGGATCTTGGTGCGCCGCGGAACACTCGGATCTTGGTGCGCCGCGGAACACTCGGATCTTGGTGCGCCGCGGAACACTCGGATCTTGGTGCGCCGCGGAACACTCGGATCTTGGTGCGCCGCGGAACACTCGGGGGTTGTCGGGTGATTAATGGGGTGCGGTCGTCCGGTGACTCCTATAGGAAACCTGTCATGGACAGCGGATTCCTTGGCTCCGAGGTGTATGGCGACACGATCGCTGACGTCTACGACGACTGGTTCTCCGGCTCGGACCGGCAGGTCGCGATCGACGCGGCCGCCGACTTCCTCCATGCCAGCGCCGGGGCGGGGCCGGCGCTGGAGCTTGGTATCGGGACCGGCCGGGTCGCGCTGCCACTGGCCGCGCGGGGAACGAAGGTGGCCGGTATCGATGCCTCGACACGCATGACGGCCCGCCTGCGCGAGAAACCCGGTGGATCGGACATTGACGTCAAGCTTGCCGATTTCGCCGAGATCGGTTTTCCGGCGGAGTCCTTCGGCCTGGTCTATGTCGTGTTCAACACGTTCTGTGTGCTCCCCGACCAGGACGCGCAGGTCCGCTGCTTCAGCGAGGTGGCCGACGTGCTGTGGCCCGGTGGGTCGTTCGTGATGGAGAACTTCGTCCCGGACCCCACCCGGTTCGACCGCGGGCAGCGGGTCGAGGTCGAGCGGGTTCTCGGGGACGCCACGCATCTCCACGCGGCGGTGCACGATCCGGTCGAGCAGCGGGTCCGCAGCCGGCGCCTCGTCTTCGGGTCGGACGGGGTGCGGACCTTCCCCGTCGAACTGCGCTATGCCTGGCCGAGCGAGTTGGATCTGATGGGCCGCCTCGCCGGCCTGACGCTGGCCGAGCGCTGGGCCGGCTGGACACGCGAGCCGTTCACCGGAAGCAGCCCGTCCCACGTCTCCGTCTGGCGCAAGCCGTAGCCGTAGACGTCCGCGCAGGCCGTGCCGCGGCCGGAGCGCGAGGGCGGTGCTGCGTGGGAGACGAGCTACCTGACTCCTCCACAGGGACGAATCGGGCGCGTAGCCCTGTGGAAGAGTCAGGAATCCCCGCTCCCACGCAGGAAGCGGCTGCCGGATCGCGGGCGGGTCAGGACTGGGCGGGCTCCGGGCGGCCGGGCTGTTCGCCGCCGCGGGCCTCGCCGTAGGCGCGCTTGGGGACCATCACCTTGCGGCGGTAGATGCAGACCAGGGTGCCGTCCTGGTTGTGGCCGCGGGTCTCGACGGTGACGATGCCGCGGTCGTCCTTGCTCTTCGACTCGACCTTGCCGAGCACGGTCGACTCGCCGTAGATGGTGTCGCCGTGGAAGACGGGGGCGACGTGACGCAGCGACTCGACCTCGAGGTTCGCGATCGCCTTGCCGGACACGTCCGCGACCGACATGCCGAGCAGCAGCGAGTACACGTAGTTCCCGACCACCACGTTCCGCTTGAACTGCGTGGTCTTCTCGGCGTAGTTCAGGTCGAGGTGCAGCGGGTGGTGGTTCATCGTGAGGAGACAGAAGAGATGGTCGTCGTACTCGGTGACCGTCTTGCCGGGCCAGTGCTTGTAGACGGCGCCGACCTCGAACTCCTCGTAGTAACGGCCGAACTGCATGAGTCTCCTCGATCTCGTCGTTGGGGTCGTGGGCGGAGCCGGCGGTCAGCCGCCCAGGCGGTAGTCCTTGAGCAGCGCCTTGCTGATGATGCGCTTCTGCACCTCGGAGGTGCCCTCGCCGATGAGCATGAACGGCGCCTCGCGGTAGAGGCGCTCGATCTCGTACTCCTTCGAGTAGCCGTAGCCGCCGTGGATGCGGAACGAGTCGGTGGTGACCTCGTAGCAGTACTCGCTGGCCAGGTACTTCGCCATGCCGGCCTCGACGTCGTTGCGCTGCCCGCTGTCCTTCTTGCGCGCCGCGCTGACCATCATCAGGTGGCCGGCCTCGACCTTGGTGGCCATCTCGGCGAGCTTGAAGGCAATGGCCTGGTGGTCGGCGATCTGGCGGCCGAAGGTGCGGCGCTGCTGGGCGTAGGCGATCCCGAGCTCGAAGGCGCGGATCATGATGCCGCAGGCGCGGGCGGCGACGTTGACCCGGCCAACCTCGACGCCGTCCATCATCTGGTAGAAGCCGCGGCCGGCCTTGTCCGCGCCGCCGAGGATCGCCGACGCCGGCACGCGGTGGCCGTCCAGGATCATCTCGGTGGTCTCGACGCCCTTGTAGCCGAGCTTCTCCAGCTTGCCGGGGATGCTGAGCCCGCCGTGGGTGCCGAAGCCCGGCTCCTTCTCCAGCAGGAACGTGGTCATGTTCTTGTAGACCGACTCAGCGCCCTCGTCGGTCTTGACCAGGGTGGCGACGACGCCGGAGCGGGCGCCGTTGGTCAGCCACATCTTCTGGCCGTTGATGACGTAGTCGTCGCCCTCGCGGGTGGCCCTGGTGGTGATCGCGGAGACGTCGGAGCCACAGCCGGGCTCGCTCATCGAGAACGCGCCGCGGACGTCCCCGGTCGCCATCTGCGGCAGCAGGCGGGCCTTCTGCTCGTCGCTGCCGTGCTGGAGCACGAGGTACGCGACGATGAAGTGGGTGTTGATCACGCCGGAGACGCTCATCCAGCCGCGGGCGATCTCCTCCACGACCAGGGCGTAGGTGAGCAGCGACTCGCCGAGGCCGCCGAACTCCTCGGGAATCATGATCCCGAAGAGGCCCATGTCCTTCATGTGGTTGATGATCTCTTCGGGGTACTCGTCCTTGCGTTCGAGATCACCCGCGTTCGGAAGGATCTCCTTGTCCACGAACGTGCGCACGGCCGCCAGGATGTCGGCCTGGACTTCGGTGAGCCCGTCGGTCTGCGCGATCCTGCCCATGTGTCCAGCTCCTCGTCTGGCGCGGTGGCGCCGGTCGTGCGGGTGGCCCTGCGGCCGTGGCGCGCTGCGGGGCGGCCGGGCCTACTTCGCCACGTCGGGACCGGCCCGGCGAAGCCCGGCGCGGTCCGTGGTTGACGGTAAGGGAAGCAGGGGTGTGGGTGCCTGCGTTCGGCGTCGAGGTCGCGTTTGGCACTGTGCCGGCGTGCGGCCGGGTGGCCGTGGCCGGCCGGACTGTCGCACGGCCGCACCACCTCGTCCCGCCGAGCCTGCCAACGCCAACGTTCCGCTTCGTCACGCGCCCGGAGCGGTCGCGCATCCCCAGCGCCGTAACGGGTCGTACGCGGCTTTCCGCGCGCGGCTCCGCTCAGGCAAGACGAGATAGCTAGCTTGTTAACATGATTGCGGTCTGCCGGGCAAGAAATGCCCGGCCCGGGTGACCTCGTCGGTAAAACCGATTCCGCCGGTCAGGTGTCGCACCACTCCAACCGGTCCCGGCCGCCGCCGCCGGGCACGACCTCGAAGGACTGGCCGGAGCGGGCGACGCGCAGGAAGTACCTGCACCGACTGATCGTGCCGATGTTCGTCGCCAGATCGATGGGATCGGCGAGCAGCCCGCCGGCATCGTAGTCGTGGACCTGGCGCAGCCCGGTCACGAAGGAGCTACGGGTGGGGCATGGCCCCGCGGCGGCCAGCCCGCGCAGGAACATGTCGGCCTCCGTGTAGGCCTCCCGCTGGATCGCCCCGTCGGGGTCGTTCACCTCCGGCGCGAAACTGTTCATCGTCGCCCGGTACGCGGTCTGGGCGGCGGACTGTGCTGTCGGGTTGAAGCCCAGCGCGATCGTGACGCCCGCGATCGACTGGCCGAAGTCGTGCAGCAGGCCGGCGTCGTACCCGAACAGTGAGAAGGCGGACTTGACCTCTCCTCCGTTGTTCCGGATGGCCTGCACCGCGGCGGCGAGGACGTCGGCCGCCCCCGAGGAGGCGAGGACGTCGGCCCTGGCCGCCTTCGCTATCGCGGCGATCTGGTCCGCGGAGAGGAACCCGGTGGTGTGGTCGATGGTGGAGACCACCGAGATGTTCTGCGAGGCGAGGCTCGCGCTGAGCTGGTCGCCGCCCTCGGTCGACGCCTGGTTCGCGCCCTCGCGGATCACCATCGCGCGGGTGCCGCCGCTGCGCGCGGCGAACTGCCCGAAGGCCGTCGTGGGCTGGTCCACGTAGCGGTAGCTGGCGGAGAACATGTTGCGGTGCCGCGCCCACTCCGCCTCGGTCGCCACGCCGGTCACCGGCACGTCGGCGGTGTCGAGGAACTGTGCCGAGCCCGTCGCCACGGCGGTCATCTCGATCAGGCCGAAAACGTCCTGGTGGTCGATCAGATCCCGGGCCGCGACGAGGTTGCCGGCGGCGGTCGACCCGTCGTCCTGCACCGTCAGCACAATGCGCCGACCGTTGATCCCGCCCGCGGCGTTGGCCGCCGAGATCCGGGCCTGGACGGCCGCCCGGGCCGAGGTGAATGCGGGGGCGATCGGACCGGTATTGGGAACGATCAGGCCGACCTTCACCTCGTCGGCGGTGACGCCGGGGGCCACGCCGGGACACTTTCCGGCCTCGGTCGATGAGTGATCGACCGAACACGCACAGGAGATGGTTGCGCTTAGCAGTGCCGCCATCGCCAACAGTAAATGCCGGCGAACCGGACGTATTGGCACGGTCCCTCCCCGTAAATCTACCGAAATGGGTAGGCGTAAGACGTATCACGTTGGCGGAGGACGTGGTCCCTGCTCGTGTGGCGGGGGAGATCATCCTTGGTCGGACAGTTGCCCGCCGGGCACACTCGGGTGGCGCGCGGACGCGGGGTGGCATGGCCGCCGGCATGCCGATCAGTTGCGGGTGGCCCAGTGGGCCATTACGATTTAAGAGGCATTTTGCTGTCTGTTGCGAGCCGGTTCTGTCGGGGAAGAACTCCTCGGCTGTGGCGCGCCGCGGCGGCGTCGACGCTGGCATTCTCGGAATGAATTTGGGCGGTGACGGTCGGGTGAGTAGTGAGATCGACGAGATAATCGCGTCGGTGCGCCGTTTCGTGCGGGACGAGGTTGTCCAGGCGGAGTCGGAGATCGAAGCCGGCGATGTTATTCCGGACCGGCTGCGGGTGGCCGCGGCGGATATGGGCCTTTTTGGTTTTGCGATTCCCGAGATTTACGGCGGGCTCGGGCTTTCGATGAGCGACGAGGCGCGCCTGGTGTTCGAGCTGGGCTACACCACGCCGGCCTTCCGCTCCATGTTCGGGACGAACAACGGCATCGCCGGCCATGTGCTGCTGGAAGGCGCCACCGAGGAGCAGAAGAAGGCGTACCTGCCTAAGATCGCGTCGGGCGAGTGGGTGGCCTCCTTCGCGCTGACGGAGGAGGGCGCGGGGTCGGACCCGGCGGGCCTGGCGACGACAGCGCGGCGCGACGGTGACGAATGGGTCATCAACGGCGCCAAGCGGTACATCACGAACGCGCCGAACGCGGACGTCTTCATGGTGTTTGCCCGCTCCGAGGAAGGGTCCACGGGCGGTCGCGGGATCAGCACCTTCATGGTCGAGCGGAACACTCCCGGTCTCAGCGTGGCCCCGAAGGACGCGAAGATGGGCCAGGCCGGCGCCTGGACCGCGGACGTCTACTTCGACAACATGCGGGTTCCGGCGGACACGCTCATCGGCGGCGCGGAGGGTGAGGGCCGCGGTTATGTGACCGCGATGCGCTGCCTGGCCCACGGCCGGATCCACATCGCCGCGCTGTGCGTCGGACTGTCGCAGCGGCTGGTGGACGAGTCGGTGTCGTACGCCTCGGCACGGGTCCAGGGCGGCAAGGTGATCGGTGAGCACCAGCTCATCCAGGGCCTGCTGGCGGACTCGGTGACCGACCTGTACGCGGCGCGCGCCCTGGTGAAGGAAGTGGCCGCGGCGTTCGACGACGGCAGCGACCAGCGGACCGGCCCGTCGTGCGCCAAGTACTTCGCGTCCGAGGCGGTCGGGCGGATCGCGGACCGCGCGGTGCAGATCCACGGCGGCAGCGGTTACATGCGGGGCGTGCCGGTGGAGCGGTTCTACCGGGACGCGCGACTGTTCCGCATCTACGAGGGCACGAGCCAGATCCAGCAGCTCGTGATCTCCAGGCAGGTCCTGAAGGACGCCGCCAGCTGAGACGGAGATGGCCCGCGCGGGTGCGCGGGCCATCCGTCCCGGTGCCGCCGGAGCTGCCGGCGGCACCGGGAGCAGGTCAGCGCCGGACGTGCTCGTGCAGCTCGGCCAGCAGTTCCCTGTCGAGCTCGTAGGGCGTGTAGAAGGCGGTCCGGGTGGCGTAGCTGCCGACCTTCGCGACGAGCTCGGGCCCGACCTCGGCCGGCGTGCCGACAAGGGCGAACGTTCGCAGCATGTCGTCGTCGATGAGGGTGCCGATCGCATCCCACTCGCCGAGCTTCGACAGCCGGGTCAGCTCCGGCTGCAACTCACCCCAGCCGTGCAGCTCCAGCACCGGCCGGTAGGCGGGGGTGGAGGCGTAGAAGGCGATCTGCCTGCGGGTGCCGGTCATCGCCTTCGTCAGCTCCTCCTCCGTGCGCCCGACGGCGACGAACGACGGCCCGGCGATCTCGAACCCGTCCAAAGTGGCGCCGACCTTGGCCCGGCCGCGCCGCAGCGCCGGCAGGGTCACCTCCTCGACGTACTGCCGGGTGGTGAACGGGTGCGCGAAGAACCCGTCCGCGGCCTCGCCCGCGACCTCGGTCATCGCCGTGTTCACGCCGGCGAGGTACACCGGCGGCGGGCCGTACTCGTGCGCCGTCGGGGAGAAGAACGGCGTCATCAGCGTGTGGGTGTAGAACTCGCCCTGGAAGTCGAGCCTGGACCCGTCCTGCCAGGCGGTCCAGATCGCCCTGAGGGCGAGAACGAACTCCCGCATCCGGGCGGCGGGGCTCGACCAGGTCATCGAGTACCGGCGCTCGATGTGCGGCTTGACCTGTGAGCCGAGGCCGAGGACGAACCGGCCCCTGGAGTACTTCGCCAGGTCGTACGCCGAATAGGCCATGGTCATCGGGCTGCGGGCGAACGCGATCGCGATCGACGTGCCCAGGGTGACGTGCTCGGTGTTCTGGGCGACCTGCAGCAGCTGCAGGAACGGGTCGTGGCCGAGTTCACCGACCCAGACGCCGTCGTAGCCGGCGGCCTCCAGCGCCCGGGCGCCGGCGGGCGTCGCGTCGATGTCGCTGCCCAGCGTAGAGTCGATCTTCATCGGTCCTCCTCAGACCACCTTGTCCGCGCGCAGTTCGGCGATCTGGTCCGCGGTGAACCCGATCTCGGCCAGCACCGTGTCGGTGTGCTCGCCCAGGCCTGGAACGGCGCCCATCGGCGACGACCAGCCGGTGGTGATCGGCGGCGGCAGCGGCGCGCGCCACGGCCCGGCCGGCGTGGCGACCTCCCGCCAGCGGTCGCGGGCGGCCAGGTGCGGATGGTCGATGACGTCCCGCACCCCGTTGAGGCGGGCGTTGCCGAGACCGGCGTCGTCGAGGATCTGCTGGGCCTGCTCGACGGTCACCGTCGTCGTCCAGGCGCGGATGGCCTCGTCGATGCGGGGCCGCAGCCGGACCCGGTCGTCGTTGTGGGCGAGCGTCGGGTCGTCGGCGAGGTCGTCGCGCCCCAGCACGGTGCGGGCGAGGCGCTGCCACTCGCCGTCGTTCGTCGTCCCGAGCACGACGTTGAACCCATCCGACGTCGGATAGGAGCCGTAGGGGGAGACCGCCGGGGAGCTCACGCCGTTGGGCACCTGCTCCTCGCCGGTGCCCAGGGTGATGTTCATGGTGTAGCTCATCCACTCGACGACCGTGTCGAACAGGCTCACGGAGATCGCCGCGCCGCGCCCGGTCGCGGTGCGGGCGTGGATCGCGGCGAGGACCGACATCACCGTGTACATGCCCGCGCCGATGTCGGCCAGCGGGATGCCCGGCTTGGCCTTCGCGTCGCCGTTACCGGTGATGGCGCAGGAGCCGGCCTCGGCCTGGACGAGCAGGTCGTAGGCCCGCTTGTGGGACAGCGGCCCGCCTTCGCCGTAGCCGGAGATATCGACGGCGACGACCCGGGGGAAGCGGGCGGCGAGCTGCTCGGCGGCGAACCCGTAGCGCTGTGCCGCGCCCGGGGCGAGGTTCTGCACGACCACGTCGGCGCGGGCGAACAGCCGCTCCAGGACCTGCGCGCCGCGTGGGTCGCGGAAGTTCAGGCTGACCGACTCCTTGCCCCGGTTCGCCCAGGTGAAGTGCGCCGAGAGCTCGCCGTGCACGGCCCGGTCGTAGTCCCGGGCGAAGTCGCCGCCGCGCGGGTTCTCAACCTTGATCACCCGGGCGCCGAGGTCGGCGAGGTGACGGGTCGCGATCGGGGCCGCGACCGCCTGCTCCAGCCCGACCACCACGAGGTCGCGCAGGGGGAGGAAGCCGGCGGTGGCCGGCGGGCCGTCAGTCGACAGGGACATCATCACTCCGGCGGGCGCGTCGTTCGGTGGCACGAGTCTGAAGCAGCCTGGTCACTGGAGCTGCCCGGTTACTGGGGCGCGCGCTGCCAAAGCGTCTCCCCCGCGTCGTGGCCAGCTCCGCGCCGAGCAGTAGTCGTAATCAATAAACCAGATGGGCGGGCCCGGTGCGGCGGTCCGCGCGGGCGTGAGGTCATAAATGTCACAGTCGGTAATTGCAGTGAAAGCGAGTGAATCGTCGAGCTGGTAGTGTCGCTCGCCGTCGGGCGTCGTGCTGATCACTGGTAGTCACACCCGCACTCCAGCCAGGTTGCCCACCCGGGAGACTTCAGATGCGCAGTGCCAAGGACTTCTTCGCTCCGCTCGCTGTGGGCGCGCCGGTGCCGCCGCGGGATATCCCGTGGCGGCCGTCCAGGGTGATCCATTTCTTCGATCCCAGCAACGCGAAGATGGCCGCGAAGCTGCCGACCCTCATTCCCAAGGTCGACGTGCTGCTCGGGAACCTGGAGGACGGCGTCCGGGCGGACAACAAGCTCGCGGCCCGCGAGGGCCTCATCAAGATCGTCGAGGGTGGCGCGGACTTCGGCGACACCCAGTTCTGGATCCGGGTGAACAGCATCGACTCGCCCTGGGGGCTGGACGACCTGCTCACCCTGGTGCCCGCCATCGGCGCCAAGCTTGACGTGATCATGCTGCCGAAGGTTCAGGGCGCCGAGGACATCCACTACGTCGACCGGCTGCTCGCGCAGCTGGAGGCGAAGGCGAACCTCACCCGGCCGATCCTCGTGCACGCGATCCTGGAGACCGCCCGCGGCGTCAGCAACGTCGAGGAGATCTGCGCGGCCTCCCCGCGCATGCAGGGCCTGTCGCTGGGCCCCGCCGACCTCGCCGCCGACCGGCGGATGAAGACCACCCGCGTCGGCGGCGGCCACCCCGGCTACCTGGTGCGCCAGGACCCCACCCCGGACGACCCGGCCGCCGCGCGCGCCACCTTCCAGCAGGACCCGTGGCACTACACCCTCGCCCGGATGGTCGACGCCTGCGTCGCGCACGGGATCATGCCGTACTACGGGCCGTTCGGCGACATCGCCGACACCCTTGCCTGCGAGGACCAGTTCCGCAACGCGTTCCTGCTCGGCGCGGTCGGTGCCTGGTCGCTGCACCCGGTCCAGATCGACATCGCGAAGAAGGTCTTCAGCCCCGAGGTGAAGGACGTCGCCTGGGCGAAGCGCGTCGTCGACAGCATGGGTGACGGGACCGGCGCCGTGATGGTGGACGGCACCATGCAGGACGACGCCTCGGTGAAGCAGTGCCGGGTCATCCTGGATCTGGCCCGCCGGCTCGCCGCCCGCGACGCCGACCTCGCCGGGGTCTACGACCTGCCCGGACCGTCGGCCTGAGCGGACTGACGTAATCCGCCGTAGTCGGCTGGGAACACCGGGTTCGCTCCGCGTCGGGAGGTCGCCGGGCCGGCCGGGACGGATCCGGCGAAGCGACCGGCCGGCCCGGCCCTTAGTGTGGCCCGGGAAGCGCGGATCCTCGGGCCAGCGGCGCCGTCGGTCCGCGAGACGCCGCGTGCGGGCCCGGCTCGCGGGATGCCGCCGCACCGGGCTGGGGCGGAGGATGAACCGGTTGGCGGACGACGAGCACGGCGACGAGGCCGGCCCGGCGATGAGTCCTGACCCAGCGGTCAACCCGGACCCGGTGATCGGCCCGGAGCCGGGCGACCGCCCCGCGGCGCGGGCCACCGGCCGGCGCTCGCGTCCGGGCGGTGGCCGGATGGTCCGACCCGACGTCGTTCCCGGCGGGCTGAGCTGGACGCGGGTCGCCGGCCGGGTCATCCCGCTGGTCGTCACAGCGGTGGCGCTCTACCTGCTGACCCCGCAGTTGCTGACGGTGTTCTCCGCCTTTCCCCGGCTGCGCGGGTTCCGACCGATCTGGTACCCGGCGATGGTCGCGCTGGAGGTGGCGAGCTTCGCCTGCGTCTGGCAGCTCCAACGGCTGGCCTTCGGCAACCTGAGCTGGTTCCTGTCGGTCACCTCGCAACTGGCCTCGAACAGCATCAGCCGGATCATCCCCGGTGGGATCGCGGTGGGTGGCGCGGTGCAGTTCCGGATGTTGAGCCGGGCCGGTTGCGATCCCGTGGCCGCCGGCTTCGCCCTCACCGCGGTCTCCATGGTGACGACCGGGATCGTGTTCGGCCTGCCCCTGTTCGTGCTGCCGTGGCTCATCTTCGGCCAGCCGGCGCCCGGTGGCCTGACCGCGGCGGCGACCCTCGGTGGCATGGCGTTCGCTGTGCTCGTCGTGGCCGGACTGGTGCTCGCCCGGTCGGACGGCACGGTCCGGCTGCTCGCCCGCGGCCTGGACCGGCTGCTGCGACTCGCGCGGCGACCGGTGACATCCGGGCTACCCGACCTGCTGGTCATCCGCCGCGACGAGGTGCTGCGCTCGCTGGGCCGGCGCTGGCCCGCCGCGGTCCTCGCGGCGGCCGGCAAGTGGGGACTGGACTATGGCGCCCTGCTCGCCGCGCTCGCCGGGTCCGGCCAGCATCCGCGCCCGTCGCTGGTGCTGCTCGCCTACGTCGCGGCGAGTGTCCTCTCGATGATCCCCATCACGCCCGGCGGCCTCGGGTTCGTCGAGGCCGGCCTGACCGGCACCCTCGCGCTGGCCGGGGTGCCCGCCGCGGCGGCGGCGCTGTCGACCCTGGTCTACCGGCTGGTGTCCTTCTGGCTGCCGCTCGCGGCCGGCGCGCCGGCGTGGATCGCGTACCGGGTCCGCTACCGCTGACCGGCCAGGCCGGTGGGGGTGGCCGGCGCGTTCCCGCGTCGACCACCCCCGACCAGCACCTTTCACCTCTGCCCTTCTGCCCTACCTCGGCCGGCCCGTCGGTTGCCGCCCGGGCCGGGCCGGTCAGTCGCCCAGCGCGGCGACCGTGTCGAGCGGGTGGCCGTCCGAGGACGTGCCGCCCAGCACGTAGACCCGGCCGTCGCCACCGGTGGTGGCGGTGCCGCCGGCCCGGCTGGACGCGTCCCCGGTGGAACCGGCCGTCCACTGGTCGTCGTCCGGCGTGTAGACCTGCACGGCGTCGGTGACGTCACCGTTGGAGTCCCGTCCGCCGACGATGTACACCCGACCGTCCGGGCCGGTCGCACCGGCCGCACGGGTCACCCCGGTGGGCAGGTCGGCCACCTGGTCCCAGGAGCCGCTGCCGCCGCCCGTGCCGGGCGTGTAGGTGTAGACCGCGGACGACGCGGTCGAGCGCGGGCCGCCACCCGTCGCGGAACCGCCGGCGGCGAGGATGCGTCCGTCGGGCAGCGTGGTGAGCACCGGCGCGAAGATGCTGGCCGGCGGCGCGTCCGCGGTTGACCAGCTGCTCGAGTCAGGTGCGTAGATGGCCAGGGTGTCGCCGCCAAGGACGTAGATCCGCCCGTCGGCCCCGCGGGTCGCCCGCGGGTCGCCCATCGGCTCCGGCAGGGGCGTCCCGGCCGACCAGGAGTCGGTGGACGGGGTGTAGATCTCCACGGTGTCGGTCGGACCGCTCGCGTCGCGTCCGCCGATCGCGTAGATCCGGCCGTCGGCGCCGGTCGCCGCGGCCAGACCGGACCGGGGCGTCGGCAGGTCGGCCGCGTCCGTCCAGCCGTTCTTCACCGGACCGAGGACGCTCACGTTGCCCAGCGGCGTGCCGCCGGCCGTGCTCAGCGTGGCGCCCGCCGTCGGAGACCCGGTGGCGCTCGCGGTCGGGCTCGCCGTGGCCGACGAGCTCGGCGAGCCGCTGGCCGTCGGCTGCTCGGACGGCGCGACGCCAGCGCCGGGCGTGGCGGACGCCGACGGGGTCGCGGCGCCGGCGGGCCGCCCGCCGATCGCGTAGATCCGGCCGTCGCACCCGGTCGTCGACGCGAGATCGACGCGAGGCGACGACAGCGCCGGGATGTCCTGCCACGTGCTCAGCGGCCCGGCGACCTGCGGGTACCGCGGGCAGCCGCCGCCCGGCACGCCGGCGGGCCCGCCGCTGGCACTCTCGCTCGGGCTGGTGCTCTCGCTCGGGCTGGTGTTCCCGCTCGGGCTGGTGTCGCTGCCGGGACTGGCGTCGCCACTCGTCGCGGTCGCGGCGCTGGGCGTCACGGCCGTGGGTGGCGTGGCGCCGGACGACAGGCCGAGCAGGCCGGGCGAGGCGAGTGCGGCCGTCATGGTGGTGGTCAGGACGAACGCGCGTGCGGCGCAACGTCGGGATGTGCGGGACCAGCTCATGGGTTCCCCCCTTCGGGCCCGCTCGGCGGACCCGGCAGCCGGGTGGGTCACGTGATTCGCCAGGCGCGAGGGCCGGGGCGGCTGGCAGCCGGCATCTCTGGCCAGCCGCGTCCGAACACGATGTCACGCACCGTACATGCGCGGAGAGTGTTCCCAGGAATCCCCAAGGTAACCTTCGGCGGGCCGTGGAGGGCGCGAAAGGATCACCGAGGTCGGGGCATAGCCTGCCCGCGTGACGAGTCAGGCATCGGATGATCTGTCGAGGGTGACCCGGCTGCACGCGCGGGTGCTCGCCCGGCTCACCGGTGCCGCCGAGGCCCGCCGCAGCGAACGCTTCTTCGCCGACCAGGGGCGGGTCGTCGCGGTCCTGGTCGGGCTGTCGGTCATCGGCTCGGCGGCCGTCGCGGCTGGGCCGTTCGTGCTGCGGCACCTGATCGACGTCTCGCTGCCCACCGGTCGGGTGCGCGATCTGGTGGTTCCCGTGCTGCTGCTCGGGGCGCTGCTGGTGTTCGAGTCCGCGGTGCTGTCACTGCGGATGGCGCTGATCGCCCGGCTCGGCGGGGTCGTCTCCGTCCGGATCAGGCAGGCCGTCAACGCCCACCTCCAGCGGCTGCCGTTCGCGTTCTTCCCGCGCAGCCAGCAGGGCGAGGTCATGACGGTGATGACCAACGACGTGATGGCCGCCCAGAACGCGATCTCCGCGACGGTGCAGGCGGTGATCTGCCGGTTGGCGGACATCGTCGTCGGCACGGTCGTCGTGTTCGTCCTGGACTGGCGGCTGAGCATCGCGGTCCTGGTGTTCGCGCCGGCGACACTGGCGATGATCCGGTCGGGGCGGCGCCGGCTGGCCGCCCTCTCGGCGCGCCAGCGGGAGCTCGACGGGGTGGTCATGGCCCGCCTGGCCGACACCTCGTCGGTGTCCGGCGCGCTGCACGTCCGGTTGTTCGACCGGGTCGACCACGAGCGGGAACGGTTCGACGTCGCTGGCGCCGAGCTGCTGGCCGCCGCCCGGGAGCAGGCCCGCCTCACCTCCCGGGTGCGGTTCCTGATCAACCTCGGTGTGGTGGCGACGATGACCGCGGTGGTGGCCCTCGGCGCGTGGCTGGTCTCGTCCGGACGGACCTCGCTCGGCACGGTCGCCGCGCTCGGCGGGGCGCTGCTGGTGTCGTTCGGGCCGCTGTCCTCGGCCGTGGACCTGCGGGCCGAGCTGGCCGGCGCGGGGGCCGCCTTCCGCCGGATCTTCGCCCTGCTCGACGTGCCGGAGGACGAGATCCGGGCCCGGTTCGACCCGCCCGCGCTCGCGAACCCCCGGGAGCCGGCCGGGCCGTCGGCGGGTCAGGACGCGCCGGCCGGCGCGGCGGTCGACCTGACCCTGGAGGACGTCTGGTTCGCCTACGAGCAGGCGGCACCCGACGCGGGACCGGCCGGCGGGGGGCGTGGCCGCGGGTCCGGCGCGGACGACGACGAGAGTTGGGATCTGCGCGGGGTCACGCTGCGCGTCGCGGCGGGGACGACGACGGCCGTGGTCGGTCCCAGCGGCGCCGGCAAGACGACCATCGCCTACCTGGCCAGTGGCGTGCACCGGCCGCAGCGGGGCCGCGTCCTGCTCGACGGTGTCCCGCTCGACGACATCCCGCCGGCCCGTCTGCATGCCGCCGTCGGCGTGGTCCCGCAGGATCCGCACCTGTTCCACGACACGATCGCCGCGAACCTGCGTTACGGGCGCCTCGATGCCACCGACGACGAGCTGCTCGCCGCCCTCGACGCCGCCCACCTCTCCGACCTGCTGGAACGGCTACCTGAGGGGCTGGCGACGCGGGTCGGCGCCCGGGGCTACCGGCTCTCCGGTGGGGAGCGCCAACGGCTGGCGATCGCCCGGGTGCTGTTGCAGTCGCCGCGGGTGCTCGTCCTCGACGAGGCGACCTCCGCGCTGGACACCGTCTCCGAGGCCGCCGTGCGCGCCGCGCTGGACCGGCTCGCCGTCGGCCGCACCTGCCTGGTGATCGCGCACCGGCTGTCGACGGTGATCGACGCCGACCGCATCTACGTGCTCGACCACGGCCGGGTCGTCGAGGACGGCACCCATCACGACCTGCTCGCCGACGACGGCGCGTACGCCCGGCTCTACCGGCCGACAACCGTCTGAGGGCGGCCCAGACGGTCAGAGGTAGCCGCGGCGGACCATCACGGCCAGGACGCACGCCGAGGGGGCCATCGGCAGCCACACGGTGACCAGCCGGTAGCCCAGCACCGCCGCCAGAGCGATCGCCGGTGACTGTCCGGCGGCGATGATCGCCGCGGTCAGGGCCGCGTCGAGGGAGCCGAAGCCACCCGGCGACGGCACCAGCGCCGAGGCGGCGCTCGCCGCGTAGTACAGCGTGAACACCGCGCCGACCCCGAGCGGCAGATGCAGTGCGTGCACGATCGCCCACAACGTGGCGGCGTGCAGCATCGGGATCGCGGCGGAGCCGCCCCACAGCAGCGCCGCCCGGCCGGGCGAACGCAACGTGGTGCGCATCGAGCGGACCTGACCGGCGATCCCGGCCCACCCGCGGGCCGACCACCGCCGGGCGGCCGGTACCAGCCGGCCGAGCAGCACCGCCGTCAGCACCACCGCCGCCACCACGGCCATGGCGGCCGCCACCGCGCCGGCGCCGGGCAGCCGGGAGGACTCCACCGGCAGGAACCCGCCGGCCAGCAGCACGGCCAGCACGGCGACGTGGGTCGTCATCCCGGCAGTCGCGTCCAGCCCGACCGCCGTCAGCGACTCGGGCAGCGAAAAGCCGTTGCGGTGCAGGAAACGCAGCTTCACCGCGCCCACGCCGAAGCCGGCGGGCAGGACGTGGTTCGCCACGCTGCCCGCCACCTGGGCCGCCAGCAGCGGCCGGACCGGCAGCGCCCGGGAGACGGCGCCCTGTTGGCAGGCCGCGCCGGCGAACCAGGTGAGCTGCGCGACGACGGCCGCCCCCACCAGCCACACCGGATGCGCGCCGGCCAGCGCCTCGACGCCGCCGCGGACCGTCGACCAGGACCGCACGAGCCACAGCGCCGCCAGCACCGGCGCGGCAACCGCCAGCACCGGGCGGACCAGCCTCAGTCGTCCGCGCGCCGACCGGGCCGCCGCGACGGTGGCGACGTCCGCGGGGGCGGGGAGCGCGGCGGCGACCGAGACATCGCCCGAGGGGACCCGCGGTGGCTGGGGCCTCATTGTTCTCCTGTCCTCGCGGCGCGCTCATCCGAGGCGCACCGCACCGTTCGCCCCCACCAGGCCGGGTCCGGCCCGTCCGGTCTGGTTACGCCGGGACCGTGACGGAGTCCCTCAGCGGCCCGGGCCCGCATCGACCCGGTCCGCCACGAACTGCTCGGTGACATCGCCGGTCCCGTCGCCGCCGTCATCGGCCGGATCCCGCGTGAGCAGGTCGGCGAGACGTCCGCTCAGGCCGTCCCAGCTCCACGCGGATCGCATCCATTCGCGTCCGGCCAGGCCCATCCGGGCGGCCCGGTCGCGGTCGTCGAGGAGTTCGACGACCGCGCGGGTCACCGCGTCAGTATCCCGCCCGTCGACGACCGTGCCGGTCCGGCCAGGCAGGACGACGTCCGGCGCGCCGCCCTGGGCGCCGGTGATGACCGGCAGGCCACTCGCCGCCCCCTCCAGCGAGGACAGGCCGAGTCCTTCCAGGTCCAGGCCGAGCCAGCGGGTCCGGGAGGGCATGGCGAACACGTCGGCGGCGTCGAGGTAGGCGGGCAGTTCCGCGTCGGGCACCGCGCCGGCGAAGCACACCTCGTCGGTGACGCCGCGGCGCGCGGCGAGCCGGCGCAGCCGGTCCTCGGCGGGGCCCTTCCCGACGAGGAGCAGACGGGCGTCGGGATGGCGCCGACGCACCTCGGGCCAGCCGCGGATCAGCTGGTCCTGGCCCTTGCGGGGGACCAGCCGGGCCACACAGATCACGATCGGGCGGTCGGACCAGCCCAGCGACCGGCGGATGTCCTCGCCGCCCGTCCGCGGCCGGAAGCGGTGCACGTCCACGCCGCCGGTGAGCCGGGCGAGGGTGGTGCCGGCGGGGGCGACCGCGGCCAGCCGGCGCCGGGTGAAGGCGGTCAGGTAGGTGAGCACGTCGGCCCGCGCGGCGACACCGCGCACGAGCGACCAGCCCACCGGCAGCCGCGACCAGGCGACCTCGTGACCGTGGCTGGATGCCACCACCCGGCGCACGCCGGCGTCCCGCAGCGTCGGCGCGAGCAGGCCGTAGGGCGCCGCGGTCGGGAACCAGGCGGCCTCGCAGCCCTCGTCCCGCACAAGGTCGCGCAGCAGCCGGCGGGACCGGGGCGAGGTCAGCACCCGCTCGCCGGCGCGGACCACCGGGAACGGCAACGTCCGGTCGAACGCCTCCGCCCCGGGCGCCGCCGGCGCGACGACGATCACCCGGTCGGGTGGCAGCCCGGCGGTCAGGTGGCAGGCGAACGTCTGAATGCCGCCGAGCACCGGCGGGAACTTGTCCGCGACCACCAGCGTGCGCGGCAGGCGCACGGGCGGCCGGCCGGATCCGGGCGAGCCCGACTGCGCCGGCACGCCGAACGCGGGCGTGGCCCGCGGTGGGGGGAGGCAGGCGTCGGGCCGCGCCACTGGCGGCAACGGTGGGCGGCGACCATCCATGAGGGGAGATGATGGCAGGCGGCCCATGTGTACCGGATGAGTGTCGCGACCGAGGATGTGACGGGCGTGCGGATCCGGCGTTCCCACCGGGAATCTCCCGTCGATTGTCACTACAGGTAGCCGACCCTGGCCGCGTCGGCGCCGCGGCGCCGGGTGACGCGGGGGCCGGTGGGTTGGACCGGCGGGCCGGACGGGTAGTTCCAGACACGTCCACGCGCCGTGGAGGGGGGCACCATCATGGGCGGCACGCTGACGGTCACCGAGCGTCGCAGCTGGCTGGATTGGGCCATGGACGTGTTCGACACCCAGGTTCGGGCTGTGCCGCCAGGGGCCTGGCAGGCCCCGACCCCGTGCCGTGGCTGGGACGTCCGGGCGCTGGTGAACCATCTCACGGTCGAGCATCTCTGGGTGCCGCCGCTGCTGGCCGGCCTCACCCGCGAGGACATCGGCACCCGCTACGACGGCGACCAGCTCGGTGACGACCCGGTCGCCCGGTGGACGGCGACGGCCCGGCGGTCCCGAAACGCCTGGAACCAGCCGGATGCCTGGGCGGGCAGCCCCGTGCTGTCCTTCGGCCCCACGCCCGCGGACGAGTACGCCTTCCAGCTCACCGCCGATCTGCTCATCCACGGCTGGGACCTGGCCCGGGCGATCGACGCCGCGGGCCGGCTGCCCGGCGACACCACGTCCGCGCGGACCGTGGGCAACAACCGGGAGCTGGTCCGCTGGGTCCATGAGGCCCTCGCCGCCCAGATCGACGCGTGGCGGGTCGTCGGCGTTTTCGCCGAGCCGGTGAGGGTTCCCGCCGGGGCCGACGAATGGGCCACGCTCATCGCGCTGACCGGCCGGGCGCCCGACTGGTCGCCACCCCCGCGGCACTGAGGTCGCGGGCCGCGCGGCCGCCGGGGCCGGGTCCGGTCCGCCACCTGTGCGGCAGAGCGGATCAGCACAGGGTGAAGATGGGGATGGGCAGGCCCGCCGTGTCGGCGGCCGTGTTCGGCGTCGCCGAGCAGGAGTGCACCGGAGCGGGTGTCGTCGGCCCGGGAGTCGACGCGGGGTGCTTGACCGCCCCGGCCGGCTCCTGCGGGGTGGCCGCGGCGGCGGTCCGCGCGGGCGCTGGCGCGGTCACCGGGGTCACGTCGGGGCCGGCGGCAAGGCGGCCGATCGCGCTGGCCGCGGCCGAGCCACCGCTCGGAGCCGCGTTCGTCCGGTGGCTGGCGACCGCGACCAGGCCGCCGACCGCGAAGGCGCAGACGGCACTGAGCACAATGACCAGGACGACAAGCAGGCGCATCGTGGACCGGTCCGGTGAACCGGCCGGGGGCTGGGCCGAATACGCGGCGGGAACAGCGAGCAGTGAATGCGGTGCGACGTCGCGGTCCGCGCCCGGTCGACCGGAGACGCGCCGCCCGCGGCTGGGTGTGGCTACGTCGGTCCGCATGGGCAGACCGTAGCGGAACGAGGGTGTGCACGCCGGGCAGCGGCACGCGGGTCAGCGATGTCGGATAACGACGGACGACCGGTTGATTGTGCCGTGATGTGTAAGAAGCGGAATTCGGGCGACAACAGACGTGTCGCCGATGCCCTCCGTGTCGGCCTCTTATGGAGGTGCGCACGTCATGGGCCTGCGATATACGCGTCGACCGCATTACGGACCGTTCTACGTCAACGTCAGCGAGAACGGGGTGTCCTCGGTCACGCTGAGGATGGGGCGGGTTTCCTGGCGGCTCTGGTCGCGTCACAAGCGCGGCGGGCTGTCCAGCGTCGACCTGCCCGGCCCGTTCTCCTACCGGCGAGACGGACACAGCCGGCGCGCCAAGGCATGAGCCTGCCAAGGCCCGGACCCTCCGAGGCACGTACCTCCTGGGCCGTGGCGGGACGCGGGCCGTTCGCCCTGGTCCGCGCGGACTGCCCCGGAACGGCGGGTTGCCGTCAGCCCAGGGCGACCCGCGCGGCCGGTGCCGTGTTCGAGGGGACCGCGACCGGCAGCCGTTCCGCGAGCAGAACCGCGAGGTCGTCGTGCAGGTCCCCGCCGGCGTGGTCGCTGAGGGCGGCCGTGAGCCGGTCGAGCGCCTCCTGCTGCCCGCCGCCGCGCAGCAGGTCGAGGCGGTCGTCGAGCGGGAAGAACGAACCATGGCGATCGCGGGCCTCGATGAGGCCGTCGGTGAACAGCAGCAGCCGGTCCCCGACGTCCCAGTGGTCGGTGGTGGTGGTGAACCGCTCGGCCAGCCCGAACGGCGGGCTCGGTGCGCGCAGCTCCAGCGTCCGCGCGCCGTCGAGGGAGACCAGCCGCGGCGGATGGTGCCCGGCGGAGCACATCCCGATGCGCCCGTCGGGATGGATGTCCAGGACGAGGGCGGTGACGAAGTCCTCGGGGCCCGCCTCGCGACTGACCGCTCGCGCGCACGCCGACGCGACCTGTTCCGGGTCGAGCCAGGTGACCGCCGCCTCCCGGAAGGCCCCGAGCACCACGGAGGCGAGTCGCACGGCCGGCAGCCCCTTGCCGCGGACATCTCCGATGATCACGCGGATGCTCTGTGCGGTGTTCACGACCTCGTAGAGGTCGCCGCCGACCGAGGCCTCCTGGGCGGCGGACAGGTAGCGGGCGGCGAAGCCGGCTCCGTCCAGCCGGCTCGGCACGTCCGGCAGCAGCGCGCGCTGCGCCACCTCGGCGACGGCCTGGACCCGGTGCAGCTTGGACCGCTGCCGCTCCCGGTAGACGCAGATGTAGACGGCGATCGCCGACTGGATGAGCACCAGGATGACGGCCGCGACGTGCGACGCCTCGCCGAACCGGTGATCCCAGAAGCCGGAGAGGATCGCGACGACGACCGTCACCGCGCCGATCGTCGCGGTGGTCAGCGGCGGACAGGCCGCGGCCAGGATCAACGGGCCGAGCCCGAAGTAGCCGGTGAGCGCGACGCACGGCGCGAGGTCCAGGACAAGGACGATGAGGAGGACGGCCGCACCGGCAATGATCAGCCGGAGACTGTCCGGCCCGCGCCCGGCCGGCACCGGGGTCGCGGCGGGTTTCGTCCGGGCGGTGAGCATGTGTCATTGTCCCGGCCTTGTCAGGCGTTCGCCCAGGTACCCGGCCAAGTCGTCCGGAAGGTGACGGCGATCTGACTGAATGGTCAGGTTTCGACTGCCCCGCGGTGACCCTTACCCGGCCGCGGTGAGCCGCTGGCCAGGCCGGCGCAGATGCCAGCGTTCGACCTGTTCGAGCTGCGCGGCCAGCGAGATCAGCCGCGTCTCGCTGCCTGCCGGCCCCAGGAGCTGCGCCCCGACCGGAAGCCCGGCGGCGGTGAGCCCGGCGGGGACGTTGACGGCCGGCCAGCCCAGCACGTTCCACGGCCAGGCGAACGGGCAGGCGGCGACGATCGCCTGGTCGGTTGCCCAGTTGGTCTCCCGGTTGAGCTCCCCGATCCGCGGCGGCGGGGTCGCCGTGGTCGGCGCGAGCACGACGTCCACCCGCCGGAAGATCCGGCCGATGTTGAGCCGGGCGAGCGGCTCGGCCGCGCGGGCCAGCGGGACGAACGGACGCAGCAGCCGGCCGGTGCGGGCGTTGGCCACCGTCCGTGGATCCAGCAGTGCCGGGTCCGGCACCCGCCCGGCCCAGTCGCGGATCGCGTCCATCGACCGGGGCAGGAAGATCGTGCCCAGCAGGCCGTACGGCGGCTCGACCGGCACGATGTCGTGCCCGAGGCCGGTGAGGACCTCGGCGATCCGCTCCACCGCGGAGCGCACCGCCGGGTCGAGGCTCGCGGGCATGCCGCTGTACGGGCGATGCAGGGACAGTCCGATCCGCAGCCGCGCCGGGGCGTGCCCGGCCGCGGACAGGAACGGTTCCGACGGCGGGGGGGTCCGGTCCCGGTCGACCGCCAGGCTGCCGGACAGCACGTCGAGCAGCAGGGCGCCGTCCGCGACCGTCCTGGTCAGGGGTCCGTAGACGGTCAGGCCGTTGAACTGTTCGCGGACGGGCGCGCTGGAGATCCGCCCGCGCTGGGGCTTGATGCCGACCAGGTGTGTCCAGGCAGCCGGGATGCGCACGGATCCGGCGCCGTCGGAACCGATGGCGGCGGGTACCAGCCCCGCGGCGACGGCGGCGGCGGCGCCCCCGGAGGATCCGCCGGGGGAGTGGTCGAGGTCCCACGGGTTGCGGGTCACGCCGAACGCCGGCCCCTCGGTGAACGGCCACTGACCGAACTCCGGGGTGTTCGTCTTCCCGACGATGATCGCTCCGGCGGCGCGCAGGCGGCGCACCATCTCGCTGTCCCGGGTTGCCGGCGGGAACTCGCCCATGGCGCCGAACGCCGTCGGCAGGCCGGCGAGGTCGGTGTCGTCCTTGATCGCGATCGGCACGCCGAGCAGCGGGCGATCCCGGCGGGCCGCGTCGAGGGCCGTGCGCTGCCCGGGGCCGCGCGCCGGATCCGCCGCGGCGGCGAGCGCGGCGTCGGCGGCTTCGGCCTCTTCCAGCGCCTCGCGGGTACGGACCCGCCGGAAGGCGTTGACGGTCGACCTGGTGGCCTCGATGCGACCGAGCGCGGCCTCGACGAGTTCCCGCGACGTCAGCTCGCCACGGGCGAGCCGGCCCGCGAGCGTCGCCACCCCTTCGAGCGGCTCCTCCCCACGCCACCCGGCCAGGGCGCCGGCGGCGCCCGGCGGGCCTGCCTCCGGCGGCTGGGCTTCGGGTATCCGGGCTTCCGACATCCGCCACCCCCTGACGCATCGGCCCTGCTGACGGCACGGTAACCGACAACGGGCCAGCTCCGTTGGGCCTTGCGCGATAGTTCCCGCTGTCTGTCGTTGCTGGCACTTTGTCCGAGATGTGAGCGCGCCGATCCCGGGCGGGACGGAGCAGTCGGGGTGTTCTGCACCGTATATACCAATTTGTATACCGATGGGGACGGGGGCGCGCCGGGAGTCGGGTAATCCACATCCCCGAACATCGTGTTATCAACAATGATGGCGGGGTACCGGCGTCCCGAGGAACAGGACGTGAACTCCTCGCGTCGGTCGCCGCCCGGCGCGCCGGCGGTCGTTTCCACTCGCCCGGGCGCACATCGCGGTCGCGTCACCGGCATCCCGGCGAGCCGGACCCAGGCGGGCCGGGCCCAGCGGGGGACGTCCGCGGCCGACAGCGCCGCACGCAGGCGACCGACGGCCGGCAGCCGAGCTCGGGTGGTACCAGGCAGACCAGGCAGACCAGGCAGACCAGGCAGACCAGGCAGTACCAGGAGAGAGGAAGCAGACCATGTCAGCGGACCCGAACCCGGAAACCCCGGCACCATCGCTGGTCCCGCCGCCCGACGGCTCGCGGCCCAGCGCCACCGAGCCCGCCACGGCGGAATCCCCCGTCGAGGCCGATGACCCGTGGGTCGCCGACACCCCGCCGACCGGCACCTCCTCCCCGGAGCCGTCGGGGCTGTCCGGAGCCGAGACGTTCACGCCCGTGCCGGCGACCATCGCGGCTCCGGCGCCCGGCGAGGCCCGGGCCGCCGAGTCCGCCGACTCGGCCGACTCGGCCGACGACGTCGGTGCCCGGGAGCGGGTCACGGCCGGCGCCGCCGAGGTGCGCCAGCGGGTCAGCGGCGCCGCGCAGACCGTCGCGCCGCACGTCATCACGGCAACGGAGCGCACCCGGACCGCGGCGGGCAAGGTGGCCGGCACAGTGCGGGACAAGGCCGCCGAGAACCCACGGGTGATCGCCGCCGCCGTGAAGACCGTGGAGACGCGGGACAAGGCGCTGACCGCCGCGCTCACCCGGCTGGCCGAACATCCGCAGGCGGCCGCAACCGCTGAGAAGACGTTCGCCACCAGCGGCAAGGCCGTGCGTTCCGCTCGTCAGCAGGCTCGGCGCAACCCGCGGGCCACCGGTGGCGCGGTGGCGGGCCTCGTCCTGTTGCTGCTGGTCCGCCGCAGTCGCCGGCGCCGACGCAGCGCCGACTGAACCCAGGCCGACCTCTCCCGCCACGCCCGACTTCGCCGTCCACATCCGAAAGAACGTGCATAGGGGTGTTTATCGCCTGTCCTCTCGGGGAGGAAGAAGTCAACCACCTCGGCAGGGAGAATAAAAAATGGTCACGTTCGTTGTCGTCATGATTCTGCTTGGTCTGGTCGCCGGCGCCGTCGCTCGCGTGGTGCTGCCCGGCCCCGATCCGATCGGCATTCTTGGCACGATTGTTGTCGGCGTCATCGGTTCTTTCGTCGGTGGCTTCCTGGGCTACGTTCTGTTCGGTAAGGACCTCGGCGAGGGCGCCCTGCAGCCGTCCGGCATCATCGGCTCCATCATCGGCGCCATCCTGGTGCTCCTGGTCTGGCGGAACGTCGGCGGTCGCAGCACCGCTCGCTCGCACACCCGCAGCCGTCGCTACGCCCGGCGGTAATCACCGGACCACACGTCGGTCACGGCGACACCCATAGGTGATCTCCGGGACTGCCGAGAGCACGTCAACGGCCGCGGGATCGGCCGGCCGGGAACCGAAAAGGTTCCCGCCCCGATCCCGCGGCCGTCGGTGTTTCCGCACCGTTCATACGAGGCCGAGCGGGCCGCGAAGTTCGTCGATCAGAGCGTCAATGTCGGCCACTCGTTCGACGGCCCGGGCAAATTCCGGTCTGCAACGCGGCGCCCATGCACAGGCAGCACGGCTCCACACTGGTGTAGAGCTCATGGTCGGCGAACGACCCCATGGGCAGCTGGGCGAGCGCGTTCACCTCGGCGTGGGCGATCCGCGAACCCGCGAGCTGACCTGGCACCGCGATGTCCTCATGGCGGGTGCTGCGATGGCCAACCAACACTTGTCCAGAACGCCAGGGGAATCCGGGAGCTCCGCCGCGTTCGGTCGGTTACGGACCTCGGTGTCAGCGCGGTTCCGTGGAACCGTCTGTGCCGCCGCCCCGTATGTCATCCGCCTGCGCGTCATCGGCCCGGATATCACGGTCACCAGACCGCTCGCCCGGATCCTCGTCGTCGGGGTCGGCCGGGGTCTCGCTGAAGTCGCGGGCCCGCTGGGCGCTGTCGGGGCTGGCGCCGGAGAACAGACGGGCGTCCTCGGTGGCGTCCGGGGGCGGCACGGACGGACCCGGGCGACCGGCGTCGCCGCGGCCCGCGGCGGCCGGGGCCTGGGGGGTGCGTTGTGCGGGCGGGGCATCCGCCGAACTGCCGGGACCCTTCCGGGGCGACAGCGTGACCGTGGTGATCGGCTCCCAGTCGGGGGAGCCGCCGCGCTTGCGCAGACGATCGGCGGCAGTGTCGTCGCGCTCGCGGATGAGGGTGCCGAGCCCGCGGCCGTCGCGGCCGTCGTCGGCGCCGGCGTGGCGGGCACCGTTGGCACGGTGGTCCGGGCGATGGCCGGCGGTGAACTCCGTGCCGGCGCCGAACAGGTGGGCGGCGGCGTCGAACTCGACCCGGGTGCGCGGCAACGCCGTGGGATGGTGGCGCTGCAGCCACAGCACGAGCGCCTCCCGCATGTGGCAGCGCAGGTCGAAGGTCGTCGGCCCGTCCTTGCCGCTGACCAGCACCCGGATCCGGATATGGTCCTCCACGGCATCGGTCACCTGCAGCACGCTCACCCGGCGGTCCCACAGGTCGGTGGCCTCCAGGACCCGGTGCATCTCGGCGCGCATCTCCTCGATCGGCACCTCCCAGTCGAGATCAAGCTCGACCGCGCCGAGCACGGCCGACTCCTTGCGGGTCCAGTTCTGGAACGGCTTCGTGGTGAAGTAGGTCGACGGCAGGATCATCCGTCGGTCGTCCCAGATGTGGACGACCACGTAGGTCAGCGTGATCTCCTCGATCCGGCCCCACTCCTCCTCGACGACCACCACGTCGTCGACCCGCATCGCGTCGGTGAACGCGATCTGCAGACCGGCGAAGACGTTGGCCAGCGACGTCTGCGCGGCCAGTCCGGCGACGATGCCGACGACGCCGGCGCTGGCGAAGATGCTCGCGCCGGCGACCCGCACGCTGGGGATCGTCATGAGCATCGACGCCGCCGCGATGACCGCGATGACCGCGACGGTGATCCGGCGTAGCAGGCTGACCTGGGTCCGGATCCGGCGGGCGTGCCGGTTGTCGACGACGTCCACGCGGTAACGCGCGAGTGCCAGTTCCTCGAGGACGAACGCCAGCACCACCACGCACCAGGCGATCCCGGCGACGAGCAGGATGCCGCAGACATGCTCCGTGGGCGCGGTCCAGTCCTGTTCATGGGTGGACCCCAGGGCGATC
The DNA here is from genome assembly GCF_023243045.1 of Frankia sp. AgB32. GTDB lineage: Bacteria > Actinomycetota > Actinomycetes > Frankiales > Frankiaceae > Frankia. The sequence goes on from NZ_JALKFX010000001.1 coordinate 25,512, forward strand.
TGGAGCGCGATGAGGACCAGGGTCAACCGGACCGGCCGCCGACCTCGATGGGCAAGGTCGGCGACGATGCGCGAATGCTGGCCGATGCGCCGAGCAACCCGGTCTGTCAGGACGGCCGCGGCCAACGCGACGATCACCGCCCCGGCCAGCACGGTCAGTACGGCGATTGTTGACTGCATGTCGGAAAACGACAGATCGGGCGCGGCGCTTGGGCGCACAGGCAGGCTCCTCATCCTTCAGGGTCTCCGTCCCCGGGTTCCCTGCCCGTGATCGGGCCGAACGATGGAGTGATCCACGTCATAGTTTCTCGTTGGTGCAACAGCTCGCTGAGCGCGGACGGCAATCGCGTACGCACGTGGTGGAGCGTTGTGCGGAGCGGGCGGTCAGGTGCGGAGTGCGGCGCATCATCCACGTCGGGTGGAGGACGCGGACAGGCCCCGGCTCAGAGTTCGAGGGTGGGCAGGAAGCGGTACATGACGTAGAGGTCGACGTCGCCGTGCCAGGGATGGCGGAACGCGGCGGGCAGGGTACCGACCAGCCGGAACGCGAGCGAGCGCCACATCGCGACCAATTTCGGGTTGACCGAGATGACCGCGTTGAGCTGCATTGCCCGGTAGCCGCGGTCGGCGGCGTACTCGATCATCTGCTCGGCGGCCAGGCGGCTCGGGCTCTCCCGCAGGCCGGTCCGACCGCGGGTCAGGTACGGCGGGCCGCCATGGTCGACCCATTTCGGGTCCACCAGCAGCGTCGCCTGGACGACGTGGTCACCGAGCCCCGGCAGACTGGGCACCAGCAGGGCGGTGGCGACCACGGAGGTTCCGTTCGGGCCGTCTTCCTCGGCGACGAGGACCTCGGCGGGTGGCGGCAGCATCCACACCGCGCGGGCTGTGCCCTCGTCGGTGTCCGGTTGCCACGCGCACGTTTCGCCCTCGGCCACGACGGCGTGCCAGACGGGCCAGATTGCGTCCCAGTCGTCCCTGGACGCCAGCCGTGTGCGCACCTGTCCGATCCTGCCCGTTGACCGCTTCGCCCGAGTAACGGTTCGGCGCCGCCGACCGACGTGGGGGCACGAACGCGCCAGCCCTACGGCCTGCTACTGGCCGCGTCGTGTGCCGTCGACCTTGCGGTGCGCCGTCACTCGGTTCCCGTTCACGTTCCCATCCGTGACCATATGTCCGATCTCGATCATCCGCCCGAGTTTGTGTACGTGATCTGGTTCGCGTGCGGAATTCGCGGCGTGAAAGTCGGCGCCGGGCCTGCTTCAGCGCGCCGTTGGCCGGCCGGCCGCCTCGCTGCCGGCCGCCTGGCGGCCCGACTCCCGGTGGAGGCTGAACGTGCTGCAGTCGCTCAGGGTCACCCGGCCGCCCAGATCATCGGGTCGGTCGGCACGCGGCCGGGCGGTCAGGTTGACCATGTTGTAACCAGTCGGCTGGTTGATCCACCGCACGCCGCTGACGTTCATCGCTCCATCGGAGTAGATGACCCGCACGAGGTACGAGCCGCGCGCCACCGTCGGACTGACCGACACCGGGTAGAACTCGAACGTGCCCCACAGCGCGTGGTCGGGCGTCTCGATGATCGTCAGCAGCAGCCCGACCAGGCCCTGCGTGCAGGTGAAGCCGCCGCGCCAGTGGCCGACGAGCGCAATGGGCGGGGTCATGTCGGGGCTCGGGGATGTCGGCGGCGAGGGCGTGGCCGGGGCGAGCGTGGTGGGTGACGGGCTTGCTGGGGCGGTGACCAGCGGCGGCGCCGTCGCGGTACTGGCGGTCACGGGGCCGCCGTGTCCGCCGCCGCGGGTGAGAAGCGTGGCGACAATGGTCACGGTCAGCAGGCCCGCCACGGCAATCGAAGCCGGGATCCACGGGCTGGAAAGCCGCGCGTGCGGATGTCCCCGGGCCGGCCCCGACGGCTGCCGCGCTGTCGGTGGCGGTGTTGTCGGTGGCGGTGTTGTCGGTGGCGGTGCTGTCGGTGGCGGTGGGGGGAAGGCGTCCGGCCCGAACGGGGGACGCTGCTGGTCTGGCCCCGAGGGGGCGTGCTGCCTGTCTGGCCCCGACGGGGCATGCTGCTGGCCTGGCCCGGATGGGGGAGTCGGCCTTGGCGGAAAGGGCGCCGCCTGGGCCGAGCGGGCGGGGAGCCGCCAGTGCTCGTCGAGCAGCCGGGCGGTTGCCTCGGCCGGGTCCGCAGCCTGGGGCAACAGCCGCCGCAGCAGGACCGCCGCGGTCGGCCGGACAGCCGGGTCATGCTGGAGCGCGGCGCGCAGGACAGGCAGCAACCGCTCGGGGACGCCCGCGAGATCCGGCTGCTCCCCGATCACCCGGTAGATCAGTACTTCCGGGCGGCCCACTCCGTACGGGGGGCGTCCCGTCGCTGCGAACGCCACCGTCAACGCCCAGGAGTACACGTCGGTGGCCGGCCCGATCTGGTCGGTGGCGACCTGCTCCGGCGCCATGTAACCGGGGCTGCCCAGCACGGATCCGGGTCTGGTCAGCGGGGTCGACTCCGACAGTCGGGACACCCCGAAGTCGATCACTTTCGGACCGTTCGCCGACAGGATGACGTTGGACGGTTTGAGATCACGGTGGATCACGCCGACCTGATGCATGGCCTGGAGGGCTTCCGCGAGTCCCAGGGCGAGGGCGTCGAGCACGGTCGCCGGCAGTGGGCCCTCGGCCTCGACCACCTCGGCGAGGCTGGAACCGGCGACGTACTCGGTGGCAAGCCAGGGCCGGGGCGCGTCCGGGTCGGCGGCGACCACTCGGACCGCGCACGCTCCGCCGACCGCGCGCGCGGCCGTCACCTCCCGCCGGAACCGGCGCCGGAAGTCCGGCTCGCCGGCCACCCGGGAAGAAATGATCTTTATGGCGAGCGGTCGACCGGCCGGGTCGGTGGACAGGTACACGACCCCCATGCCGCCCGCGCCGATCCGGGCGGCGAGCTGATAGCCACCGATCTCCGTGGGATCGGAGGGACGCAGCGGTGAGACCGGCACGGTCGGGCGACTCCTCCCCGCGAGGACGGTATGCCTGGCGCGCGAAACCACAGCGAACCGGCATGAACCGGTGTTTCACCGTAGCCCGGTCGGGCCAGCGGCGCATGGTCGGTTTTGGTGGATGGTCCATCCCGCCAGCACTTTGCCCCACCGCGGTGAGCCACCGGCGGGGTCGCAGCCAGGGCCGGTCGGCGATCCAGGCGAGACCTGAACGTGGACCGGACGTAACAGGCCGGGGCTAAAGTCCCGGCAACGTGGCAGTCTCGGCCCGCGTTGCCGCCCCGGCACCGTGGCTGGCGCCAGCGTCCGGGCCCACGTCGACGGGAGGTTGCGATGCGAGTCCCCCGGCCACCCACCGCGTGGGTCGCAACCCTGTCCACGAGCTGGCGCGGCTCCGCCCGCGAGGCCATCCTCGGCGAGCTCAAGCGGGTCATCCTCGACGGCGCTGCGGGGCCCGGTCTGCCCATCCCGGTCGACGAGGTCGCTGCGCACTACCAGGTCAGCCGGATCCCGGTCCGGGAGGCGCTGATGATCCTGGTCGGCGAGGGACTGGTCGAGCACAGGGCCCGAGCGGGCTACATCGTCGCGACGCTCACTCCTGGTGAGCTGCGTGAGTTCTATCTGGTCCGGGAAGCGCTGGAGGCGGCGGCACTGGCCGCGGCGGTGCGGCGGGCGACCGACGCGGACGACGAGCTGGTCTCCGCGGCGCACCTCGCCACCTCCGCGGCGATCCAGGCTGGCGACTCCCGCGGGCACCACCGGGAGAGCCGCCGCTTCCACCTCGCGCTCATCAACGCCGGCGGGATGCCGCGGCTCGCGCACATGTTCGAGGCCGCCTGGAACATGACCGAGCCGGCCAGGCCGATGGACCACGTCTCCCGGGAGGCCGTCGCCGTCCTGAACGAGGACCACGAGCGGATGCTGGCCGCCTTCCGGGCCCGGGACACCAACGCGCTGCTGGAGATCTCGCGGCTGCACCACAGCCGCCTGCAGAACTTCGCACTGGACCTGCCCGAACACTGATCCGGGCTGCCCTCACTCCGGGGGGTCGGATATATCTGAGCCGTCATTCGACAGAAACATCGGCCCTTTATCTTTCTCAACAGCAGCCGGGCGGCGGAATCACTACGCCCGCACCGAGCGGTCTGGCGACGAAGTCGGCCGCAATGCCAGCGACCCGTCGCGCATTGACTGGCGCCCGCTCACCTCACGTGCAGCGCGCGGCCACACGAGGGAGAAAGAATGAACGAGTCCGACGTTTCCGCGCCGCCATCAGGCGCGGCAGCGGGCCACGGCGACCTCACCGAGGCCGCTGGTCAACCCGTGGGGGCGGGGCTGGTCAAGGCGAGCTACGACCCCCGGCTGGCCAACGAGGACCTGGCCCCGCTACGCGAGCAGACCTGGTCGTCCTACAACATATTCGCGTTCTGGATGTCCGACGTACACAGCGTCGGCGGTTACGTCACCGCCGGCAGTCTGTTCGCTCTGGGTCTGACCAGTTGGCAGGTTCTCGTCGCCCTTCTCGTCGGTATTACGATCGTGTATTTCTTCTGTAATCTCGTCGCTCGGCCGAGCCAGCAGGGCGCGGTGCCGTACCCGGTCGTGTGCCGTGCTCCGTTCGGCGTTCTCGGGGCGAACGTGCCGGCGATCATCCGAGGGCTCATCGCCGTCGCGTGGTATGGAATCCAGACGTATCTCGCCTCGGCCGCGCTCGACGTCGTCCTGCTGAAGCTGTTCCACGGGCTCACCCCGTACGCCGACGTCCACCAGTACGGCTTCCTGGGGCTGCCGCTGCTCGGCTGGTGCAGCTTCGCCGCGCTGTGGGTGCTGCAGGCCGCCGTCTTCTGGACCGGCATGGAGACGATCCGCCGCTTCATCGACTTCTGCGGGCCGGCCGTCTACGTCGTCATGTTCGCGCTCACCGGCTACCTGATCTACAAGGCCGGGTGGGGCGCGATGAGCCTGAACCTCGGTGGTGAGAAGCACGGCGGCTCCACGATCTCCATCATGCTCGGCGCGATCGCGCTCGTCGTCTCCTACTTCTCCGGGCCAATGCTCAACTTCGGCGACTTCGCCCGGTACGGAAAGTCCTTCGGCGCCGTCCGGAAGGGCAACATCCTCGGGCTGCCGTTGAACTTCCTGGTGTTCTCGCTGCTGGTGGTGCTCACCGCGTCACTGACGATCCCGGTCTTCGGCGAGCTCATCACCGACCCGGTGCAGACCGTCGCCCGCATCGACAGCACCTTCGCCATCGTCCTTGGCGCCCTGACCTTCACCACCGCCACCATCGGCATCAACATCGTCGCGAACTTCATCTCCCCGGCCTTCGACTTCTCCAACGTCAGCCCGCAGCGCATCAGCTGGCGCGCCGGCGGCATGATCGCCGCAGTCGGCTCAGTACTGATCACTCCGTGGAACCTGTACAACAACCCGGATGTCATCCGCTACACCCTGGAAACGCTCGGCGCCTTCATCGGCCCACTGTTCGGCGTGCTGATCGCCGACTTCTACTTCATCCGCCGTCGAGTGATCGTGGTCGACGACCTGTTCACGATGTCCGAGCAGGGCACCTACTGGTACCGCAAGGGCGTCAACCCGCCGGCGGTCATCGCCACCGTCATCGGCGCCGTCGTCGCGATGATGACCGTCGTCCTACCGGAGTCCGCCATCTCCTGGATCGACACCGCGGGCCAGTACAGCTGGTTCATCGGGATGGGCCTGGGCCTGGCCGTGTACTACGCCCTCGCCCGCCGCTCGCCGATCACGGCCTCGTCGCTGGGGGCACCCGTGCCTGCTCCCCGCGCCCCCCAGAGCCAGGGCAGCGAGCAGCCCGCCGCCTCCTGAGCGACTCCCCGCGCTGGCTGATCCTGGTCGCATCGGCTCGTGGGCCGGGCCCGTTCGGACGCTGCTCCCTCCGCGGCAGCGCCCGAACGGGCCGTCCCGACCTCCACCGTCAACGCCCCCCATCTGGACGGTCGACGTCATGCTCATCCGGGTCATCAATCCGAACACCACCGAGGCCATGACCAAGCTGATCGGCGAGTCGGCCAGGCTCGCCGCCGGTCCGGACGTCCTCGTCGAGGCCGTCACCCCGGCCATGGGACCCGCCTCGATCGAAAGCCGCTACGACGAGGCACTCAGCGTGCCCGGTCTGCTGGCCGAGATCGCCGCGGGAGAGGCGGCCGGCGCCGCCGGGTATGTGATCGCCTGCTTCGGCGATCCGGGCCTTGACGCCGCGCGGGAACTCGCGACCGGCCCGGTGCTCGGCATCGCCGAGGCGGCCATGCGCGCAGCCAGCAGCCTCGGCCGGGCCTTCAGCGTCGTCACCACCCTGGGGCGCAGCACCGGCCGGACCTGGGAGCTGGTCGACCGGTACGGCGTGCGATCCACCTGCCGCAGCGTGCGCGCCTGCGAGATCCCCGTGCTCGATCTGGAGAGCGATCCATCGGCACCTGCCCGCATCCTCGCCGAGTGCCGCGCCGCCCGCGACGACGACGGCGCCGACGTGATCGTGCTCGGCTGCGCCGGCATGGCCGACCTGTGCGCCGACCTCACCACCGCCCTCGGCCTTCCGGTCATCGACGGCGTGGCGGTCGCGACCGCCACCGTCGCCGCCCTCGCCCGGCTCGGCCTGCGCACGACCAGCTGCGGCGAATACGCCCCGCCACCCCCCAAGTCCTACAGTGGTGCGCTGCGCGACTTCGGCGCCTGAGCAAGTGGCACCAGGAGTGGCAGGAGGAGGTGGCGGAGGGCTGGCGGTGGACCCGTACGCTGCATCTGATGCTGGCCGTGCGAGACCGGAACAGGACGGGAGCGAGCAGAGCATGATCGACGGGGAGAACATGTTCGAGTCGGTTCTGCCCGACCTTTCGGGGGTGTCCCTCACGCAGCTTGGGGAGGACTCGAATCCCCATCTCGAACGGATTCTGGCCCGGCTACGCCGGGAGGCCGAGACCCCGGGCGCTTCTCATGCTGGGTTCAATTCCAGCGTTGGTCCTGACCGCGATCGTTGAACATCCGCCCGCGCCTCGCAGTTCCTGGTGTTGAACTCAGGGTGGCGGGGGGTCGATCTCGAGATCGATGCGGACGCCTTTTCGTACCCGGGTGGTGCTGGGGTGGTTTGACCCGAGACAATCCTCGAGATCTTGCAAAACGCTTTCCCGAACCGCGTTTCCGGTCGATTCCTGTCCCGTTCTTGCCAGGCTGGCGGCATGATTTGCAGCGACGAGCATCGTCAGTGGATGGCCGCCGCCGAGCTTCGTGCGCATGTTCGCCTCAACCCGCTGATCGAGCTCGCGCGCGCGTATGAAGTTCGCCGCATCGTAGTGACAGTTGGCGAGGTTGGCGGTGCAGTAGAAAATAAACGGGTGATCTTCCGGAAGTGATGTTGCGAGCGTTTCCACCGTCTGTTCCGCGAGTCGGATTGCGGCTGTGTTCCCGCCATCGTGGCGAAGCGCAATGATCAGTGCGTTCGCGGCGGCGAGGGTGTACAGGCTGTTGGCACCGAGTCGCCGATCGGCCTGGCTGTGGGTGTCTTCCGCCAGCCTGCGCGCCGCGGAGTAGTCCTGGGCCAGACAAAGATCGCAGACCAGGCTGACGGCGGTTGCCAGCGTCTCCGGATGATCATCGCCGACTCGGTCCCGCAACATGTCGAGGGTGCTCGCGGACTCACTGCGAGCCCGCTCCGTCTGGCCGCACCAGCGAAGTGTGATCGCCCGGTTGCGCAGCGATCGAAGGGTGTCGGCGTGGCTGTCGCCGAGAAAATCACGGCAACGCTCCACCGTCGTCTCGAGAATCGAAAGCGACTCCCGGTACCGACCGAACTCCCGGAGATCCCGAGCATAGCTGTCGGCGAACTGCAACGCAGAGACGACATCCTCGCCGTGTAGTCGACGCTCCCTGTCAAAGACATCACGACTCAGTTCAAGCGCATGCTTGAGGTCGCCAACAAAGCGTAGCGATACAGCGAGGTTGTTTGCGATCTGGATCCCATCCGGACGATCAAGCCAGCCGTTGGCACGGAATCGCTCGTATGTCTCCTCGTCCAGCCAACGAGCCTCCTGGTAGCTGTGCATTCCCCGCAGATCGCCACCCAGCGCCATCGCGGCTCGCAGGGTGAGCGTCGCTTCGGGCCCGAGCGTGCGCAGTAGCCGTCGTCTGGCCGTCTGGTCCAGGTCCCTGGCCTGTTCCGGATGCCCCAGGGCTCGCAGGCTGTCGGCAAGGTCGAGGGCGAGTTTCAGGGTTCGCTGGTCATCCTCGCCCAGAATGCTCCGCCAGATCTCGAGGGTCTCCTGGGCAAGCTCCCGACAACCGCTGTGGTCACGTTGCGTATACAGGCTGCGGACGACGTTGGCGACCAGGCCGGAAACCTCCGGCGAGTCGGACAGAGCCGCGCCCGCCGGCCCGATGTGCGGGCGAAGCAGGGAGTAGCGGGGCCAGCTGGCTGGATCGTCCGGCGTGCCCGGGTCGGCGGCCGCCAGAATGGCCTGGACGCGGCGGCTTACGTCCGCCCGCCGCGGGGGCGCCAGGTCGTCCCGGATCACCGCTTGCACGAGCCGGTGCATCTCCAGGCTCTGATCCTTCTCGTCCACCCGCGCCAGCGCATGTTCGGTGACATGTCGTACGGCGGTGCCGAGCGTGATCTCATCCCGGAACACCTGGTCTCCCGGCTCCGGGAGATCTTTCAACCCATCCCCGTACAAGATCGTGAGGCTGATCGGCTCGGGTCCGAAGAACGCACAGAGCTCGGCCAGGCGGGCTGCGGTGGGAGCCTTCTCGCGAAGTCGATCGACCGACAGCATCCACGTCCGGGCGATCGGACTTGCATTGGTGGTGATCTCCCCCTCCCAGAGGAGCGGGCCGGGGTCGCTCTCCAGTAGTTGAAGATAGCGTTCCGCGCTCATACCGGTCTCAGCGTGCCAGGCGCCCGCGAGTTCGAGCGCCAATGGCAGATCGCCGAGCGCTACGGCGAGCTGGGCGGCGACTTCGGCGGTCAACGCCGGCGCACGCCGGCGAAGCAGAGCGATGCTCTCGGCCCGGCTGAACGGGTTGACCTCCACTCGGTCCTGGCGACCATGCCAGCGCCGGTTCCGGGAGGTGATGAGCACGTGTCCGGGACCATGCGGGATCAGCGGAATGATGTCGTCGGGGCTGTCGGCGTTGTCGAGGACGAGTAGCCAGCGCCGGTATGGATCGCCGAGGCGTAGTGCATTCAGGACCTCGTCAATTGGCTCGTGACCGGAGCGGCTGTCCAGCCCCAGTACCGGTGCCAACGCCGCCAGGCCGCTGCGGACCAGGGCGGGCTGTTCGGAACCAACCCAGCAGACCAGGTCGTAGGAAGATCTGAACCGGTAGACGTACTCCACGGCAAGCTGGGTCTTGCCCACACCGGCGAGGCCCTGCAGCACCTGGGTGCTGGACGGCGGGCCTTCGCGGCCGACAAAACGGTCGCGGACGTGGGCGAGCACGCTTTCGCGGCCGACGAAGGCAGGATTGCGGGCCGGAACCCCCGCCCAGACCTGCGGGGGCGCGCCGGGGAACCGGAGGGCGCCGGCCACGTCGGCCGTCGTGCGGTCGGCCGTCGTGCGGTCGGCCGTCGTGCGGTCGGCCGTCGTGCGGCCGGCCGTCGTGCGGCGGCGCGGACGACCCGCGGCGGTCAGCAGAGCCCGGCGTGCAGGTGTCTCGTGCAGACCGACGAGATCCACGTGCTCGTACTCGTTGAACTCGACCGGAGGTTCGAAGTCCTCGATGCGAACGGGAAGAAGGCGCCGGGCAAGTCCATCCGGGTCGCGGGCGGCCGCGCGATGCCATCTGTCCTGGCCCTGCGCCGACCGGACGTAGGCGGACGACAGAAGAGCGACCGTCAGGTGGACGGGATCGGCATCGGCGTCGGGCTTCGACAGGCCGCCGTCCAGCCATCCCATCGATTCGCCTGCGAGCGGCTCCAGCGTTACGGCGAAGCCGACCGCGTGGAGCTCGGCGGCGATCCAGTCGGCCCAGCTTCGATCTCCGCCGGAATAGCTGACCACGGCGGCGGACGGGGTCGCGACCCGGGTCCGCTCGAAACTGGCCAGAACGCGGCGGCGTAGCCCCTCGTTCTGTTCGAGCAGGGCGTCCACCTGGTGATCGGTCAGATAGGAGACCAGTCGCTCGTAGGCGGCAAGGAGCGTCCCCTCCTGGCGTGGCCGATCTCCGAAGACGGCGAGAATCTCCTCGTACGCGTAATAGGGTTTGTATGGAATCTCCACATCACCCCAGTACTGCTCGCGCTCCGTGCCGTCGAAATCCTGGACGAAGGCGTCGAAGGTCTCCCGGGAGAGGTCCCGGCCAAGCTCGAGCTTTTTGTGCTCACCGTCTTCGACCCGCATCGGGACTGGTAGGATTCGGATCCCTTGGGTGGCATTTCTGATCGAACGTGCGACAGCCGCCGCACCTTCGATACTCTGTGTGCTGAGCGTAAAACAGTTGACGACAATGTCGGGCAGCTGGACTGTGCAGATTCCCGCGGTGTCGCTCAACCCGGTCCTGCTGTCGATGAATATCCAGTCGTAGCTCGCGCGCATGTTCGCGCCGAGACTGTCGATGAATTCGGCGCCGTCCCGCTCCTCGTAGAACGCGCTCCAGTCGAAGGTACTTACCCGCTGGGAGTATGCCGGGTCGTGGCGGCCGGAGCAGACAAAGTCGATCGTCCCGTCCTTCGGGAAATCCCAGTTCAGGGACTCGGCGTAGGGAGTGATCGCGGTTGCTCTTTCGAACCAGTCCTCCTCGCCGCGCACCGGCGGCGACAGCACTGTCGCGGTGAAGTCCCAGATCATGTCCATGATCCCGCGCATCGACCGTAGCTCGGGATCGTGTAGGAAAGGATGGAAGTACCGCTGCAGGCCGGGTGCCTCCAGGTCCCAGTCCACGACGAGAACGCGCTGGCCGCTGCTGGCGATCAGCCAGGCAACGTTGGCCAGCGCCATGGATCGACCGGTTCCGCCCTTGTATGAGTAGAACGTGACAATGCGCCCTGGTGGTGATCCCGTCACCGAAATCCCCTACGGGCCCTGGAGGAGTGGCCGGCGACGGGCTGGGGTGTCCCGGGTGCGAAGCGAGGCACGCGAGGAGAAGATGCGTGCCTGCGAGTCGGCGAGCAGCTGAACGAGCGCGGTGGTGAACTCCTCGGGTGAGGCAATATCCATGCGGAAGAGTGTGTCCCGGCGAACCATGTTGTTGGGGAGTGCCTCGGCGAGGGCGGCTCTCAGCTCGGTGGCATTTTCGACCGTCTCGACATCATCCGGATTCCAGGGAACCAGCACGCCGGTGGTCGGCTCGTTGCGCCGGTCGTACTCGATCAGTGCGGTTCGGAAGGGCTCCAGCTTCGCCGTCCACACGTCGACGACGAAAACAACGATCTCGTTTCGCTCTCTCGACCTCTCGAGCAGTTCGGTGATCTCGGCGCGCAGTGGCATGATGCTCGACGCCATCTCCTGGCTCGCCGCGACGGCCTGCGCCGCGATGCACACCCGTTGCTGGAAATGTGGATGGTAGGGCGCCCAGTCATCGAAATCATTGCCATAGTAATCCAGTTGCTGGCGTAGTGCCGACAGCGTCCGGGCCGACGTGACCGCGAACACGAAGGTGACCCGCTTGGGGCCGCCTCCCTCGGGATCGGACGTCGCGGCCACCTTGTGGCCGGGGGCCTGGGCCGCTGTTCGCTGCAGCTCGCGGGACCTGCCGATCCAGAAGTCAGGGCCGGGCCTGGGTGCGCGCGTACGGTCTGCCATCCGAGGGATGTCCCGGGCGTCGTCCCTCTCCGGAGGCGAGGTTGGCGGGACCGGCTGCGGGGAGGAAGGCGCCCCGGGAGTCGGCGTGGTCGGCGGCGCCGAGGGTCCTGGGGGATCTGGTGGATCCGGGGGCTCCTGTGGATCTGGAGGCGCCGCCGGGCCGAACGCGTTACGTACCAGGTGGAAGTCGGGTGCCTTCGTCATCGCCGGCAGTGGGGACTCCTCGGCCAGATGCACGATCCGCTCGGCCAGCGCCACCAGGAACTCCTGGTACTCGTCGTGGTTCCGGTTCAACTGCAGGAGATATCGCAGGCCGTTCTCGGCGTAGCACGCCCCTAGATCTTCGTGATTGTACTGTAGCCGGGCCAGGATCGTCGGCGGAGGCCGTAACGGCGTCCAGATCACCGGGAGTAGCGCTGGCAGACCTGCCGTCGCCCGGAGTCGGTCGCTGAAGACCTGCCACTCCCGGCCGCAGTACTCGGAGGTGAAGAAGGTGCGTGAGCAGATAGCCACAAAGGTCCGACACTTCCCGAGGGCGTTAGCCAGCTCGTCCGACCACGCCTGGCCCGCCTGAATACTCGAGGTATCGAGGAAGCCGACCTCCTCCGCGCTGGGATGCCCGCAGCGAGTCCGCACCTCGTGCCGTAGATCGGTGAAGAACCTCTTGAGGTAGGGGCCGTCGTTGAAGTCCGCCCGGGCGTAGCTGAGAAAGAGGTACGGGGGGCGCGTCATCAGCGTCAGGACTCGGCCAAAGGGGCGGACACCCATGAGATCATCTGGAGGGGAAGGGGGACGGTGCGCACTGAGAGTGGTCCGCCCGCGATGTTTTCAGGCGCGGCCGCACGCTGCCTTCGTTGGCAGGCCGACGCGGCGTGGACGATCTCCCCCGACGGCACTGGCCCCCTCGATTCTCACTCGACGGCGCTGGTCCGGCGCCTCCGCCAACCGCTCCAGCACCAGTTGTCGTTGAGTGAGAACAGAGTCTACGTGGTGGTCCTGCCGTATGCGGCGGCTGGTTTGGAGCCAGCCCGACACGGTACGGTCTGCCGCGGAAGAGTTGGGTGACTCGGCGTCGACCTAACGGCTGCGGCGCCGCGTTCAGAAACCGGCGAAGGACGGTTTTTGGGGGTCGTGGAGGTGCGAGCATCGGTCTCGGTTGTTGCTGTCCCGCCGCCGGAACCGATAATCTTATCGAGGTATTGCGCCTAGGCCCGCTCTACAGGCGTCCGACGGCGCCCCAGGCTACATTGGATGGCGGGGGCGGGCGGAGGAGGTTGCTGGTGGACAGCTGGTCGACGGGTATCGAGACACGCCTACCCGACATAAGTGGGTGGCCGCTTGACGTGATCGAGTCGGTGGACAACCCAACGTTGCGTCGCGCCGCGCGCCGGCTGGGCCGGGAGTCCGCACAGCAGCCCCCGACGCACGCCGGTTTCCAGTCGAGCGTGGGATTCAATTCCCAGATCTCGACCCCCTAGGCCGACGGAGACGTGCAGAATCTCAGCGTCGGGGCGCGGGGATCCGAGTGGCCGTACGGCTTCGTGCCGGATGAGGAGCTTTACCGCTCGGGCTGGCGTCCGCTGCCGTTCCGGCAGATCGTCCTCAAGGTGCACAGCCGCTGCAACCTCGCGTGTACCTACTGCTACGTCTATGAGCAGGCTGACCAGGGGTGGCGTAGTCAGCCGATCGTGATGAGCGGGCGCACCGTCGCCGCGACCGCCGAGCGGGTGGCGCGGCACGCCCTTGGGCATGGGCTGGACGCAATGGCGATTGTCCTCCACGGCGGCGAGCCCCTGCTGGCTGGTGCTGATCTCATCGGCGACCTGGTCACGACGTTCCGTGCGGCGGTGACGCCGAATACTCGCATCAACTTCACCCTCCAGACCAACGGTGTTCTCCTTGACGAGCGAATTCTCGAACTTTCCCTTCGTCATGGCATCGGCCTGGGAGTGAGCATCGACGGGGGAGCCGAGCAGCACAATCGGCGACGGCCGCGTCGCGATGGCGGCAGCAGCCTGGTGGGGACTCATGCCGGACTCGAGCGACTGACCTCGGCGCGGTTCCGTGCTGTCTTTGCCGGGCTGCTCTGCGTGATCGATCTGGGCAGCGATCCCGTGGAGGTCTACGAGAGTCTGCTCGCGTGGCAGCCCCCTGGCGTCGACTTTCTGCTGCCACACGGAAACTGGTCGGTCCGCCCGCCGGGACGGGTTGCCGACGAGTCCTCCACGCCCTACGCGGACTGGCTCATCACGCTGTTCGAACGCTGGTATACGGCCCCGGAACACGAGACGGACCTGCGCCTCTTTGATGAGATCATCGCGGTGCTCCTGGGTGGAAGCAGCCGGGTCGAGACCGTGGGTCTGACGCCGTCGACGGTGGTCGTGGTGGAGACTGATGGCTCGATCGAGCAGGTCGACGCGCTGAAGTCGGCCTACCACGGGGCGGCTTCCACCGGGCTGCACGTCGATCGAGACGATCTCGACGCCGCTCTTGATCATCCGGGTATCGTGGCTCGGCAGATCGGCGCGGCAGCTCTCGGGGAGGAATGCGCTCGCTGCCCGATCCACAAGGTCTGCGGTGGCGGCTATTACCCGCACCGGTACCGGCCGGGTAGCGGCTTCCGTAACCGCTCTGTTTACTGCCCCGACCTGGTGAAACTGATTATGTATATCGCCGATCGGATCCATGGTGATCTGGAGCCTGTCCGCCGCGATCTGGGACGAGTATGAAGTTCCACCGGCTGACCGCGGCCGATCTCGACGAGCTCGCCTGCGGGCGCGGAGGAGCGGAGCTTGTTCACCGGCTGCGGGTCACGCAGCTCAGCAGGCGGTTGCTGGTCCTGCGTGCCTTCCTGGATGATTCGGCTGACCTGGCGCCGGAAGCTGTCGAGAGGAGCGGACTCAACGCCAGCTTCGAGGTACTGGTCGCAGCCCAACGCCTCGGCGCCGACGTGGTCGATGATCTGCTGCTCTCCCCGGGTTTCGGGTTGTGGGCGATGCACTGCCTGCGCCGACTGCATGGCACCGTCACAGCGCCGACCCCGCTCGAGGACGAGTTGGCCGGTCTCGGTGCCTTCGCCGTCGCCGCGGCCCTGCGCTCCGGGCTCGACGTGGAGTTGACTCTGCTGATCAACGAGCACGGTCTGGTCCTGCCCACCCTCGGCCGCTACCGTGGCGGGCCGACCGGCCGAGTCCGAGTCCGCACCGGCCGCCGGCTGTTGACGATCTATGCTGATGATCCCGCCGATGGCCCACCGGTCCTGATCGACTGGCGACAGCCGGAACCGCCCGGTGATGTTTCGCCCGCAAGCGCGGGCTGGCAGCCGTTGCTCCTGCTCGGCAGCGAGGCGGATGGTGAGCGCATCGACCTTCACCTGGACTTCCACGACCCCTCCCGCCACCGGCTTGACCTGCCGATGGCAGACGAGGTCGGACCGGACGCGACTGACCTGTGGCAACAGCGGATCGACGAGGGTTGGCGGATCCTGTGTCGCTACGATCCATCGGTCGCCGAGGCGCTTGCCGCTGGACTCACGACGATCTATCCGCTCCGCTCGACGAGCGACGCCAACGAGCTCAGCGCCTCCGCCGGCGAGGCGTTCGGCGCGGTCGCGATGACGCTGCCGAAGGATGGCCTGTCGTGCGCGGCCGCGCTGATCCACGAGTTCCAGCACAACAAGCTGTCGGCGCTTCTCGACCTCGTCATCCTGGCCGAGCCGGTCGAGGGACGCCTGTTCTACGCACCCTGGCGCGCCGATCCGCGTCCCCTCCTCGGGCTGCTCCAGGGCGCCTACGCCTATCTCGGGCTTACCGAATTCTGGGACTTCCAACGGCGAGTGCTGACGGATTCGCCCTTTGCGCATTTCGAGTTCGCTCGGTGGCGGGAGGAGGTCTGGCGTGTCCTCGTGGCGATGCGGCTTTCCGGTGTCCTCACCCCGCTCGGACTGCGTTTCGTCGATGGCATGCGGACTGTGATCGGCCGGCACCGCCGGGCCGCGATACCGGCGGAGCCGCAGCGGTTGGCCCGGCAGGTCAGTGCCGACACCTGGACGACGTGGCGTCTGACCAACCTGGAGCCCGCTGCTGATCTGGTGGCGGGCCTGGCCGATGCCTGGACGAGGGGCCAGCCACCCGGGGGTGAGATGCGGGTCGACGCCGCTGTCCGGCCAGGCCGCCGCGGCCTGGTACACAACGCCCGACTGAATCTCGTGTATGTCCGGCTGAACGAGCCGAAGGTGTTCGCGGCGGCGCGGGAGGGTGTCCCCGGCGTGCTCGAGCAGGAGTACTCACTCGCTGACCGGGCTCAGGCATTCGGTGACGTCCAGCTGGCGGCAGAGGCCTACAAAGCGGGGATTACCGATGATCCGGATGATCTCACTGCCTGGGCGGGTCTCGCCCTGTGCCGGCGGGAGACCGGCCCAGCCCGCAGCCGGGTCCTCGTCGCCCACCCGGAACTGGTCCGGGCGGTGCATCGAGGGATCGAGGAGCGCACGGGAGAACGTGTCGACCCCGATACTCTGACCTCCTGGCTGCCCGAGCCGGTCCCCGCCGGGACCGCGCCGGGGACCGCGATGCCGTGACGGCGCGGCGGCGGCCCTACAGCGGCGGCGGCTCGAAGTCGAAGTCCAGCCGTTCGCCGCGAAGCCCGGCCTGCACATCCGGATGATTCTCCCCGAGGACGCGCCGGTAGCGGCGCATGGTGTCCTCGGTGAGCTGCTCTCCCTCTTCGCCTCGGCCGACGGCGGCGAGGTCCAGTGCCACGTTGGTCGCGCAGACGAGCGTGTGGGGGTGATCCGGCCCGAGGAGATCGCGGAACCTCGTCAGCGCCGCCTCGCCCATCTTCAGCGCCTCGTCCGTACGTCCGAGGACGGAACGCGCCGTTGCCAGGTTCGTCTGGCAGGTGAGGGTGTAGTGATGGTCGCTGCCCAGCCTTGCCTCCAGGCCGGTAAGCGACGCCATCAGCAGGCTCTCCGCCGTGTCGACCTGCCCGAGCTGGCGGTGGACGAGTGCCAGGTTCAGCGCGCAGCCGAGGGTATAAGGATGATCGGGGCCCAGCACGTCGCGGTACCGACGGACCGTTTTCTCGATCCGGACGGTGGCCTCTTCCGGCTCGCCGCCCACTCGCTGGGCGTTGCCGAGGTTGATCCCGGCGGCGAGGGTGTCCGGATGCTCCGAGCCGTACTGACTGCTGTTGGTGTAGCGGCTGTGCACCTCCTGCGCCAGCTCCAGCGCAGCGGTGAAGTCACCGGCCTTGCGGCGCGCCACGGAGAGCTCCTTGGCGTGCAGCAGGACATTGGGATGATCGACGGACAGGACGCGGCGTTGCACCATGTCCTGATAGATCATATAGGCCTGCTCGGACCGCTTCCGACCCTCGAGGTACTGCCCGGCCTGGCGGAGGTCGCGAGCCAGCGCGGCCATCGCGTGTACCACCCAGGTGCTGTCATCCCGGCCGTGGAGGGCCCGACGATCGGCGAGGTTCTGCTCGTCGGCGGCGAGAGCGCGCGCGTAGGAGCTGGTGAGGCTGTAGTCGACGGCGAGATTGTTGGCGGCGTTCTGGGTGGCCCGGTGCTCGTCGCCGAAGACCGTCTGGTGGCGCGCCAGGGAGAACTCGTCGAGCTCCCGGGCGGCCTCGAACTCGCCGCGGGCGCGTAGGTCTGCACCGTGGCCGTTGAGGATGACCAGCGTCTCCTCGTGGTCGGGGCCCAGCGCCGCGGTGATCGCCTCGAGAGTGGGACGCCGTAGGTCGTAGGCCTCGTGATACTTGCCGAGCGCCCAGAGAATGTCTGCTTTGACACCCTGGAGAATGAGGACGTCGGGGTCGTTGTCGCCGGAGTCGGCGATCCAGCGGGTCAGCGCCCGGTCCGCCTCGACGAGGCCGGTGGTGAAGTCACCGGTCTGGAACAGGTACCGGACGATGTGCTCGATCAGCTGGCGCGACGGCGAGTCCTGAGCCTGCTGGACCTGGGAGGGCACGATGTGGGGCAGCAGGCGGGCGAACTGGGCCCAGTTCGCCTCGTCGGCGTCACCCGGATCCGCACCGACGAGCAGCTGGTGCACCTCACCGCGGACGCGGGCCTGGTCCTCGGGGGTCAGCTCGTCGCGGATGAGCTTCTGGACGAGCCGGTGGACCTGCAGCGTTCGGTTGTTGGTGTCGATGCGGGCGAGCGCGTAGCGGCCGAGTTCCCGGATCGCTCGGCTGACCAGCAGCCGGTCCTGCATGGCGACGCCGAAGTCGGACTTCAGGATGTACTTGCCGCGGTCGAGCATCTCCATCGAGATCGGTTCCGGGCCGAAGAACGCACAGCGGCGCAGCAGCTCCAGCGCGAACGGCGACTGATCCTGCAGACGGCTCACCGACAGGCTCCACGCCGCCGCCACCGGTCTGGAGTAGTCGGCGGCGGCGTTCTCGGACAGCAGCCTGCTGCCGGCGTCGCGCAACAGCTCGAGGTACTCCTGGGCGTCCATGCCCGTCTCGGACTGCAGCGCGCCCGCCTGCTCCAGGGCGAGCGGCAGGTCACCGAGGGCCTCGGCCAGCTCGTTGGCGTCGGGAGCGGAGATCTCCGGAACCCGGCGGCGGAGGAACTCCAGGCTCTCCCGGCGGTCGAAGACGTTGACCTCGAGCGTGTCGACGTGGCTCATCCAGCTTCGGTTGCGGGAGGTCACGATGACGTGCCCCGGCCCGTGCGGGATGCTGGGGCGGATCAGCTCCGGCTGCTCGGCGTTGTCGAAGATCAGAAGCCAGCGGCTGTACGGCTCCCCGCGGCGCAGCGCGTCCAGCACCAGGGTGACCGCGTCATCGACCCGGAGCGGAGTGGCGTCGGAGAGGCCGAGTCGCGGGGCCAGCGCGGCGAGCGTCGATCTGACCAGCGACGGCTGGTCAGCCGGCACCCACCAGACGAGCTCGTAGTCAGTTTGGAAGCGGTGGGCGTACTCGATCGCGAGGTGGGTCTTGCCCACACCGCCGAGTCCGTGCAGGGCGTGCGGCAGCACCGCGGTGACGTCACGCGCGTCGGAGGTGATCCGCTCACGCAGCTCGGTGAGCAGACCTTCCCGGCCGGTGAAGTTCTTGTTTCGTTGCGGGACGCTTCCCCAGATGGTCGGAACCCGTCGACCGGTGTCCTGAACCGGAACTGACTTCACCACCGACGACTCCACTGTGCCCCCGCGTTGTCCGATGTGCACTTCACCTCTGCGTTGCCCCAAGCATCACGGCTGGCCGGCTCGCTCTGGCCGGCTTGCTCTGGCGCGAGACCCTGTTGGCGAAGGACAGTTTATATTACGCTCCGGCTCTCGCCTGGGAAGCGCCTGGCAAGCATTTCCTGTCGTTCTAAGCGGTTGCCTCGCAGCTACCTCCTTATATCTACCATGTGAGGTTTGCTCCGATCGTGGCGTCTCTCCCACCGATCTGATGGAGAAAAGCCCAGGTCGGACGCTTGGGTAGACGAACCGTGTGCCCTGTGTGTGCGGGTGAGCGGTGAGGCGGCCAGGTCGACCGAAGTCCAAGCGATGTGTGGTCGCCTCGCCCGGGTGGGCCGGCGCGGATCGCCGAGTGGGATTCCGGCCTCCGCCGGACGTCGGATCGCGCCGGCCACCGTCCGGTCCGGTCCGGTGTGCGGCGGGGGCGCGGAATCTGCTGCCGGCCCGGTCGCGTCTCCCGGCGGCACGCCGTTCGGACTGGCACACCGTGCGGACTTCGGTGCGACCCGACATACCCGACGATCCGTCGGTCGTCGACCGGTGACCTTGGTGATCAGCGTCGGCCGAGGACAATTTTCATCCCACTGGCATTTGCCCCGCTCGATCTGCCGGGCGTCGCCCGGTTGCGGCGGCGGCGGATCCCGCGTCCGATAGTATTTGACGACGTCAAGCGGTTGGCAACGAGGGGCTCTACCACATTGTTTACTGGAGAAATCGCAACTGTGGGCCTGACGGTAAGTTTTCGAGGCGCCGTCCTCGGTCGACCCGTTCGTCGTAGGTCGGACGGTGCTGGTCACGGGGGGCGTAGCTCCGTGGTGTCGGCCGAACCTTCGAAGCTCGACCGGCGTCTCCTGGAGTACGGGGTTGTCTCGTTGCCGCTCCATAGCGCACGAGGTGTGTGATGGTAGTAGTTTCGGGTGAGTCGCCGTTCCCGGGCCAGCGCTCTTTCCTGGAGGCTGACTCGGCGCAGTTCTTCGGGCGGGCTGCCGTGGCTCATACCCTCTCGGCTCAATGGCTTGAGAATCGCCTGGTTGTCGTGTACGGACCAATCGGGGTGGGAAAAAGTTCCCTGCTTAGGGCCGGGGTGATGCCACATCTTCCGTCGGACGTCGCCGAGGTGCTCCCGGCCGGGCGGATCTCGCCGGCGCCGGAGGCGGCCGGGACGGGTTCCTCCGGCGCCGGACAGCGAGCCAATCCCTACGCCGAGGCGCTGCTGCGGAGCTGGTCTGGTCAGGGCGCCGCCGGGGCGCTGCCAACCCTGCTCCGACACCGTCTGGGACACTGGTCGCCGAGCCCGGCCGAAGCCCTCTCCGAAGGCGGCGACCCCCGCTTCGGCGGGGGTGACAGTGACGATGAGGGCCGTCGGGACGGCCCGGCACCCCGACGGAGTGGTGACGCGGGCGGGAAGTGGCACGACTCCCTGGACCCGAACCGGCTGATTCTGGCCGCGATTGATCAGTTCGAGGAGTTGTTCGCCCCACGGACACCGCATCTCGAGGTGTTCCGTGAACATTTCGTGACCATGTTGGCGGACATGCTCGCGGCGCTGCCCAATCTGCGGCTGCTCCTCGTGATCAGGCAGAACTTCCGGACGGCGCTCGCCCGCTACGAACGCACTCTGGCTGGCGACGGCGACATTGCCTGGGCGGCCGTCGAGCCGCTGGACCGCGGCGCGGCGATCTCCGCGCTGGCCGAGCCGATGCGGCAGGTGCAGCGCCCGCTGCCGCCGGGCGTTGCGGCGGCCTGCGTCGACGACCTGCGATCGAGTCGGGTGGTCGACGCCGCCGGGACGCCGGAGCTCCTGGTGGCCGACCGCATCCAGCCGGCCTACCTGCAACTGGTGGCTGCGGAGATCTGGCGGGGCGAGGCCGGGTTCGCCGAGGCCTCCACTCTCGGCGCGCTGACGCGGACCGGAGGGTCGGACGCGGTCCTCGGGGCGTATCTGACGCGGGTTGTCGTGGCCGAGTCGCGCCGGCACGGACTGGATGACGCGGTGGTGCGTCGCTGGCTGACCCAGACGTTCATCACCGAGCGCGGGCGGCGCGCGGCCGTGGACGAAGGCATCGCGACGACCGCCGGCATGCCCAACGGGCTGCTCGCCGCACTGGCGGAGCGCTACGTTCTCGCTTACGAGTGGCGTTCGGGAGCACGGCGTTTCGAGCTCTTCGATGATCGACTGATCCCGCCGCTGCAGGCAGCGGTGCCGGACTGGGCGCTGGCCGGCGCGACGGCAGTGGACATCACCGCGGCCGACTACCTGTGCGCGGCCCTGGTCTGCCAGGGGGACGGGGACCTCGCCGCCGCGTCCGACCAGGTCGACGAGGCTCTGCGGCGCGGCGTCGACGAGCCGCGCATCCTGGTGCGGGCCCTGATGCTGCGCGCCGAGCTCGACCAGGCGGCGGGGCGGGTCGAGCAGGCGGAACGGCGCTATCGCGAGGCCGCGCAGCTCGGCGAGTCGCTGCCCGACGCCGAGGCGTCTGGTCGGGCGCTGGCAGCGGCCGGGCGACTGCTGCTGCGGCTCGGTCGGCTCGGTCGCGCGGTCGAGGACCTGCAGGCAGCTGCGGTGCGGCTGTCGGCCGACCTGGGCGTCCAGATCGACCTTGCCCGCGCGCTGTGGTACTCGGGCCAACGTTGGGCGGCCGTCGCGATCTTCTCCACGGTGCTGACCATCGCGCCCGAGTCGATGACGGCCCGGACCGAGCGCGGCCGGCTGATGCTCGAACTGGGCGACGACGTCGCTGCCCTCGACGACCTCGAGCAGGCGGTCCGCCGCAGCGCACCGAACACTCCCCGGGCCACCGAGACCCGGGCAGCCCGGGCGCTCGCGCTGGCCCGGCTCGGGCGGTCGGCCGTCGCCTCGGCCGAGGCGGCCGCCGTCCTCGACGATGCCCCGGACAGCGGCCCGGTCCTGTGGTGCGCCGGCGGCGTGCTTCGCGCCATCGGCGAGGACTCGCGCGCCGATGACCTGCTCCGGCGGGCACTGCATGCACACGGGCCCGCCCTGCTGCCGCATCAGCGGGAGCAGGTTCGGCGGATGCTGCACGGCCCGGGAGCCATGGCCTGATCGGGCCGGTCGAGTGAGCCGAGGTCGACGATGACGTGGACATGGACTGTGGCTGGAGGTGCCCTGGATGGCGCTGCACGGGCAGGCGAGTGGAGATCGGGCGGGGCAGACGGTCGAGGTGCGGGCGCGGCTGGTCCAGCCGGGGGGTGACAGCAGTGTGCCGCGGTTTCGGCTGCCGGCGGAGTCGATGGCGCCGGAGACGGCGTATCAGCTCGTGCATGACGAACTGCTGCTCGACGGCAACGCGCGGCTGAACCTGGCCACGTTTGTCACCACCTGGATGGACCCGGCGGCCGATCGGCTGATGGCCGAGTGCGCATCCAAGAACATGATTGACAAGGACGAGTATCCGCAGACCGCGGAGCTGGAGGGGCGCTGCGTCAACATCCTCGCCGACCTGTGGCACGCGCCTGACGCCGAGCACGCGATCGGCTGCTCGACGACCGGATCGTCCGAGGCGTGCATGCTCGCCGGGCTCGCGATGCAGCGCCGTTGGCGGGCGCGGCAGCGGGCCGCCGGCGCACCGACCGACCGGCCGAACATCGTGATGGGCGCCAACGTCCAGGTGTGCTGGGAGAAGTTCGCCCGCTACTGGGACGTCGAGCCGCGGCTGGTGCCGGTCGCGCCCGGGCGCACCCATCTGACCGCCGACGAGGCGGTGGCCCGCTGCGACGAGAACACGATCGGGGTCGTGGCGATCCTCGGGTCGACGTTCGACGGGACCTACGAACCGGTCGCCGAGATCGCCGCGGCGCTCGACCGGCTGGCCGCCGGCGGCGGCCCGGACATCCCGGTGCATGTCGATGCCGCCTCAGGCGGGTTCATCGCCCCGTTCTGCGACCCCGACCTGGTCTGGGACTTCCAGCTCGACCGCGTCGTGTCGATCAACACGTCGGGGCACAAGTACGGGCTGGTCTACCCGGGCGTCGGCTGGGTGCTGTGGCGAGACCGCGCGCACCTGCCCGACGAGCTCGTCTTCGAGGTCGACTACCTCGGCGGGACGATGCCGACGTTCGCGCTGAACTTCTCCCGTCCCGGCGCGCAGGTCGTCGCCCAGTACTACACGCTGCTCCAGCTTGGTTTCGCCGGCTACCGACGGGTCGCGCAGGGCTGCCGGGACAACGCCCGCTGGATCGCCGAGCAGGTCGCCGGAATGGGGCCGTTCGAGCTGGTCTCGGACGGCAGCGGCATCCCCGCCTTCGCCTTCCGGCTACGCGAGGAGATCACGGACTACACCGTCTTCGACGTCTCCGAGCTGCTGCGGATGCGCGGCTGGCTGGTGCCCGCCTACCGTTTCCCACCGGCGTTGACCGATCTCACCGTTCTGCGGGTCGTCGTCCGGCACGAGTTCAGCCGGGACCTCGCCGGACTGCTCGTCGCCGACCTGGGCCGGGTTGTCGACCGCCTGTCCAGCGCTGGCCGCCGACTCCCGCCGGCCCCGACCGACACGGCAGCCGCCTTCCATCACTGATCCGGCAGGCCACCTCGATCAGGACGGCCTCTCGATCAGGACGGGCGCAGGACAGGACGCAGGGCATCGAGGACGGCGGGGTCCTCGATGGTCGGCGGGACGGCGGGGGAGCGGCCGTCGGCGATCTCGCGCATCGTGCGGCGCAGGATCTTGCCGGAACGGGTCTTCGGCAGCGCCGGCACCACGTCGACCTGCCGGAACACGGCCACCGGGCCGATTCGCTCCCGGACCCGCGCGACCAGCTCGGCCGCCAGCACGGCCGGGTCGATCTCCGCGCCGGCCTTGACCACGACGAGCCCGCGCGGCACCTGGCCCTTGAGCGGGTCCGCGACGCCGACGACGGCGCATTCCGCGACGGCGGGATGTTCGGCGAGCACGGCCTCCATCGAGCCGGTCGACAGGCGGTGCCCGGCCACGTTGATCACGTCGTCGGTGCGGCCGAGGACGAACAGGTAGCCGTCGTCGTCGAGGTAGCCGCCGTCGCCGGTCAGGTAGTAGCCGTCGAACGCCGACAGGTAGGACGCGACATACCGGTCGTCGTCCTCCCACAGGGTGGGCAGCGTGCCGGGTGGCAGCGGCAGGCGCAGGCAGACCGCGCCCTCCGTGCCGGCCGGCACGGGCTGGCCGGCGGGGTCGAGTACCTGGATGTCGTAGCCGGGCATCGGCACGGTCGCGGAGCCCGCGCGGATCGGCAGCAGTTCCAGGCCGAGCGGGTTCGCGACGATCGGCGCTCCCGTCTCGGTCTGCCAGTAGTTGTCGATCACCGGGATGCCCAGGGTCGACGCCGCCCAGTCGTAGGTCGGCGGGTCGAGCCGTTCCCCGGCCAGGAACAGGGCGCGCAACGAGGAGCGGTCGTGGTCACGCGCGAGGGCGCCGTCGGGGTCCTCGCGACGGATGGCGCGGATCGCGGTCGGCGCGGTGAACAGCACGTTCACCCGGTGCTGCGCGACCACCCGCCAGAAGGCGCCGGCATCCGGCGTGCCGACCGGTTTGCCCTCGTACAGCACGGTCGTGGCGCCGGTGAGCAGCGGAGCGTAGACGGTATAGGAGTGGCCGACGGCCCAGCCGACGTCGGAGGCCGCCCACATCACGTCGCCGGGTCGGATGCCGTAGATGTTGGTCATCGACCAGGTCATCGCGACAGCGTGGCCGCCGTTGTCGCGCACGATGCCCTTGGGCCGTCCGGTCGTGCCCGACGTGTAGAGGATGTAGAGAGGGTCGGTCGCCGCGACCGGGACCGGCGGGTGTGGGACGGCGGCGGTGAGCGCGTCGTCCCAGTCGTGGTCTCGGCCCGGGACCAGCACGCAGGGCTGCTGATCGCGCTGGACGATCAGAGTCGCCGCGGGGGCGTGCTCGGCCAGCGCGATCGCCTCGTCCAGCATCGGCTTGTACGGGACGATCCGGGTCGGTTCGATCCCGCAGGAGGCGCTGACCACGACCTTCGCCTGGGCGTCGTCGAGGCGGGCGGCGAGCTCGGCGGCGGCGAACCCGCCGAAGACCACGGAATGCACCGCGCCGAGGCGGGCGCAGGCGAGCATGCTCACCACCGCGGCCGGGATCATCGGCAGGTAGATGATGACACGGTCGCCGCGGCCCACGCCGAGGGCGGCCAGCGCCCCGGCGGCGCGCGCCACCTCGTCGGTGAGCTCGGCGAAGGTGAAGCGGTGGATCGTGCCAGTGACCGGCGAGTCGTAGATCAGGGCCACGTCGTCGCCGCGGCCGGCGGCGATGTGCCGGTCCAGGGCGTTCGCGCAGGTGTTGAGCTCCCCGTCGGGGAACCAACGGGCGAACCTCGGGTCGGTCGCGTCGAGGGTTCGCCGCGGCGGTCTCGTCCAGGTCACGGAACGGGCCGCGTCGGCCCAGAACCCGTCGGGGTCGGCGGTGGCCCGGTCGCGTTCCCGTTGGTAAGCGCCCATGGTCGTCATCCTCCCGCGCCTCGCCGCCGGCCGGGGTGATTCCGGCTGGGGAACCGCCGCTCCCCGCGTGCGCGAGGTGTGATCCTCACGTGGCATCGAAGGAGGGTGCGGCAGGAGCGATGAAATTTTGTCGGTGGCGGGGTCCAAGGTGGTGACGGCATCGACAGCCGCCCGCACAGCGTTCCTCGCAACCGAAGGAGACACCATGGCCACCCGTGAGCACTCCCCGGCCGGCGCCCCGATCTGGGTCGACCTGCTCACCTCCGACGCCGACCGCGCCCGGGCCTTCTACGGCGAGCTGTTCGGCTGGGAGGCGCCGGAGGGCTCCGCCGAGTTCGGCGGTTACGCCAGCTTCACCAAGGGCGGCGTCCAGGTCGGCGGCCTGATGCCCAAGCAGCCGGGGATGGAGGCGCCCGACGGCTGGTCGATCTACCTGTCCACGCCGGACGCGGAGAAGACCGTCGCCGCCGCGACGGAGCACGGCGGCGGCGTGATCGTGCCCCCGATGGCCGTGGCGGACCTCGGCGTGATGGCCGTCGTCACCGACCCGACCGGCGCCGCGATCGGCATGTGGCAGCCCGGGACCCACGCCGGGTTCGGCATCATCGCCGAGCCGGGCGCGCCGGGCTGGTTCGAGCTGTTCACCCGCGACCACCCCGCCGCCGTCGCCTTCTACCGCGATGTCTTCGGCTGGGACGTCCACATGGTCAGCGACACCCCGGAGTTCCGCTACGCGACCTACGGCGAGGGCGAGGCCGCCTACGGCGGGATCATGGACGCGTCGGCCTTCCTGCCCGACGGCGTGCCCGCGCACTGGTCGGTGTACTTCGGCACGGCGGACACCGACGCCACCCTGGCGCAGGCCACCGCGCTGGGCGGCCAGGTCCTGCAGCCCGGTGAGGACACCCCGTACGGCCGCCTCGGCATCGCGGCGGACCCGACCGGTGCCGTTTTCAAGCTGATCGGGCCGAACGTCGCGCCGTCCACCCCGCCGGCCGCGAGCTGATCCGGCCGACGCCGCGAACGGTCACCACCGGGGTCGAGCGCCGGCCCCGTTTCGCCCCGCGCGGTCGTCGCCCGTCGACGGACCGTCGCGGGGGAGGGCGCGCGGGATCAGCCGGTCGACGGCTCGGCGCGCAGCAGGGTCGCGAGGACCGAGCCGGCCCTGCGGAGGCCGGCGTCGTCGATGTCGAGGTGGGTCACGAGGCGCAGCGTGGTCGGGCTGATCGCGCCGACCAGCACGCCGGCGTCGGCTGCCTGTCGGGCGAACCGGCCGGTGTCGGCGACGGCGACGAGCACCATGTTGGTCTCGACCCGCTTGGGATCGACGCGGTCGGGCGCGGCGTCGGCGAGCAGCGCGGCGAGTTCCGCCGCCCGCCGGTGATCCTCCGTGAGGCGCTCGAGGTGGTGGCGCAGCGCGTGCAGGCCGGCGGCGGCGAGCACCCCGGCCTGGCGCATCCCGCCACCCAGCCGGCGCCGCCACTCCCGCACGGCGTCCTCCCGGCCGGCATCGCAGATCACCAGTGAGCCGACCGGCGCGCCCAGCCCCTTGGACAGACATACCGACAGCGTCGTGAACGGTTCGGCGAGCTGGCGCGGCTCGACGCCACCCGCGACGGCCGCGTTCCACAGCCGCGCCCCGTCGCAGTGCAGCACGATCCCGGCGGCGGTGGCGATGTCCCGCAGCGCCGTCAGCCGGGCCGGCGGGACGACCAGCCCGCCGGAGCGCGCGTGGGTGTTCTCCACGGCCAGCACCGCGGTGCGGACCATGTTGTAGTTCCCGGCGCCGCCGATGTCGTGCGCCCGGATCGCCGCGCTGACCTCGGCGAGGTCCGCGCGGTCGGCGAGGCCCGCCACGGTGCGCGTCTGCACGCCGCCGAGCGCCGCCAGCCCGCCCATCTCGTAGGTGACGATGTGCGCCTCGGTGTCGGCGATGATCTCGGTGCCGACCGCGGCGCTGGCCCGCAGCGCGACGAAGTTGCCCATCGTCCCGCTCGGGACGAACACGGCCACCTCGTGGCCGAGCAGGTCGGCGGCATACTCCTCCAACGCACGGACTGACGGGTCCTCGCCGTAGTGGTCGTCGCCGACCTCCGCGGCGGCCATCGCCCGCCGCATGTCCGCCGTCGGCTGGGTGACGGTGTCACTGCGCAGATCGATCGGGGCGCCGGCAGTGGGCGCAT
The DNA here is from genome assembly GCF_023243045.1 of Frankia sp. AgB32. GTDB lineage: Bacteria > Actinomycetota > Actinomycetes > Frankiales > Frankiaceae > Frankia. The sequence continues at coordinate 53,102 of NZ_JALKFX010000001.1, forward strand.
CGCCCGTAGGGGATTCGTCACTCGATGCGTTGATGGCCATGTTTTGCGATGGTAGCCGGCTCGACCTGGAACGCATGTCCTCGCGGGTGGTGCTGTCCTCGCGGGTGGGGGGTACTACGCGGCGACGCATATCGGCGCCGTGTCCCGAACCGTCACCGCCGAAATGTTTTTATCGGTGGTTCGACTTCGGCCGCGGCGGCGGGGGAAGAATCTTCTTGAGGGGCCTGGCCACGTTCCTTTCGTCTGTCGGCCGGGTTGTCGACGAGAGCCACGTCAACGGGCCGATGGGTGGATTGACTGTGCGTAACCTGGGCGTACCTGTGCTTTTCCTGTGGGGTGGCCCCGACCTGGTGATATGTGGACGTCGCGTTTCTCTGCGGCGTGATCGGGTTGGCCTGATCGGGTAATGTGGGACGCCTTTCTGGCCTGTGGCGGCGAACTGTGATAGCGCGGTGGTCGGCCGTCGTCGTCCCGGCCCGGCGCCGGTGGACACCGGCGGCAAGGGCCGCGTCTGGCGGCGAATGCTGATAGGTGTGTTGCCAACGACAAAGCCGAACGGAGACGCTGATGAGCTCACAACCGCGGACACTGACGGTCGAGCGCGACGGAGCGGTGGCGATCATCACCCTCCACCGTCCCGACGCCGCCAACGGCATCACCCAGGAGCTCGCCGCCGAGCTGGGTCAGGCCGCCTACGACTGCGCCGCGGACTCCGCCGTCCGGGCGGTCCTCCTGACGGGCAGCGGCCGGTTCTTCTGCGCCGGCGGCGACGTCAAGGAGATGGTGGGCTATGGCGAGCGCGCGGGCGCCGAGACGAAGAAGCTCGCCGACCTCCTGCACCGCGCCGTGACGTCGCTCGCCCGGCTCGGCACGCCCCTGATCGTCGCCGTCAACGGGACGACCGCGGGCGCCGGGGTCGGGCTCGCGATCGCCGGCGACCTGGTCCTCGCCGCCGACACCGCGACCTTCACGCTCGCGTACACGAATGTCGGGCTCAGCCCGGACGGTGGCACGACGTTCGCGTTGCCGCGTCTGATCGGCCTGCGTCGCACCCAGGAGCTGCTCTACACGAATCGCCGGCTCTCCGCCGCCGAGGCGTTGGACTGGGGTCTGGTCACCCGCGTCGTACCCGCCGGCGAGCTCGCGGGCGAGGCGTTGGCGCTCGCCCACCAGCTGGCGGCCGGGCCGGCGGACTCGCATCGTACGATCCGCCGGCTGCTGCTGGACACGTTCGACAACAGCCTGGAGACGCAGTTGGAACTGGAGGCGCGGGGCATCGCCGCCTGCGCGGAGACCGACGGCCGGGAAGGCGCCTCGGCCTTCGTCGAGAAGAGGGCGCCGAAGTTCCACTGACGGACCCGGCGGACGGCGTCAGGGCGCCGGCACCGGGATGCCGTCGCCGCGCTGGGCGGGGGGCGCGGCCGTCGCGCGTTCGCCGGGGCCGGCGAGGTTCCCGCGGGCCACGGTCCAGCGCAGCAGCGGCGGTGCCATGATCGACGTGGCCACCGCCACCAGCACCACGACCGTGTACCCGGCGGGGCTGATGACCCCCAGGCGCAGGCCGGTGCCCGCCACCACGATCTCCACGACCCCGCGAGCGTTCATGCCCGCGCCGAGGGCCAGCGACTCCCACCAGCTCAGCCGGCTCACCCGGGCGCCGAGCAGGGCGCCGAGGAACTTCCCGACCACGGCGACGACGAGCACGACGGCGGCGGCCGCGAGGACGCCCGGCCGCCGCAGCTCGGTCAGATCCACCCGCAGTCCGGCGGTCGCGAAGAACAGCGGCGCGAGCACCCCGGTCACCACCAGCCGCACCGGCGCGACCAGCCGGGGGTCGAAGGACCGGCGGGAGCCGATGACCATGCCGGCGACGAACGCCCCGAAGATCGCCTCCAGCTTCAGGGCCTGCGTCGCGGCGGCGCCCCCGAGGATCATCACGACGCAGGCCAGGCTCGCCGTGGCGGCCGGTGAGTCGGTGGGCGCGCGGCGTCGGCCCGCCCAGCCGAGCACCGTCTCGGCCACCGGACGCCCGACCACGACCGCGACCGCGACGGTGGCGAGGACGCACCCCACCGACGTGAGCACGTTGCCGGCGCGCACCCCCGTGGTCGCCAGCGCCGACACCACGGAGAGCAGCAGCCAGCCGACGGCGTCGTCGACGGTGCCGGCGGCGAGGGTCAACTGGCCCGTCCGGCTGTGCAGCAGGTTCAGATCGACGAGGATCCGGGCGATGACCGGAATGGCGCTGACCGCCATGGCGACGCCGAGGAACATCGCGAAGACGCCGGTGTCGACGTCACCGGACAGCAGGCCGGTGGGCAGCAGAAGGCCCGTGGCGATGCCGAGCCCGAGCGGGACGAGCAGGCCGCCGAGACTGACCTGCACGGCGGTCCGCCCGCGTCGCAGGACGCCGGCGACGTCCATCTCCGTGCCCGTCATGCCGACGAAGAGGATCACCCCGATCTGGCCCACCGCCTCCACCAGATGGAACTGGTTCGGGTCGGTCGGGAAAATCCAGTGCGCGGCACCCGGCGCTGCCTTCGTGAGCACCGATGGTCCCAGCAGGACACCCGTGGCCAGCTCGCCGACAACGGCCGGCAGCCCGATCCGCTCGGCGATCCGGCCGAGGACCAACGCTCCCGCCAGCAGTGTGGTGACGGCCAGCAGAAAAACCAGGAGGCTGTGCGGCGGAATAGCGGCCACTGGCCTTGTTGCCGCAGCCGTCGCGGCGAATGCCGCAGGGGAGTCGCCGACCACGTCGAGCCTCCAATCATTCCCGGCCACGCGGGAGAGTGACAGAAATGCTGCGGTCGGCGACCAGTATCGCAGTGCGGTGCGATCGCCGGTGCGGTTTCGTGGGAATGCATCAGTGGCGGACGCCGTCGTTTCGGCGCGGAAGCAAGCGGAGTTCGGAATTGGAGCTCCGGTGTCGGACGTCCTGTCGTCGGCCGGGGGAGGCCCGCCGGCTGGCCGTTCGGCGCCGCCGTGCCCGCGTACGGTGGGTGAGCGGCATGTGCTGGAGAATGTGGTTATGACACATTTCGAGCTGGTTCGGACGCCGACGTTCGCCGGCGCCGCGCTGCTTCGGGACGAGCACCTACGGCGCGACACCGGCCGGCAGAAGGACGGCTGGGCGAGCGCCCGGATCCTCGTCGTCGACGCGGACGCCCGCGTACCCGTGATCTGGCCGGAGCCGTCGCCGAGCCGTTCCGAGGAGCCGCGGCTGTGGACCCGGGCCGCGATCGAGCTGGCCGGCTCGCCGCCGCCGGACGCGATGCTGCTCGGCGAGGCCGACGGCGTCGCCTACTGGGCCCTGCGGGGCGACCAGGCGCAGGCCGGCGCCGGACCGGACGTGCGCTGGCTGAACCCGCACGCGTTCGGCGGCGAGCTGGGCGCGCTCGACGGCACCCTGCTGGCCGCCGCGGTCGCGCTGGTCCGCTGGCACGACGGCGCGCGGTACTGCGCCCGCGACGGTTCGCCGACCCGCCTGTCCAACGCCGGCTGGGCCCGGACCTGCGAGGTCAGCGGGCACGAGGAGTACCCGCGCACCGACCCGGCGGTGATCGTCCTGGTGCACGACGGTGGCGACCGGGTGCTGCTGGGGCGCCACGGCGCCTGGCCGCCGGGGCGGTTCTCGGTGCTCGCCGGCTTCGTCGAGGCGGGCGAGTCGCTGGAGTCCTGCGTGGCCCGCGAGATCGCCGAGGAGGTCGGGCTGGACGTCACCGACATCCGCTACCTGGGCAGTCAGGCATGGCCCTTCCCCCGGTCGCTGATGGTCGGCTTCCACGCGGTCGCCGATCCCGCCCAGCCGCTGCGCCTGGACGAGGCCGAGATCCGCGAGGCGACCTGGCTCAGCCGCGACGAGCTGCGCCAGGCCGTGGCCCGCGGCGACTGGCGGAACCCGCCGGACGGCAGAGACGGCAGCGACGGCAGAGACGGCAGCGACCGAGAAGGCATCGGGCGCGACGGGCGCGGCGAGGACGGCCCGCCCCCGCTCCTGTTGCCGGGCCGCATCTCGATCGCTCGCAACATGATCGACTCCTGGTTGGCCGCCGGCTGACCCGCCCGGCCGTTCCTCCTCGCCGGACGGGGAGCCACCGCGGCGGTGCGCCGCGCCGGGTCGTGGGGCGCCGGGTCCGTGGGGCGCGGATCGGCCGTGTGCTGAGTAGTGCGCCGCGGCGCCCTCGGCCACCGTCTCGCGGCCGGCTCACCGGCCCGGACGGCCGGCGGCCGGCGTCGGCGGCGGGTCCGCGGCCCGCGGCACGGGCAGGTCCGTGGGTGGCGCCCGCCGCTCGGCGCGGGGCGCGAGCAGGGCCGCGCCGAGCTGGGTCGCGGCGACGCAGGCGACGGTCGCCGGCCAGCCGGCCGTCGTCCAGGCCAGGCCGATCAGCGTGCCCCCGAGGCTCGAGCCCAGGTAGTACCCGAGCAGGTACAGCGCCGACGCCTCCGACCGTCCGGTGCCCGCCCGGGCGCCGACCCAGCCGCTGGCCACCGAGTGGGCCGCGAAGAAGCCGGCGGTGAAGATCACCAGGCCGGCGAGGACGCAACCGAGGTTGCCCGGGACGGTCAGGGCGAGCCCGGCCAGGGCGGTCGCCACCGCGCCCAGCAGCACCCGCCGGCGCCCCCGCCGGACCGCCAGCCGACCGGCGACGGTCGAGCTCACCGTCCCGGCCAGATAGGCGGTGAACACCAGGCCGATCGTGCTGCTCGGCAGGTTGAACGGCGCCTCGGTGAGCCGGTAGGTCAGGTAGTTGTAGGTCGCGACGAAGCCGCCCATCAGCAGCATTCCGACGCCGCACAGGCGCAGGACGTCGCCGTTGCGCAGATGCTGGCGGATCACGCCGCCACGGCCGCTGCGGCCGGCGGCGGTGGCGCGGCGCCGGCCCGGCACGGTGGCGCCGAACACCACCGTGCAGACGGCGCCGAGGACCGCCACCGCGGCGACGGAGACCCGCCAGCCGCCGTGCTCGTCCAGCCCGGCCGGGACCAGCCGGCCGAGCAGGCCGCCGAGCGACGTCGCGGACACGTACATGCCGATCGCCGGCGCCGCGGCATCGGCACGCACCTGGTCGCCGACGTGCCCCATCGCCACCGCGACGACGGAGGACAGCGCGACCCCGGCCGCGCCGCGCGCCACCAGCAGCAGCGGCAGGTTCGGCGCGGCGGCGCCAACCCCCACGCAGAGGCAGCCCGCCACCAGCCCCCCGATCATCACCGGCACCCGGCCGACCCGCTCGGCCAGCGCGGACATCGGCAGCACCGAGAGGGCGAGCGCACCGGTCGTCACCGACACGGTCAGGCTCGCGAGCGTCGCGTCGACTCCGAAGGTCCGCGCGATCTGCGGCAACGACGCCTGCGTCGAATACAGCATCGCGAACGCCGCGAGCCCCGCCGCGACGATCGCGACCTGCAACCGCCGAAGCTCGCCCGATCCGGGCAGCAGCGGCGGATCGGGCGAGGTCACCCTGCCGACGCTAGGACGGTCCGGGCCCGGCCAGACGTCTGTGTGGCCTACCAGGCAGACACCGGGATGTCGTCAGCTCGCCCGGTCAGAGGTGCACCAGCGGTCGCGGGAGGCGCCGCCGGGGCGGTGTTCGTGACGATGTCGTACGCGGTGCCGGTCGTGTTCACCCGGACGGCCGAGTAGCTCAGGCCGGCGATCCGCGCCCCGTACTTCTGGAGCTGGTGCCGGCCGTAGCCGCCGACGGAGAGGATGACCTTGGTGTCCGCGCCCGATGCGCGGATGCGCTGGCCCAGGTCACGGGCATCGCCGACGTTCGCGTCGTACACCACGGTCTGGCTGGGGATGACGCTGGACTACTACGCGGGGCTCGCGGCCGAGTTCACCTTCACCGACACCCGGGCCGGCATGCTCGGCCCCGTGGTGGTGCGCCGCCAGTCAAGCTCGGCCCGGCGCTGCTGGCCGGCTGCACGGTGGTGCTCACGTGGTCCCGGCCGACCGGGCGGCCAGCGAGTACCTCGTCACCCACCCGGGCGTCGACTTCACCGACGTCGACCCGAGCATGCGCATCGCCCAAGGGTAGATCTTCGGCCTGGTGCTGACCGTACTCCCCTACGACGCCGTCGACATCGCCAACGACACCCCCTACGGACTGTCCGGGTCGGCAACGTCAACGTCAACACCTTCATCCTCGACAACGTCGCGCCGTCCGGGCTCCGACCCGGTGGGTGGAGCGGGCTGTCCGGCGACCGATCCGCGCTGCCGTGTGGCCTGGCGGGGGAGTCGCCGGGCGCGGCTGACCCGCGGCACCGGCATCCGCGCCGATTGCGGCCGGGTCAGAACAGGGTCGGCGGCGGGGGTGCGATCGCGCCCTCGATCACGAGCATGCGGCGCTTCGTCTCGATGCCGCCGGGGGCCGAGAATCCGTGCATCGCGCCGCCGGCGGCCAGCACCCGGTGGCACGGCACGACGATCGGCACCGGGTTACGGCCCAGCGCCTGCCCGACCGCCTGCGCCGCGCCCGGCATCCCGAGCCGGGCCGCGACCTCGCCGTAGGTGAGCGTGCCTCCGGGCGGGATCGACCGGGTGACCTCGTAGACCCGCCGGTGGAACTCGGGCGCGCCGCTCAGGTCGACGCGCACGTCGGCCAGGTCGTCCGGCACTCCGTCGAGCAGCTCGACCATCCGGGCGATCGCCACCGCCACCTCGGCCGGCCGCGAGTCGTCGCCACCGTCCGTGATCTCAGGGCCGGTGGCGTGCGCGCGGGTGGCGAGGTAGCGGCGGAGCAGGGCGCGGGTCGCCGCGTCGCTGGCGGCGGGCAGCGCGACGGCGACCAGCCCGGCGTCACTCCATGCGACACCGCAGCGGCCGACCGCCGTGTCGAACAGCGTCATCCCCGTTTCCGCCATGGCCTCATCGTGCCCGAGGGGTCCGACAGTTCACGGGAGAGCCGGCCGCGGTGGCGCGGGGGCCGATCCCGCCGCGTCCTTCAGGGCAGGCGTCTGCGCGACGAAGGCGTCCAGGCGTTCCCAGAGCAGGCGGCGGGTGGGCGCGAAGGTGTGCATGTGCGCCATCCGCCGCGGCCGGAACACGGCCACGTCCCGCGCCGCGATGAACGCGGCGGCCTCGGTGAGCAGCGGACGGGTGACGTCGCGCTCCCCGGACGCCAGCAGGACGGGCACGTCGACGGCGGCGACCTCGGCGGCGGCCAGCGGTGCCAGTTCCTCCACCCAGTGGAACGCCCACGGCCAGTCGATGTCGGACAGGTCGTCGGCCCTCCCGCGGGTGCCATCCGGCGCGGGGCCGGCGCGTGGCGAGGAGCAGAGTTGGACCGGTGGCAGTGGAGGAAATCGGTCCTGAGGCCGGCGGCGGCGCGCGGTGAGCCCGGGACATGCCGTCGCGCTGGCGTTCGCGCTCGTCGCCGCCCTGGGCTACGGCGCCGCCTCGATCGCGCAGGCCGAAGGCGCCCGCCGCGCGTCGGACACGCTGCGGGCGCTGCGTCATCCGCTGTACCTGGCCGGCCTCGGCGGCGACGCGCTGGCCTGGCTCGCGTCCCTCGTCGCGCTGCGGACCCTGGCCGTCTACCAGGTGCAGGCCATCCTCGCCGGGTCCCTCGCCGTCACCGTCATCGGCGCCCGGGTCGTCCTGGCCGCGCGGGTCCGCCGCCGCGACGTCGTGGCTATCGCGGTCACCGTTCTCGCGCTGACGGTCGTGGCGGCCGCGGCCGGGCCGCAGGACCAGGTCCACCCGTCCGCGGCGCTGCGGTACGGCCTGGCCGCGGCGGCGGTCCTCGTGGCGGCCGGTGGATGGCTCACCACCCGGGCCGGTTCACGACCGGCCACCGGGACGCCGCCGTCGCGAGCCGCCCGCGGGCCGGTCGGGCTGCCCGCCGCGGCTGCGGCACTGGCCGGGCTGGCCTACGGGGGCACCGCGGTGTGTGCCCGCGCCCTGCCGACGCCGACCGGTGGCCTGCACGATGCGCCCGCGCTGGTCGGCTCCCTCGCCGCGGATCCGCTCACCTGGGCGTTGGCCGCGTTCGGGATCACCGGAACGCTGCTGTACGCGCACGCGTTGCAGCACGGCCAGGTCGGTCCGGTGACGGCCGTGCTGTGGATCGTCGAGGTCCTCGCACCGTCCGCCGTCGGCGTCGCCGTCCTGTCCGACACGGTCCGGCCCGGCTGGATGCCCTACGCGCTGTGCGCCGTCCTGGCGACCACCGCCGCGGCCGCGGTCCTCGCCACCGCCCCCGCCACGGCGGCCGCCACCGCGGAAGGCCCTCGATGACGCGGCGGCCGCCGGCGCGGGACGCCGAGCTTGCAGGTCTTCGGCCATGGCGCCGGGCCGCTTCACGTCCATGCGGACGACCTCTCGGAAGCCGCCCTCGATCGCTGGCTCGCCTGGCGGCATGATTGCCAGCGAGGTGCCGCGGCAGGTCATGTCCCTGTCCGCCTTCGCGTCGAACCCGCTTGACCTGCTTCGCGATGTAGTGGCCGGCTGTCTCCTCGGCCGAGGCGGGTGACCGAAGGCTCGAAGCGCGCCGAGTGCGCCCTCGGCCACTGTGATCCCTGGGGGCCGTTCGCGATCAGGTCGAGCTGCTGGCCTTTGTGCTGACAGAGGATGCGACTGCCTACTGATGGCTACCCGGCGGATTCTCGCTGTTGAGTGGTGTGTGTGTCCGTGAGCGGACAGAGAAGTTGGGGAATGGCCGGGATTGGGGTGGCTGCGGGCGGGTAGTCCGAAGTCATCGGCATCGTCAACGGCGGGACGGCACACATGGGCAAAAGTTCTTGGCCTGTACCTGGTGTCGTCATCGAAAAAGTTTTCCGGGGCGGTGGGGGGCGGTGGGCCGGCCGGACGTTGCCGGCGCGGTCGAGACAGGCGACATGCTGCACGTTGACCAGCCGGAAGGCGCGGCTTTCCGCGCGAATTCGCTGAATTCGCATCCATGCGCTCGGCCTGGCATCCGTTGTGGGCGGTCGTCGGCGGTTGCCGGAGGGCGCGTAGCATACCGGGCCCGTCGGTGAAAATCTAGGGAGGACGGATTGACTCTCTCCGTCAAACGTCCGGCCGGCCGCCACCTTCCCGTCTTCCTGGGCGAGCGTGCCCGCTGGTCGGCCAGTCGTTTCCTGCGATTCCGCTCATGGTGACCGAGGAGACCGAGGAGTTCAGGATCGGCCCGGACACCAGGGCCGTGAGTGACATGCGGCGTGCTGTGCACCGGATGTGCTGCGACGCGAAGCTGTCCGCCGATGTCTGCGACACCGCCGTCCTGTTGACCAGCGAGACGTTGACCAACGCCATCGTGCACGGCGGCACCGCCGCGCACCTGGTCGTCCGGACGTCATCGGACGGTGTGCGGGTCGAGGTCACGGATGGCAGCAGGCTCCCGCCCGTCGACACCCCCGCGGAAACCGACGCGACGCACGGCCGGGGCGTGGGCCTGATCGACGCCCTGGCGACCCGGTGGGGCGTCCGGCGTCATCCGCCCGGAAAAACGGTGTGGTTCGAGATCGCGCCGGAATCCCGGCCGCGCCGAGTCGCCTGACCCAGCCGGTCGGCAATCGGCGGGTGGACCGGCGGGCGCCTTTCTCGCCGCCCGGTCCAACCGGTCGGGACGTGCAGGATGAGCAGGGCGGTGTCGTCGCTCGCGTGACCCTCGGTGAAGTTCAGGACGGCGGTTTCCAGTGCCTGCGCGAGATGGGCGGCGCCCTGGCCGCCGTCGGCCCGCACGATCTGGCGGAGCCGGTCGTCGCCGAAGAACTCCCGCGTGCGCGGCTGCCGGGCCTCGGTGACGCCGTCGGTGAAAAGCAGCAGACTGTCGCCGGGTTTCAGGGCGAAACGGGTGTCGGTCAGGCTGGGCACCGCCATGATGCCGAGCGCGGTTCCCGGTTCGCCCAGTGAGGTGACGGTGCCGTCGGCGCGGCGCAGCAGCGGCGGTTCATGGCCGCCGAGGGCGAGATTCCCGTGAACCGAACCATCGCCCCGCGGGGGATGCAACACCGCGTAGATCGCGGTGAGGAAGCGGTGGTCGTCGGGTCGCTGCGTCGCCAGTGCATCGTTGAGGTGCGCGAGGACCTGCGCGGGTGACCGTTGCCAGGTGGCGGCGGCGCGGATCGTGTAGCGCGCCAGGGCGGTCACCTTCGCCGCGTCGAGTCCCTTCCCGCAGACATCGCCCAGGGCGACGCCCCACAGCCGATCGTGATGCGGGAACAGATCGTAGAAATCGCCGACGACGTCGGTCCCGACCGCCGTGGCCGGCAGGTAGCGGGCGGCGACCTCGAGGCCGGCGACGTCCGGCAGCAGCGGCGGCAGGAGACTGTCCTGCAGCGTGCGGGCGAGCGCGACGGCCTGCGCCGTGCTGGTCTGGGCCCGGCGGGCGGTCTCGCGCAGCGCCACCTCGCTGGACGCGGCCTTCGCCAGCCCGGAGATCGTGAGGATGTCCCGGTCGGTCCACTGCCGGACGTGGCTGTCCACCGCGCAGAACGTGCCGAGGATCAACCCGTCCGGCGAATGGATCGGGAACCCGATCCACGCGCCGATCCCCATCGACTCCACCGACGGGTTGTCCCTGGTGCGGGGGTCGGTGGCGGCGTCCGTCACGATCAGCTCGGTGCCAGACTCGATGACGTACTGACAGAAGCTCTCGCCCACGGCGTTCTGCCGGTCGGCCGGATCGGTCGCGTCGATGCCGATGCAGCTCTTCCAGAACGACCGCCGGTCGTCGACGACGGTGACGAACGCCCACGGGGTCTCCAGCAGCGTCGCGGCCAGCCGGGCAAGGTTGTCGAACGGCTCCTCGGCCGGCGTGTCCAGCAGACCCGTCGCCCGCACCGCCGCGAGCCTTCGGGGGTCGACCACACCGGGCCGCGGCACAACCCGCTTCCCCGAGGTCACAACGTCTATAGCCGGCATTCTAGGCCGAGTGCCCAGCCCGAGGTCTGCAAACCGCACCCACTCCGCGCGGACAGCATGATCACGATCTCCGGGGCGCTCGCGGTCCGGAGAAAGTGATCAGACCGGGGCGGGATGACCGTCCGCGTCAACGATCGAGAGCCGGACGCCCAGCGGCGTCGCCAGCCTCACAAGGGTGCGCCGACGTGACGGCGTTCCAGCTCGATCCGTCCGCCTACGCTCCGTGGACCAGCACGATCGTCGGTTGAGTCACGATTCTCCCTCGCGGTCGTCAGCGCCCGGCCGGCCAGACGGTACGCGGTCCAGCCGGCCGGGAGATGACACCTGGCCAACGCGCGCGTGCGGGAGGGCCAGGGTGGCTCACCCGATCCCGACCTCGATGACCGCGCCCGCCCCGGTCGGGGCGCGGGCCGCGGCCAGCCGCCAGCGGTCAGCGTCGCCCGCGATGTCAGGATGGTACGCGCACCGCGAAGACCTGTTCGTGGTCGGCGGGCGTCCACATCCAGCCGGCGCCCAGGCGTGAATCCATCTTCTCGGTCGCGTTCACCGGGAGCGGCTTGTCGGAGTTGGTCATTCCCCACCGCTGTGCGATCACTTGGGCCTCGGCACGCGCGGCAGAAACGGCTTCCTGCTCCTCCGCATACATTCCGATGATCCTGAGCGCCGGTTCCTCGATGATGCCGCATTCGATGCAGCCGACCTTGCAGACAAGCCAGTTGACGTTCACAGGAGTTTCCCTCCGCAGGGTCCGCGGACGCCCGCCGCGACCCTGCGGCATACGGCGCCTCACCAGATGCTCGGTCAACTCCCTGACGGCTCCGCCTCGGCCCGCCGGCCGAATCCGTCGCCCACCGCGTCGATCCTAGCTCGCCGTGCCCTCTCGTCCCCGGGCGTTGGATCAGGGGCGAATGAGGACTTTGCAGGATTCCCGGTCGGCGATCGCCTGATAGCCGGCCGGGGTGTCGTCGGGGCAGACCGTCGGCACGCATCGGTGCCCGATGGGGTCACACGTCGTCGACTCTGGTGCGGCTGGGCCGGTTCGGGGAGTGCCTGCCCTTCCAGGTAACGGCAGTACCTCCTCCGGCCCGGTGGCTGTGCCTGCCGTGGACGAGTGGTGGTGAAGGAGGGTCGGACCTGTCTGGGGCTCGAGTTCTTCGGGATATGCCACGGGGAATCCGTCGAAGTGAGCTGGCAGGCCTTCCAGCGCGACCTCCGAACCTTCCCCGAGGAGTGCGGCGGCGTGCGGTACATCCGCGATCAGGGGGCGGACAGCCTGCTCGTGGAACCGTCGAGAGAGATCACGACCGGCCACGGCGCTGATCCTGGGGATGTACGAATGGGGAGGGGTGCTCCTTCGCCGTGGCCCGGGCGGTCAGCCGGCGAGGCCGGCGCGGTCGATGAGGTCGAGGCTGCGTGTCCAGAGGGCGGTCCGGACCTGCTTGTCGAAGGCCTGGGCGTTGGGAGCGGCTTCGCGGGTCCGGTCGTAGAAACGGCCGGTGGTGCCGGCGAGATCGGGGCTGAGGGCGAGGCGGTGGGTGGCGGCGACGCCGACGTCGAGGCTGTCGACATGCCGGCCGATCTCCGCGAGCACGATCTTGGTGGGCATGTAGGTACCGGGATGCAGGCTGTTGACGGTGATCTCAGCCGCGGGCAGCTGCCCGGCCAGCTCGAAGCCGGACATGATCTGGGCGAGCTTGCTCTGGCCGTAGGCGCGGCCGCCGTTGTAGCCGCGCTCGATCATCAGGTCGTCGAAGTCCAACGGATGCTGGCCGAGGGAGGCGACGTTGACGACGCGCGCCGGAGCGGACCGGCGCAGCAGGGGGAGCAGGCCGAGGGTGAGCAGGAAGCCGGCCAGGTAGTTGACGGCGAACCGCAGCTCGTAGCCGTCGACGCTGGCCTGGCGGGTGCGCCCGTCGGGCGCGCCGGTGCCGATGCCGGCGTTGCTGACGAGCACATCGAGCCGGTCGGTCGCCTGCTGCACGTCGTCGGCGAGCCGGCGTACCTGGGCCAGTTCGGCCAGGTCCGCCTGCACCGTCCGGGGCCGCGGGACGCTGTGGGCGGTCTGGATCTCGTCGGCGGCGCGGGCGAGCCTGTCGGGATCCCGGCCGTGCAGGATCAGGGTGGTGCCCTCGCTGGCGAGGCGGTGCGCGAGCGCGCGACCGAGGCCGTCGGTGGCGCCGGTGATCAGGACGGTTCGCTGGTCGGTCATGCGCTTTCCTCTCCCCGTGAAGCGGGCGTTGTATCGGGTGGCGGCAGAGCCTTGCGGTCTGATCGCCGGCGTAGCCGGCTGAACCAGCCCGCGGTCGCGACCGCTTCGCCGATTCCGCCGCCGGCCAGCAGCGCGCCGGCCGCTCCCAGCAGCCGGTCGCCACACTCCTTGCACAGCCGACGACCGGTCACGGAGACGGTCGGCTGCCCAGACCTGCGATTCCCGCACTCGTCACACGTGAAGGCGTTGATGGCAGGTCCTCCGATCCGTGCTCACCGGACGTCGACGTCGGCCGCCCGCTGGCCGCGTTCCTCTAGCCGTCGGCCGCCGTGGCGGGAACCCCGCGGTCAGGGCTGGCCGGCGCCCTGGGGTCGGTCTTGCGGGCGATCCATCCGATGATCTGGTCGATCGGGATGAAGAACTCGTTCAGGGCCGCCGCGCCGTCGTACTCGATCGAGGCGAGCTGGTCAGCGACCAGGCACTGTCGGAGGACTCCCTGGTCGAACTCGATGATCTCGATCCGGGCGTTGCGTATCTCGCACCAGTCACCGTTCGCGGGGAGGACCGAGCGGACGCGGGTGATGTCGATCTGACGTTGCTGGATGGGTGCGGCCATGGTCGGGTGCCTCCTGGTGGACGGGTCGGGCGGGGTCCTCGACGTCAGGCCCGAACATGCGATCGATCGCACCCATCCAAATCATCCCACCTGGCGCGGGGTCCTGCCCTCCTCCGGACCCGCCGGGTAGTAACGGATCCGCGTGCGGCTGACCGGTTCCAGGATTCGGGCGGTGGTGAGAGAGTGCCAGCGTGGGGGCTCCCGAACCTGACGGCACCGCGATCGAGCTGGGCGTGGCCGTTCGCGGTGGTGACGTCGACGCCGTCGTCCGGATCATCGCCGCTGCGCCGGAACTCGTCGCGGCGCCGCTCGGTGGCCCGTTCAAAAGTCGTACCGCGCTGCATGTCGTGACCGACTGGCCCGGTTACTTCCCGAACGGTCCCGAGATCGTCCGGCTGCTGCTGGCCGCCGGCGCCGACCCCGACGGCCGCAGCCCCGGCGAGGAGACCCCGCTGCACTTTGCGGCCAGCAGCGACGACGCCGACGTCGCCGCAGCCCTGATCGACGGCGGCGCCGACCTCGAAATCCCCGGAGGTTCCATCGGCACCCCGCTCGACAACGCCATCGGTTACGCCTGCTGGCATGTCGCCGCCCTGCTGGTGGCCCGCGGCGCCCGGATCGACAAGCTGTGGCACGCCGCCGCGCTCGGCCAGCTCGATCGTCTCCGCGAGCTGCTCGACACCACCGACCCCGCCGCGCAGGACGTGTCGCAGGCGTTCTGGCACGCCTGCAGCGCCGGGCAGCGCCGCGCGGCCGAACAGCTCCTCGCCGCCGGTGCCGAGCTCCACTGGGTGCCCGACCACGCCGAAGGCACCCCGCTCGACGCCGCGCGCAACCCCGGCACCCGCCGAGAAATCCTGATCGGTTGGCTCGTGGAGCAGGGAGCACCCGGGGTGGGGACGGATCCGGGTCAGTAGCGGGGGAACGGGGCCCACTGCCGGATGGCGAACGAGTCGCCGCGGTGTTCGATGAGCCGGGCGAAGAAACTCGACCGGGCCCGCGAGGACCTGGCCCGGCTGCGCCGCGGAAGCCTCCGCCTCCTCGAACAGGGCACGCAGTTCCTGGCGCGGCCCGTCGTGCGGCTGGATACGTGGTTCGTCCGCCGCGAGAATCGTTTCGGCAGTCATGTCCAGTCCTTTGGTGAAGCCGAACGGGTCGGGTCGGAGATCAGGTGTGCCGCATTCAGGGCTGCTTTGTGAGGACGGCGCGGGTGTAGAGCAGGTCGAAGCCCTGGCGCTGCACGTTCTGCTGGGACCTCGAGCCGGGCTGGGTCGTGACGACGGCGATGTCGCAGCCGGCCGCCGTGGCGTCGACGAACCGGGCGGCGACCAGCGCGCTCTGGATGCCGCGGCGGCGGTGCGCGGGTACCGTCGCCGCGCCGCCGAACTGGGCGACGCCGTCGCTGATCCGCAGGCTGCCGCCGCCGGCGAGGACGCCGTCGCGCAGCGCGGAGTAGCGCCGGACGCCGCTCGCCCCGGCCAGGTCGCGCATCGCCCCCAGCAGGACGTCCCGTGGGAACTCCTCGTGCGAGGGCAGTCCCTGGGTGTCCGGCTGGGCGACGCCGTCCGCCATGACGTCGAGCCACGCGTCGAACTCGTCCTCGCGGCTGGCCCGGATCGTCACGCCGGCCGGGGTGACCTCGCGGTGCTCGCCGGTGAGCGCGCAGCCGAGCACGTTCTCGAACGAGACGAGCCGGTAGCCGCGCTCGGTGAGGAACACGCCGATCTCAGGGTCGACCAGGTGGGCGAGCTCGATCTGGACTCCGACGCCGTGCGCGGCGAACGCACGCTCGACCTCGTCGAGCTCGGCGGCGTTCGGCCCGCCGCCGAACCCGAGGCCCGCGACCTTGTTCATGGGCGAGTCGTGCTCGGCGAAGCTCGCGACGCCGCCCGCGATCGGGATCACGAAACCCGCCGCGTCGCCGCGTCGACGGCGGGTGGCCGCACTCGCCTCGGCGATCAGGCGGACCTCGGCCTGTTCGATGCGGGCAGCGAGGTCGACGTCGCAGAACAGCGGGGTCCGGCGGGTGGTCTCAAGGGTCGGGCTGACAGCGCTCATGGTGGTCAGTCAGCCGAACCTCGCCCGGCGTTACACCGCGACCTTGTCGCCCAGGCGACAGACCGGGCCCGCCGGCGGGACGGCCAGACGTCCGACGCGATGGGACGGCGACGGGGCCGGCGCCGCCTAGGCTGGATCGGTGGAGGGCCGACAGACCGCGCCGGTGAGGTCGGCACCGGGCGAGGCGGACGCCGGGCTCGTCCAGGCGCTGCGCGGGGGCGACGAGGCGGCGTTTGCCGCGCTGGTGGCGCGGATGACGCCCGCGATGCTGGCGGTCGCGGCCGAGCACGTTCCGAGCCGGGCGGTGGCCGAGGAGGTCGTGCAGGAGACCTGGCTGGCCGTGCTGACCGGGCTGGACCGGTTCGAGGGTCGATCGAGCCTGCGGACCTGGGTGTTCGCCATCCTGTTCAACGTCGCCAGAAGCCGGGGCGCGCGGGAGGGCCGCACCATCCCGTTCAGCAGCGCCTTCCCGCCGGACGACGCCGGCCCGGTGGTCGACCCGGCCCGGTTCCGCGGACGCGGCGAGGAGTGGTCCGGCCACTGGGCGAGCCCGCCCCGCAGCTGGGACCTGCCCGAATCCGCGCTGCTGTCCCGCGAGGTGCGGGTCCTGCTCCGGGCGGCGCTGGACGCCCTGCCGCCCCGTCAGCGGGCGGTCGTGCACCTTCGCGACGTCCAGGGACTGGCCGCGGAGGCGGTCTGCGCGCTGCTCGACCTCGAACCCGGCAACCAGCGGGTGCTGCTGCACCGCGGCCGGGCCAGGCTCCGCCAGGTGTTGGAGGACTACGTGGATGAGGCGCGCGGGTGACCCGGGGCCAGGACATGAACTGTGACGAGCTCGTCGAGGTCGTCACCGACTTTCTCGACGACGCGCTGGACGCGGCGACGCGCCGTCGTTTCACCGAGCACCTCGAGGAGTGCGACGGCTGCGACGCCTACGTCGGGCAGCTGCGAACGACGGTCGGTCTCACCGGCATGCTGCGGGAGGACGACCTGCGGCCCGACATGCGCGATCGGCTGCTCGCGGCGTTCCGGGACTGGAAGGCGGACACGCCGCCCCGGTGAGGCGCGGTCAGCTCACCGACGGCCGCAGCCGGGGAGTTCCGACCCGGCGGACGACCGTGCCGGCGAGCACGATGAGCGCCGCGACCGCGTAGGCGGTGACCCGCAGCGTCCAGGCGTCGCCGGGCACCTCGGTGAACAGCGAGATGTACAGCGGGTAGGCGGCCGCGGCCACGGCCAGCCATTCCAGCCGGCCGGCGACGATGGCGAGGGTGGCCAGCAGGATGCCGTACCAGGGCTGGGCGGGCGTGGCCGTCAGGAACGCGGCGCCGACGAGCCACAGCGCGGCCCGTTCCGGCGGCACCCGGTGCGGATCGCAGCGCAGCACCGCGACCGTGACCGCGGCGAGCGCACCGACCGCGACGGCCTTCGCGGCGGTTCCGTGCAGGCCGACACCGGCGAGCAGGAGGAACCGGCTGCCCTGGTCGTAGCCCTCGACGTTGAGGTACTGCGGGAGGAAGCCGATCACGGCGGTGCCCACCGCGAGGACATGCGGAAGGTAGGTCAGTCCGACGACCGCGCCGGCCGCGCACAGCAGGCTGACGGGTCGGTATCGCCGCCCCCGTCCGATCATCGCCGGGACGAGCAGCGCCGGGTAGAGCTTGACCGCGACGGCCGCGCCGAGCAGCGCCCCGGCCAGCCACACCCGCCTGCGGGTCGGCGCCGCCGGTCTCGCCGCTTCCGCCGCTTCCGCCGGTGCCGCCGCTTCCGCCGGTTCTGGCGTCCGCGCGGGTTTTGAGGTCTCCGCGCCGGCCGATCGCGGTCCACGCGGGTGGGGTGTCCTCAGCGCGGCGAGGGCGCCGAGGACGAGCAGCGCGCCGAGGACGTCGACGTGCGCGTCGGAGCCGGCGTCGATGCCGGCGAGCGGCGTCAGGACGTAGAAGGCGGCCAGGCGCGGGTCCCGGCCGCGTGACCGCAGCGCCGCCATGAGGCCGCCGACCAGGGCCAGTGAGCCAAGGGAGGCGTAAAGCTGCAGTTTGTGCTCGCGGGGCGGACCGGGCAGCAGGTGCACCGCGGTGAAGTATGCCTGGGCGACCGGCGGGTAGATGGTGTGCGCCCGCGGATAGTTCAGCCGGGTGCAGTGGGGGAGAGGGTCCTCGGCGGTGCAGCCGGCCGAGTTGGGGAACAGCCACTCGTCGCGCTGGCCGTCGAGTTCGGGGGCGAGCGGGCCGTAGCGGTAGGGGTCGATACCGGCGGCCTGCACCCGGCCGTCCCAGGCGTAGCGATAGAGGTCGTCGGACAGCCGCGGGCCGCCGGTGAGGGCAACGGCGTGGATCGCGACGGTGGCGCCGAGGAGCAGCCCGACCGCCAGCCGGCGGGGCGCGGCGAACACCAGCAGGGCAGCGGTGATCATGCCGAGGGCCCACCAGAGCATGGTCAGCCAGAGCAGGGCGGGCCGGCTGACCAGGTAACCCGGCTGCTGCCGCACCGCCACCTCGGTGACGAGCACGCCCGCGAGTCCGACGGCGGCCGCGACCAGCGCGGCCGGGCGCCATCCGGGCGACCGGGCCGGCGCCCCGGCCGTCGGCGTGGCAGGCCCCCGGTTCTCGAGGGCGGTCAGTGCGGTCGGCATGCTGCGAGACTGGCACCGGTTTCGGCCGGTGCGGTGCTGACGGGCCGGAGCTTCTCCGTTCCGTAAGGCTTCGCGACCGCCTGCGCGGGCGGCGGCGGACCTACGGTGCGTGGGTGCGCCTGCTGACGAGACGACTGCCGCATCCGCCCGCGGTCCTGCGGCGGGGTCCGCTGCGCGAGGGCGCGTTCCCAAGCCGACTGCATGATCCGCGGGTGGCCGCGCTGCTCGGCATGTGGCTCGGGGTCACGTTCGGGGTGTGCTTCCTGACGGGGCTGGTGTCCCATTTCATGCAGCACCCGCCGTCATGGCTGGAGTGGCCGGCCCGGCCGACCTGGTTTTACCGGGCGACGCAGGGGCTGCATGTCGCCACCGGGCTCGCGAGCGTTCCGCTGCTGCTGGCGAAGCTGTGGACGGTCTATCCGCGGCTGTGGGAATGGCCGCCGGTGCGCACGGCCGCGCACGCGCTGGAGCGGCTGACGATCGTGCCGCTCATCGCGGGCTCGATCTTCCAGCTCGCCACCGGGATCGCGAACATCGCCCAGTGGTACCGCTTCCGGTTCTTCTTCACCGTCACGCACTACTGGGTCGCCTGGATCACCATCGGCGCGCTGCTGATGCACATCGCGGCGAAGCTGGCGATCGTGCGGGCGAACGTCGGTTCCGGCCGGGCCGGCCGCGCGGAGCTGACCGACCGGCTCAGCGAACCGGAACCGGAGGGGGCCGGCCTGTCCCGGCGCGGATTCGGGATCGCCGTCGGCACCGCCGCCGGTGTGATCACGCTGACCAGCGCCGGCCAGTTCGCGCCCGGGCTGGCCTCGCTCGACCTGCTCGGGCCACGCCGACCGGACATCGGGCCGCAGGGACTGCCCGTCAACCGGACGGCCGTCGCGGCTCGGGTCCTCACGGTCGCCCGGGATCCGGGCTACCGCCTGGAGGTCGTCGGCCCGCGCCGGTTCGTCCTCACCCTCGACGAGCTGCGGGCCTTCGAGCACCACACGTCGAAACTGCCGATCACCTGCGTCGAGGGCTGGGCCGCCGACGCGACCTGGCGCGGTCCCCGGCTGCGGGACCTGCTCGACGCCGCCGGTGTCCCGAGCGGGGCCACCGTGCGGGTCGAGTCGCTGGAGGCACGCGGCGGCTACCGCACCAGCGAGGTGAACCCGTCGCACGCCCGGGACCCGCTGACGCTGCTCGCCACCGGCCTGAACGGCGCCGACCTCGACCTCGACCATGGCTTCCCGGCCCGGCTCATCGCGCCGAACCGTCCCGGGGTGCTGCAGACCAAGTGGGTGCATCGGGTGGTGATGGTGTGAGGACGATCGGGTTCATCGCCGTTCGGGTCCTGCTCGGGGCCGCCGGCCTCGCCGCTCTCGGGTACGGCGTCGATGGGCTGCTGACCATGACCCGGGCGACGCACCCGCCGCAGGCCGCACGCTGGCTGGTCGGCGGCTTCCTGGTGCACGACTTCGTCGCCGTGCCGGCCGTGGCCGTCGTCGGGCTGGTGCTCACCCGGTTCGTCCGGGCGCCGTACCGGGCGGTGGTGCAGGGGGCGCTGCTGGTCAGCGCGACGGTGGCGCTGTCCTCGCTGCCGCTGTGGCGGGGTTACGGCGGCGCGGCCGACAACCCGTCCGTCGACCCGCTGCCCTACGGCCGGAACCTGGCGATCGTGCTGGGCACCGTCTGGGCCGTCGCGGCGGTGCTCATCGCCGCCCGCGTGGTGCGGGCCCGCCGGGCGCGGGCGCTACCGGCCGTGCCCGACCGTCCCTGATCGCCCCGTGCCCCGCAGAGCAGCCAGCCAGAAGCGCGCCCGGCCCGCTCAGGGGCAGCCGGACCCTTGACCGCTACTCCCCGCAGCGGGGCTGCGTGGCTGCGGAGCTTTGTGGTCGTTTGGTATGGATAAAACGGGCGTCGAACCATACAGAACGACAACCGTGGTCCCTCTGAACCGCAGCGGCCCCTGGTTGACGTCGCTCACCGTGACCTTTGAGCCCACCGGCCGGCAGCGGGCGGCAGGGAGCCAGGCGCACCTGACCGGCCAACCAGGCCCCAGCACACACAGAGACGACTCGCCCACCAGCAAGATCGCCCGGACAGGACCTGGCGGCGGCGCCGGGCCAGGGCCAGCGCGGCGAACCGCCGGCCGTGGCCACCCCACAGCTCCGCGAGCTCAAGCCCGGCGGCGGTGGCGTGGTCGTGGATGTTCGCGGGGCCGACGAACGACCAGGGGAAGGGCCTCGACACCCGCCCGTCCGCGCCTTCCAGACGGACCAGTAGCGGGCCGGGCGGCGCCGGGTCGGGTTCCAGCTCGACGAGGACCCGCCCGGCCGGGCCGAGCAGCGCGGCGGCGCGGGTCAGCAGCCGGGTGGGATCGCCGCCGATGCCGATGTTGCCGTCGGCGAGCACCAGCGTCGACCAGCGTCCCTGGCCCGGCAGCGGGTCGAACACGTCGCGGCACAGCGCGGTGGCGCCGGCCCGGCGCGCGAGGCGCACCGCGAACGGCGCCACGTCGATGCCGAGCGACGGCACCCCGCCGGCCGCGAGGGCAGCGGCCAGCCGGCCCGGGCCGCACCCGATGTCGAGCGTGGGCCCGGCGCAGCGGCGCAGCAGGGAGACATCACCCGGGGCCAGGCCGCCGCGCCAGCAGTGCACCGGCAACCGGTCGCGCCGGCCATCCGGGTGGCGCACCCACAGTCGGCCGTCGACGGAGCGCAGCGCCGCCTCGTAGACCGCGGTCGGCGAGGGCTGCGTGGTCGGCGAGGGCTGCGTGGCCGGAAGGGGCTGCGTGGCTGATGGCGGCTGCGCGGCCGGTGAGGGCGCGACGCCCGGGATCGGGGGAGGCGCGGTCGTCCAGCCCGGGGCCGCGGTGGTCGTCATCGCGCTGCCCGTGGACTGGCTGCGACCGGCGCCGATCCTTCGGCCCGGATGGCCCGCACGGCGGCGGCGAACCGTCCGCGGGGGGCGAGCCGCGCCACGGCGTCGGCGTCGGCGGGGGTGTCGACGTCGCGCAGCCTCGGCAGGATCGAGACGCGCAGGCCGGCCTGGGCCAGGCGGTCTCGCTGCCGGGCTCCGGTGTCCGGCCGCGACGTGGGGATGCCGCGCAGCAGGCGGCCGTCGGGGCGGCGCAGGCCAAGGGCCCACCATCCGCCGTCGGCGGCGGGCCCGAACACGGCGTCGGTGTCGGTGTCGGTGTCGACGTCGGTGAGCGCGTGGCAGGCGTTCGCGAGCAGGGCCGTGGTGACCTGCGGGGTGTCCATGCCGATGAGCAGCGCGGGACCCGTGACGGCGTCGAAGGCGGCGCCGAGCCGCGTCTCGAACGGGCCCGCGACCTGCGGGATCACCTCGATCGGGACACGCAGCCACGGGCCGACGGCGCCGTCGAGGACGAGGACGGCGCGGACCGGGCCGAGGTCGGGCTGCCGGGCCGACCGGGTCAGTCGGGTGACGGCTGCGAGGGTGTCCGCGATGGCCGCCTCGGCGACGGCCGCGGCCTGCGCGGGCGTGAAGGGGGGCGTGAGCCGGGTCTTCACCCGGCCGGGGACGGGCTCCTTCGCCATCACCAGCAGCGTCACTGCGGGCGCCGGCTCCGGGGGCTGGGGGCCGGTCACCGCAGGCTCGCGAGGGCGGCCGTCATGTCCCGCACGGTGCGGGCCGTGCCGAGCGGGGTTCCGGTGACCTTCGACCGGCCGGTCCGCTGGTGGTAGTCGACGTCGATCTCGGCGATGCGCCAGCCCGCCTGCGCGGCGCGCAGCAGCAGTTCCAGCGGGTAGCCGAAGCGGCGGTCGGTGATCGGCAGGCGTAGCAGCTCCGCGCGTCGCGCGGCCCGCATCGGCCCGATGTCGTGGACCGGCACGCCGCGGCGGCGCAGCCGCTGGGCGACGACGGCGTTGCCGAGGCGGGCATGCGGCGGCCAGGCCCGCGCGGACGTCGGCCGGCGGCGGCCCAGCGCGAGGTGGGCACCGTTGGCCAGCGCGGCGACGAGCGCGGGAAGCTGCGCGGGGTCCAGCGAGGCGTCGGCGTCGCAGACGCAGACGATGTCGGCGTCGGCCGCGAGCAGTCCGGCCTGCACGGCCGCGCCGTAACCGCGCTGCGGGACGTCGACGACGACGGCGCCGCGCTCGCGGGCGATCTCGGCCGAGCCGTCGCGCGAACCGTTGTCGGCGACGACGGCGCGATAGCCGGGTGGCATCCGGTCGAGGACCCAGGGCAGCGCCTCGGCCTCGTCCAGGCAGGGGAGCACGACGTCCACCGACATCGCATCCTGACGTTGCGTAACCATGATCGCGACTCTAGTGACGATCCGCAACATCGACCCTTACCAAACGAGGAAATCGGGCCAGCAGGCGATCATCATCCGGGCGGACCGCCCGGTCTGCTTACGAATCGGTGACGGACCGCCCGTCGCGGGCCGCAGCGTCCACAGGCGACCTATGGTGGCCAGATGCCCCGCGTCCTCGTGGTCGACGACGACCCCACCGTCGCCGAGGTCGTCGACCGGTACCTGCGCAACGCCGGCTTCGACGTCGACCGGGCCGCGGACGGCCCCGCCGCGCTGCGCGCGGCCGAGGCCGACGCCCCCGACCTCGTCGTCCTGGACCTCATGCTCCCCGGGCTCGACGGCATCGAGGTCTGCCGCCGCCTGCGGGAACGGACCCCCGTCCCGGTGATCATGCTGTCGGCCCGCGGGGAGGAGACCGACCGCATCGCCGGGCTCGAATGCGGCGCGGACGACTACGTCACCAAGCCGTTCTCACCCCGGGAGCTGACCCTGCGGGTGCAGTCGGTGCTGCGCCGCGCCGGCGAGCAGTCGTCGGCCGGCTCCGGGGTCCTGCACGCCGGCCCGCTCGTCGTCGACGCGGACGCCCGCACCGCCACCCGCGACGGCGCCGGGCTGGCCCTCACCGTCCGCGAGTTCGACCTGCTCGTCCACCTGCTGCGCCATCCCGGCCAGGCGCTGACCCGGGCCGCGCTGCTCGAACAGGTCTGGGGCTGGACGTACGGCGACCAGTCGACCGTCACCGTGCACATCCGCCGCCTCCGGGAGAAGATCGAGGACGACCCGACGGCCCCGCGGCTGCTCGTCACCGTGTGGGGCGTCGGCTACCGCTACGACCCGCCGGCATGAGCGACACCCTGCAGGTCATCGCCATCGCGCTGGCCTGCTCCGCGGCCGCCGCGCTGACCGGCGTCCCGCTGCTGCGCCTGCTGCGCGCCCGGCCACTGTGGACGACGGCGGGCGTGCTGTGCGTCGTCCCGATCCTCGCGGTCGCGGCCGGCGTCGTCGGGACCGCCCACGCCATGTTCCTCTCGCAGCACGACCTGCGGGTCGTGCTGATCGTCGTCGTCGTCTCCGCGGTGGTGGCGACGGTTGCCGCGATGCGGCTCGGCCGGCCGGTCGTCACCGCCACCGGCGCGTTGACCCGCGCCGCGGACACCCTCGGGGCGCCGTTCTACCGCGCCGCCGGGCGGCTTCCGACCGCCGAGCTGACCGCCCTCGCGGACACGCTCGACGCGACCCACGTGCGCCTGGTCGAGTCGCGCGACCGCGAACGCGCGCTGGAGGCGAGCCGGCGCGAACTGGTCGCCTGGATCAGCCACGACCTGCGCACCCCGCTCGCCGGCATCCGGGCGACCGCCGAGGCGCTCACCGACGGCCTGGTCGCGGATCCGGTGACCATGCAGCGTTACCACCGGCAGATGCTCGCCGACGCCGAACGGCTGACCGGCATGGTCGACGACCTGTTCGAGCTCGCCCGCCTCCAGTCCGGCGCGCTCGAACTGGCGCTGGAGCGGGTCAGCCTCGCCGACGTCGTGTCCGACGCCGTCGCCACCGTCAGCCCGATCGCCCGGGCCCGCAGGGTCGTCGTCACCGGCAGCGCCGACGCGGCCGTCCAGGTCGAGGCGGACGCCACCCAGGTCGGCCGGGCGTTGACGAACCTGCTGGTCAACGCGATCCGCCACACCCCCGACGACGGCACGGTCGACGTCCAGGTCGGGTGGGCGGACGCCGCCGGCGCACCCGGCGGCGGTGGGACGGCCCGGCCGCGGGACAGCCACGCGATCGTCGCGGTCGCCGACCGCTGCGGCGGCATTCCCGCCGAGGACCTGCCCCGGCTGTTCGACCTCGGTTTCCGCGGCGGGTCCGCGCGCACCCCCGGCCAGGACGGTGACCATCCCCATCAGCCGCGGGTGCGTTCCGGCATCGGGCTGGCCATCGTCCGCGGCATCGTGGAGGCCCACGGCGGTGAGGTCACCGTGCACAACCAGGACGGCGGCTGCCGCTTCGTCGTCGCGCTCCCCGCCGCCTGACGCCGCCGCCTGGCCCGCAGCCCGACCCCGCCGCCCGACCCTGCCGCCCGACCCTGCCGGCGGGGCGTGCCGGCTTCCGCGATTCGTAAGATCCATCCGGCCGCGGTGCCACTAGCGTCGCGGACATGCGGGTTCTCGTCACCGGCGGCGCCGGCTTCATCGGATCACACATCGTCGACGTCCTCGTCGACGCGGGTCACGGCGTCCGGGTCCTCGACGCGCTGCTGCCGGCCGTGCACCGGGTGAAGCCCGCGGTTCCCGACGCTGCCGAGTTCGTCGTCGGGGACGTCACCGACCGGACCGTCGTCGACGCGGTCCTCGACGGCGTGGACGTCGTCTGCCACCAGGCCGCCATGGTCGGCCTCGGCGTCGACCTCGACGACCTGCCCGCCTACACCACCCACAACGACGTCGGCACCGCTGTGCTGCTCGCCGCGATGGCCCGCCGCGGGCTCGGCCGGCTCGTTCTGGCCAGCTCGATGGTCGTCTACGGCGAAGGGGGCTACCGCTGCGCGGACGACGGTCCAGTGCGCCCCGGCCCGCGCCGACCGGCGGACCTGGCGGCCGGCCAGTTCGAGCCGCCCTGCCCGCACTGCGGTGCGCCGCTGCTCTCCACGCCCGTCACCGAGGACGCGCCGCTCGACCCGCGCAACGTCTACGCGGCCACCAAGGTCGCCCAGGAACACCTCGGCGCCGCGTGGGCCACGGCCACCGGCGGCAGCGTCCTGGCGCTGCGCTACCACAACGTCTACGGCCCGCGGATGCCCCGCGACACCTTCTACGCCGGCGTCGCGTCGATCTTCCGCAGCGCCCTCGAGCGGGGCGAGGCGCCGCGGGTCCACGAGGACGGCGGCCAGCGCCGCGACTTCGTCCACGTCCACGACGTCGCCCGCGCCAACCTCGCCGCGCTGCAGCACGACGCCACCGCCGGCCGGCTCGTCGCCGTCAACGTCGGCTCCGGGCAGCCCCACACCGTCGGCGACATGGCGGCGGCGCTCGCCCGCGCCTTCGGCGGGCCGATGCCCCTCGTCACCGGGGACTACCGCGCCGGCGACGTCCGCCACATCGTCGCCTCCTCCGACCGCGCCCGCGACCTGCTCGGCTACCAGGCGGCGGTCCCCTTCGCGGAGGGCATGGACGCCTTCTCCCGCGCCCGGCTACGTGACTGACGGATCTACCGCCCACTGAAGGCTGTCGCGCAGCGCCGGTCGCCACACGCCGAACTCGTGACCGCCGGGCCGCAGCCGCAGGACGACATCGAAATGCGGGCGGTGGGACAGGGTGGACGCCATGCTCAGGGTGTCCGACAACGCTTCATGGTCGCTGCGCCCGCTGTCCATCCACACCCGCATCGGTGGGGACGGTGCCAGGGTCGGCGCGTAGTCGGCCGGAGTGTTCGACGCGGCGACGAGCGCGAGATCGGGCCGTTTCCCGAACAGGCCGACCATCCCTCCGGTGTGCGTGGGCCTGTCCATCCCGGACATGTCCACGATCGTCGCGACGAGGTCGCGGTGGCGGAGCCCGAGATTCAACGCGCAGAAGCCGCCGGCGGACATACCGGCGAAGATCCGGTCGGTGCGGCGCGGGATCGTGTGCAGCCGGGCGTCGACCGCGGGGATGACGTCGTCGACCAGGTAGGTCTCGATGTGCTCGCTGGGCCGGTCGACGCACTCGCTGTCATCGAGCCAGCTGCGGCTCAGCCGCGGGGCGACGAGGATCGCCGGCCGGCCCTCATCGGCAAGCAGCGCGCCGACCTCGGCGGCCCGGTTCGCCCGGTACCAGTCGACCGGGGCGCCCGGCGAGCCGTGCATGAGGTACACCACCGGGAAGCGTGCCCGCGGTTCGGTGAAGTACTGCGGCGGGAGGTAGACCAACGCCTCGCGGACACCGAAACCGCTGCGGACCCCGGCGATCGGCAGGCCGACGACCGACCCGCCCGGGTGCCGTCGCGGCCGGGGCGGCGCCGGAGCCACGGCCTCGTGCACCGATGCCGTCGGCCACGACTGGATGCCGAGGACGTCGTCCACCCGGGGCAGGTAGCTGTAGTGGGCGTTGACGAGATCCGCCGCTGTCGCCAGCGTCAGCAGCACCGAAATCCCCGCCATCGCGACCAGCGCCGCACGTCGCCGCCGGGCCAGCAGCACGCAGCCCACCCAGGACAGAATCGCAAGCGCGGCCAACGACAGGATGAACCACCTGCCGATGACGACCAGCGATCCCAACATCCACCTCCACCCGGCACGGAGATCCCCGCTGGCGGAGCCCGCGAGCTGCGCCGTGTACAAAACCATCCGATCCTGCCGGACGGATGGTGTGACGGACATGAGAGACTGTACGGCTCGTGCGGGTGCAGAAATTGCGGTCCTGGACGGACCGCGCTGTGCATCGATCCCGCGCATCACCGGCTGAGAAGCCCGAACGCTTCCAGATGTCACCGGTGGCGCATGAATGGTTCGGTCAGCCGTCGATGATAGAAAATGTCTGACCGTAAGGGGGCGAGATGTGTCGGCATCACGACGTCAACTGATCGCCGGTGCGATGCTCGGGGCGCTCACCGGTTGCGCGGCGAGTGGTCCCGGCGCCTCCCGGCACGGCGCACCACGGGGCCCGGCCGCCGCCGGCCGAGGCGGCCCCGGGACCAGGGTGCCTGCCGGCGGCCCAAGAACGATCTCCACGGGACTGCCGGCACTGCCCGCCGTGCCGAGCCGCGCTTCGATCGTGGCCCGCTACGGCGGGCTGGCTCCCCACGCCTGGGGTCTGCACCTGCCGGGAACGATGGGCACGCTGCCCCCGGCCGGAAAGGTCCTCGCGCTCACCTTTGACGCCTGCGGCGGGCCCGGAGGCAGCGGTTACGACCACAGTCTCGTGACCGTTCTGCGGCGATATGCCGTACCGGCCACGCTCTTCCTGAACGCCCGGTGGATCGACGCCAACCGACCGGTGTTCGCCACCCTTGCCGCCGACCCGTTGTTTGAGATCGGCAACCACGGAACCCGGCATCGTCCGTTGTCGACGACGGGCCGGTCGGCCTACGGGATCGCGGGAAGTCGTGACTGCGGGGAGGCTTATGACGAGGTGGCTGGAAACCACGCGAAGCTGACCGCGCTGCTCGGCGCGCCACCGCGTTTCTTCCGCCCGGGTACCGCCTTCTGCGACGACGTCGCGGTCCGCATCGTCGGCGAGCTCGACGAGACGGTGGTCGCGTTTGCCGTCAACGGTGACGGGGGCGCCACCTTCACCCCGGCCCAGGTCACCTCCGCCCTGCTCACGGCCCCGGTCGGGTCGATCGTGATCGGGCACATGAACCATCCCGGCCGGGGCACCGCCCGCGGAGTGGCCGCCGCCCTGCCCCGGCTGCTCGACGCCGGATTCCGGTTCGTCCACCTGCCCCCTCCCACCGTCGGGCCACGCTCGCGCTGAACGACGGATGATCCGGTGCCTGCCGGCGCGGATCAGTGGAGGCATTCCAGCAGGCGCTGGAAGGCGGTCACATCGCCTTCGACGGTGTAGCTGTCCGGGGCGGTGTAGGTGGGGCGGTGTAGGTGGGGCGGCCGGTGATCGGGCGGTGCAGGATCCTGGTGTGGTCGGGGTGGTCGCAGACCACGGTGGCCGTCGGTGGCGCGGGGGGTCGTCGTCGTGCGGGTCGAGGGTGGCCTGTTCTTCGCCAACACCGACTTTCGCGGGCGGCTGATCGGCCGCCGCGCGGTGGGCCAGGCCGCCAGGGCTGCTGACGCTAGGCCGGCAGGGCGCCGAGGCCGGCGACGGTGGCCACGACGGCGTCGGCGAGTTCCTGGCCCTTGACCTGGAAGTGCTGGGCGAAGAACCCCTGGTGCTCGGCGTGCTCGTGGAAGGAGTGCGGCGTCAGCACGGCGGAGAACACCGGAACGTCGGTGTCGAGCTGCACGCGCATGAGGCCGTCGACCACTGCGGCGGCGACGAAATCGTGCCGGTAGATCCCGCCGTCGACGACGAAGGCGCAGGTGGCGATGGCGTCATAGCGGCCCGAGAGCGCGAGCCGGCGGGCATGCAGGGGGATCTCGAAGGCGCCGGGCACCTGGTACTCGTCGACCTCGTCGACGCCGCGCTCGGCGAGCCGCGACCGGAAGCTCGTCACGGCCTGGCCGACGATGTCGGCATGCCAGCGCGCCGCGACGATCGCCACGCGGAGGGAGTCAGCTCGGGCGGGGGTCGGAGTGGGCGACACCGCTCCTCCTCATGATCGTGTCCGGCGGTTCCGCCCAGGTGTCAGGGTGCGCCGCCACCAGCGCCTGGCGAATCATGGTACAGGGCAGCGACTCCGGGTGGCCGATGGCCCCAGAGCTGCTGGACCGTGCTCCGGCTGCGGTGCGTCGCATTCCGAGGGTGGCTGAGTGTTCGCCCCACGGTCCGGCTTCGACGTCCGCGGAGGTATTTCCGCTGCGCCCGCCGCCGGCCCGCAACCCCGTCCGCCGACCGGAGCCGGCCGGCGGACGAGGCGCCGATCTCAGGCGGTGAAATCCAGGTCAATGATCTGGTAGAACCCCTTGGGGGTGTCGGCAACCTCCCAGACGCTGAGCAGGACGTGATATCCCTTCCGCCGTGGTAGGACGATCTCGTGGCGGGTCGGATCCTCCGGGACGAGATCGTCCGCCGCCCAGAAGGGCTGCCCATTGTTCTGGACCTGGTGGAACGGGTCCGGGTCGAACTGGGCTCGACTCAGCGGAGCAGTCGGGTCCCAGTTCTCCCGGGTGATGAAGTAGTTCCATCGTCGGGTCTTGTGGGGGGCATGGAACCCCCAGGTGACGGGCAGCCGCTGGCCGGCCGAGACGGAGTGCTTCTGCCAGTCCGAGCCCGGTCTGTCCAGTTCGGCGGCAAAGTCCTGGCCGGCGCTCGCGATCTTCCCATCGGCGGGCGGGGCGTCGTTCCGGACATCGTCCGGTGCGAATGGATCGGACATTCCGGCGCTCGTGGCGGGAAAGAACTTCCCGGACTCGAGTCCGGCGGCCTGCCATTCGGTGAGATAGATGTACCCGCGGGAGGCCGGTTCCGAGATCGTGCCGTGGCGTGGCGCCACTCTGCTCTGAGTCATGAAAGGAGGGTAGCGCCGCATTTGCTGGTTTGCATTCCGGTAGGACGGGAACGGCGCCGCGCGCACAAGAATTTCTCGGTGCCGGAAAATTCAGCATCCGGCATTTCGGTGAGGTTCGACCAACGGGTCCGCCAGGCCGCTTTCCCGGCCTCATCGCCCAGGCCGGGCGGCCGATGCGATCGAGAGGCTGGCGGCCTGGTCGGTCACGGGCACCGGCCAATGCGAGGCGTCCTGTCGTCCCGACCCTGCCTCGGCTGCGCTCGCCGCGCCGGCGGCCAGGCCGTGGGGTCAGGTGCTGGCCCCGGAACCGGAGCTGCCGGTCATCGTGGATGATCGGCTCTTGCGATGTTCGGTTGTCGTATTTCGGGTATGCCTGAGCTGTCGGCCTTGGGTCTTCGGGTGAGGGCGCGCAGCGTCGTGGGGGTTGTGCATGAACGGCGACATGATCGCGCGGCCCATGGATCCGGACGTCGGGCCGGGCCGGGCCCCTGCCCCTGCCGCTGCCGTCGCGAACGGCTGGGCCCGGGGCACGCACGGGTGGCGCCGGAGCATCGTGCTTCTCGGCGCGATGGCAGCGGTGGCCTTCCTCGGTGGGTGCGGTGGGGCAGGGTCCGACAGTCCGTCCGCAACGCCGCCGCCGGTGATGTCGGCGACCCCGGCCCCGACATCACCGTCGCCCGGTGGCGCGTCGGACGCGCGCTCCTTCGCAACGCCCACCTTCGCGTCCACCGGCCCGCGCAGTGATGCGCGCAGTTGGTCGAGCCAGCCGGCGTCCGAATCGCCTCGGCAGTCGGCGCCCGTCCGGCTCGTCTCCATCCGCAGCGCGCCGAACGTCGACAACGGCGTCCGCTACGAGCGCCTGGTGCTGGAGTTCGCCGGCGGCGCTCCGGGCTACCAGGCGCAGTACGTCCGGTCGGTGGTGCGGCCGGGTTCGGGCGCGCCTCTACCCCTGACCGGTCAGGCCACCTTCGAGGTCGTCCTGACCTCTGCCACCGCCCACGACGACAACGGCACCTCCACGCTGCGCACCCCGCCCGACGGGCACGGCCAGTCCGGTCTGACCAGCTATGCGATCGCCGGCGACTTCGAGGGCTCGGTGCACATCGGTGTCGGGCTGACCCGCGTGACCGGGTTCCGGGTCATCGAACTCACCGATCCCGACCGTCTGGCCCTCGACTTTCTCTTCTGACGCTGCCTGTCTGGCGCCAGCGGCACAGCCCCGCACACCCGAGGTCGGCCGGCGTGTGCGGGGCTGGGCGGACACCATGCGGTCAGTGCCGCCGCGGCGCTGGGGCCACCCCGCTGGGATCCGGCCCGGGCGGGACAGTCGTCGTCAGCTCTGGGCCAGGGGTGGGGGGTTGTGTGGGGGGTTGTGTGGCGGGCGGGCTGGGGAGCGGTGGGGGAGTCGGATCTGGGGGCGACGTGGTCTGGTTCGGCGGTACCGGCGGGACGCTTGGGTGCGCGCCGGCGGCGTCTGTCGGTTCCCGCTGTGCACGCGGCTGTCCTCCCGAGGCGGCCGGCGCGAGCCCGGTCGGCGCCGATCGGGGGCGCGGTGGCGGCGCGGGCAGGGGTAGCGGCGGAGCCGAACCGGTCTGACCGGCGAGTCCGGCTGGCTGCTTGGACAGGATCGTCCGGCGATCGCCGTCGATCAGTACGAGCGCGGGGCTGTCCGGATCGTTGATCCAGACCTGGTCTCCCTCGGTGGTGACGGTCAGCCGTTCCGGCGCTGCCGGCGGGGTCGATGCCGAACCCGGCGCCGTCGGCCCCGGTGCTGGCGTTTCCTGGCCCGCGAGCCGGATCGGGTCGGCGAAGCGCTGGGTGCGGGTGTCGAACACCCAGACCGTGGCGGCTGGCCAGTCGGGCACGTACACACGCCCGTCGTGCCAGAGCGGTGCGCCGAGCTGACCAAGGCTGGAGGCGTCCCCCAACCGGACCGTGTCCCCTCCGGTGCGGGGGGTGTGGCCGCCCGGCTCGGCGGGCCGGGCGATGTCAGGTAGCCCGGTCGGACTGGTGGCCACCCCGGACCGGCCCTGGTCCCCGCCCGGTCGGGCTGGCGGGGGTCCGCCCGCGGCCCCGCTTTCCGGCAGGCTGACGGAACGTGTCCTGCCGGTCGACACGTCGGCGAGCAGCAGCTGGCCGGTCACAGCGTCGAGGACGGGGACAGTGCTCGCAGCCGTGACCGGCGCGGCCACGACCGCGACGGCGGACGAGGCCGCGGCCACCGTTCCCGTGGGCAGTGCCGTGGTCTGACCAGCCTGGCCGCCGACGAGCGGGGTGACGGTTCCGGCGGTGCCGTCGACGACGACGGGTCGGCCGTCGGCAAGGACGAGATCGATGGCGTGCGCGGGCGGGGCGACCCGAACAGGCGTCGCGGGCACCCCGCCGCGGACCGCAACCACCGTGCCGCGGGACCGAACGGGCACCCACAAGGTTCCGTCGTCCGTCTGGACGGTCGATCCGAGGGCACCACCCAGGTCGAGAACGGGGCCGAGGACGGTCAGTCGTCGCCCGTCGAGGCGGCGTATCCGTCCGTTCGGGCCATCGATGACGTAGACGGTGCCGTGGGCTGCGGTGAGCGTCGCCCCCGCGGGTAGCTTCGCCGTGCGGGTCGGAGCGAGTCGCTGCGGCTCGATCAGGTGGAGCAGGTCGGCGTCCTCATCCGCCACGAGGAGATCCGGACCGTCGGCGAGGACCGACAGATGATGGCCGGCGCCACCGGGGATGGTGACCGCCGCATCGGCCCGCCCGGTCGTGCTCTGCAGATGGGTCACGACACCGGTCGTCTCCCAGGGCAGCCAGGCTCCGCCGTCCGTCGGGCGAAGGATGATCGGATGCCCGCCCGGCGCCGTGACGGCCGTCCCGACGCCGACGCAGAGCGCCACGCCGGCGGCGCAGGAGAGGGCCTGGCGAAGTCGTCGCCGGAACATCGAAATGATCGGCTCCAAGCGTGGTGATGAGACGTCCGTGATGCGGCGGATGTGCGGTGCGGCCCGGCGATGGCGAGAGGTCACCCACGACGGGCGAGACGGATGACGGCCTTCACTGCGAGCCGTGGCGGCCCCCGGTCGCCGGGCGCAGGACGGCGTCACTACTGCCCCGCGCGCTGCGGTCCGGCCGGGGCGGTGTCTGTGTGAGGGTGCCACCACGCCAACCCACACAGACACCGCCGGGTGAGCGCCGTGGGAGGGACGCAGCGCTCACCGTTCCCCGCGTGCATTTCTCAATGCGCGCGGGAAGTAGTTGTTGATCACATGATGAATCGTTGACTGTTCGGAGAGGTAGCCCGGAGGGCGTCGTCGTCCTTGGCGGGTTGGACGCGCCATGTCGCCGACAGGTTGCGATGCTCCTGCTGCCATTCGTGACATCCGTGCCGGCGGACGGCGCATCGTGTCGGAACCGCCCCGGCGGGTGGTTGGCGGGCCAGTCCAGCCGATCATCGGATCAACAAGTTTTCTGGTCCATGACACAACGAAGTGAGGCTGCCCGCCGTCTACCGGTGCGGAACGGCAAGTCCGCATGGCGACGACGGTCGCCAGGGTGGCCGTTCCCGGGCGGACCTCCCCCACCGCCCGCTCGGCGGACCGGGCCGGTCGTCCCCCTGGGCCGGCACGGTCCGCCTCCCCGCACGACTGCACGAGATGGTCCAGCCCGATCGGTCCCGATCCAAGGAGGCCCCGGTGACGAACAACCAGACCGCCTGCCCCGATCGGGCCAGGAGCCAGGCATGACGGGCCGGGGAGACGACCGCGCCGACCTGCGCGGTGACCAGCTCGGCGTGGCCGCGTTCTCGACCGCGTTCCACGATGTCGTGGCCAACATCGAGAAGGTCATTCGCGGCAAACGTGAGATCGTGGAACTCGCCACGATCTGCCTGTTCGCGGAAGGCCATCTGCTTGTCGAGGATGTTCCCGGGCTGGGGAAGACGTCGTTGGCCCGCAGTCTCGCGGCATCTGTGAACGCCGGCTGTCACCGGATCCAGTTCACCCCGGATCTGCTGCCGGCAGACATCACCGGGACGCTGGTGTACGACCAGCGCGCGAACGAGTTCGATTTCCGGGCCGGGCCGGTGTTCGCCAACCTCGTCATCGGCGACGAGATCAACCGTGCCTCGCCCAAGACGCAGTCCGCCCTTCTGGAGGTCATGGAGGAGAGCCGGGTCACCGTCGATGGAACGGGCTACCCGGTGCCCCGTCCGTTCATGGTCGTCGCGACGCAGAACCCGATCGACATGGACGGCACGTACAGCCTTCCGGAAGCCCAGTTGGACCGGTTCCTGATGCGACTGAGGATGGGTTATCCATCCGTCGAGGCGGAGCTGGAAATCCTGGAAGGTCGGCAGGTGGGCCGACGGGTGGAGGACCTCAGGCCAGTGATGCGGGCCGAGGACGTCATCGCCCGATCGGCCCAGACACTCGCCGTGCACGTGGCGCCCGCGCTGCGCCGCTACCTGGTGGACCTGGTCGTGGCGACCCGGGCGGTGCCGGACATGGTCCGGCTGGGTGCAAGCCCACGCGGAAGCATCGCCATGCTGCGCGCCGTGCAGGTGCGCGCCGCCGCGCAGGGCCGCCTGTTCGCCACCCCCGACGACGCCAAGGCCGTGGCGGGCCCCGTTCTGTCCCACCGACTCGTGCTCAGCCCGGAGGCCGAGCTGCGGCGGGTCATCGCCGAGGACGTCATCGACGAGATCCTGCAGTCGGTTCCGTCGCCGCGCCGGCTCGTCGGCATCTGATCGTGCCCTCGTCCGAGCGACGTCCCGGTCACGGCGGCCATGACGTCGGGCTGTTGCCGGTCGGCGAGAGCGAGGCGGTGACCACTCCGCTGGCGGCCCCCGCGGCCCCTGGCCACGGGGCGTGGCGTCGCGAGCCGCCGGTGCCACCGGCCCGGCGCAGCGGACAGGCCGCGCGCGGCCTGGGTGAGAGGCATCGCCCAGACGTGGAACCGATCTGGTCGGTCTCCGCGGAATCGCCGAGGTCGACCTGGCGGCGCCGGCGGGTGCCCAGGCCTCGCACCGGCCCGCCCGCCCGGGTGGCCGCACGGCCCGAACGCGCCTCGGGAGGACCCCCGGAGCCGGCCGGTGTCACCCCTGCTCGCTCCCGGGCGCGGCTGACCCCGCTCGGCTGGGGGATGCTCGCGGCGGTCACTGTCCTGCTGGCCGGCGCCCGCATCCTGCGGTACGCAGAGCTGGACGTGCTCGGCGGCACGGGGATCGCGTCGGTCGGCCTCGCGGTCGCCTTCTGCGCCCGCCGCCCGCGGGTGTCGGCGGTGCTACGAACGTCGCCGGGACAGGTTGCCCGGGGTGAGCCGGCCGAGCTCGTCATCGCCCTGACGAATCTTTCCCGCTGGTCGTCGCCGGCGTTCCTACTCCGGCTCGCCGCCGGCCCGGACCCTGACCTCGTCGACCCGCCGGCTGCTTCCGTCGTCGCGAGTGGTTCCGCCGCGGATCGGGCTGAGCTGGCTGGAGCCGCTCGGCAGGAGGTGGTGCTGCGCATTCCCCATCTGCGGTGTCGTGGGAGTAGGTCGTTCGTGCTTGCACTGCCAACGCACGACCGGGGGGTGCTGCGCCTGGGGCCTGCCGAGGTGATCAGATCTGACCCGTTCGGGCTCGTCGTCCGTCGACAGGCACTGGCGACCGATGCGACGTTGTACGTCCGCCCCCGCGTGCGACACCTCGCCCCGCTGGCCTCGGCCCCGTCCCGAGAGCCGGATGGTCAGACCGGGCGTGGCACGGTCGGGGGACTGGAGATTCACACCCTGCGCCAGTACGCGGCGGGCGAGGACCTTCGTCTCGTGCACTGGCCGTCGAGTGCCCGCACGGGCGAGCTCATGGTCCGCACCCACGTCGATCCCACCGAACCGGCCGCCACCGTCGTGCTCGACGTACGGCCGGGCGCCTATCCCCCGGGACGGCCGGGAGCCGCGGCGTTCGAGGAGGCGGTCGAAGCCACGGCTGCCATGGTGATGACCTGTGCGCGGGAGGCGTTCGGCGTCCGTCTCGTCACCACCGCGGGGCTTCGGGTCGCTGGCCGGCGTCGCCGGCAGGACGCCGACGTGCTGCTGGACGAACTCGCCGCCGTCCGTCTCGATGAGCGCGCCACCCTCGACGTCGTCGGCACCCTGCGTCGGGGCGGGTTCGGCACCCTCGTCCTGGTGACCGGTGGCTTTGACCGGCAGGCGCTGGCGGCGCTGGCACCCGTCGGTCACGCGTACGGCCGGGTGGTGCTGGTACGCGTCGGGCCGAGGTCAGTGGCGACCGCCCGCGCCGTGGACCGGCGGGACTCCTCCGATCGGGCGCGGCTACGCCATGTGCCACCCGTGCGCGCCACGGGGCTGCCCGGTTGGGCAAGGTCCCGGCTCCCCGGTGGGTACCATCCCGACGAGCTCGGCCTGCGGACCGCCGGTCGAACGACCGTCATCGATGTGCCGGAAGCGGCGGCGCTGGCAGCTCGGTGGCCTGCGGCGGGCCGGTCGGGCTGGGCCGTGGCGTGGGACGGCCGTCGGTGAGCGCCGACACCGGGAGACGGCCCGGTCCGGTGGGGCGCGACATGCACCCCCCGGCCGGGCCATCTACCGCGGTCAAAGCTGGCCTCGTGCCCGAGGGCGCGGAGTCGGGCGACGGCGCCGGGTCGCCCCGAGGAGGTCGCCTGGGCGGACTGGTGCTGGTCGCGGGACTCGCGCTCGTGGGCGGCTTCGGGTTTCGTCACGTCTTCGCCGGCCATGATCTTCAGGTGATCGTTCCGGTGGCGGCGTTCGTCCCGGTGATCCTGGTCGGGGCACTCGGCGGGCGCCGTCGACCCCTGCCGCTTGCCGTCACCATGGCG
Organism: Frankia sp. AgB32; assembly: GCF_023243045.1. Classification (GTDB taxonomy): domain Bacteria; phylum Actinomycetota; class Actinomycetes; order Frankiales; family Frankiaceae; genus Frankia. Next base: position 89,682 of record NZ_JALKFX010000001.1, read on the forward strand.
GCCTGGGGCGGCGGCTTCGTGGTCTGGGCGGCGGCGACTCTCGCATCGTCGGCGGGCGATGTGCAGGGTCGGCTGGACCTGGTCCGTTCCGGGGCCCTCACCGGCTGGTCACGCCTGCTCGACACCGCGCTTCCCGCCCCCGCCGAGGCTGACCTGCTGCTTGTACCAGCCGTGCTGACCTGGTTCGCTGCCGCGCTCGGCGCCGAACTCGTGGTGCGCACCAGAACCCGGCTGCTGCCCGCGTTGCCTGCCGCGGTTCTCCTCACGGTCGGCGCGGCCTACGCGGCCCCCGGCGCCTCGGCCGACCTGCCACTCGCCGGCGCCTTCGCGGCGCTCGCGGCCACCCTGCTCCGCCTGCGCCGGGAAGGCCGGGTGTCAGCTTCGTCCACCACGGCCTCGCTGACGTCCGCGACCAGGTCGGCCTGTGCGGTGGCCGTCGTCGTGGCGGTCGGGGTGGGCCTGGCTGGCGGTCCGCTGCGCGTGTCCGGACACCGGCCGCCCGCGGATCCGCGGACGCTGCGCACCACAGCCGCGACCTCCCTGCCGGAGCTGAGCCCCCTGAGTCGGCTCGCCGGCTGGACCGCCCATCCCGACCAGGTTCTCCTTCGCGCTCAGCTGACGCCTGCCCCGTCCGGACCAGTGGCGCTGCGACTGGCCGTCCTGGATTCGTACGACGGCGCGGACTGGACGACCACCGCTCGTTACCTGCCGGCGGGGCAGGCGGTCAGCCTGCCCCCGGCCAGCAGTCCACCCGCACCTGGCCCGAGCGGAGCAGGCAACGACCGGTCGACCCCGGTGACCCAGGATCTGACCATCGAGGGTCTCGCCGGCAGCCTGGTGCCGGCCCTGGCTCGGCTGAGCCAGTTCTCGCTGTCGCCAGCAGCCGACGGCCGCGGCGACTTCGCGGTCGCACCGAGCGACGGAACGCTGCTCCGGACCAGCCCACTGCGACCCGATGACAGATTGCGCCTGGTTTCGGCCCCGCCCGTCGACCGGACCGCCGGGCAGCTGCTCGCCCTCACGGTCTCCCGGACAGCGGACAGCGCCCGGTACCTCGCGTTGCCGACCGATCTTCCGCCGGTACTGCGCGGGCTGGCCGTCGTCGCGACCGACGGCGGCACGTCCCCCTACCAGCAGGCCGCGCTGCTACGGCAGTACCTGATGGCCACCTTCGTCTTCGATCCGACCGTTCCCGCCGGCCACAGCCTCGCCCACATCAGCCACTTTCTCGAACAGACCCGGCGCGGCACCTCCGAGCAGTTCGCCACTGCCTTTGTCCTGGCGGCCAGGCTCCTCGGACTGCCGGCGCGGCTCGTCGTCGGCTTCACCGCGGGTGGCACCGGTGGTGGGCCGCGCACGGTCCGCGGCGCTGACGCCCTCGCCTGGGCAGAGATCGACTTTGCCGGTGTCGGTTGGCTCCCGTTCTTCCCCACCCCCCGAGCGGGCGATGCGCGCGGCGCGACCGTCGCGGGATCAACGCAGGGCGAGTCCTCCGCGCAGACGTCTCTGGTCAACGCGGTCCTCAGCGCGGCCGCGCCGTCCGATCGGGCCGGTACCACCCGGCCGAGGGACACGGTCGTGCCGTCACACGGGCTGCGGCCGCAGTCATCCGACTGGGCTCGCGCGGCCCGATCGGCGGCGGCAGGGACCGGTGTGACGTTCGCCGGCTACCTCCTCCTCGCCTGGGCCACGCCGCGCCTGCGGCGACGGCGATCACGCCACGGCGGCGACGGCAGATCCCGGATCGTCGCCGCCTGGCGCCATGCGATCGACCTGGTCGAGGACGCCGGACATCCGGTGTCACCCGCGGCGAGCCCGACCGAGGTCGTCGCCGCGGTGGGCCTCGTGGACGAAGCGGGCGGAACCGCGCTTCGAGGCCTCGCTGATCTCGCCACGCTCGCGCTGTTCGGGGACGGTCCGGCCCGGTGGGGCGCGGCCGGTGGCCGGCGCGCTGCCGACGAGGCGTGGCGGCAGCTTGGCGCGCTGGAACGTGCCGTGCGGCGCGCGGTTCCGCGTCATCGCCGGCTGGCACACCTGATCGCGCCGCATACCGTGGCCGTCGAGATCCATCGATGGCGGGTTTCCGCAGGCCGCGGCGGGTATCCCCCAACCGGACGGTCTGTGCGGTGCGACACGCCATCCGACCAGGCCAGCTGTCGAGGGAGGGGAACCAACCATGGCGCAGGCGATGAAGGGGCACACCAGGCCCGCCGGAGCGGGCACCTCCGACCACGAGATGGCCAGACAGGTGGCTAGCCAGATGTCGAAGGACCGGGTCGCCGAGGCGATCTTCCAGCGGGAGCGCGGCGGAGCAATGAGCGACCGGGAAGCAGCCAAGAGCGAGAAACTCCCACGTTGACAGCGGGCGCCGTCCCGATGGCCGTGCAGCCCGCTGCCAGTTGCCGTATGCATGAGTCATGCAGCAGCGTCCCGCCGAAGTGGGCCAGCGTGGGCCTGGCCCGGACGGGCCGGGTGGCGAGGGCGAGGGAGAGGCAGCGTCGGCGGACCGTCCCTTCAGCACAGCCGGCACCCCCGAATCGGTCTGGCAGGACTGGCGACCGGGCTGGGCCGAACTCGATCTGCGTAGTCCCCCGCAGCGCGTGGTCGTGGTGGCGCCCCACCCGGACGACGAGGTTCTCGGCGTCGGGGGCCTGCTCGTCCTCCTGCGCTCGCTAGGGGCGACGATCTCCGTGGTCGCGGTGACGGACGGCGATGCCTCCCACCCCGGATCACCGACCCTGTCCGCCGCGGAGCTGGCCCGCCGGCGCATCGCCGAGCAGCACGCGGCGTTGGTGGTGCTCGGGCTCGGCGACGTCGCGGTGCATCGCGCCGGGCTCGGCGACGGTCGGGTCGCCGGCCACGAGGAGGCACTGGCCGACCAGGTCGAACCGCTGTTGACGCCCGACTGCTGGGTGCTGACGACCTACCGCAACGACCGGCATCCGGACCATGAGGCAACGGGGCGTGCTGCCGCGTTGGCGGCTGGCCGGGCGGGCTGCCGGCTGATCGAATACCCCGTGTGGACCTGGCACTGGGCCGTCCCGAACGACCCGCGCGTGCCCTGGTCCAGTGCTCGGGTCGTGCCGTTGCCCGCGGCGACACAGCAGGCCAAGCACCAGGCCGTGGAGTGCTACCGGTCGCAGATCGCCCCGCTTTCCGATCATCCCGCCGACACGGCGGTCCTCACGCCGGAGATCCTCGCGAGGCTGCTGCGCCCCGCGGAGACGGTGTTCGTCTGAACGGCGGGTAGTCCGTTCGGAGGGGCCCGGCGGGGATAGGAAGACTCTGGTCCGTGTTGCGGATGTGTTAAGGAGTCGTGCTCTGGTGGCCCTGGATTGGCTTCGCGACTAGTGTGCCACTGAGAACTGCATACCGCTGCCGCTCACACCCGCGCGGGAGAGTCCCGGGGCGCATCGCGCCGGGACGCCGAAGGAGCAAGCTCTCCCCAGAAACTCTCAGGCCCCCAACCGCCGGGTCAGGCAACTCTGAAAAGTGGACATTTCGATGTTCCGCCGACGGTGAAAGCTGCGGCCACCGGCCACGACCCTCCGGGTCACAGGCCGTAGACGGTGGTTCAGTGAATCTCTCAGGCCAATGACAGAGGGGGAGGCCCGCTGCGGCGTCGGTTCGATCCGTCGTCGCCCGACCTCCGGAGCAGCTCACCGTGCCTGACAACCTCCCGGCCGCCCCCGGCGCCCAACCCTGCGTGGACACGATCCCGTCGGACATCCTCCGTCCGGGCGGTGCGCCTTGTCCGGCGGTGCCAGCGGCGTCCTACCCCCAGTTCGCCGACCGCCACATCGGCCCGGACGACGGCGCCCAGCGCGCCATGCTGTCCGCGCTCGGCTACTACTCGCTCAGCGCGTTGACCGATGTTGCGGTTCCGGTCAGCATCCAGGACCGCACCCTCGACCTCCCGGCACCGCTGGACGAGTCGGCCGTGCTCGCGTCGCTGCGGGCGCTCGGTCGCAACAACCGGCCGGTGCCGTCGATGATCGGTCTGGGCTTCCATCCCGCGGTGATGCCGGGCGTCATCCAGCGCAACGTCCTGGAGAATCCCGCCTGGTACACGGCCTACACGCCCTACCAGCCGGAGATCTCGCAGGGCCGGCTGGAGGCGCTGCTGAACTTCCAGACGATGGTGACCGACCTGACGGGCCTGGACGTCGCGGGCGCGTCCCTGCTGGACGAGCCGACCGCGGCGGCCGAGGCGATGCAGATCGCGCTGCGCTCGGCCAGGCGCGGCCGCCGCACGTTCCTCGTCGACGCCGACACCCTGCCGCAGACGATCGCCGTGGTGGCGACGAGGGCTGAGGCGATGGGCGCGAGCGTCGAGGTCGTCGACCTGGCCGACCCGGCCACGGTGCCCGCGGCCGTCTGGGAGTCGGCGTTCGGGGTGCTGCTGTCGTACCCGGGGCCGAGCGGGGCGGTGCGTGACCCGAGCGCCGCGATCGCCGCGGCGAAGGAGCGGGGAGTCACCGTCGCCGTCGCCGCCGACCCGCTGGCGCTGACGCTGCTGCGCTCGCCCGGCGAGCTCGGCGCGGACATCGCGGTGGGCACCACCCAGCGCTTCGGTCTTCCGCTGTCCTTCGGCGGCCCGCACGCCGGCTACCTCGCGGTCCGCCAGGGCCTGGAGCGTTCCCTGCCGGGCCGGCTGGTCGGGGTGTCCGTCGACGCTGACGGCGCCCCCGCCTACCGGCTCACCCTGCAGACCCGGGAGCAGCACATCCGCCGGGAGAAGGCGACCAGCAACATCTGCACGGCACAGGTGCTGCCGGCGGTTCTCGCGTCGATGTACGCCGTTTACCACGGTCCACAGGGCCTCGCCGGGATCGCCCGGCGCATCCACGGCCTTGCCGTGCGGCTGGCCGCGGGGCTGCGAGCCGGCGGTGTCGTCCTCGAATCAGAGTCGTTCTTCGACACGGTGGTCGCGACGGTTCCCGGCGCCGCCGCCGAGGTGGTGGCGCGAGCCCTCGATCATGGCGTGAACCTGCGCCTCGTCGATGGTGATCATGTCGGGGTCTCCTGTGGAGAGACGACCGCCGAGGCGGATCTGCGGGCCGTGTGGGCGGCGTTCGGCGTGCCGGTCGCGGCGGCCGCGGCGACGGTTGACGTGGACGGCCCGGTGCCCGCGGCGGTTCCCGTCGCGCTGCCCGCTGATCTCGTGCGCACGAGCGGTTATCTGGACCATCCGGTGTTCCACCGGTACCGGTCCGAGACCTCGATGCTGCGTTATCTGCGGCGGCTGGCCGACGTCGACCTCGCCCTCGACCGCGGCATGATCCCGCTCGGTTCGTGCACCATGAAGCTGAACGCGACGGCCGAGATGGCCGCGGTCACCTGGCCGGAGTTCGCGGACATCCATCCGTTCGCGCCGCTGGACCAGACCGCCGGCTATGTCGAGATGATTCGTGACCTGGAGGAGTGGCTGGCGCGGATCACCGGGTACGCCGGGGTTTCCGTGCAGCCGAATGCCGGCAGCCAGGGCGAGTTCGCGGGGCTGCTGGCAATCCGCGCTTATCACCGGGACAAGGCGGCGCCCGGGGCGCCGGTGCGTGACGTCTGCCTCATACCCTCGTCGGCTCACGGCACCAACGCGGCCAGTGCGGCGATGGCAGGAATGCGGGTCGTCGTGGTCGCCTGTGACGACGACGGAAACGTCGACCTCGACGATCTCGCCCGCGCGGCGCGCGCGAACGCGGAGGTACTCGCGGCGTTGATGGTGACCTACCCGTCGACGCACGGGGTCTACGAGGAGGGCATCGGGCAGGCCTGCGCGATCGTGCACGAGGCCGGCGGCCTGGTCTACGTCGATGGCGCGAACCTGAACGCGCTGGTGGGACTCGCCCGGCCGGGCCAGTTCGGTGCGGACGTCAGCCACCTGAACCTGCACAAGACGTTCTGCATCCCGCACGGCGGTGGCGGCCCGGGGGTCGGGCCGGTCGCCGTCGGTCCGAAGCTGCTGCCCTACCTGCCCAACCACCCGTTGCAGGCGGCGGCCGGGCCGGAGACCGGCGTGGGGCCCATCTCGGGCTCACCCTGGGGTTCGGCAGGCATTCTCATGATTCCCTGGGCCTACATTCGGATGATGGGCGCGGAGGGCCTTCGCAGAGCCACGTCGGTCGCCGTGCTGAACGCGAACTACATCGCCCACCGGCTTCGTCCGCACTATCCGGTCCTGTACGCGGGCCGGGATGGTCTGGTCGCGCACGAGTGCATTCTCGACCTGCGGCCGCTGACGAAGGAGACCGGGGTTACTGTCGATGACGTGGCAAAGCGTCTCATCGACTACGGTTTTCACGCGCCGACCATGTCTTTTCCGGTCGCGGGAACGCTGATGGTGGAGCCCACCGAAAGCGAGGACCTGGCCGAGATCGACCGTTTCTGCGAAGCGATGATTGCGATTCGCCGCGAGGCCGATCAGGTGGGCGCGGGAGTCTGGCCGCGAACGGACAACCCGCTGCGTAACGCGCCGCACACCGCTCAGATGGTGACTGCAGACGAGTGGCCGCACCCGTATTCCCGCTCGGTTGCCGCCTATCCTGTCGCCGGGCTGCGGGCGGCGAAGTACTGGCCGCCGGTCCGGCGCATCGACGGGGCCTACGGTGACCGCAACCTGGTCTGCACCTGCCCGCCGGTCGAGGCGTTTGTCGAGGTCGTCGAGGACGACCCCGTGCTGGTAGCGGCCAGCTGACGCAGCCGGTGCCACCCCCGCCGGAAGTCATCTCCTGGCCGGCGGATCCGTCCTGGCTTCCGCCGGCCCGAGCAACTGCTTCCGCGTCGTGACCGGACCGGCGCGGGGAGTGCCGGTCGCCCTGGCAGGGGTGCGCGGGCACCAGAACCGTAGGTTTCGTTTGCATGCCGGCAGTGTGAATCCTGTGGATCCCGGCGGGGTCCGGATTGTCGCCGCCTCGGCTCCCGCTCGCCATCCCGCAGTTGAGGTCACCGGCGTGGGCGGCGAAGCCTGAGGCGACGGGCGTACATCGTCGGAAATCCGGGCGGCAGCATACCTGGGACGAGGCTGGCCAGCCGTCCCGACGTGCGCTTTCGCTGCGCTGGGTTGCTGCGGGTGAGGTATTTGGTGACGCATCGTCAGCGATCTGATCGCCGACTTCTGTGACCCTTCCGTAAGGTCATGGTTGGACACGCGGGAATCTCACGTAACGGAAGAATTCCGGGTCGTGGCCCCCTTGCTCGGCGGTGCCCGGACGGGTGGCTATTGACCACTGATCGGTTGAGCCTAATAGTTGGGGCCAACTGTCGTGGTGGATTACGGGGTTTAGCCACTCCGACAGATCACCGATTGGGCAACGGAAGGGTGCGGCGGATGGATCTACGGTTGGAGAAGCAGGTCGCACATCTGCGCCGGAAGGCGGTTGACGTCGGTCTCGGGCCGGCTCTGAAGCTGGTGCGGGACAACATCGTCCCGACGGCTCGACGTAATCGCAATGACGACCGCCACCTGGCGCTCCTGGTGTCGTTCGTGCTGCAGGAGACATCGAACTGCATCGATGTGGGCGCGCACCGTGGCGATGTGCTCCGGACAATTCTGCAGCATGCACCGAGGGGGCGGCACATTGCGTACGAACCCCTGCCGCACATGGCCGCCGCACTGCGGACGGACTTCCCCTCGGTCGAGGTGCGCCAGGCCGCGCTGGCCGACGAACCCGGCGTCCTGCCGTTCGCCTACGTCCGCAGTCGGCCTGCCTACAGCGGACTGCAGGACCGTGTTCCGGACACGGAGGACGTCGAGCACATCGAGGTCGAAGTCCAGGTGCTCGACGAGTCGCTGCCCGCTGACTACGAGCCAAGCCTGATCAAGGTGGATGTAGAGGGCGCCGAGTACAGGGTGTTCCGGGGGGCCCGCAAGCTGATCTCCGCGAGCCGTCCCCACCTGGTGTTCGAGTTCGGCGCTGGCGCCCGCGACTTCGGCACGACGGCGGACGAGATGTACACGCTCGTCGACGGCGATCTCGGGATGCGGATCTTCGATCTGGATGGCAACGGTCCGTACACCCTGCCGAAGTTTCGGGACACCTTCGACACCGGGCGGCACTTCAACTTCGTCGCACATCCCTGAGGACTGCCCGAGGCGACGTCCCCGATGATCTCCTGTGCGGTCGGCGGTGACCGCTGGACGGCTCGCTGGGTGACCCGCGACGGTCGTCCGGCGGGAACCCCCCCGCGCGGGAGGTGAGAGTGGCTGCACGCTCGCCGCTGGCGCTTCGCGGGCCCGCATGGTGGCCGCCGTGGGCGCGAGATGCCGACTCGCCGTCCCCCGATCGGGCCGCCTCGTAGGGGCCCCCAGCTCGACGGGGGCTGAACTTCTGGTGAGGAACCGTTCCGCCGCGCCCCGAGTGGGTCCCGGCGGCCCCGCTTCCCACTGCGCGACCGCGGGTTCTGGCCAGACATGGCCCCCGCCGCCCGGGTGGCCCACGTGCCAGGTGGCCCACTTCTGCCGGTAGACAGCCCGGTCGGGCGATGCCGGCCTGGCATCGTCGAGCCAAGGCGCGGGTAGTTCTTTCCCGATCGTGCTCGGAGTTACGGCTCCGGGTGTCCATCTGGGTACCGAATGTGCTCACGTGCGGGGCGCGTACCGATGCGCGCGCCGTGGCGTGATCGCGACCTGCCTGAGGTGGCGGTGGATACGAGCCGACAAACGGGGGGAGTGACGGATTCGGCCGGAACACCGATACTTTGACGCTCCGGCATCTGGAACATGCCGGATCGGTAGTGCCCGGGATCCTCGTGGAGGGCGCCGGCGAACCGCAGCACAAGGTTGTGCCGGAAACGACCGCACAGGTGGTGCGTTGCGGACAGAGGTAGGTAATCATGCGATCAGCGGGGTGGGAGGGAATCGTCGACCGGTCCGCGTGACACCCACCGGCACATCCGCGGCAGGTCTCAGGACGTCGTCACCGGTACGGGGGCTGTCCGTACCCAAGAAAGGTCACGAGAGAGGGGCGTCCGTGCGAACGCTCGAACCCACCAGCCTCGACCTCGACGCGATCGAGGCGGACAAGCTTGCCAAAGGCATCACGCTGAGCCTGCTGATCCCGGCCCGTGGCCCGGAGGCAGCCCGGACCGTCGGGGAGATCATTGCTCAGAACCGCCAGCGGTGGATGCAGGAACGCGGCGTACTGGACGAGATCGGCGTTGTTGTCGACCCGTCCTCGGACGGCGACGAGCACGATCTGGTGCGCATCGCGACGGAAGCCGGCGCGAGCTGGGTCGTCCGCGGGCAGTCCGTCCTGCAGCGACATGCTGGGCGGGAGTCGACCGCGGCGGGTGGCAAGGCCGGTGCGATGCGCAGTCTCGCCTACCTTGCCTTCGGCAACCGCCTCATCTTTCACGATGCCGATCTGGAAAGCTACGATCCGTACACGGTCGGGGTGCTCGCGGCGGCGACAACCGCCGGCAACGCGCCACTACTCGTCAATGGCAGTTCTCGCCGGGTGACCGGCGATGGTCGCCCGGGCGGGCGAACCACCGAGATGCTGCGATCGTTGTTGTCGAAGCAGCTAGCCCGATATGTGCCCTCAATCACGCGGACGATCCAACCGCTGATCGGGGAATTCGTGATAGACGCCGATGTCTTCGCCTCCCTGGCCTTCTCCCGCGGGTATGGGGTGGAGACGTCGCTGAAAGTTCTCGCGCTCGACCTGCTGGACTACTCCGACAGCCTCCAGATCGAGTTGCCGATCAAGTACCAGGTTGGCCAGCACTACCATGCCCTCGTGAAACAGTTCCATGAGATCAGTTTCACAATCGATGTTCTGGAAGCGTACTTCCAGCGTCGCCGGGTGGATCCCCATGTCGCCATCTGGCAGATCGCCGACAACTACGACCTGTTGTTTCCCGGCCGGACGTACGCACTCCACCGACCCGCGGGCTACGACGACTCGGACTTCGTGCCGCGACACGGTTTCTACCAGCCGCTTGCCACCGCTCCGGCCTACCAGGCCCGGCTGCCGGAGATAAAGAGCGCCCGTCGGCTGGCCCTGGACGCCCTTGGCCGGCGGATGCGCACCTCGGCCTGATCTGGTCATCATGGGATGGGTGGTCGGACCGGGCGGTCCACCGGCCGGTCACCCGCTCCACCGGCGCACGTCGTGGCCGGGACGGCTGTCCCGCCCGGGACGCCCGACGCGCCAGGGCGTCCCGCCTCCTCCACCGATCGCCTACGCACGGGGCGCCACCGCCGAGCTCCTGCGGCCAGTCGGCTTCACTAGCTCTTCGGGTGGAACGAGAACATTGTCCTAATGTCACTCGTTCGACCTGCGGAGGATGCCGTGTTCGCACCCCTGGTTACGCTGGTCACGCGCCGTCCCCGCCTGATACTCGCCCTCACTGTCATTGTCCTGCTCGGCGGCGGAGTCTTGGCCGGGACCGCGTTCGGCAAGCTCCAGACCGGGGGCTTCGACGATCCGGCATCGGAATCCTCGCGGGCGGCCGATCTGCTGGACGCCCACTTTCACGGCCGCCCGAACGTGCTGCTGCTCGTCACCGCCCGACAGGGCGACGTCGATGACGCACCCATCGTGGCCGCCGGCCGCTCGGTGGCCGCCGACCTCGCGGCTCAGCCAGGCGCCCGCGACGTCGTGTCCTACTGGACCGGCGCGGGGTCGCTACTGCGCTCCCGGGACGGTCGTTCGGCCCTGGTCATCGCCAGCGTCGCGGACGATGACCAGGCTGCGGACGTAGTCGATCGCTACGAGTCCGGTGCCTACTCGCCGTCCGACGTCACCGTCCAACCGGGTGGTGCGGCCACGGCCGGCGCGGACATCGGCAGCCAGGTCTCCAGCGACCTGGCGAAGGCCGAGCTGTTCGCGATCCCCGTCACCCTCGTGCTCCTGGTCCTCGCGTTCGCCGGCGTGGTCGCGGCCCTGCTGCCGCTGGGTGTCGGACTGCTCGCCATGGTGGGTGGCCTGGCGGCGCTGTCCGTTATCGCGAATATCGCCGATGTGTCGATCTTCGCGGTCAATCTCGCGACCGCGTTCGGGCTCGGGCTCGGCATCGATTACTCGCTGCTGATGGTGAGCCGGTTCCGGGAGGAACTGGCTGCCGGACGCGACCACACCGACGCGGTGGCGGTCACGGTGCGTTCCGCCGGCCGGACGATCCTGTTCAGCGCCGCGACCGTGATCGTGACTGCCGCGGTGATGTTGCTGTTCCCGCCTTACTTCCTGAAGTCCATGGCGTACGCGGGCATCTCGGTGACCGTGGTGGCGGTCCTGGCCGCGCTCGTCGTGTTGCCGGCACTGCTCATGCTTCTCGGCGAGCGGGTGAACGCGCTGCGCGTCGGGGGCATCGTCGGGATGGTCCGCAGGCGGTGGGCCAGCCCCCCGTCCGGGCCAGCCGTGGGAGCGTCGCGGGCAGCGGCCCGGGAGGCTGCCGAGTCACCGTTCTGGCGCTCGCTCGCCACGGCGGTGATGCGGCGGCCCGTGCTCGCCGGACTGCCGGTGATCGCCGTGTTGCTGCTGCTCGGAGTGCCTTTCCTGCATGTCAACTTCGGTACTCCCGACGAGCGGGTCCTGCGGCCAGGCTCGGCACCGAGCCGGATCGTCGGCGACGCGTTGCGTGACCAGTTCCCCGTCGACCTCGGCGGCGCCCTCAACCTGGTGGTGCAGGCCCGGGACGGTGCCTCGTCGATCGACCGGTCCGCGCTGGCCACCTATACCGCCAGCCTCTCCCGGCTGCCCGACGTGGCCCGGGTGGACGGTTCGCTGGGTAGCTACGTGCATGGCGAGCGCAGCGTGCCGCCCAATCCGACCAGCGCCCGATTCGCATCATCCGGCGCGCAGATGCTCCAGGTGATCCCCACGGTGGACTACGCGTCCAGCCGGGCGCAGGCCCTGGTCCGGGCCGTCCGGGCGGTGCCCGCGCCAGCGTCCACCACCATCCTCACCGGCGGTGCGCCGGCTGTCCTGGTTGATGGCAAGGCCGCGATCGCCCATCGGCTGCCCCTCGCGCTGAGCCTGATCGCGTTACTGACCGTCGTGCTGCTGTTCCTGTTCACCGGGAGTGTTCTGCTGCCCCTGAAGGCGATCGTGCTCAACGGTCTGTCCACGTGCGCGGTGTTCGGCGTCGCGGTGTGGATCTTCAGCGACGGGCATCTGTCCGGCCTGCTCGACTTCACCCCGGGTCCGCTGGACACCTCCATGCCCGTGCTGCTGTTCTGCATCGCCTTTGGGCTGTCGATGGACTACGAGGTCTTCCTCCTGTCCCGGATCAAGGAGGCCTACGACGGCGGGGCTTCGAACACCGAGGCAGTTGCCGCCGGGCTGGCGCGGGTCGGCCGGATCGTCACCACTGCTGCCGCCCTGCTCGCCGTCACGTTCGTCGCGTTCGCGACGTCCTCCGTTCGGTTCATGCAGATGTTCGGAGTCGGCACGGCACTGGCCATCGTGCTCGACGCGACCCTCATCCGGGGGGTGTTGGTGCCGGCGTTCATGCGGGTCGCGGGTGGGGCGAACTGGTGGGCTCCCCGCCCGCTACGTCTGCTGCATAGCCGGCTCGGGCTGCACGAGTTCCAGCCGTCGCCCCCCGCCCCGGCCCGGCCGGCGCCGCGCGAAGTGGTCCGAACGGGCGGCGCGGAGACGGCCGGTGAGGGCACATCCGCGTGATCATCTCTGGTTAGTGCCGCACCGGTGCCAGGTGCGACACGGGTCACGGTCTCAGAATCGTTCGAAGCCGCGACGGCGCTCCCAGTCGGTCACCGTCCGCTCGTATCCAGCCAGTTCGACCTCAGCCGCGTGGGCCAGATGGGCGACGACCCGCTCGCCGAACATGGCCCGGGCGATCGGGCTCGACCGCCACCGTTGCGCGGCGTCGCGCAAGGTCAGGGGCAGCGGCGGCAGGCCCGCACCCGTGAGGGCGTTGTCGACGCGGCCGTCCTCCAGTGCCAGGCCGTGCTCCATCCCGTAGCGGCCGGCGGCGAGAACTCCCGCGACCGCCAGGTACGGGTTGGCGTCTCCGCCCGGTACTCGATGCTCGAGTCGCAGACCAGGCCCGCTGCCGACGACCCGTACCGCGCACGTGCGGTTGTCCCGGCCCCAACTGATCCCGGTCGGGGCGAAGGCCCCGGGAGCCAGGCGCTTGTAGGAGTTGACATTCGGTGCGAACAGCAGCGTGAAGTCGGCCATGCAGGCGAGCTGGCCGGCGACGAACGAGCACATCAGCGGCGACATGCCGGCGGTGTCGGCCCGCGGGTGGCCCGCGTGACCAGACGGCACATCACCAGCCACGGCGGACAGGTCCGTTGACCTGCCCCGGTCGACGGGGGCCGCGAAAACGGGCCGGCCGCTCTCCGCCTCGCGCAGTGAGAGGTGGACATGGCACGAGTTGCCCTCGCCGGCGTCGTACTTCGCCATGAAGGTCAACGCCTGTCCGGAAGCCGCGGCGAGTCGCTTCGCGGCCGTCTTGTAAAGGACATGGGCATCGCACGTCCGAAGCGCCTGCGCGTAGCGGAACACGATCTCGTACTGGCCGGGATGGACCTCCCCCCGGGCGGACTCGACGGCAATGCCGGCCTGGGCCATCGCCTGCCGGAGGCGGCGGCCAAGCTCGTCGAGTTCCTCAGCTCCGGAAAGCGCGTAGTCGATGTTGTAACGGCTCGCCGGGGTCAGGTTGGACCAGGAACGCCGCGCCGCGCGCTCATAGGACTCGCGGAACGCCAGGAACTCCAGCTCGGTCCCGGCGAGGGCGGTCAGACCCTGCGCGGCCAACGCGTCGAGCTGCCGGCGTAGCACCGCGCGAGGAGAGACGTCCACCACCGTCCCGTCCGGCCAGTAGGCGTCCGCCAGCACCACGCCGCTGGACCGGCGCCACGGCGCTCGGGACAGGCTGGCCAGGTCCGGTCGGAGCCGGAGGTCGCCGAAGCCGTCCAACCAGGGGGTGCGCGGGTAGCCTCCGTCGGTCTGCATGTCGACGTCGACGGCGTGCAGGTAGGCGCAGGCGCCGAGGCCCCCCGGAACGATCTCGTCGGCGAAGTGCTCCGGAGAGACGGCGCTGCCGACGAGCCGGCCCTGCAGATCGACGGTCGCGACGACCACCTCGTCGATGGGATCGTCACCCGCCAGCAGGTCGGTCAGCACCGTCCAGTTGGGCCCGTCTGCCGGCGGTGTGCCCTCCCCCGAACGGGCCGGGGGGCCCGGGACCGCCGTCATCCCGTCTCCGGCCGGGACGCTGGTGCCCCCCGGTCGGGCCCCGGGCCCGTCGGGTCGCCGGGTGGCGCCGCCACCGGGTTCGCGACGGAGCCGCTTGTCAGGTCGAACCCGCCGTCCCGTTCGGCCCGGTCATGGAACCCCGCCCCGGCGAACTGCTCGCGGTTCAGGCAGACACGGTCGAAACGCGGGACGAGCAGATCGATCTGGTGAAAACGTCGTCGCAGCTCGGGGAAACGTGCGTGATAGCTGTCGACGGTCGCGCGGACCAGTCGCCAGAACTCGCTTTCCGCGATCTCAAGATGGTCTTCAACGAGTACGGAGAAGAAGCGGAAGTGGCCGGCGAACACGGCGGAGAGCACCGAGTGCGCGAGCATCGCCCCCGGCCAGCGGCGGCAGTGCTCGGCCACCGCCGGGGGCAGCGGCTCCCGCTCCGGGAAGTCACCGTCGACCAGCTCGATGTCCGCCCCGAAGTCCTTGATCGCGATGCGGCTGGGGAGCTGGTCGGCCGCGAATACGCACAGCACGTTCTCGCCATGCGGGGTGAAGGCGATGCCGTAGCGGTAGAGGTAGTGCAGCAACGGCGGGAGCAGGGCGGAGAACAACGCGGTCAGCCAGTCCTGTGCTGGCTGGCCCGATCGGGCTACCAGCTCGGTGACCAGCGCCCGTCCGTCCGATCCGACCAGGAGCAGCGACGCGAGGCTGCGGGCCTGCTCGCCAGGATCCAGGTGCTGGTCCACCGGATCGCGCCAGAGCACGCCGAGCAGCTCATGCAGCCGGTAGGGCGCTGCGGGGATGCGGTCGTAGGCCGGATGGCGGACCGTGGCGCCCGCGACCTCGGGCAACGGCGTCACCCTGGTCGCCTCGCGCAGGAACGCGTCGGACGTGCGCACGCCGAGCAGCCAGCTGGACACCGCCGGGCCGGCAACGGCGTCCGCCGCCGACATCCCCCGCCATACCAGGGTGTTGCGGATCATCAGGGAGAGCTTGACGTTTCGGCGGCTCGGCACGTCGACATTGGCGAGCGTGCGGACGGCCTGAAGCGGGACGTACCGGTCGGGCGCCTCGCCCAGCGGGACCAGCTGCCCGGTCGCGAGTTCGGCGGCGAACAGCGGGACGATGACGTTCGCCCACTGCCAGGGGTGGACGGGCAACCAGACGTAGTCCTCGGCGGTCGTGTCGATCGCGCCCGTGCCCAGGGCATGGGTGAGGACGTCCGCGAAACGGGCGCGGGTGCCTTCGTCGAGTTCGGTCGTCAGCAGATCCGAGTCGATCATGGCTACCGTCTCGGCGCCGGCTGGTGCGGGGTGCTCCGCCCGGGTCGCGGTGACGGAGCCGATCTGCCGGAAGAGCCCGATCGTCGGATGGGCCGCGACCCAGCGCAGCCGGAAGGGCGTGCGGGCCTCCGGGCTGTAGAGGTCCGTCTGGGCGCCGAAGCCCAGGCGACCCTTGTTGGCGACCAGGCACGGGTGCCCGGCCTGGCGTCCCTCCAGCGCGACGAACGGCAGGTCAGCGAGGTCCGCCGCCGGGATGGCCGATTCCAGCAGGTGCCGGTCCGCGGCCTGCGTCGCCAGTAGGTCCCTGATCACATCGGCGAGCACCTGGTCGGACCAGCCGAGCTGGGGCTGCACGTCCCACAAGAAACGAACCGGGTCGTCAGCGGCATCTTCCCCGAGCCCGGCATGGTCCTCGCGGTGGTCGGCAGGGCCATCGGCCCGTCGATCATCGACGGCCGGGTTGCTCGGCGAGCTCGTCCGGACCAGGGTCGAGGGCTCTATCCACCATGACCCGAACGTGCCCCGCCGGGCCCGAAAGACGTAGGTGCAGCCTGCTGCCGCCAGTGCGTAGGTGCGTGCTGGTCCTCGCCCGATCGGGGGATCATCGACCCCGTCCGTGCCAGCCTGCTGGTCGAGAACTTCAGGGTGGAGAAGGTCCTCGTAGGCCAGCTCGGCGATGAGTCTGACGAGGAGAGCCTGGCCGGCCGACCGCCAGCCGGCCGCCGACGCCCCCGGCGTCCCAGGGTCGCCGGGCGCCGTCGCCGCGGGTGGCGGGGATGTCATCGCTGTTCTTCCTGGCGGAGGACGGCGGGATCCGGCTGGTGCGTCCGCCGGCCCGCAGCTGGCTGTCTCGTGCCCGCGGCTCCTGGCACTACCCGCCCGCTGCCCTGCTCCTGGGGCGAACGGGGGTGCGGGTGGCGCCCGGCTGGTGATGCGCCGAGTCCAGGAACGTCGGCCGGGCTGGTGTCCGACGGGTCCGATTCGGTGGGTGCGCCGAAGGTGGTGAACGCGGAAGGCGGTGGGAGCCGGTGCGCGCGTCCCCCGGTCAGGTCATCGAGGATGACCGCGGACCGCCAGGCGCCGAGGCCGAGATCGGGGGAGCCGACCCCGTGCGTGTGCAGCTCGGCGTTCTGTACGTAGAGGCGGCCCGTCAGCGCGGGGCGGGTGGCCACCCGGTACCGGTCGTCGACCTTGAAACGTCCCGCGTCGTCAAGGTCGAGCAGGTCGGCCAGCGGCTCGAGCAGCGCCGGGCGCCGCGGGGCGTATCCGGTGGCGAGCACGGCTGTGTCCACCGTCAGCTCGAAGGCGCGGTCCTGGTCGCGGTGCCGGCACGCGAGGGTGATCTCGCCGCGCTCGCCATGCTGGGATGCCGCCTCGACGGTCACCCCCGGCAGCAGGGTGGCGGCCGGATCCGGGGTGTCGATCGTCCGTTCGTAGAGCAGGTCGTAGATCTCCGCGATCGTGTCTGCGTCGATCGCCTTGTAGAGCTGCCACTGGGCTGGGACCAGGGCGTCCCGACGGTGTCGGGGCAGTCCGCGGAAGTACGCGACGTAGTCGGGAGTGAACTGTTCGAGCCCGAGCTTCGAGTACTCCATGGGCGCGAACGAAGGGGTGCGGGTCAGCCAGGTCAGCTGCTGCACCCCCGGCTGCTGGGTGCGCAGCAGGTCGGCGAAGACCTCCGCGCCCGACTGGCCCGATCCGACCACGGCAATCCGGTGCTGGCCTGCCAACGACGCTCGACGCTGGCGGTACTGGGCCGAGTGGAACGCGAGGTCGGGGGAGATACCGGCAGCGGAGAAAGCCGGCGGAATCGCGGGTTCCGTGCCGATGCCGAGAACGAGATGCCGCGCGGCCACCACCCGAGTGGGCCCCGCGGAGGTCCGACCGGCGGGTGCGGCGCCGGTCTTCTCGGTGTGGGATCCGGTGTGCGTGATGGCCACCCGGAACAGGTCGGCGGACGCGTCCCAGGTGACCGCTTCGACCCGAACCCCGAAATGGGTCGAATCGAGCCCCTGCGCGACCCAGCGGCAGTAGGCGTCGTACTCGCGCCGAGGAATGTGGAAACGTTCGTAGAAGTAGAAGCGGAACAGCCGGTCATGGGCCCGGAGGTAGGCGAGGAACGACCACGGGCTGGTCGGATCGACGAGGGTGACCAGGTCCGCGAGGAACGGCACCTGCAACGTGGTGCCCTCCAGCAGGAGTCCGGGATGCCAGCTGAACGCCGGCGCCTGCTCGAAAAACGCCGTCCGCAGTCCGGGCAGCCCGTCCGCGAGCGCGGCCAGGGACAGGTTGAACGGTCCAAGGCCGATCCCCACGACGTCGTGGACCGGCTCCTCCGACCGGGGCAGGGCACGCCCCGGCGACGGGGCGGCCGCCAAGCCTGGACCGGCGTCGGAGACAGGCGGATTGCTGGACGTCACGCGGCGGCCTCCAACAGCGGGTTCGGGATCTGCACGTAGACCGATTGGGTGGCGACCGGCCCGATCAGCTCATCCCGCCCGTCGACGCAGGTGCGCAGATTGCCCTTGCTGGGCAGCGTGGCATCAGTCAGGAGAATGGTGAGCAGGCGGCGGCGGGAGCGGGGTGGCCGTTGCGGGCCATGGTCCAGTCGGGCGGCCCGCTCCAGGCGCCCGAGCAGGTCACGGAGTCGTCCGAGCAGGCGGGACTCGGCCACGATGCCAGCCGCGCCCAGCGCCCCGACGAGAGCGAAGACGTTGTTCACGAAGAGGTAGTAGATGATCCTTTCGGTGATCAGTGCGTCGTCGAAGACGACGTCCAGACCAGTAGCGAAACCAGGCAACATGGCTTCCGTGGCCACGACGGCCGACTCGGCGACGTAGTAGCCCTGGCTGTCGCGGTACCAGCCGGCGACCGGCCAGCCGTCGTCGTCGAGGCTGACCAGCGTGTTCTGGAGGTGCGCCTCGACGCCGACGCCGAACCGCAGGAACAGGTCCAGCAGGGGGACCACCAGCACATCCAGGTAGCGCGCGAACCAGGCGTCCGCGAGCGCCGCGATCGGCTCGTGGTGGCGCTCTGCCAGCCGGCTCAGGATCCGCGCCAGCATGGCTTCGCGGGCCCGTCCGCGACTGCCGGTCGCCCGGTCCGGCCGCGGGGCGACGAGCGCCGCGCCGCACGCCACCCGGTCGTCCTGTCCGAACGGGTTGGTTCGAAAGGCGGTCTCCAGCCCAAGGGCGCCATGGTC
This sequence comes from Frankia sp. AgB32, assembly GCF_023243045.1. Lineage (GTDB taxonomy): Bacteria > Actinomycetota > Actinomycetes > Frankiales > Frankiaceae > Frankia. The sequence continues at coordinate 108,326 of NZ_JALKFX010000001.1, forward strand.
ACTGTGCCCGCCAGGAACGTCCGTCGAGAGGTCCGCCTCTTCGTTGCCCCGGGCGGCACCGGAGGCGGAGGTTCGCCGGAGGTCGGGATGGACCACCGCCACCCACTCGGGCTCCCCGATGAGTCGGAAGCTCGGATGCCGCCCGGCCAGTTCCCGGCCCAGGCCGGCGTCCACCAGGCCAGTGATCATTTCGGCCAGGCGGAGCTCTCCGCGTTGCAGGTTCCGCCGGGAGTTGGTGATGCGCAGGCCCAGGGAGAGCTTGAGCATCACGGGGCTGTCGGGGCGCCAGACCGTCCGGACGGACGTGGTCGGATACCACGACGGACCGGACACACCGAGATCGACCAGGAGTCCGTCCGCGAGCAGGTCGCCGAGCGGGCCGTCGCCGGGCGCGAGAAGGTCCTGGGCCTGCCAGGGATGGGCCGGTACCGGCAGGTAGCCGGGAGGCACCCTGCCGCCGGTCGGGTAGCGCGAACCGGTCACGGCAGACCCGCCGGGGAGGGCGGGGGTACGGCCGGCCACAACGGGCCAGGCCAGGCCGCCCGCCGGATCGGCGTCGACGTGGCGGTCCCCGTCCGGGCGATCAGGCGATGCTCCTTGCTGGAGGTCCCCCGAGTCGCGGAACAACGCCGTCAGCAGGCGCTCCGCGGTGCCTCGACCGGCCTGCCGCGCGGCGCCGGCGGCCTGGCCCGACATGTCCAGGACGGAGGGATGCGCGGCGAACCAGTGCAGGGAGAAGGAGCCGGCCCGTTCGGGGGAGTACGCGGCCATCGCCCGGTCGGAGGCCCCCTGCCGACTCGCTCCGGCGGGGTGGAAGGGATGGCCCGTGAGCGGTGCCCGCTCGGCGGACAGGAACGGGGCTGACCGGGCAGGATCCGCTGACGATCGACGGGCGTCGAGATGGCCCGCGATGCGCCGCGCCGAATCGACGATGCGTCCCAGCGCCTCGCTGCCGGCCGCGGCGGGGCGCCCGAGCTCCGCGGTGATCTCCCGAACCAGCAGGGCGGCGAGCAGGCCACTGTCCAGCGGCGACGCCGTCCCGTCCGCAGGCAGCAGCGCCGGCGCGGAGAAGCGGTGCCAACCGGTCGGCGAGCGGTGCGTCAGCGCCACCCGGACGGTCAGGCCGGAGGCTGGTAGCCGCAGCTCGACCGCGCCCTCGGCGGTGATCGGCGGCACCGGACCGCTCTCCCGGAGCCAGCAGCGCAGCAGGGTCTCCGTGACGACGTCGTCGGCGATGACCTCGGCGGCCGTCTGCTCACGCCTCACGGCACGCCTCCTTCATCGGTGGCGTGCTCGTCCATGTCGTCATCGCGCAGGTCGTGGTCCCGGCTGGCCAGCTCGTCCCCGGTCGCGGCGATCAGCGCCAGCAGGGCATCGACGTGGGCCGGGGTGGCGTCGGGATTGAGCAGAGTGAGCTTCAGCTGGACCGCCCGATCGGGCCCCGTCCGGGTCCTTCCGACCACCGCCCGCCCGTCGACCAGCAGTGTGCGCCGGATCTCGGCGTTCAACTGGTCCAACCGGCCGGGTGCGGGTGGCTCGCCCGACCGGGCGGCGGTGGACGGCGGCCGGTAGCGAAAAACGACCGTGCTCAGCGTGACCGGGAAGGCGAGCTCCAGCCGGTGATCGGCGCGGATCGTCCGTGCCGCGTGGCGGGCGAGCTCGTGGCAGGCGTCAACGCGGGTGCCCAGCCCACCCCGGCCGAGGGCACGCAACGTCACGGCGATCGGGAAGCAGTCGGCTCGGCGCGTGGTCCGCGGCGAACGGTCCAGGAGGCTGGGGAAGCCGGCGTCCTCATCGTCGTCCGAACGGAGGTAGTCAGCCTGGGCGGCACGAAGGCTGGGCCACCCGTCCGGTCGGGGGGTGAGGAACACGCCCGCGGCTGCTGGCTGCCACCCCAGCTTGTGTAGATCCAGGGCGACCGAGTCGGCCTGGGCGATCCCGGACAGGAGTTCGGCGAGCCGGTCGGAGAACAGCGCCCCCCCGCCATAGGCGGCGTCCACGTGCAGCCAGCCGAGGGACTCGGGCCGGTGGCCTCCCGGCGGCCGACGGTGGCGTAACCGGGCGCGGTGATCGTCGACGGCGGCGACGAGGTCCGGCAGGGGATCGATGGCGCCGGCGTCGGTGGTGCCCGCGGTCGCCACGACCACGGCGGGTCCGTCATGCGCGGCAAGTGCCTGGCCGAGCAGGTCGACCCGCATCCGATCCCGGTCGTCGGTGGGAATCACCACGACGGGTCGACTGGCCAGGCCAAGGATGGTGGCGGCCCGGTCGATGGACAGGTGAGCGGCGGCGGACCGGAACACTCGTATCGTCGGCTCGTTGGCAGCGTCACGGGCGAGTAACAGGCCCAGAAGATTGGACTCGCTGCCGCCGGTGGTGATCGTGCCACTCGCCCGGGATGGATCGAGACCGGCCAGCTCGGCGAGCGCGGCAACGACCTCCGTCTCCACCGTCGTCGCTGCCGGCGCCTGATCCCACGAGTCCAGGGACGGGTTGAGCGCGCTCACCGCGAGATCGGCGGCGACGGCGACGGCCAGTGGTGGGCAGTGCAGATGCGCGGCGCACCACGGGTCGGCGGGATCGGCGCTGCCCGCGGCGAAAGCGGACACGAGAGCCGTCAGCGCGGCCGGGGCACCGATGCCCTCCTGGGGGAGCATGCTGGCCCGGTCGGGGGAGGCGCCGAGCGTGGCACGGATGGCTTCGCGCACCTGCGACGGTCCACCACGCGGCAGGGGGCCGCCGCGCCGCCGGTTACCGTCGGTCAGCGCTGCCAGCGTGAGACCTACGAGCTCCGGCAGGTCGGACCGGTGGTCGACGGGTCGGGTCACTGCGCCCCGCGCCCGGCGTCCTCGCGGTCTGCCGGGGTGGGCTCGCCGCGCGGCCGGTCGGTCGGGTTCGACCGGTCGGGCGCGGTGACGAGCCGACGGACCGCGGCGTCGAGGGCGTCGGCGAGGGTGGCCAGGACGCGGCTTGCCTGGGCCTCGGTGATGATCAAAGGGGGTAGCAGGCGGATGACCGCGCCATGGCGACCGCCGAGCTCGATGATCAGACCGCGGCGCAGGCATTCGGCCCGGACCAGCGCGGCCAGGCGAGGGTCGGCCGGATGGGCGCCGGCCGCGTCCGCGGCGGCCGCGGGGTCGACCAGCTCGGCGCCCAGCATCAGACCCCGGCCCCGTACGTGGCCCACGTGGGGGCGCGTTCGGGCCAGTTCGCGCAGACCGGTGAGCAGCCGCGCACCCAGGTTCGCCGCACGCTCGTCCAGCCCGTCGCGGCGAACCCGGCGCAGGGTGGCCCGACCGGCCGCCATCGCGAGCTGGTTGCCGCGGAAGGTGCCGGTGTGCGCGCCGGGCGTCCAGACGTCCAGCTCGGCGCGGTACGCGATCACTGCCAGCGGCTGGCCGCCGCCGATCGCCTTCGACATGACGAGGATGTCCGGGGCGATTCCGCTGTGCTGGGCGGCCCAGAACCGGCCCGTTCGGCCTACGCCGGTCTGCACCTCGTCGAGGATCAGCAGGATCCCCCGCCGACGGGTGATCTCCCGGATCGCGCGCATCCAGTCGTCCGGTGCGGGGACCACGCCGCCTTCGCCCTGGACCGCCTCGACGATCAGGGCCGCCGGGGCCGTCACCCCGCCGAGCGGATCGTCCAGCAGACGCTCGATGTAGCGGATGGACAGATCCGCACCGTCCGGACCGGCGGTGGGGAGCTGGCCGAGGCCCACCCCGAACGGGCAACGGTAGGGGTGGGGGAACGGCAGCCGGACGACGGACATCGCGGCGGGCAGCGGGCTTTTCACCGCCACGTTGCCGGTCACCGCCAGCGCACCGGAGGTCATCCCGTGGTAGCCCCCGGTGAAGGCGAGCAGGGTGTGGTTGCCCGTCGCCGTCTGCGCGAGCTTGAGCGCCGCCTCGACCGCGTCGGCGCCGCTCGGCCCGCAGAAGTGCAGCTTGACGTCGCTGCCCAGGCCGGGTGGCAGACAGGCGCGCAGCTCGTCGGTGAACGCGTCCTTCTCCGGCGTGGCCAGGTCGAGGGTGTGCAGGGGAGCGCCCCGCGACAGCGTCTCGGTGATCGCCTGGACCACGTCGGGATGGTTGTGGCCCAGCGCCAGGGTGCCGGCTCCGGACAGGCAGTCCAGGTAGCTCCGCCCGTCCGCGCCGAAGATCGTCGCGCCTTCGGCGCGAACTGGCACGATCGGGAGGGTGCGAGCGTAGGTACGCGCCGCGGACTCTCGCTCGCGCTGACGGGCGAGGATTTCGGCGGGATCCATCGCCGGAGCGAGACGGCCGGCGTCGGTGCCGCTGTATGCGGAAATCGTCATGATGGGCGACTCCCTTCCGAGCGGGCCTTTTGAGGGGAGCCTAACCTAAGTTATCGGGTGGCTGTTGGTTCCTGTGGATGGATCGTGCCTGGCGCCATCGGCGGACCACTCCATAGTCCGCCCGCATAGCTCGCATCGTCGTGTAAACGCCGGTCCCGACGGCGTCCGGAGTGGTTCCCGCCCCAGCGTCGGTGGTCTATCGCACACCCGGGAGGGCTCCATCGGTCCAGACCCGCCGATTCTGCCTGGACCGTCCTGACCATTGGTGTCCCACGGCATTGGCCGCCGCCGGCCGCGGATGTTCCCGCTCTCATGATCGCGACCTCGATACGGGCGGAATGAGACGGCGATCATTTGCTGGGAATTCGACCGTATCGCCACGCTGAAGTCGCGAACCGAGCCAGTCTCGGACGAGGGCCTGTGTCGGCCGGTTACCCGCTGGCGGCGGTATGGCCCGGGCCGGGTGGTGGACACCCCCGTTCAGGGGGTTCCCGACCCGGCATCCGGAGGGAGAACGTGAATGGATCTGCCGCCGTCGGCTGCGCCGCTGCGCGCGTTGCCGGCCGAGCGTCTGCCCCCTGCGGTTCTTGCCGCGGTGCAGGCCTGGCCGGCCGGCGCGGAGACCAGCGCCTATCTTTATGATCTTTCCGTCGCGGCCCGCAACGCCACGGCCCTACGTGCCTGCCTGCCGGCCTGGGCGGAGATCTGCTACGCGGTGAAGGCGAACGGATTTCCGCCGATCCTGGACGCTCTCCTGGCGGGGTCCGGCCAGCCCGGAGCCAGTTCGGCGGAACCCTCCGGGCCGCTCGGGTGGGCCGGTGTCGATGGCTTCGAGGTCTCCTCCGTTCGGGAGGTGCGCCTCGCCCAGGGCGCCTACGAACGGGCTGGCGCGGTCGGGCCACGTCGGTTGGTCGCCTCGGGCCCGGCGAAATCGGTGGCGCTGCTGACCGCCCTCGCCCAGTCGGACGGCTCCGTGGTCAATGTGGAGAGTGTCGGCGAGCTTCGGCGCCTGGCGGCCGTCGCGGGCAGTCTTGGCCGACAGGTCGCTGTCGCCGTGCGGGTGAACCCCGCGCGCGTCGCTCTCGCCGGATCCCTCCAGATGGGCGGGCGGCCGAGCGCGTTCGGCATCCCCGAACCGGACGTGCCCGCCGTACTCGAGCTGGCGGCCGGGCTGGCCCACGTCGATGTGGTTGGCTTCCACGTCCATGCCGTCTCCGCGAACCTCGACGCCGTGGCCCACCTGGACTACGTCCGCTGGTGCCTCGACTTCGCCGTCCGCACAGCAACTGCCGCCGGCGTCGATCTGCGCCTGGTCGACATGGGCGGGGGATTCGGGGTGCCGTTCGAGCCGGACCGGCGCGGCGAGGTCCCCTTCGACCTGGCCCGTTTCGGGGATGGCCTGGCGTCGATGCCCATCCCCGCGGACGTGCGGGCGATTTTCGAGCCGGGGCGGCTACTCGTGGCGGACGCCGGCTGGTACGTCGCCGAGGTGATCGACGTCAAACGTTCCTACGGGACGCACTTCGTCGTGCTGCGGGGCGGCATCCACCACTTCGCCCTGCCGACGTCGTGGGAGATCGTGCACAACTTCGCGGTCGTCCCCCGCACGGGCCAGTCCGTCGCCGGGACCGCGATTCCGGAGATCCCATGCGAGCTGGCGGACACCGACGGTAGACCGGTCACCGTCGTCGGCGAGCTGTGCACGCCGGAGGACACCCTGGCTCGTGACATCACCGTCGGGCCGGTCCGGCCCGGCGATGCCGTCGTCTTCCCGATGGCCGGCGCCTACGGCTACGAGTTCGCCCTCACGGACTTCCTCGGCCATCCCCGGCCGGATCGGATCGTGCTCGACGCGAGCGGCAACCGGGTCAGAACAGCCGGGTGACGATCGTCGTGTCGGTCGGATCGACCTCGGCGTCGGGGCCGGTCGCCTGCCGGCGGGCCATCGGCGTTGCGCGGCCATTACCGAGCAGGACACCCGGCGGCCCGCCGCGCAGCGTGGCGGCCGCGCGCAGGGAACCCGCCAGTCCCGAGCCCGCCCGTCCGGAACCCGCGAGCCCGGAGCCACCCGACGACCGGGACCTGCTCGCTGGCGCCGAGCCCTGCGGCGGGTCCGATGACGGCGGCGTCGACCGGCCGGCGTGATCGCTTTCAGCCTCGGGGCCCGATCGGGGGACTCGGCGTCCGTCGACCGGACCGGAGCCGTCATCCGGCGGCTCCGGTCCCGTTACCCGCGTCGACTCCTGGGAGCCGCCGCCCGATCTCGGCGCCGGGGTGTCGCCCGGCTCGCTGATCGTGGCGGTCGGGCCCGTCTCGCCGCGGGTGGACTCCGCCGGAACAGGCAGATCGAACCAGAGGTACTTGCCCGAGTCCGCGACCACCGTCCCCCAGCTGCCCGCGAGCGCGTCGAGGACCAGCAGGCCGCGACCACCCTCCGCGTCGGGCGCGACGGTCCGGCGCTGCGGCAGGGCGGTCGAGGTGTCCGAGACCGAGGCGTGGATCAGCCCCGGCCGCATCTCGATGAGCAGCCACAGCGGCGGCTGGCCGTACTTCACCGCGTTCGTGACCAGCTCACTGACCAGCAGTTCGGCGGTGCTGCGGGCATCCTCCGGGATGGCCGCCATCCGCATCCCCTGGCGCAGGACGTGGCGAGCCTGCGGAACGGCGGACGGCAGATAGGGAAGCTCGGCGAGGATGTGGGTTGCGGGTGGGCACCGTGATGTTGCTTGCCGCACCACGTCCATCGGAACCGAAGCTGCGCTCATCGACCACCAAGCCTGAACAACGAGGACATCGTGAGGTGGTGTACCCGCTGGCGGCGAATTGAAGCCTCGGTATCCGGATCGTGCGGGTTGCACCGATGTCGACTTGTCATCATCGCGCACTCCGACGCCGTGACCTGCGCTTTCATGCGTCGGACCGGAGTGACGTGACGGCTGTCGCCCCGCTGGTGTGGCGGCTGCCTCAGCCGGGCACGCGGGCGACGAGGATCGCCACGTCGTCGCGCAGGTTGCCGCCCGCGAAGCGCTCGGCCGCGGTGAGCACCCGGTCGGCGATGCCCTGGGCGGACAGCCCGGCGCAGTCGCTGACGGCGGCCAGCAGCCGGTCCTCGCCGAGGAGTTCGTGGCCGTCGCGGGCTTCGATCACACCGTCGGTGTAGAGCACCAGCGCCTCGCCGGCCTCGAGGGTCAGGTCGATGCCGGGGAACGAGACCTCGTCGTCGTCGAGGACGCCGAGCAGCGTGCCGGGCCGGCCGACGAGCGAGGCCCGACCGTCGGCGTGCAGAACAACCGGTTGAGGATGCCCCGCCAGGAAAAGCCGCAGGTTGACCGCACTGGCCGCAGGCCGCGGGCCCTCGGGCCCGGCCGCGCCGTCGCCGTCCACCTGGCCACCCGGGTCCGAGCCCGAGCCCGTGCGTGTGCTCCTCCGGCCCACGGACCGGGTGGCTGCGAGGGCCGGGCCGATGCTCGCCGGGCCGGTCACGGCCGCCGCGGCCAGGGTGCAGAACCTGCCCTGACCGTTCGGGTGCGCGGAGGCGGCCTCCCGCAGCGTGCGGTTCAGCTCTATCAGGACCTCACCGAGGTCTGTTCCGCGCCCGGTCAGCAGCCGCAGCACGGCGCGGGCCACGCCGGTCACGGTGGCGGCCTCCGCGCCCTTGCCGCAGACATCGCCGATCGCGATGGTCCACCCCAGCGGGCCCCACAGCAGGTCGAAGAAGTCTCCGCCGACGTCCAGACCCGCCGACTGCGCCGCTCCGTAGGCGGAGCCGAGGTCCAGCCCCTCGATCAGCGGCAGGTCCGGCGGGCGCAGGCCGGCCTGCAAGGTGCCGGCGAGCTCCACCTGACGGCTGTAGAGCCGGGCGTTGTCGATCGCGAACGACGCCCGGCGGGCCAGGTCGGCGAGCAGGTCGATCTCGTCCGCGGCGAACGCGTTGCCCTCCGGGCGGCCGAGGGCGAGCACGCCGAGGACCCGGCGCCTCGCCTTGAGCACCATGACCAGTGCCGGGCCGCCGAAGGCGGTAAGGGAGTGCACCTGACCCCCGCTGGCACCGCGCACGGCGGCCATCAACGCTCCGCCGGGGTCCGCGGCCGCGGAGCTCAAGGCTCCGGCCATGCTCTCCTCGGCGTGGGTGGCGGACCACAGGGCGGGGTCGGCGTTCTCCCGATGCAGGTACACGGCGCACCACTGGGCGAGCCGGGGGACCGGCAACCGCGCCAGCAGGGCCAGCGAATGGCCGAGCTCGAGACTGCCGGCCAGCAGATCGGACGCCTCGGCGAGGAAGGACAGCATCCCGATCCGGCGTTCCTCGGCCCGGCGCATGTCGCCGCCGCCGAGCGCGAGCGCCATCCAGCGGGCGGCCAGGCGCACGCGTTCGACGTCGACGGCGGCCAGGCCGGCGGTCGACACCGGCCACAGCAGCAGTTCGCCCAGGCTCTCCTGGGTGGGATCAAGGGGGAACGCCACGGCCTCGGCGTCCTCGCCGACGACGCCGAGAGTCGCGACGGTCTCGGGGCGACCGCCGTCGCGGCCGGGTCGGCGCACCAGCGCGGCGGTCACGGCGAGCGCGTCAACGAGCTGGGCGAGCAGCTCGTTGACCTCGCCCTCCGCGGTGAGGGCCCGCGCGGTGTCGCGGGCGATCAGGCGGGGCGGTCGCGGCTGGACCGGCACGATGACCGTGGCCGGCAGCCCAGGGCGGGCGGCCGGGACGACCGGGTCGGGGCTGGCTGTCACACCATCGCCCATCGGGTCGCTCGCCGTGACCGCGACGGCAGGTACTGGTGTGACGGACGGAACATCGCCGACGTCATCGCCGGAAAGGCGGGTTCCGGGGTCGTCTTCGTCGTCGGCCGTGGTGAGGCGGAACCAGACGGTCTTCCCGCCGCGGTGGTGCTCGGTGCCCCAGCTCGAGGCGAGCGCGTCCACGAGGGCAAGCCCGCGGCCGTCCTCACGCAGCCCGTCGGCGCCGAAGTCGGCCTCTTCGGGGAAGGCCGACTTCGGGCGCGGCACGTCGACCTTCTTCACCCGCGCCATGCCGATCCGGACCGGGTGACGGTCGGCCACGCCCACCCGTACCCCGCGGCCCTCCTGGCGGACGTCGACGGTGGCGGCCGTGCCGGCGTGGACCACGACGTTGGTGACCAGCTCGGTGACCAGGAGCAGGGCCGAGTCGAGCAGATCATCGTCGAGTCGCCCGCGTAGGGTTTCGAGCACGAAACGCCGCGCCGACCGAGGGGAGTCGGGCCTGGGCGGCAGCGTGATGGCGTGCACGGACGTCGTCGGACCCCCTTCTGCGCCGGTCATGTCGTTCAGTCTCTCCTGCGTTGTCCGTCGTGAGGCGGATACTGGCGGCTGGTGTCACCTGTCCACCGACGCCCATCGCCGGTGCCCCGAGGAGATCGCCCCCTGGTCCGGGCAGCTCCACCCGGTCCGTCGTCCGAGACGATCGTGCCGTCCGAGCTCAGCTAGGAGACCGATGAGTGCCACTGACGATCAGCAGTCCCCGGCCCGCCGTGATCCCACTGTGCCCGGCGGTGACGCTACCGCGACCATCGTCCCCCATCCACCCCACGTGTCCGGCGGACCCCACTCTGAGTCGGTGCGGGGTGGGTCGGTCCAGACCACTGTGCGCACGCCGGCGGACGATCTGATCGACGATCTGCTGGGCGGGCTGACCAGGCTGTGCGAGGGCGACTTCTCGACCCGGCTGGCGAACCGCGTCACCCCTCGCGACGGTGTCGCCGCGGAGGTGCTCCGCCGGTTCGACGAGCTGGCCGCCTCCCAGGAACGGCACGCGGGAGAGCTGGCGCGGGTCAGCAAGGTGATCCGGCGGGACGGTCGCCTGACCCTGCGGATGGAGGACCTGGGCAGCCCGGGCGGCTGGTCCGACATGACGCAGGCGGTGAACTCCCTCATCGATGACCTGGCCCGGCCGACGCACGAGGTCGCCCGGGTCATCGCCGCGGTGGCCGAGGGCGATCTGTCCCAGCATATGGCGTTGGAAATCGCCGGGCAGCCGGTCCGCGGGGAGTTCCTCCGGATCGGCACGACGGTGAACACGATGGTGGACCAGCTCTCGTCGTTCGCGGACGAGGTGACCCGGGTGGCCCGCGAGGTCGGCACCGAGGGCAACCTGGGTGGGCAGGCGAAGGTCAAGGGCGTCTCCGGCGTCTGGCGGGACCTGACCGAGTCGGTGAACTCGATGGCCGGGAACCTGACCAGCCAGGTCCGCAACATCGCCCAGGTCACCACCGCGGTGGCGCAGGGCGACCTGAGCCAGAAGATCACCGTCGACGCCCGGGGTGAGATCCACGAGCTGAAGTCGACCGTCAACACGATGGTCGACCAGCTCTCGGCGTTCGCCGACGAGGTCACCCGCATGGCCAAGGAGGTCGGCACCGAAGGCAAGCTCGGCGGTCAGGCCCAGGTCAAGGGGGTGTCCGGGGTCTGGCGGGACCTGACGGACTCGGTCAACGTGATGGCCGGCAACCTGACCACCCAGGTCCGCAGCATCGCCGAGGTGGCGGCGGCGGTGGCCCGCGGCGACCTGACACGGCAGATCACCGTCGATGCCCGCGGCGAGGTCGCGGGCCTCGCGCACACGCTGAACACGATGGTGGACCAGCTCTCCTCGTTCGCGGACGAGGTGACCCGGGTGGCCTGGGAGGTCGGCACCGAGGGCAACCTGGGCGGCCAGGCGCACGTGCGGGGCGTGTCCGGGGTGTGGCGGGACCTGACCGAGTCGGTGAACTCGATGGCCGGGG
>NZ_JALKFX010000001.1:119502-223506 GCF_023243045.1 Frankia sp. AgB32
CTGGGCGGCCAGGCGCACGTGCGGGGCGTGTCCGGGGTGTGGCGGGACCTGACCGAGTCGGTGAACTCGATGGCCGGCAACCTCACCGGCCAGGTCCGCAACATCGCGCTGGTCACGACGGCCGTCGCCCGCGGCGACCTGTCGCAGAAGATCACCGTTCCGGCGCAGGGCGAGATCGCCGAGCTGAAGAACACCGTCAACACGATGGTCGACCAGCTCTCCTCGTTCGCCGCGGAGATCACCCGGGTGGGCTGGGAGGTCGGCGTCGAGGGCAAGCTCGGCGGCCAGGCGACGGTCGCCGGGGTGGCCGGCACCTGGATGGACCTCACCGACAACGTCAACCAGCTCGCCACCACGCTGACCATCCAGCTGCGGGCGATCGGCGACGTGTCCACCGCTGTCACCCGGGGTGACCTGACCAGGTCGATCACGGTGGAGGCCGAGGGCGAGGTCGCCGAGCTCAAGGACAACATCAACCAGATGATCGCGCGGCTTCGGGAGACCACCGAGGTCAACGCGCAGCAGGACTGGCTGAAGTCGAACCTGGCCCGGATCGGCAGCAAGATGCAGGGCCAGCGCGACCTCTACGCGGTCTGCCAGATGATCATCAGTGAGATGACCCCGGCGGTCAACGCCCAGCAGGGCACGGTCTACCTGCTCGACTTCATCGAGGGCGACAAGCTGCGCTACGTCGCCGGCTACGGCTCGGTGCCGCGACGGCGCTCGGACGGCACGTTCCTGTTCGGCGAGGGCCTGATCGGCCAGGCGGCACTGGAGCGCAACCGCATCCGGGTCGAGCACGTGCCCGCCGGCTACCTCAACATCCGCAGCGGACTGGGCGAGGCACCACCGTGTGATCTTGTCGTTGTCCCGGTCGTCTTCGAGAACCAGGTGCTCGGGGTCATCGAGCTGGCCTCGTTCACCCCGTTCTCCGAACTGCACCTCACTCTTGTCGACCAGCTCGTCGACACCATCGGCGTCGTGCTCAACACGATCATGGCGAACGCGCGGACGGAGGAGCTGCTGGCCCAGTCCCAGCGGCTCACCCAGGAGCTGCGCTCGCAGTCGGTCGAGCTGCAGCGCACGAACAACGAGCTGGAGGAGAAGGCGGCGCTGCTGGAGGACAAGAACCGCGAGATCGAGCTGGCCCGCATCGGCCTGGAGGAGAAGGCCGAGCAGCTCGCGCTGTCCTCGCAGTACAAGACCGAGTTCCTGGCCAACATGAGCCATGAGCTGCGCACGCCGCTCAACAGCCTGCTCATCCTGGCCAAGCTGCTCGCCGACAACCCGGACCGCAACCTCTCCCAGAAGCAGATCGACTTTGCCGAGACGATCCACTCGGCCGGTTCCGAACTGCTCGGGCTGATCAACGACATCCTCGACCTGTCCAAGGTCGAGGCCGGCAAGATGGACGTCGACGCCACCAGCGTGCGCACCGCCTCGCTGTGCGACGCGGTCGCCGGGGCCTTCGGGCCGCTCGCCGACGAGAAGGGCCTGGCCTTCGAGGTCAACCTGGCCGCCGACGTGCCCGCGGAGTTCGTCACCGACGAGCAGCGCCTCCAGCAGGTGCTGAAGAACCTGCTGTCCAACTCGGTGAAGTTCACCGACTCGGGCACCGTGCGGCTCGACGTCACGCTCGCCCGCCCGGACCTGCCGCATCTGGCCAGCCACCTGCGCTCGGCCGGCACGGTCCTGTCGTTCGCGGTCTCCGACACCGGGATCGGGATCGCCGCCGACAAACTTCGAATGATCTTCGAGGCCTTCCAGCAGGCCGATGGCACGACCTCGCGGCGCTACGGCGGCACCGGCCTCGGCCTGTCGATCAGCAAGGAGATCGCCCGCCTGCTGGGCGGTTCCATCGCGGTCTCCAGCGCGGTCGGCCGGGGCAGCACCTTCACCCTGTACCTGCCGGCCGCGCCGCTCGCGCAGATGCCGGTGTTCGGGGTCACCCCCGGCGAGCCCGACGACGTGCTCATGATCGTCGGCATGGCCGACGGTGGTCTGCCGCGGGGCAACGGCGAGCTGGTGCCGGCGTCGGCGAGTCTGGCGACGGACGGCATCGAGGTCGGGACAGCGCAGGCGTGGCGCCACGGCGGCACGCACCGGTCGGGTCGTGATGACTGGTCGGAAGGCGGCGCCGGTGCCGGCGCCGCGGCCGCCCGCAACGGGGCCCCGGGGGGGGGTGCCGCGCGTGCGGCCGGCCGCCCGCCCGGGGCCCCCCGGGGGGGGGGGGGTCGCCGGGGGCGCCGGGGGGCGGGGGGCCCCCCCCCGCGGCCGACCGAAACGGTGCCACGGGGGCGGGTGCCGAGCGTGCGGCCTCCGGCCGGCCGGAGGCACCGGTTGCCGGGCCCGACCCGGCCACCGCTGGCGCGAACGGGGCTGGCGCGAACGGGGCTGGCGCGAACGGAGCCGGCACGAACGGAGCCGGCGCGGCCCGTTCCGGCGGCCCCGCGCGGATCGCGAACGGGTCGGGCGGTGGGGCCGCGACCACTCCGGCCACCTGGCGGCCGAGTGAAAGCGAGGAGGGCATACCGTTCCTCACCGGTTCGGCGGACACCGACGGGCGCGCGCCGGTCGACGCGTCCGACGGTTCCGACCCGCTTCTCGGGACGACCGTCCTCGTGGTGGACGATGACGTTCGCAACGTGTTCGCGTTGACGAGCGCGCTGGAGATGTACGGCATGCGGGTCCTCTACGCGGACAACGGCCACGACGCCATCCGAACGCTGCAGCAGGAGACCGGAGGGGTTCACCTGGTCCTGATGGACGTGATGCTGCCCGGCATGGACGGCAACGAGACGATGTCGATGATTCGAGACATGTCCGCGTTTGCCGAGCTCCCGATCCTGGTACTGACCGCGAAGGCCATGCCGGGGGACCGGGAGAAGAGCATCACCGCCGGGGCGTCCGACTACATCACCAAGCCGGTGGATCTTGACCACCTCCTCGGGGTGATGCGGTCACATCTGTATTGATCAGATCGCGTATGGTGCGCATTCGGGTGTCTACAGGTGGGGCGGTGGCGCGCCGCCAGAGGCAATCGGCGATGGTGGTGGGGTGGCTACACCCACCACGGACCGGCAGGGCGACCGCGCAGGTCGGCAGGGCGACCGTGAAGGAGGAGGCAGGCGGGTGACCGAGCGGACCGGCGGTTTCGCTGACGGTGAAGGCGGGCCGACCGCGGAACGGCCCCGTAGCAAGATCCTTCTCGTTGACGACCGGGCGGACAACCTCATGGCCCTGGAGGCGATTCTGGCCTCGCTGGACCAGGATCTCGTCACCGCGTCCTCGGGCGAGGAGGCGCTCAAGCGGCTGCTCGTCGACGACTTCGCTGTGATCCTTCTAGACGTCCAGATGCCCGGAATGGACGGATTCGAGACGGCCCATCGGATCAAGCAGCGTGGGCGTACCCGGGACACGCCGATCATCTTTCTCACCGCGATCGACCGGGAGCCCCACCATGCTTTCCGGGGTTACGCCGTCGGCGCCGTCGATTACATCGCGAAGCCCTTCGATCCGTGGTTGCTGCGGGCCAAGGTCAGTGTCTTCGTGGAGCTGTTCGAGAAGAATGAGCGACTCTCCGAGCTCGCCCACCAGCGAGTGCGGGACTTCGACCTGATGGCGGAGGTCGCCGAGCGGCTCATCGCGCTCGACGTGCTGTTGGAGGGCAGCGGTGACGGCACCGCGGACGAGACGCTCGCCGCCGCCGGGGCCGAGGTCCGTGGGCTGGTCGCCCGCCTTCAGCCGTTCGCCCGGTCCGCCAACTCCTGACGCGGGCCGGACCACTGTCGTCGCGGCCCGGTCGGGGCGGAGGCGGTCCGGCCGGGCCGATCGGCCGCCGCTCCCCCGCGGGGGACATCCCTGCGGGGGCGTCCGGGGGGCACGAACGGGTGGGACCCGTGGCCGCGATTGGCCGGTTGGAGCGTTCCCTCGGTCACATCATCAGGTCGTCGACGTCGACGACGGACCCGGCAGTGAACGCCGATGCGTTCGCGCGTTCCTACGCACGGTCATAACCGCTGAGTCGGCGGGTGTCGTACCGGCCGTCAGGCCGCTCAGGTCGCTCCGGCGCGCCCGCTGCGGCGGGGGTCCTCTCCCGGGGCGGACCGATTCATCGGCGCGCAATGTTCCGCCGTCGCCGATAACATGGATTTGTCGACCAGATCCGCCGGCGTACCTGCACGGCTGGATTGCCCGAACCGCAGGAGGTTTCGTCGTATGGCGATAGCCCGGCGCGATCATCATGGGCTGACCGGGTTTGACCCAGCCACTATCGGTCCGTATACGGTTGAACGGATGGTCGTTGACGCCGGGACCGGGCCGGTGTTTCTGGCGCGTAACAATCGCGCGCAGCCGGTTCTCGTCAAGACCGTCACCGCGGGCTTCGCCCGGGATGCGAACTTCCGCCGCCGCCTGAGCGCCGATCTCGACCGGCTCCGCGAGCTCGCGCCGTTCTGTCTGGCCACGATCCTGGACGCGGACATCGAGGCCAGCCCGCCGTACGTGGTTGTCGAGTACGTCGATGCGCCCACGCTCGCGACGAGCGTCGCCGACGAGGGTCCGTTGTCGGCCTCCGACGCCCTCCGGCTGGCGCTCGGACTCGCCACCTCGCTCGCCGCACTGCACGAACTGGACATTGTCCTCGCCGATTTGAAGCCCACTAATGTGGTGCTTTCCGGACAAGGTCTACGACTCGTCGATTTCGGCCTGGCCAGGGTGCTGAATGGCGACCTGCCCGATAATTCGGGAATGTCCGTCGGTGGGATTGGAACGCTCTCGTTCATCAGTCCCGAACAGGTTCTCGGTCAGCCGGTAACGGCGGCGTCCGATATCTTCACCCTGGGCGGGGTGCTCCTCTTCGCGGCGACCGGCCGGCCGCCGTTCGGCCAGGGCAGTCCCCGCGCGCTGCTCCAGCGTGCGGTCTACGCGGAGCCGGACCTGTCCGCGCTCGAGCCGGATCTGCGCGGCCTCGTCGCCGCCGCCATGCGCAAGGACCCCAAGCACCGGCCCGAGGCGGCCGAGCTGCTGGAGCGCCTCCTGGGCGACCTCCCGGCAGGCGACCCGGACCCGACCGGCGTCGCCCACCCGTCGACGACGCGCCCGCCCGCCGAGGCGGCTCCCGCGACCGTCGCCCCCCCGGCGCAGCGCCGTCCCACCACCGGGGCCACGCCTGTCCCGCTGCTCGTCAAGCCGCGCAGGCCAGCTGATGACCTGGAGCCGGTCACTCCCGCGGTCGAGTCCGCGAGGAGATCGTCCGCTGGCGGCAGGCCCGCCCCGCGGTCGGCCAGCGCGCGGACGGTGGCCGCGGCCGTCGCCGGCGCGGACGCCGACTTCGCCGCCGGCCAGGCCGCCGAGGACGACACTGCGCCGGCCGGCGCCAGCCCGCGTGGCGGCATCGTGGCCGGCAGGGTCGTCCCGGGTCTGGCGGACGTCTCGGAAGGCGACCTGGTCCTGCCGGCTGACCGGGTCGAGTCCCACGGCACTGCTCTCGACGAGCGGGACGATGTCGACCCGGACGACCTCGACCCAGACCTCGACCCCGGCGACGACGACTCGGCGGACGACCGGTCGTCGCGGCGGTGGCGGCCGGTGACCGCCGGCGCGGGCCGGCCGGACGGCGACCGGCCGGCCGGCGCAGGTCCCGCCGCAGCGGTGGCGCGCAGATGGCCGGGCGGCGGGCGGTGGCACCTCTCCGGGGCCGGCCAGCGCCTGCGACCGGAGCGCATCGACGGTGATCAGCTTGTCCGGCCGCCCGGGGTTGGCGCCGTCCGCGCCGTGCCGCCAGCAGGACCGGGCGACGATCGGCTCGGGCGGCCCGCCGGAGCCGAGGCCACCCCGGCTGAGCAGGCAGCTCCGTTTGCGCAGGCAGCTCCGTTTGCGCAGGCAGCCAAGGTCGACGACGCCCGGCCGCCGGTCCGTGGCTGGTTGCGGCGGGTCCTGCCGATCGGTTTCGCCGACGGGGGCCGTCGCGCTATCGGCTGAAGTGCCGGGCCGCGCCGTAGTCGGGCCCCTGCTCGGGACGCCCGGACCGGGAGGTCCACCGCCACTGCACCGAGATGCGGCCGCCGACGTGGCCATGGACCCGCGGGACGGCGTGCAGCCAGTCGGCCTGCGCCCGGCCGCCGAGAACGATCAGATCACCGCTGGCGGGGGAGAGGTCCCGGCCGCCGGGCGCGTGCGGGTCGTTGAGCAGCCGTCGGCCCGGTGGCAGGTGACGTGACTTCACCAGGAACGGCCGGCGCGCGCCGAGGCTGAGAATGGCGATCACCGTGTCGTCCAGCCAGCGCATCTCACGGTCCCGGTGGAAGGCGACGGCGTCGTTCCCGCCGCGGTACATCGACATGCCGAAGCCGTCGAAATCCACTCCGTAGGTGCGCCGCAGCGAGCGGTAGGCGTCCACCAGCGGGGGAAAGGGGATGGGACCGCCGCGCGGGATCCACGCGCTCAGCCGCGGTGCGGTGATGTGGCGTTCGTACCGCCACATGGTTCCCTGCCGCCAGGGCAGACCGTCGCGCATCGCCGCGTACAGGTCGTCCGCGCCGCGCAGCCACCCGCGGGCCACGTCCACCCAGGACTGGTCGTCGAGCCAGATCCGCTCGGCGCGGGCGGTCGGACTCACCCCGCCGACCGCCGGATCCGCCCCCGAGCCGCGAACGCTCCCCACATCCGGCAGGTCCGGCGGGTCTGGCGGAGCAGGCGCCGGTCCGGGCGGGGGCCAGCCTGCGTCCTTCACGGGATCGACGCTACTCCCGCTGGATGCGGCGGCCAGCAGGATGATCTGGACGGGCCGTGCCCGCCCCTGGACCGGCACGGCGTAATCTCCGTTCAGCCAGGGAGCCCTGTGGACGAGTGGACGTACTCCCGCGTGTGCGGGGATGGCGACTCCCACACCCACTGGAAGGGGAGGTCGCCACCTTGACGAAGCGGCATTTCCTGCCTGCCGTCCAGGGCATGGTCCCCGCGTCGCCGCCCCGATGAACGGCCCTTCGGTCGACGCCCAGACCGCGGGCGGCGTCGACGGCGGGTCCGCGGGCCCAGCGGCCGGCTCGGATGGTGATCTGGCTGGTCTGGACCGTGACGTGCGTCAACTCACGGAGGTCGTCAACCGGCTGCGGCGGGCCCTGCGCGCCAGCATCCGCACCGAGTACACCTGGGAGTCGCTGCCCATGGCCCAGGTCGAGCTGTTGCAGTGCCTGGCCGAACGCAACGGCGCCCGGGTCGGGGAGCTCGCCGGTCTGCTGCGGCTCGCCCCGAACAGTGTCTCCACGCTGGTGCAGCACCTGTCAGACGCCGGCTACCTGCACCGCGAGCGGGATCCCGCCGATCGTCGGGCGGCCCTGCTGCGGCTGACGCCGGTCGGGGCCGCCGCGCTCGCGGGCTGGCAGCGAGCCCACGAGCGGCGCCTGGGCACGGCCCTGGCCCGGTTGGGCGAGGGTGACCGGACGGCGATTCTGGCCGCGTTGCCCGCGCTGTCGAACCTGGTCGAGGCCCTCGGCGACCGCGGCGAACCGGACCGCTGAACCGCGCTCGGCAGGCCGCGCGACGGTTCAGGAACGCACGAGCCGCGCGATCGCCGCGGACGCCTCGCGCAGCTTTTCGTCGGCGACGGGTCCGCCCTCCGTGGCGGCGTGGGCGACGCAGTGGCCGAGATGGTCCTCGAGCAGACCGAGCGCGACCGACTGCAGGGCCCGGGTGGCCGCGGAGACCTGGGTGAGGATGTCGATGCAGTACTTGTCCTCGGCGACCATCCGTTGCAGGCCGCGAATCTGGCCCTCGATTCGCCGCAGGCGGGCGGTGTACTCGTCCTTGGAGTTGGTGTAGCCGTGCATCCACCGCGCCTTCCCCCAGGTGACAGGTACCCCCCTACGGTACCCGGGACGGTGTGGGCTCCGACCGGGATCCGGCGAGGAAGCGTCGCCACCCGCCAAGCTCGCTGATGTCCTCCGCGCCCGCGACAGCCGCCGACTCGCACAGGAAGCCCAGGGTCGGCCCACCGACAAGGTCGACCGTTCCGATCGCGAGCGGGGCCGGAACCCCGCGCAGGAACGTGCCGACCGCGGCGACCGGCATCCGCCACACCTCGGCGTCGATCGCCACTCCGTCGGCGGCCACCCGCAGCAGACCAGGACGGCGGGGCGGGCCGCCGGGCAACGCGTACAGGCGGTAACGCGGCAGCGTGCGATCGCGGCGGAGCAGCACCGCGCCGAGACGGACCAGCTCGCCATTGAGCGGCAGCCCACTCATGTGGGCACCGACCACGGCAACGTCCACCCGGTCCGTGTCCACCCGGTCCGTGTCCACCCGGTCCGTGTCCACCTCGTCCGCGGGACTCACCGGCGAAGCCGACGTACCGTCGGCCGCTGCGACACCTCGGGCGGCGGGCGTCGTACCGCGGAGGGTCACGGAGCCCGAGCGGACCAGGGCATGGCCCGTGGCGCCCAGGGGCAGGGCCGCGCGGGACTGGAACTGCGTGGCGACGTCCGCGAGAAGCGTGTCCCGGCCCGCCGGCGCGATGAACGTCACCCCGTGCGGAAGTCCGTCGGCGAAGCCGGCCGGGACCGCGATGGCGGCGAGGTCGAGCAGGTTCACGAAGGTCGTGTAGTGACCCAGCTCGCCGTTGCGCCCGATCGGGTCGGCCAGCACCGCCTCGACCGGGTAGGTCGTGGGCACGGTGGGCAGGACCAGCACGTCGATCGTTGTCCACACCTCATCCACCTGCTGGCGCAGCGCGCGCAGGTGGGACAGCCCGCGGAAGACGTCCACCCCGCTGATCCGCGATCCGGGGGCGAGCACGGCCCGGACGACCGGGTGCGTCTGCTCCGGTCGGGCCATCACGAACTCGCCCACCGAGGCGAACCGTTCGGCCAGCCACGGTCCGTTGTAAAGCAGCGCGCCGGCGGCCAGGAACGGCGCGAGGTCGACCTCGCGCGTCCGGTCTCCGCCCGCCCTGATCAGTTCCAGGCTCCGGGCGTGAACGGCGCGGGCCCCGCGGTCCCCGAAGAACGTCAGATCCTCCGGTCGGGCGATGCCGACGCGTAGTCTGCCCGTGCCTGGTCCGGATGGGTCGGTGCGCGGACCTGGCCCCGGACCTGGCCCCGGACCTGGCGGGTGGCCCGATCCGATCAGGCGCTGGCCAGCCGGCGAGCTGACCGGCCCGGACCCGACACCCGGCGGCGGCACGAGCGGCAGGCGGCGGGAGTACGGGTCGGCCGGGTCGTAGCCGTTCATGACCGACAGCACCAGTCGGGCGTCCGAGACGCTGAGCGCGAAGACGCTCAGGCAGTCCAGCGAGCGGCAGGCAGGGACCAGACCCCGGGTGCTGACCAGACCCCGGGACGGCTTCAGCCCGACGACGTTGCTCAGCGCCGCCGGTACCCGGCCCGAACCGGCGGTGTCGGTCCCGATCGCGAAGGTCACCAGTCCGACGGCGACCGCGACACCGGAGCCGGAACTGGAGCCGCCGGCGATCATTGAGGAGTCGAACGGCGAGACAGGCGTGCCATAGGGGGAACGGGCGCCGGACAGTCCCGTGGCGAACTGGTCGAGGTTCGTCTTGCCGACGCACACCGCGCCGGCGGCGAGCAACGCGGCCACGGCGTGGGCGTCCTCGGCCGGCTCGCGGGCGAACGCCGGGCAGCCCGCCGTGGTCGGCAGCCCCGCGACGTCAATGTTGTCCTTCACCGCGAACGGCAGCCCGAACAGCGCGGGCAGGTCGGCCTGGTCAGCCGGATCCTGGCCGTCCGGACGGCCGTCGTCGGGCCCGCCGGCCCGGTCGGCCGGCGGGCCCAGGAGCGCGTCCCGTTCGGTGTCCAGCGCCACCGCCCTCGCCAGGGCCTCCTCGCGCGGCACGGTCGCGATCCACACCGCGTCGTCGCCGCGCCGCTCGATCCGGTCGTAGACGGCCCGGATGACGTCTGCCACCCGCAGGGTTCCGGCCCGGTATCCGGCCCGCAGGGACGCGACCTGCAGATCCGCAGCGTCCGCCGCGGGCCATTGCCGTGGCTGTCCGGGGGATGCCCTGGGCGGTTCTGGGGATGCCCTGGGAAGTTCCGAGGATGCCATGGGCGCTTCGGGTGATTCCCTGGCTGGTGCGGGGGATGCGGTGGGCGCCTCGGGGGATGGAGTGGGCCGTGGGGGGGCCGGTCTGGTCGGATCGGGGGAGGGCGCGTCGATCGCCATGCGGGGGGTGCCGCTCAGCGGGCGGCGGTGGCGGCGGCGGTGACCGCCGACCGCACCGCATCGGATGACGCGACCGCGCCAAACACGCCACCCTGCATTTTGACCATGTGCAGGGCGGCCGCGTGGTTGGCCGGATCCGTCGCGCCGGTGCAGTCCGACAGCAGTAGGCACTCGTACCCGCGGTCGTTGGCGTCGCGCATCGTGGTGTGCACGCAGACGTCGGTCGTGATGCCGGTCAGGATGATGTGCGTGATCCCGTGCCGGCGCAGGACGAGGTCCAGGTCGGTCGCGTAGAAGGAGCCCTTGCCGGGCTTGTCGATGATGATCTCGCCGGGCAGTGGTGCGACCTCGGGCACGATTTCCCACCCGGCCTCGCCGCGGGTGAGGATCCGGCCGCGCGGACCGCGGTCGCCGATGCCGGCGCCGATCTGCTTCGACCGCCACAGCTTGTTCGGTGGGCAGTCCGACAGGTCCGGCCGGTGGCCCTCGCGGGTGTGGATGACGAGGAAGCCGAGTGGCCGCAGCAGGTCCAACAGCGCCGCCGTCGGCGCGAGGCCCGCGCGGGTCAGCGAGAGGTCGTAGCCCATCGCGTCCACGTAACCGCCGGGGCCGCAGAAGTCGACCTGCCAGTCAATATTGATCACAGCGGTCGTGGCCGGGCTGAACGAACCGTCGTACGGCC
This sequence comes from Frankia sp. AgB32, assembly GCF_023243045.1. Taxonomy (GTDB): domain Bacteria; phylum Actinomycetota; class Actinomycetes; order Frankiales; family Frankiaceae; genus Frankia. Next base: position 130,364 of record NZ_JALKFX010000001.1, read on the forward strand.
AGGCGTAGGGCTCGGCGCTGACCGGGCCGATCCGCAGGCCGCTGCCCTCGGCCAGGCGGTCGACGTTCGGCGGGGGCGGTCCCGCGGTGACGGCCGGGCGCCCGGGAGCGGCCGGGACGATGGTGGACTCCGTGTCACCATCGGTGACGGTGGACGTGGTGATGGTCATGGTGGCTCCTCTCGGGCGAGCCGACGGTCAGCTATGAGCCGGCGGACGGCAACAGCGATCGTTACCTTGGGTCGCTGGTGTGGCTGTCGGGGCGCCGATCCTGGGCGGTCAGTCCCGGCTGGCCGTGGTGCGATGGCGGTTGAGCACCATCTGGGTGATCGCCCGGGCCGCGCGCTTCTCGACGACGTCCATGGATTCGCCGACGTGCCGACGCAGGGCGACGACGCTGCCCTCGAGATCGCCCGAGAGCACCCTCTCGACGATGTCGAGATGCTGGTCGATGGTCAGATGAACACGGTCGGCCGTCACGAAGTCGTACATGCGGACGGGCCGGATCCGGGCATTGATCGAGTCCAGCATGTTCGCCAGCTCGGCATTCCCGGATGCTCTGCTGAGGGCAATGTGGAAACCCTCGTCCAGGCCGACGAAGGCGGGATCGGGGGCGGGCGGATCGTCCCGCAGCGCCCGCCAGGTGTCCCGCAGCGGCTCGAGCAGGGCCGGGTCGTGGGCCGCGCCGGACTCCACCGCGCGTTCCAGTCCGCGCAGTTCCAGTGTGACCCGGATCTCGTAGAGGTCGCGCAGCCCGCCCAGGTCGGGTTCGGCCGGGTAGTAGCCGCCGTCCGGGCGCCTCTGCACGAGCCCGTCGCTGGCAAGCCTGGTCAGGGCCTCGCGGATCGGGGTACGGGAGACGCCGAGAAGGGCCGCGAGGCGTTCTTCGGCGAGTCGATCCCGGAAGGAGAACTCCCCGGACATGAGCCGCTGGCGCAGGGCGACATAGGCCTGGTCGCGAAGATTCCCGGCGGCGGACCGGGAGGACGGGGACGCAGTCATGCAGCCGAGCATCCGGCATCGGGCCGGGCGGCGCGGCACCCGCCTCGGCCTGGCCACCCGAGCCCGGCCGGACGGCGACTTCCGACCGGAGCGTGGCGGCGGCCGTGACAGGCTTTCCGTCCGTATTGCATACTGACCTGTATACAGGGCCGTGTACATGGTTGGGACGTTAAGGATTCCAAGGTTTCCAATCAATGCATCGACTGTTACGTTCGTCTGCCGGCGATTGCGGGTCTGTTAACGACGGGGACCGTTGTCGCGGCCAGATCCGCCCACCGGTCGCGCGGCTGGCCCGGTACGTCGGGTTGGCGGCGGGTTGGACGCCGGGAACCTCGGAATGGAGGGGCCGCAGTGGCACAGCTCAGCTCGGCCGGCCACCCGGCCGGCCACCCGGAAGGCCACACTGAGGGTCAGGCAGGGGGCAACACGGAGGGTGAGGCGGGGGTGGAGCCGCCCGGCTTCGTGGGGATGTTGCCACCCGTCGTCCTGGTGCACGGCACCGCGACGACCGGCGCGGTGTGGCGCCGGGTGCGCCGGGAGCTCGGCGACCGTCGGGTGCACGCGCCGGACCGGCCGTCGAGCGGCAGCCTCTCGACCGAGTTGGCGGCGCTGCGGCCCCTGCTCGACGGTGCGGTGTACGGCGGGGTCAGCGGTGGGGCCACTCTGGGCCTCGCCCTGCTCGCCGCCGGCGTTCCGCTCGCCGGGGCCGTGCTGCACGAACCTGCGGTGGGATCGCTCCTGCCCGGCCTGCTGGCGCCGGTGGCGGCCGCCTACGCCGACGGTGGGGTGGCCGCGCTCGCCCGAACCCTGTACGGCCCCGCGTGGACGCCGGCGGACGCGCCGTCCGATCCCGCGGTGGTCGAGCGCGACCTGGCGATGTTCCTGGAGTTCGAACCGGAGCCGCTGCCCGAACGGGCAGGTCCGACGATCATCACGGTCGGCGCGAACTCTCCGCCGGTGCGCCACCGGGCCGCGGCTCTGCTGCGGGAACGGCTGGGCCTGACCGTGCGCGTTCTGCCGAACTGCGGGCACGCGGCCCATCTGGAGGCGCCAGCGGCCTTCGCCCGGACTCTGTTTGACGTGTACCGACCCTGACGGCTGGTCAGGCCGCCGGATTCCCAGGCGGAATGCGGCCCCGGCGACGGATTACCGGGTACCGGACCCGGATGGTTGGGGAAACCGGACCCGGCACCCTGGTAATTCCGCGGCGAGACATCTCGATCGGCACGGTTGTCGGCTGGGTGGACTTACCGGCCGGAGGGCGCAATACACCGGAAAGGGCGGGTGTCGGACTTTCCGGGCCGGCGGCCACCCCGCCGACGGTCGGCGACGCCGCTGGTCAGCGCTCCACGTGGTGCGGAGGCAGATCCGCGATGAGCCGCTCGATGTCCGGATCCTCGTCCTCGGACAAAGACTCGTCGCCCCATCCGATCTCTCGTTCGTCCTCGGTCCAGTCGTCCTCACGCGGCTCGGTGACGCCCATGGCCTTCCCCCTTGTGTGGCGTGCTTGTGCGACGTGCTGTGTGGCGTGCTGTGTGGCCTGATTGTGTCCTGTGCGCCCGCCGGAGAAATCGACCTGTCGTCGAGGCGGGCCGCCGCCGACCGGTCACCCGTGCCGTCCTGCCTGGCCCGGGTGAGCGGCGGTCAGCTACCGGCCGGTCCGCCGGCGGTCAATCTACGCCGCGCGTCGGCGGCGGCATGGCCAGAGCGTGGCCAATCACCTCGACGACGAGCCGCAAGGTGGCCCTGCTGCCCGCGAGAAAGGCGTCTGCCTCCCGCTGTGACCAGGCGCTGGCCACCACGCCGGGTTCTGGGGCCTGGGCGGCCAGGGTCGCCCGCAGCGCTGCTCGGTACCGGCTGACCGTGATCGGTGGATCCCCGATCGGATCCTCGTCGTATGCCTCGTCGCGGTCTAACAGCGCCCCGACCTCATCGGCGCGGCGCGGGGTGTGGGGCATGGTTTCCTCCTCCGTCTTAATTTGCTGTCAAGCAAATTAGACCCTAGCGAGGTTCTTGGGGAAGAGCAAAGTGGTTACGATGTTCCGTGTGGACGACGGTGAGCAGTTGGTCGGCATCGGGGACATCGCGTTCCAACTCAAGATCACTCGCCAGGCGGTGGACTACTGGACTCGCAAGGACTCCCGGTTTCCGGCGCCCTTGCAGGTCATCAACGCGCCGACGGGTAGTGGGGCCAAAGGGACCCGAGTTTGGCGCAAGCGAGAGGTAGACGCCTGGATCGTGGAGCACTATCGGCGGCGCAAACAGTAGACCGGCTGGTCAGCCTGCCGGAGCGGGTGCACGATCCGGTCTGGACCGATCGGGATCGACGTCCGGTGTGGTCCCGCAGCTCGTTGGCGTCAGCGCGATCGGGCTGCGGCCGAAATGCGTCGGCGCCCGGAGTGCCGTTTGCTCTCAAGCGCATTTCGGTGAACTGGGCGAATAGGTCGATTGCTTCCGAGTGGGAGTGACGACGTGGCGGAGCGGCGGCGATGTCGCATGCTCCGCACTGGTCGCGCCGCCACGTGGCGGTCGCGCGCATTGAGTCGGATTCGCGACACGTCGTGGTCCGTCGTGCGCGGGCCCGCCCGCCGTCACCGCGCGTGGTGGGCTGGCTGGTGCCGAGGCGGTCCGATGGTCGCTCTGTACGGACAACTCTGTACGGACAACCAGCCATGGAACCGGGTAGAACGACCATCGCGGCTGTGCGGCCTGACTCCGAACCGCGTGCGACGTCGACCCAACGTGGGTCCTCGGTGCCGCACTGACCGCCGCGCTCGCGAGGGCGTCACCGGAGGCGCTCCGCGCCCAGGTCGGCTACGCGTGCGTTACTGGCCGATCGAGCGGTCCGGTGGCGTGTGGTGGGTTGGCCGGCACCAGCCCGGTCCTGGCTCGTCCGGGCCTGAACAGCGGCAGCCCATCACCGTACGTACCGAAGGCGTCCGGGCACGGACGCCAGGACGCCTTCGGTAGACGGCGAGGCCTGCGCAGCCGTGGGCGGCGGAGGCTGCGTGCCAGCCGGTGGTCAGGCCGCCGCGGTGCTGGAGGCCGTACTCGTGCTCGCGGAGGACGCGGCAGGCGTCCCGCTGCCCGCCGCGGCGCCGGACGAGGAGTCCGACGACGAGTCTCCGTTGGTCGACGTCGAACTGGTGCTGCTGGAGCTCGCGGCGTCGCCGGCGGTGTCCTTCGGGCGTTGCTGGGTGGCGCCGCCCGAGGAGCTCGACCTGCTGTCGTTCTTGTAGAAGCCGCTGCCCTTGAACACCACGCCCACCGAACCGAACACTTTCCGAAGTCGGCCGGCGCAGGTCGGGCACTCCGTCAGTGAGGCGTCGCTGAAGCTCTGGACGACTTCGAGATCACGCCCGCAGTCGGTGCAGCGGTACTGGTAGGTAGGCACGTACTCCTCCCGGAGTTGGCACTCGGTAGTGGCGACTGCCAACTTTAGCTCGTGAGCGGGCCCGGATGTTCCCGGGTCCGTCAGACGGTTTCGCACCGTAGAGTACGACTCGGTGTGACGATGATGTCCACGCTGCGGTCATGTGGCTCGGACGGCACCCGATCGAGCAGTTCCTGATCATAGATGACGGCGATCACCGCGGCGCCGGCGGCCCGCTGCAGCGCCCGGTCGTAGGAGCCGCCGCCGCGGCCGAGTCGCCGCCCCGCGTGGTCGACGGCGAGGGCGGGCACGATCACCGCTCCGGCTTCGGCGAGGTCCCCGGGCGGCGCCGCGGCCGGGGGTTCCCGCGTGCCGAGCGCACCTGGCACGAGCGTGCCGACGTGCGCGCGGAAGTCCAGGTCAAGATCGGCGCGCAGGGTCGGCAGGAGCACCCGGGTGCCCTGCGCCAGCAGCCGGGTGAGCAGATCGCCAAGATCCGGCTCCCCGGGCAGCCCCACGTAGCCCGCCACGCACTGGGCGCTGGCGACCTCGGGGAGCCGCAGGATCCGGGCGGCCAGCGCGGCGGGGCCCGGCCGCGACCCGGAGCCGCGCCGCGGCGCTGCCAGGGCCCGGCGTTGGGCCAGCATCCTGGCGCGCAGCCGACTCTTGGCGACGCTGACGGACACGGTCTCGAGCGGCACCGTGTCCGGTGTCACCGTGTCCGGTGTCACCGGGTCTGGGGCCACCGACTCGGGGGGCGCCGGCCCGGTGGCCGGGCGTGACGCGGCCGCGTCCGGATCGGCCTCGCCGGGGTCGTCCGTGCCGGGCGCGGCCGGCGGGCGTAGGTCGGGCGTCGAGGGGCTGACGGCGGAGGTCCGCTGGTCGTCTGGTGAAAGGTGGTGTCCCACCATGCGCGCGGCCTCCCGCTGATCGGCGCCGCAGGGGCGTTGCTGCGGTCGCTGACCCTGGATGATGCACTGTTCGGGCCACTGGGTGGCGGTGTCCGCGTGGCCACGGCCGCCCGTGGCCGGATCCTCCCGGGCGGGGCGTTGCCCGCGCCTGCCACCGAACCCGCCGGGGGACGGGAACGCCATCGCCTCGTCCGGTGCCGGAGCGCCGTGAGCTGTGTGTTGTCCCTGAAGGCGGCCGCCGTGATGCTTCTGCTGCGCCGGTCCCGCTAAGGTCTGTCCATGCCAGTGACGAAGGCGGTAATTCCGGCCGCGGGTCTGGGTACGCGCTTCCTGCCGGCCACGAAGGCAGTGCCCAAGGAGATGCTGCCGGTGGTCGACAGGCCGGCAATCGAATACGTCGTCGAGGAGGCTTCGCGGGTCGGACTGCGCGATGTCCTCCTTGTCACCAGTCGCAGCAAAAAGGCCATCGAGGATCATTTCGACCGAGAAGCTGAGATCGAGGCGGCGCTCGAGCGCAAGGGCGACGAGACTCGCCTGGCCAGGGTGCGCGCGTCGTCCTCGCTCGCCGAGGTGCATTCCGTTCGTCAGTCCTCGCCGCGCGGGCTGGGGCACGCCATTCTGTGCGCCGCGTCGCACGTCGGTAACGAACCGTTCGCGGTCCTGCTCGGTGATGACCTCATCGACGAACGTGATCCGCTGCTGGAGGAGATGCTTACCGTCCAGGCGCGTTTCGGGGGCAGCGTCATCGCGCTGATGGAGGTCCCGCGCGAGCAGGTGTCGCTGTACGGCGTGGCCACCGTGGAGGCGGTCCCCAGCGGTCCCGACGACCGGTATCCGATCGTGAAGATCCGCGATCTGGTGGAGAAGCCGCCGGTCGCCGAGGCGCCGAGCAACCTGGCGATCATCGGCCGTTACGTCCTGGCGCCCGAGGTGTTCGAGGTGCTGCGCCAGACTCCGCCCGGCCGGGGCGGGGAGATCCAGATCACCGACGCGCTGCGGACCCTGGCGCTGCGGGCGGCGGAGGATCCGCAGGCCGCCCCGGTGCACGGCGTCGTCTTCACGGGCCGGCGTTACGACACGGGTGACCGGGTGGACTACCTGAAGGCGGTCATCCGGCTGGCCTGTGAGCGGGCCGATCTCGGTCCGGAACTCTATCCGTGGCTCGAGGAGTACGTCGCGGCGGGTGGGCCGAAGGAAGGCCTGTCCTGATTGTGGTATTTCATCCACTTGTCATCTACCGGACATTCCTGGTTGCATTCGTTTAACCTCGGCGGCCTGGCGGTGGGTCGGTAACGCTTCCGGAATCGGCCGACGCGCGGTCCCGTGCGGACCCGCCGTCGGCCGACGATCCGGCTCGGGTGCGCCACTTGGCGTGACCAGTGGTGCCGAGGTGATGCCCGGGTTCCGATGGCCGTAGCCCGGGTGATGGCGGAACGCGGCAGCGCGAGTCACCATCGACGGGCACGGAACGGGGACATGCGCCGATGACGACGGTGGACGAACACCTGGAGCGGATCCTTTCGGCGGTCTCGCCGGGCCGTCCCCGGCGAGCCGATCTGCACCAGGCCCACGGCTGCGTGCTCGCGGCCGCCGTCCGGGCGACCGTGGCGCTGCCCAGCTTCGACAACTCGTCCATGGACGGCTATGCCGTGCGCGCCGCCGATGTCGCCGACGCCACCGAGCAGGAGCCCGTCACCCTTCCGGTCGAAGCCGACATCCCGGCCGGACCCGGCACCCCGGCCCCGCTGGCGCCGGGCACCGCGGCCCGGATCATGACCGGCGCGCCGCTGCCCCGCGGCGCGGACGCGGTCGTCCAGCTGGAGTGGACCGACGGCGGGCGGACGTCCGTCGCCGTGCGCCGCCCGGTCGACCGCGGCCGGCACATCCGCCGGACCGGGGAGGACGTCACCCCCGGCTCGCTGATCCTGCCCGCCGGGACGATCATCGGAGCGGCCCAGATCGGTCTGCTCGCCGCCGCGAACGTGGCGCGGCCGCCGGTGCACCCGCGGCCCCGGGTCGCGGTGCTCTCCACCGGAAGTGAACTCGTCGAGGTCGGTTCGCGCCTCGGCGACGGGCAGATCGTCGACTCCAACAGCCACGCGATCGCCGCCGCCGCCCGGGAGACCGGCGCCGTCGTCGACCGGCTGACCGGCGTGCCCGACGACGCCGATGCCTTCGCCAAGGTCTTCTACGCCCTGCTGTCCGACTACGACGCGGTGGTGACCACCGGCGGGGTCAGCGTCGGCGCGTACGACGTCGTCAAGGAGGTGCTGACCGGCGCGGGCAGCGTCCAGTTCGACCAGGTCGCGATGCAGCCCGGCAAGCCGCAGGGCTTCGGCGTGGTCAGCGGCGTCCCGGTCTTCACCCTGCCGGGTAATCCGGTCAGCGCGCTGATCTCCTTCGACCTGTTCGTCCGGCCGGCTCTGCAGCGCATGCGCGGGCTGCCGGCGACGGGCCTGCCGCGGGCCGAGGTGACCCTGGACGCGCCGGTGCGTTCGGTGCCGGGCCGGCGCGGCTTCGTCCGGGTCACCCTGGCCGGCCTCGGCCCCGACGGGCGGCCCGGCCCGGACACCCTCGCCCGCCCGGCCGCCAGCCAGGGCTCCCACCAGCTCTCCTCCCTCGCCAGCGCGCAGGCACTGGTGATCGTGCCGGAGGAGGTGACGCAGGCGCCGGCCGGCTCGCGGCTCGTGGCGCTGTTGCTCGGCAACGGCCCAGGGTCCATCCTCTCCGGAATGGGCTGGGCGGATTCCGACTCGACGGACACGGGCGGCTCCCGCGCGGGGGGATCCCACCAGGCGTCGCCAGCGGCGGGCGCGCCGAAGGAGCCCGGCCCGGAGCCCACCCGCTGATGACGCACCCACATCTCACCCACCTCGACGAGCACGGCGCGGCCCGGATGGTCGACGTCTCCGCGAAGGACGTCACCACCCGGACGGCCACCGCCGCCGGGTTGCTGCGGGTCACCCCGGAGGTCGTGCGGCTGCTGCGCGGCGCGGGCGTGCCGAAGGGGGACGCCCTCGGGACCGCCCGGATCGCCGGGATCATGGGCGCGAAACGCACTCCCGACCTCATCCCGCTGTGCCATCCCATCGCGATCTCCGGTGTGACGGTGGACCTCACCGTCCATGACGACGGCGTGGAGATCACCGCCACGGTGCGGACCGCGGACCGGACCGGCGTCGAGATGGAGGCGTTGACCGCGGTGACCGTCGCCGCCCTGACCCTGCACGACATGGTCAAGGCGGTCGATCCTGGCGCGGAGCTGACCGGTGTGCGGTTGCTGGCGAAGACCGGTGGCCGGCGCGGGGACTGGCGGGCCGAGCCGTCCCGGGAGCCTGCGGGCGAGCCCGGCTCCGGGGCGGGGAGCGCGCCCCGATGAGCGCGGCGGCCAGGCCGCCGGCCGGCTCCCGGGCCAGGGTGGTCACGGTGTCGGATCGGGCCTACCGAGGCGTCTACCCGGACCGGTCCGGGCCGCTGCTCGCCAGCGGGCTTGCGGCGCTCGGGTTCGCCGTCGACCCACCGCGGGTCGTGCCGGACGAGCGGGAGCGGATCGAGGGCGCCCTGCGCGAGGCGGTCGCCGCCGGCGTCGAGCTGGTCGTGACGACCGGCGGTACCGGCCTGGGGCCGCGCGACGTGACACCGGAGGCGACCGACGCCGTCCTCGAACGACCGATCCCGGGCCTGGCCGAGGCGCTGCGCTGCGCCGGCCGGGACGCCGTGCCGACGGCCGTGCTCTCCCGCGGCCTCGCCGGCACGGCCGCGGGCACGTTGGTGGTGAACCTGCCGGGCTCGACCGGCGGCGTCCGCGACGGGCTCGGGGTGCTCGCCGGGGTCCTCGCGCACGCCGTCGCCCAGTTGCGGGGCGCCGACGATCACGGGTCCGTGCCCGGGCACGGCCCGGCCGGGACCGGAGGTTAGCGCGGCCATGGTGCGGGCCCCGGGTTGGCCGGCCATCCTGTCCGAGGGGCCGGTGACGGTGCGGCCGCTGCGGCTGCGGGACGCCTCGGCCTGGGTGGAGGTGCGCCTGCGCAACGCCGACTGGCTGGCGCCCTGGGAGGCGACGCCGCCCGGCCTGGTGATGGTCCGGGAGACCTGGGCGCAGCGGCAGTCCGTCGGCGTCTACCGGCAGATGTGGCACCGTCTTCGGCAGCAGGCCCGGATCGGCGTCGCGTTGCCGTTCGCCGTCGCCTTCCAGGGCCGGCTCGTCGGCCAGGTGACCGTTTCGCCCATTGCCCGCGGCGCCTTCAACAGCGCCCAGGTCGGCTACTGGGTGGACCGTGATTTCGCCGGCCGGGGCATCACCCCGACCGCGCTCGCGCTTGTCGTCGACCACTGTTTCGGCCCGGTGGGGCTGCACCGCGTCGAGGCGAATGTGCGCCCGGAGAACGCGGCCAGCCAGCGCGTGCTTGCCAAGCTCGGCTTCCGCGAGGAGGGGCTGCACCGGCGCTATCTCGCCATCGACGGCCACTACCGCGACCACATCTCCTTCGCACTCACGACGGAGGACGTTCCCACCGGGCTGGTGTACCGCCTGCGGGAGAACACGCGGCGCCACTGAGCCCACGGTCGAGGGTGCCCTCTCGACGGGTTGGCGTCCGGTGGGTTGGCACCTCGGCGGAACCAGAACGGTGACCCCGGCCGCCCGGTGCCCTGCCGCAGCGGCTCCACCTCGGGGGTTCCCGCCACCGGCCGGGGGTCCACAGGTGGGTGGCGCCCGGGTGGGGTGATGAGTTCCACGTCGCGCGCGGCGCCGCTGTCGTGAGGCGGACGTCCAGGGCCACTGTCACCCCCTGTTGTTCCCGCACTCACGCCCGAGCTCATTCCCGGCGTGGAGCTGGACCCTCGTGCTTTACCCGAGTGCCGCCGTATGTTGTCCCGTGATCTTCCTTGGTGTCTGAATTTGGTTGGACGACGACAGGACGATCGAGTCACACCTCATTGCGGATGCGACACGCGGGGTGCGGGTCGGTGACCACGTGGATTTCGCTCACTAGCGTCAACCCCGAAATCGCAATCCGCTGGTGTCGAGAAGAGGCTCCCCATGGTCTGCACCGCCGCCCCCGCCGCGCCTGTCGCGTCCGGCGCGCGCGGTGCGCGCCCGGTATTCGATGCGGTACGTCCTGTCCTCGGGAGGCCGGCGGTCGCACATCCGCCCGCGTCGCCCCACGCCGCGTGCGTTGCGCGTCGGGGAGTGATGTTCCGGTGAGCGCGCTGATCTGGGTGGCGATCGTCGCGGTATGGGGATTCGTGCTGATTCCCATGTGGCTGCGCCGCCACGACACGTCCTCCGAGCAGCGTGCCACGGAGCGGTTCACGGTGGCGATGCGGGTGCTCTCCCGCCGCCCCTCGGTCCACGACGAGGGAGTCGTCGACCGGCCGCTCGATGATCATGAGAGTCTCGACAGGGTGGGAGGCACGGCCATGTCGCACGCGGAGTCGATGGACCCGCCGGATCCGCTGACCCGGGAGGAATCCGCTCCGGCCCGCCCGGTGGCCACGACCGGGCCGCGGGCCGCGCGTCCGCTGGGCGCCCGGTCGGCGCCGGACCTGCGGGTCGAGCGGCGCGATACCGCCCGAACCGGCCCGAGACGGCGACCCGGCCCCGAGCGGGCGGCCGCGATGCGGGTTCGCCGACAGCGGCTGACGCTGCTGGCCGCGCTGTTCCCGCTGACGGTCATCCTGGCCGCCGTGCTCGGCGGACTGTGGATCGGCGTGCAGCTGCTGGCCGATCTGGCGATCGCCGGCTACGTCGTACACCTGCGTCGTTCGGCCCAGGTCGAGCGCCGCCTCGAGATCACCCGGGCGGCGATCGAGCGGCGCATCGAGGCCGAGCGGGCGGCCCGCGGCCGCCGGCGCCCCGCCGGTTCCGCCTTCGCCTACCGCGGCCGGGACGCCGACGGGCCGGCCGATGCTGAGGACGACTTCACCCCCGAGGAGCTAGCGCACGCCCAGGCGGAGACGATCGACCTCGGTGTGCTGATGTCCACGGCGTCGACCAGGTCCGGCGACTGGTCCGAGCCGGCCGATGACGAGCGGTGGGAACCGATCTACGCGGACGGCGCCGGGCACCCCGCGGCCCAGGTCGCCGAGCCCGGGGCAGGCCACGCGATCGGCGGCGGCCCCGCGGCGGTGCTGCCCTCGCGCGGCGCGGTCGATGCGGACCAGTTCTACGAGGCGCACCAGGTCGTCGAGGCGTATCAGGTCGTCGACGCGGACGTCGCCCTGGAGGTGGACGTCGAGGTCGAGATGGCGGTCGACACCCCGGAGGTCGCCCCGGCCCGGGCGGCTGCCCGCCCCGTGAACCGGCCGACGGGCCGGCCGACCACCTCCCGTCCCGGCCGCGTGCAGATCAACCCACCCGGCACCCACGGCGGTCTGACCGCCCCGCCGGAGGCGGCGCCGACAAGCCCGGCCGCCGGCGTCGAACCGGCCGCCGCGGTACCTGGCGAGGAGATCGACCCGCTGCTGCGCCGGCACGCCGTCGGAAGCTGACCGGCGGCGTCCACCCGCTCACCGCGGTGGCGGGCCCAGCCGGGCGACCGCGCGGACGGGCCCACCGTCGGCACCCGCCAGCGGCAGCGGGAACAGGAAGACCTCGATCGGCCGCCCCTGTGCGGCAGCGTCCAGCAGACCGCCCAGGGCGGTCAGGTTCTCCACGATGACCGCGCCCGCCCCGCACAGCACCCGGTGCGCCGCCAGGCCGGGCTCCCCGTCCGGCGCACCGGCAGCCACCGCGGCGAGGCCGGCCGGTCCGTGATCGCCCGGCCCGGTCGTCGGGTCGACGCTCGCCGCGTCGATGCCGACGGTCCGGACACCCGCGTCGACGATCGCCCGGGCTGTCGCGGCCGTCAGATACGGATGGTCGAGGTACTCGGCCCGACCCCAGTGCCGAGACCAGCCGGTCACGATCAGGACGACGTCGCCCGCGCGCAGCCCGGCCGGCAGCGCGCCTGGCCCGATCGGGGCCCGCGGCGCCAACCCGCGGGCGTCGACCAGCGCCACCGGCCCGGTGAAGCGTTCCAGCGGCAGCTCGTCGAGGCGGGGCAGCCCGTCGTCGACATGCCAGGGCGCGTCGACATGCGTGCCCGTCTGCGATCCCAGCCGCAGGCACTGGACGTTGACGCCGTCGACCCCGACCCGCAGCGCGGGCTCGACCGCCACCTCGGGGTCCCCCGGGTACACCGGCATGCCGGTGGTGATCGCCACCGAAAGGTCGATCAGGTCCCCCGGGGGCGGATCCGGTTCGACGGAACTGCTGGACATCGCGGACCTCCGGCCCGATCGGGTGCCCGCCGACGCGACGGGCCTGCCACCACCATGGAGCTGTCGCTTCCATAGGGATAAACCGGCCGCAAGACCCTGTGGAAGCGACAGGAAGCCCTTCTCCCACGTACCCCCGGGGCCTGTCCGCGCCGCATGCTGCCGCGGTCGCCCCCGGCCGCCGCCGCCCCGGCCACCGTCGCCGTAGCCTGCTGGCATGACCGACATCGTGCAGCCGGTCGGCGCGCTCGCCGGCGCGGACCTGCTGGCCGTCGCCACCGCGTCGGCGCTCACGAACTGGCCGGACCCGGCCACCCGGCCGCTGCTCGAACAGGCGGAGGTCGCCGAGATCGATCCCGAACTGGCCGACACCGCGGCCTTCTGCGAGCGCTACGGCGTCGCCCCGGGCGACTCGGCGAACTGTGTGATCGTCGCGGCCCGCCGCGGGGAGGTCACGACGCTCGCGGCGTGCGTGATCCTCGCGACGACCCGGGCCGACGTGAACGGCCTGGTCCGGCGGCGGCTGAACGCCCGCAAGGTGTCGTTCGCGCCGATGGACACGGCGGTGGCGCGCACCGGCATGGAGTACGGCGGCATCACGCCCGTCGGCCTGCCCGCCGACTGGCCGGTGCTGGTCGACCGGGTGGTGGCCGAGCATCCGCGGGTCGTCGTCGGCTCCGGGCTGCGCCGGTCGAAGCTGTGGGTGCCCGGCGCGCTGCTCGCCGCTCTCCCGAACGCCGAGGTCGTCGACGACCTCGGCCGTCCCGAGCCGGCGGCCCGCTAGCGCGCCGCCCACGATCCTCCCGGGCAGCGCGGTCACCGACCGCAGCGCTCGTTTCGGCTTCTGGGCCTGACGGCGGCACCGCCGAACGCCGCCCCGGGCTTGACAGCCTGCCCCCGCACCCGGCAGAATCGAATGCGTGTTCGAATTCCTCGGAACCCGGCCACGGCCCCGCCTCGCGACGCGTGACCATGCCGCCGGGCGGCGCGCGCCAGCCGTCGGACCTCCTTCGCGGATCGACGCCACCGCGCCACGCCCGTCCGCCGCGCTGCCGCCGAGCGTGGCGCGGGTGGCGGCGCGCAACCGGCTTTCCGCCGACCTGCTCGCCGCCCTTCTCACCGTTGACGGCCGCTCCCGCGCGACCCTCGACGACATGGAGCGCGCCGACGCCCTCGCGGACGCCATGCTCGCCCGCCGCCGCCAGCGCGCCACCCCCCACCGCCCCGACCTCACCGCGGTCGGCCGGCGTGGCTGACCCGGCCCCGGTGGGTCGACGCCGAGATGACCCAGGACGTCGAGGACTGACGCCGGTCAGCCGGCCTCGGTGGCCCCCGGGCTGGCCGGAGTCTCGTGCGGGCGGTTGCGGCGCCGGCGCTGGGCGTTCCAGTCATCCACCGTCGAGCGGTGCCAGCGCGGCCGCCGCCGGTGGGGCTCCTTGCCGTCGTCGGGGTCGTCGGGCTTCGGCGCGGATCCGTCGGCGACGGAGGCGCGCCAGGAGGACGCGGTCAGGCGAAGGCGGTCAGCGACTTCGGTGACGGTCAGCAGAGGATCGGCGTCCATCTGACCATCGTGCCTCCGCCGCCCCAGCACGACGCTGCCAGACGGATCACACCTGAATATCCCGAATTGTCGCATCATCTGTGGGTAGGTGAGTGCCGCCCTGACGAACCCGCTGCGGTAGGCCCACACCACCAGGCGGCCCGGCGGACTGCTACCGGCTGCGCGGACTGCGCGCGGGCGCCAGGGTGTTCGTCGACCGGGCGGACGTCACGACCGCGACCTTCGTCGTGGACAGGCTGGCCGAGTTCGCGAAGGCCGACTTCCTGGACCAGGAGGTCCACCACTCGGGCAGCGGCGCACAGCTTCGCCTGATCACCTGCGGCGGCCACTTCAACCACGGTACCGGCCACTACCACGACAACGTCGTCGTCTTCGCCCATCTCGGCTGAATCGGGCGGCGGCCAGGCCCGCTCCGCTGGGACATCCGCCAGGCCAGGCATGAAGTGGACAACGGGCGGCGACGACCCGTCCGGCTTGGTACGAATGCAGCCACTCAGCCGCGCCTGATGGATGGAGTACCGAAGATCATGGTCTCGTCCCTTGTAGTGGTCTCCCTCGTTCTGACCGGCCTCGTAGCGGGGACAATGACCATTGGTCTGGTCGCCGTGCGGCCCGCGATGCACTCGCTGCCCGCGACGACCTACGTGCTCGTCAAGCAGGCGTTCGATATCAGCTATCCGAAGTTCATGAAGCCGCTGCAGATCGCCGGCCTGCTTTCGACGGTGGCCCTGGCGGTGGTCGCCGCCGTAGCTGGCCCCGCAACCTGCGCGATCCTGGCCGCGGTCGCCGCGGTGGCCGTCTTCACCAACATCATCGTCACGGTGCGGGGCGATCTCCCGATCAACAACGCGATGGCCACCTGGACGCCGGACGCCCCGCCCAGCGACTGGCAGTCCCAGCGCGCCCGCTGGGACTACTTCAACTCCATCCGGACGATCGCCGCGGTCAGCGCCCTGGTGCTGCTCGCACTGGCGGCGACCGCGTCCTGACGCGGGTCTCCGAAGCGCCAACTCGATCAGGCTCTCCGACATCACGGCGGCTCGTCAGTCAACCCTCGCCTGGGCCACAGGGTCGCCAACCGGATATGCCGACGCCAGTCGAAGATCGCGAACGAGTTCGTCGACCGCCGCGAGTCACGTGTCGCATCGTGCACAGGTGTGCGTAGGGCCGCCGCTGCCCGTGAACGTGGGTCGTCTCGTACGACAACGAGTACTTCTGGACGAGCCAGGGGGCGGGCCGACGGAAGCGGACCGTGAGCGAGAACGGGCTGCGCGCCACCCGCAGGAGGGAGCCCCCGCTACGACCGAACCCGGGCGCCTGTGAAGAAAACCAGAGCGAACAGAAGAACGTCGCGAGACGCGTCCCGTGACAGTTACCGACTAGTTTTCCGTGATGCCACTTCCTTTATGATTGACGCTCGGCTAAGCACCCAGCCCCTGCCGGCGGCTCCTGACCAGGCTGGCTCTGAGGAGAACCCCAGAATCCACTTCCACTTCACCCCAAAAGGGTCATCGTGGAACAACCAGATCGAAACCTGGTTCGGCATCATCACCAAGCAGTCAATCCGCCGGGGCACCTTCAGTTCAGTCAAGGTGCTGGTCAAGCATATCCGGGACTACATCAAGCACTGGAACTCCCCTGCGGAGCAGTTCGTCTTGGACCGCGACAGCCGGGGAGATTCTGGCCAAGGTCAAACTCGTCGAGACCAACATCAAAAAACTGGTTGCCAACAATGAATAATAAAGGAAGCGAAATCACGAGACACTAGTGTCCTGAGTCGTTAATTCGCATGTAGATCTTATATGCTTGGGGTATGCCGGGTCCGCGTGCTGTGCAGATCGAGTTGACCGCTGATGAACGGCGGGTGCTGGAGGGCTGGGAGCGTCGACCGAAGACGTCGCAGGCGTTGGCGACGCGTTCCCGCATCGTTTTGGCTTGCGCGTCGGAGGCGACGAACGGGCAGGTCGCGGCGGCGGTCGGGGTGTCGATCGCGACGGTGGCGAAGTGGCGGGGCCGGTTCCTGAAAGATCGGCTGGAGGGTTTGGTCGACGAGCCACGGCCGGGTCGTCCGCGGACGGTGTCCGACGACCAGGTGGACGCGGTGATCACGAAGACGTTGGAGCAGGCGCCATCGAACGGGGACACCCACTGGTCGACGCGATCGATGGCGAAGGCGTCGGGTTTGTCGCAGTCGACGGTGTCACGGATGTGGCGTGCGTTCGGCCTGAAACCGCATCTGGTCGAGACGTGGAAGAGTTCGTGGAGAAGGTTCGCGACGTGGTCGGCGTCTACCTCGACCCACCGGAGAAGGCGATCGTTCTATGCGTGGATGAGAAAAGCCAGATCCAGGCTTTGGACCGCACCGCGCCTGTCTTGCCGATGATGCCCGGTACTCCGTCGCGGATGACCCATACCTACGTCCGCAACGGCACGACCAGCCTGTTCGCCGCGTTGGACCCGGCGTCCGGCTCGGTGATCGCCCATCACTACCGGCGCCACCGCCAGCAGGAGTTCCTGCGTTTTCTGAAACTGATCGATGCCTCGGTTCCGAAGGGGCACGACCTGCAAAGGACCCCAAGCCGTTCGTCTGGGCCAAGACCGCCGACGAGATCCTCGAGACCCTCGGCGCCTACTGCCAACGAATTAACGACTCAGGACACTAGTAGGGGGCACTGTCCGGAAGAAAAGAGGCACCTCAGCAGGTCTGGTCCCGGTAGGGCGGCCGGGGCCAGACCTGCGCGCGAAGCGACGTGATGATGGGAGTTTCTTGGGGTCGTGAGCGGTGGCTATGTCTCCCTTCGGCGTGTCGGTGATTCGGTGTCATGGTTCGGACTGTCGGGCGGCGCCCGCTGCCCGGCTCTCCGTTGGAGTCGTCGGGTAATCGGCGGTCCGGATCGGTGAGGGTGTGAACGGCAGGCGGTCCGTGGTGGTCCCTGCGGCGCTGGTCTCGGCGCGGGTGGCCGCCCCGGCCCGCCCGTCGGAACGTCGCTGTCCCATCCGGCCGAGATGATCGCGTCGAACTCGGCGTGCAGCAGGTCGGGGTCGGAGCAGATCAAGTCGGCCAGCTGCGCCTCGACTGGCCGGACCGGCGCCGCACCCTGCAGGTTCGTCATCGGTCCAGCCGCGGCTCAGGCGTGGATGGACCGGCGGTCGTCGCTGGAGGTGTCGATAGCGATCTTCCGGGGCTTGGCCTTTTCCGCGACCGGGATCCGCAGGGTCAGCACGCCGGCGTGGTAGCTGGCGGTGATCTTCTCCGTGTCCAGGTTGTCGCCCAGGATCAACTGGCGGCTGAACACACCGCGTGGCCGCTCGGCGACCAGGACCTCGCGGTCCCCTTTCAGTGCCGGACGTTGCGCCCGCACGGTCAGCACGTTGCGTTCGACGTCCAGATCCACAGTGGCCGGGTCCACCCCGGGCAGATCGAACTCCGCCACGAACTCCTCGCCCTCGCGCCAGGCGTCGATCGGCATCCCGGTCGGCCGGGCCACCGTGCCCAGGGTGCCGAGCACCTGCTGGCTGAGTCGATCCAGCTCCCTGAACGGGTCGGTGCGCACCAACATCGGAACTCCACCTCCACGATCACGATTTTGTCGATCAGAGCGTTGGGTCACCACTTATCTGTGGTGGCTGACCCATATTTTATATAGCACTGGCGGCACATCTGAGGCAAGACCCCGGTCGGCCGTCCGGGCGGAATCCCAGGAGGCGCCCCGTGAGACCGTCCGGTGTCGACCCGACCCAGGGGGTGTACGGCTCGGTAGTTAGGCTGTCGCGTCCAGCCTTAGGACCGCTGTCGTGGTGGACGCGACGACGAATACCAGCCCAGCAGGCTGCCTGCCCCGTGGGCCAGCAGCGCGCTGGCGGGGGCTAGCTTGGCAGGAGCGGTGAAGATCCGCTTGACGCGGTGTGGGCTACGCGAAGGGGCCGGCTGCGGGCACGGTTCGTGGAGTCCGTGGGTAGGCACGACGGCCGGTGAGAGACATGATCGACGGGATGAGGGGTTGGTCGCGGTGCGCGACAGGGGCTGGTCGGCCAAGTGTGGAGCTCCCGTTCGCCGCGCGTTCCGTGGGCGCTTCTCGAGAGGTGCTGCGGGGGTTGTTGCTGGCCTGGGGCCATGAGCATCAGATTGACGATGCTGCGGTGGTGGTGTCGGAGCTGGTGACCAACGCCGTGCAGCACGCCTGTGAACAGGGGCAACTGCGGCTGGAGCTTCGGGTCACCGGTGAGGTGCTGCGCCTGGAACTCGCCGACGGGTCGTCGGTGCGGCCGATGGCTCGGGAGATCGTCGACTCCGATGAGCGGGGCCGTGGGATGCACATCGTCGATGTGCTCACCGCCCGGTGGGGAGTCGAGACGCACGGCGACGGTAAACGCGTCTGGGTCGAACTCGACTAGCTGGCCCTCCGGGGCGGCCACTTGGACGGGGTCGTTCGGTGGCTGTGTTCGCCACGGGTCTGCGGCGGCTGGCCTGCGACGTCGCGTCCACCACCGCTACCCGAAGGGCGGGGCCACATCCCGACTGGTCCGCTTGCTGTTGGTCTGCGCGTCCGGGGTTTCGGCGGGCGACGGCTGGCTGTCGCGTATCTGCTGGTTGAGTTGCTGGGCTTCGGCGAGTTGATCTTCGAGGATGACGATGCGGCAGGCGGCGTCGATGGGGGTGCCTTGGTCGACGAGTTCCCGGACGCGGGCCGCGAGACGCAGCTGGTAGCGGGAGTAACGGCGGTGGCCGCCTTCGGAGCGAAGCGGTGTGATCAGGCGGGCTTCGCCGAGGGTCCGCAGGAAGGCCGGCGTGGTGCCGAGCATCTCGGCCGCGCGGCCCATGGTGTAGGCGGGGTAGTCGTCGTCGTCGAGACTGTCGGCTGGTCTACGAGCGCTTTCAGGGGTCATCGCGCCTCTCGGGACACGTCGAGGGGCCCGGTGCCATATAGCACCGGGCCCCGAGGGTTCACCACCATCTACCGGCCAAGACGCGCCGGGCACTGGAACCCGCCTGCCCACCCGAGAGGGCGGGGCTGCGGGGATCGCATATGCGTGACCGGGGACCACCTTCCAATCCGGGGCCTGCGCGGTGACCGAGCGAGAATGCCCATCGCCCGGGCGATCCTGATGGTGCCTGCTCCCCTCTCCTCGTGGGTCACCTAGGTTCTGCCGAACTTGTCGCGGTGATGCTCGGCGGCCTACCCTGGCCGCCGTCCTGCTCGCGGCAGTTCCTGTCTGCCGCGACCATGGACTCTCTTGGCTACGAGAGGAACTGTACCCAGCGTGGCGCCGGATGTCTAGTACGGCGGGGACAGATTTTCGGGCCCCCAGTAGACAGCTACCCTCCGGTGACTCTGGTAGCGAGTCTTGGATCCGGTGCTGATCTTGTGATGATCCGGTCTGCTGTGACAGCGCGCGGGCGGCAAGGATCGGGTCGCGAGCCGCAGACGGCATTGATCGAGTGGGGGGCCTGCGGTCCCTGTGCGACCCGGACGCCGCGAATCGAGTGAGTCGGTCAGTGACCGCCCGGCGCGAACATGATCACGGACATGCCGGTCAGGCAGATCAGCGCACCGGTGATGGCGAAGCTGTCGGGTCGGCAGCCGTCGGCCACCGCGCCCGACAGCAGCGAACTGGCGACGAAGATCCCGCCGTAGGCAGCCAGAATGCATCCGAAGTGGGCGTCGGGCTGGAAGGTGGCGGCGAAGCCGTACAGGCTGGCAACGCCAGCTCCGCGCAGCCCCGCCGGAACCCCGTGCGGACCTCCTGAACGTGCCCGACCCGCTCGGCCAGCGCCTCGCGCCCGGCCACGTTCAAGCCCGCCAGGTCCGCGCCCACGCCCTCCACCGCGGCGACCGGGACGTCGGTGAGCAGCCGGGTGCTGGGATGCGCCAGCAGATGAGCCAGCCCGACCTGCCGGACCCCCCTACTTCTACTGACTCGGCCGGCAGCGCGGAATCTGCCGGCAGCCCTACGTCACGATCGAGGTCGTCGAAAAGATGGTCGAGGAATGGTGGCGTCGTGTGGAGATCACCCCACGGCAGAAAGCCAGTATCCGGGACATCGTTCTTGGTAGCGCCCAGAGCCTTACCGCCAACGGGGCACAACAGGCCGACCGGCAGAAACGGAAAATCGGCGCGCTGGACGACGAACGGCGCCTGTGCATGCGTTCCTACTACAACGGCGCGATCAGCGAAGATTTCATG
Organism: Frankia sp. AgB32; assembly: GCF_023243045.1. Lineage (GTDB taxonomy): Bacteria > Actinomycetota > Actinomycetes > Frankiales > Frankiaceae > Frankia. The sequence goes on from NZ_JALKFX010000001.1 coordinate 150,654, forward strand.
AAAGAAGAACAGCAGCGGATCGACCGGGACCTGAACCAAGGCAGGGTCAAACGGTCGTAGCGACGCCCCGATAGGATGATCGTGATGGTGTTGAGGGATGGGATGGTGGATGGTGCGGTGGGAGCTGTTGACGGTCGAGGATCGGGAGGTCATTTCCCGGGAGTTGAGCCAGGGCCGTTCGGCGCGGTTTATCGGGGCGATGCTCTGCCGGCATCATTCGACGGTCTCGCGGGAGATTGAGCGTAACGGCGGCGGGAGTGCGTACCGGGCGGTGGATGCGCAGGCGCGTTGTGACGCGATGCGGGCGCGTCCGAAGGAGCGGAAGCCTGTGGCGTCGCCGGAGCTGCATGACGCGGTCAACGCGGGCTTGGCGGAGAGGTGGTCACCGAAACAGATCGGGGAGAGACTGAAGAAGGCTTGTCCCGACGACGAAGGCATGCGGGTGTCTCACGAGACGATCTACGAGTGTCTGTATCTGCAGGCCCGCGGTGAGCTGCGTACCGAGCTGAAGCTCGCGTTGCGTAAGGGCCGGACCAGGCGGGTGAACCGGTCCCGGACGACCGTGGCCCGTGGCCAGATCGTCGACATGGTCAACATCAGCGAGCGGCCGAAGGAGGCCGACGACCGCGCGGTACCCGGCTTTTGGGAGGGCGACCTCGTCATCGGGAAGGGAAACAAGTCCCAGATCGCGACGCTCGTGGAGCGTACCACGCGGTTCGTCATGCTGGTGCGTATTCCCTACGACCGCAACGCCGAGAAGGTCGCCTACCTGCTGGCGAGAAAGATGGAGACCCTTCCCGAGTTCCTTCGTAACAGTGTGACCTGGGACCAGGGGAAAGAGATGGCCCGCCACGCCGACTTCACCCTCCGGACCGGGATATCGGTGTACTTCTGTGATCCGCATTCACCCTGGCAGCGTGGGTCGAATGAGAACACCAACGGGCTTCTCCGCCAGTATTTCCCGAAGGGTACCGACCTGTCCTTGCATTCCCGGGACGAACTCGATAAAGTAGCCGCGCAGCTGAACGGAAGGCCACGCCAGACGTTGGACTGGGCGACACCCGCCGAGGTCCTCAACGATCTACTGACAAAGCATGCGTCGCCATGACCACTTGATTCCGCCCAGGCACGCGCCACCCTCCACGCCTGCGAAGGTGAGTGGAAATCCGTCGGCACCGTGCTTGACCGAATTCTCAGCCTGTGCGAGGACGGCCACACCCTTTACCGAACCGTCCCGCCGGTCGTGAAACGCCAACTCAACCAGGCCGCTTTTCAACGCTTTTGGATCATGGATAAGGGCATCCACGGGTCGGACGTCTACCCGCCACTGGCCCAGATCCTGACAAACGATCTTGCCGAGCGGCTCACTCGGGAAACCGAGATCCTGATCAAGGCTCAGAACGTCTCAGACGCTTCAGAACAAGCCGACCCGGAAACCCCCTATCAGGCAGGCATGCCCGACAGCCTGTAGTGCTGTCGGGACCCACTACGGGGGTGCGACGGTGCCGTTGGGCATCTACCCGAACGGCCTAACCGCTTTCCAGGGTGCGAGCCGTGATGATCAAGTTTCAAACATCACAACTCTTGTGGACCTGACGCAACACAATAAGAACCGCCTGATCTTGGTTCAGGGTCCTGAGATCACCGTCCGCCCGGTCTCTGCGAGGCTCCCGACCAGGGGCGATGCCGAGTGAGCACTCGACTCGCGACATCATCGCCAGAATCGAACACGCGTTCCGTAGGTCTGGCGGGTCCGGACGCTGCGGTCCCGTTGGCGGCGCCGAGCGGGTCCCGTCGTCCCGTCAGGGGTGTGTCGCCCTCGTCCTGGCCTGGCGCCGCATCCCTGGCGGCAAGCCCCAGCCGAACTCACCGGATGGTGTGCCCGCCCGGTCCTCGCCGACGCCGGCTACGGAGACTCGGCGGAGTTCCGCCAAGACCTCACCGGCCAGAACCTGGTCTACGTCGTCGGCGCGGCCCACACCGCGACCGTGGCGGCCGTGCGGGGCTGAGATCCGCCGTGCAGCTCGCGTCCCGGCGGATCTCAGTGGCTGGCCACGCGTCGGTCGTATCCTCGATGGGTGAGTACTCTGCGGGACGAGCTGCACAGTCTGATCGACCGCCTGCCCGAGTCGCACGTGGCGCCGATCCTGGCTCTCGTGCGCGAGAACGCGCCCGCCGAGAGCGGCGGCGACGAGTGGCCACTACCGGATTTCGTAGGTGCGTTGGCCAGCGGCAAGGGCGATCTCGCCGCCCGTTCGGCGGAGATCCTGCGCGCGGAACTGGGGCGCGACCCCGAGTGATTGTCTGGGACACCGGGCCGCTGATCGCCGCCGCCGACACCGACGACGAGCACCACGCCCGCAGCGTCGCGCTCATGCGGCGCACACCCGGCCGCTACTCGTTCCCTATCCCGTCCTGACCGAAGTCTGTTTCATGCTCGAACGGGAGAAAGGCACCCGCGCCGAAGCCGCATTCCTGCGCTCCATCAGCACCGGACAGATCAGCCTGATCCCACTTGCTCGCCAGGACCTCGACCGGATGGTCGAACTGGTCGAAAAGTACAGCGACTTCCCACTCGGCGCCGTCGACGCCTCCGTTCTCGCGATCACCGAACGGCTCGGTGCCGATGCCATCGCGACCCTCGACCGGCGGCACTTCTCCGTCGTCCGCCTCACGAAGCCGGTCGCACTGCTGCCATGAGGCGGCGTCAAGCCGAAAGCCCGCCGGACCGCCAGGTCGCGGCGTCCCTCGGCCTGTTGCTAGCCCGACTGATGGCGAAATGATCGAACTCGTAGCCTCACACCATGACCCGCTCCCATGACCTTCGGGGTCGGCCCGCTCTGATCAGCGATCGAGAGTTCCTCTTCGGCGTGAGGCGAGCCGCCCTGCGGGCATACGTCGAACAGACGTCGGGGTGGGACGATGCGGAACAGCGCATAACCGCTGACAGGGAGTTCGCCGACCTGCCATTTGCCGTGGTCGAGGAGAGCGGGCGACCCGTCGGCTACGCATGTGTCATCCACCGGAGTGAGTACGACTTCGTCGAGGAGATCGCGCTGATCCCCGAGGCCCAAGGTCGTGGCATTGGCACCCATCTGTTACGGGGCATCCTTCGGGCTGCTCAGCGGCGCGGCGTTCCGGTCCGGCTCAGCGTCTTCGTCAACAATCCCGCACAGGCCCTCTATACCCGCCTCGGGTTCGAAGTCGTGCGGATCGAGGATCCGCGCATGTCGATGGAGTGGACTCCGGGCAACACGTGAGGCACCCCATCGTCCGATCTTCAGCCGAACGCGCCCCCAGACGGCCTGCGGAGTCGTCGTCGGCAACCAGCCAGTCGTAGAGAAAGCTCAGGAGTTCGGAGCCACCACAGGGATCATCCCCGTCCTGACCGATCATCGCCGCAGCCACCGGTGCGGCCGACGAACGGTTCCTCCTGGCTCACCCGCAGCCAGCCGGCGGCCAGGACACAGCGCCAGACATCGTCGGGATACCAGGCCAGCACTCGACGTACTGGTGAGCAGATCAAGCGGGTCGTCCCGGACCACGCCGCCCGTGAGGCTGGCCAGAATCTGGGTCGGGGCCACCCGGGCGCCGAACCGAACACGACCCCAGAATCTCCCCACGGCGTCCCGTCATGAACCGGACGACACCATGATCCCACCGCCCCGCCGACGGATAGCGCCCGCGAGCTCCCGAAGGCCCGCCCGAGACCACCTGACCACCTTGGGCCAACTCCACGCCGGCCGAACGGGGGTCCGGGGGTTGCCCCCGGGGAAACATCGCGGCCCGCCGCGAAGCCGATCAAAGATCGGCGAGCACGACGGGCCGGCTCGTGGACCTAACGCACCACAATAAGAACCATTTGATCTTGGTTCAGGGACCCGAAATCACTGTCCGACCAGTCTCCACGAGGCTCCTGGCCAGGGACGAGGTCCCGTGAGTCTCCGGTCGACAACATCATCCACCGAGTCGAACACGCGTTCCGCGGGTCTGGTGGGTCCGGACGCCCGCCCTGGCCCGCCTGGTGACCATAATCGTGGCCGGGTCTCACTCGCCGCATGCAGCTGACCCGGCGAGGCGGACTGAAACCACCGGCTCGCGTGCGGGCGAGCGGCATGCCAGGATGCCCGTTACGCCGCTGAACGAGGGATGACGCGGACGTCGAGGTCGGCGTCAAGAGCCTCGGCGAGCCGTTCCAGCACAGGCAGTGTCGGTACGGTGCCACCGGCCTCGAACCGCGCTACCGCCGACTGCGTCATGCCCGCCGCGCGGGCCAGTTCGGTCTGACTCCAGGCGCGCCGCTGGCGCAGCTCCCGCACCGACCTGCCCAGCTCAAATGCCAGCCTGGCTGCCTGGTAGGCCTCGCGCGCGCCCGGCTCGTCCATCCGGCGTTCCCTCAGCCCCGCCCAGTCCGCCCGCTCAGCCATCGCCGTCGCCCCCCTCGCCCTCGCCCACCGTGTGCGGCCCTGTCAGGCAGCGTGCCAGCGCGCGCCTCGCCCTCGGCGACCTCCCTCATCCGCGACTTGGCAAACACCGTCAGAGGCACCACCCTCCGCCCCGGCGCGATCCAGTAGGTCACCCGGATCGCCCGGCCCTCCAGATGAAACCGCAGCTCCCGCAGCTTGCCGTCGAACTGCCGCGTGTACGGCTCACCCAGCAACGGACCCTGCTCGGCGAGCAGATCCACATAGAAAGCGGCCGTCGCGAAATGCACGGTCGGCAGCCGTTCCAGCCAGTCCCGAACTTCCGGTTCCAGCTCGACGGTACCCCAGGTCATAGCGTTGACGCTATAGCCACGCGGCCGCGGTCCACCTGTCAAGACCGACACGGCCACCTGTCAGACCACGATGATCAGGTGGCCCGAGCGTAGTCCACTGCCGCGAGATCAGGACGCAGGCCAGAGTAGGAGGTGATCCTGGCGGGGCGTGCTCCTCGAAGCCGAGGTCCACCCAGCGTCCGGCGCGTCGGGCGGTGTCGGCTTCCCACGCCGCACGGGCGCGGCAGGTTATGCCAGCCACAGCGAAGGCCAGCGATCGACGGAGGCGAAAGCCGCAAATGGCGTACGACCCTGACAGCGACGTCACGGACGCCGCGAACAGCGACTCGGCCGCCGACGTCGAGGACAGTCCAGCCACAAGACCCCGGCGGCAACCCGCCATACGCCCGGCCATCGACAGCATCGAAACCGTCCCGATGACCCCGGAAGAACGGACACAGGCCGTCAATGCCCTCGCCGAGCTGATCGTCGCCTGGGAGAAAGTCGGAGCGCCGACCAAAATACCGCGAGCCGGGTTCTAGTCAACGCATCGCGCAGATGACGGCGTCGCCCTCGTCGAGCTTCACGACGACATGGTCGTCATCGGCACCCGCTACCGGCCGGCGGCGGGCGTGTGGACCCTGTACCGGAACCGGCTGCCGGTCGGACAGGTGACCATACTCGGCATCGCCGCCCAGGGCGCCCGGTCGGTACTGCGCCTGGCCGAGCCACTGCCTTTCGACCTGGAGGTGGGAGACGAGATCGGCGAGCGGCTACTCTCCCCCAATCGGCTACACGACCTTCGACACGGTTCGGCGTCGATCATGCTTGGGGAAGGCATCGACATCAAGACCGTGTCGAAGATCCTGCGTCACTCTTCGACGTCGATGACCGGGAACACCTACGCCCATCTGCTGCGGTCGACCGGGCAGGCGGCGGCGGAGACTGTCGCCGCGGCGATTGCTCGCAAAACGGTTCGTCCACACCAACCGCGCCACCGGCGAATCGACCCCAACCTGGCGAGGAACCTGAACCCGAATCAGACAGACTTCGCGGGATCGAACGCCCTGTTGATCAAGGAGCTGTAGTCGCCAGGTTCGGCATGACTGATGCCCGAGTCGAGGTCATGATTCGGGAATGGTGTCACAGAGCGCAGGGCTGACATGTGATCACAGAGTGCCCAAGATCGCTGGCATTCCCGGATCGATACGTGTCTGGTTTGGAACTGGCTGTGACGTCTCCATCACCGTGGATGCGCGTCAGTCGGCAGGGTCCGTTTCGCCAGACTACTGACTTCGTCGGTTCCACCGTGGGTCATGCTGACCGTTTCCTCCTCGAGATCAGCGCACATGTACACGTACTCGCCGACTCGCAGGCCGAACCGTCGGACGTAGGTACCAAAGCCGTGGGTGAATCCCGTCTCATCGTTGTACACAGCGGTGCCGCACGGTTCGCCTCGTCCATCGATCAGCTCAAACCGGGTGGAAGGGGTACCAGCCGGGAACCATCGTCGCAGCAGAACTCCGGTGAGTTTGAAGTTGGACGTCACGGCCAACGTGACACTCGGGCGACCGTTCGGCGTAGTACCGGCGCGGAAATGCCGGTTCTCCGTCAGCGAGCGTGCCCGTGCCTGACTCTGTACGGTCGCCACCACGGCCGAGGCGACCTGCGTACCGCGGACGGTCCACGCGTTTCGGTCCAGCTGCACGAACGCGGGATGGAAGGTCAGGTACACGCTGACCGTGCTGAGGTTCATGCCGAACGCCTCGGCGGTCTCCATCAGGCTCGTGCGATCGAGGACGCCGTTTGGTGACATCCTGATCAGCTCGACGAGAAGCGCCGCCTCGACACCCAGTTCTGCGTTGTGGTCCAGCGGGACTGTCGCGCTGAGCTCGTTGTCGTCGACCGCAAACTGGTCGTGCCACTCGCAGAACGCCCGCAGTCCGGTGATGGTCGGGGCCACCAGATCCGCTTGGTCTGCGGTGCGGCCGGAGTTGCGGTAGGTCCAGAAGTTCTCAACCGCCCGTCGTGCGCTGGGCAGGTCGACGGGCTGATGCACGGACAGAAGGGTACGGAGCGTGTTGACCAGGCGGTTTCGCACCGAGGACCCCCAGGTGACGTGGTCCTCATCGAGCCACACAACCGACTCCGACGCCGCCAACAGTGGTCTGACGTCGTCCTCGGTGACGACAACACCGGCGTCGAGTGCCTCGTCACTGACCTGGAGCAGCGTGGCGAGGCCCTGCCGTTCGGTAAGCCTGCGAGTTGCCCTGTACACGGCGGTGAGGGTGTCGGGATCGTTGGTGACGACCCCGGCCCTCAGGTCCAGGTCGAACGGTCGTCCGGCGAACTCGGCGCACGCGCGCAGGCTGTCGAGGCTGTACCGGGTGGTGGTGACGCCTCTACGGAGCAGTTCGTCGGCCAACGCCAACTCCGTGCAGGGAGCCTGCCTCCTCGCAAGCTCCAGCGCGGCATCGAGCTGCGGCCACCACAGATACAGCCCGTAGAGAACCTTGTGCTGCTTCTGGATCTGGCGGGCGCGTTCGCGGGTTACGCCCATCGCGAGCCCTGTTTCCTCCAATGTGGCGGGTGGCTTTCCGAGCAGTCCGTACCGTGCTGCCAAACCGTTGATGACGGCCGGTCGGCAGGGCTTTCGTTTGCCATGAATCACCCTGTCCGCCCCGGACAGAATTCCGACGACCGTCGTCTCCAGCGGTTCGGTGCCGTCGAAGGTCAGTTCGGCGAACTTGCCAAGCGCACTCGCCAGGTCAACCTGCGTGTCCGGCCGATCTGGTTCCTGGGGGGCGCTGGTTTGTTTGCCCGTCATCAGGCATCCGTGTTCCCGGTCAGGGCGAAGCCGTTGTTGAGGGCGGCGTCGTAGATCCTTCTGAGGCTGTCGATCTGCTTGTCGGTCGGCGTCTTTCCCGCGCTCAGCAGTACTGCGGTACCGGATGCGATGCGCCGGTCAACGGCGGTAAGCTTATTGTGCTCGCCCGCCCAGGCAGCCAGCTCCGACCAGGGCACGAGCAGTAGGTCCTCGGTGCTGATACTGGACGCGACGATCTGGATCGGGTCTTTCGTGGTGAGCTGGGCGACGGTTGCCCCGCTGAGCTTCCACGGTAGGGCGCGCGCCTTCTCCCAGCACGCTGGCTTCTTGGCCCATTCGCCGACGTTGCCGGGTGTCCGGTCGAAGAACGACCGGAGCAGTCGGGCCAGCGCCGGGATCTCGCTGCGCAGCTGCTCCGGTATCTGTTGGGTACGCCAGATGACGTCAAGGTCGAGGCGCCGGCTGGTACGATTGCTGATCAGCGCCACGGCGTAGGCGACGACCTGCGCCTTGTAGCCCTCCAAGCCGCTCTCCCGGAACGTCCTGGCCACGATCCTGTCAGTCTGTCGGAACAGGATCGCCTTCGCGACAAGGTGCTCGTAGTAGCGCCGAGAGGGCTTCTGGTCCTGCTCCGGACGTTGCGCGAGCCGCAGTGCGAACTCGGCGAAGCACTTCTGACCACCGAGGCTGACGGCGTGCGGAGCCTCGTCCCAGGCGAGCTCGAACTTCGCCAGGTCGGTCTTGACGAACTTTTGCGCGGCCGGATGGATCTCCTTGAATGCCTTCTGCCTGGCCGGTGTCCCCGTTCGGGCCAGCTCGTCCTGGTACTGGCCGCGGGCACGTTCGTAGAACCATCGGGTCTGCCGCTGGCTGCCGTTCGTGGCCGGCGCCCACACCGATCGGGAGAGACGTTCGATGTCGACATGGAAGGAGTGACTGGTGCTGAAGTCCGCCTCCTGGACCTTGTTCTGGCTGTTGGCATAGCGGGAGATCAGCGGGACGAGCTCGGCGAGTTGGTCCGGCGGGACGACGGTGAGCTTCATCTGGACGTGTATCCCGTCCAGCGTCGCCCTGTGTCGGACTGCCGCGTGGTATAGGGACGCGGTGGTCTGGCCGCCGTTGACGATCTGTAGGTCCTGCAGGCTGGCGATGGCGCTGCCGCCCTCGGGCGTCCTGACTATGTCGACGGCAGATGCGGTCGCGGAGATGCCGTTGTTGTAGGCGAGGAACCGGCGAGGCTCGTTGAGTATGGTATCGCGGATACCCTGGTTGACCTTGCCCCTTGCCTGCAGGAACGACCGCACGTTGAGTTCGAGCAGGCGGGCGGAGTACGTCGCGTAGATCTCCTTCAGCACGGTACCGGGCACGATGGCCAGCATCGTGTGACATCCCTGCTCGTCAAGGTCGGTGGGAAGACACGGGACTGGCGCACCGAACCGGCTGAGGAAGTCGACGTGGATGGGCTCCTGCTGCCGGCCAGAGGTCACCAGTCGGTGCAACCGCACCACGTCCCAGACCTGGACCGACGTCGGAACATCACCGAACTCCGGCGTCGCCACGTCCTTCCTGGTGGCGACCCCACCATCGGTGAACAACCAGAACCGGACCCGAGTGAGTTCCGGGAGAACCTGGCTGATGCTGTGCGCCATGTCGAACACCGGTGAAGCCACCTCAAGCCCGGCTGTGCGGTTCCGCGACACCTTCTCCAGGAAACCGCGCAGCCGCCGGAGACAGGTCTCGATCTCCGCCTTGCCGACGGGTGCGGGTGGCGCCACCTGCCTGAGCACTACGCCGAACAGGTCGAGCGTCTGGCCATCGACGCTGATGTTGTAGCCCGAGATCTCCTCGCCGCGCGCCTGGTGGAAACAGGCCTCCCCGCCCTCGAGTTCGGCGACATCGGTGAGCTCGCCGACCATCCGTTCAAGGAAAACGTCGCGGATGTTCCGCTCCGCGCCGGGCACACCCGCCTCCGCGCGCAGATCGTCCTGGAGCGACTCGGTGAACTGGCCGAGATCGGTGTCGTCGGTCATGCCTTCGTTTCCAGGGCGGTGATCATGTCCTCGTGGCTGACGAGGAACGAGGTGGCGGCCAGCAGGTCGACGGTGTAACGGACGCCGGACACCCCGACCGGTCTGGTCTGCTCGATGATCCGGGGAAAGCCGTCTGTCACCCGGTGGACCGTCCGACCGCGCAGCGCGTATCGCCGGTCCTCGTACAGCCGGCTCTGTGTGTCCAGGTAGCCGGCACGTACCAGCCGCCGATCCAGCTCGCCCGCGCCCCCGAGGCCGGTTGCCTGGTGACGCACCTGGCGAACGAGTTCGGGAAGGGACATTCCACGTCCGCCCTGGCGCGCGTCGAGCGCCAGCGTCACCAGGAACAACGCCCCCGGTCCGGCGTCGTTGAGCTGTCGTTCGCTGCTGATCCACACCCGGTTGGCGTCGTGTCCAGCCGCGGTCTTGATCTCCACGCTGCCGGACTGGAACTGGAAGTCCTGCAACTCCTGGTCGGGGCCGGTCCAAGCGTACACCGCCGCCGGGCCGAACGTCGGGAGGAACAGGTCGGACATCGTGTGCAGCTCGCCGAACAGCCCACGCTGCCGCTCTCGTGGCAGCCCGTCGGGACTGACCCCGGACAGCATCCGCTGCCACTCACTCAGCCGGTTCACCACCACGTCGCCCGGTTCCGTGGTGACCTGGGTGAGCATCACGAGCAGGTCGGCCACCAGCGTGGTGAAGATGTCCGTGTACGCACCCGCGCGCAGCACGAGGTCCAACGTGGTCCCGTACTCCGGGAGGCTCCCCGGCTCGACCACCACGCCGGAGGTGACCAGCAGCCCCTTCGTCGCGCTGGCCGGGGTGTGGTCGGTGACCACCGAGAACACCCGACGCGCGGCCGGGTACTCGACGGCGACGAAACAGTGGTGTGGACTGTCCGCCAGCACCCGCCGAACCCGCCGGCCGGCCGAGCCCGGGCCACCCTGCCTGGCCTCCAGTTCGGCCCAGAGTTCCTCAAGGTCCGTGGCGGACGGTACCGCGGTCACGCCTGCTCCTCGTCGGATTCCTCGCCGCCGAACTCCTGGCTGCCGAACTCCTGGTCCCACCACAGGTTCGTCACTCGGTACTTGATGGTCTTCGCGGTCGGACTCTTCGGAAAGCTGAGGGCGAACCCGACGGGCGGCAGGTCGGGATGCATCCAGGTGTCGGGCCGGAGCGGATACAGCAACAACAGTCCGCGACCCGGTGGGCGGACCTCACGGATGGCGAGCCCGCCCGGCGCGCTGGGCGCCGTCTTCCTCGTCTTCGGGTCCGCCTGCCAGGCCTGCCTGGTCATCTCCAGAGCTCGCCCGCCCTCCTCGTCGGAGAGGTCCAAGCCCTCGTCGCTCGGCGAGACGAGGCGACGGACCACGTAGCGGTCCTTCCCCGCCCGCAGCCCGGCCTTGTACTCCGCGTCGGCGTTCGCGCCTTCCCTCGGCAGGTACAGGGCCCGCCGGACCAGGCCGACCTCGAACTCACCGATCCGGTGAGTCCTCAGGTCGTCGCCGGAGACCGACACGAGCCCCACAGTCCATGTGGTGAGCTCCGGCTGCTCGGTGGTCAACAGCGTCCTGACGTAGTCGGCCAGTGCTCGCGGCTGTGCCTTGGTCGCGACGTCGGAGGCCTGGTACCTGTCCAGGAAATCCAGCACGTCGGCCGCCGGCACGTTGTCCCACCGAACGGTGCCGAGAGCACCCCGGCGGGGTGCCGGAGTGCCCATGACACCGACCAGGCGCTTGGTGGCGGCCAGGTTGGTGCGGAGCACCTCCTCGTCGGTCTCGAAGGTGATCGACTCGCTGATTGTCTGGGAGAAGGTGATATCGACGTCGGTGCCGTTGCGCATCTTGGTTCGGGCGGTGATCATCAGCCCGTCCGGATGCGCACGGACCCGCAGCCCGTACTCCTGCGGGGTCTTCCCGAGCGCCGCCATGTAGTCGAACTCGCGCAGCAGTTCCTCGTTGGCCAGCGCGATGTCCCGGTACCACCCGGCCAGCTCGTCGGTCGTGTAGAGCCGGCACAGGTCGAGGTAGCCGGGTCGGTAGCCGAACCAGCGGCCCATCTGCATCAGCGTGTCGTACATCCTCGACGCCCGCAGGTAGTAGCTGACCGTCAGCCCCTCGAGGGTCAGACCGCGGGAGAGCTTGTCCCCACCGATCGCGATCAGCGTCAGCGGCTGGTCGGCCTCACTGTAGGTCAGCGCGTCCTCGGACTTGCCGTTGAGAATGCGCAGTTCGACGTCGTCGAGCACGCCCGGAAGCGCCTCGCGGATCTGCGCCCAGTCGATGACCCCACCAACTTCCAACGTCACGTCCGGGTTCCGCAGCAGCGACTCGGTGGTCGGTACGAAGTCGCTTCGCCACAAGGACTCCAGGGCGGGCCAGGGGGAGTCCGGGCTGGTGGGGTCGCCGTGCCACAGGCGCTGGCGCATCAGGCCCAGATGCTCGTGCAGGGCTCGGCGGAGCAGCGCCTGGACGTCGGTGAAGCGGGTGACGTGCACCAACATCGAGTTGTGGTCCTCGTGGCCCCGAACCCGACGGGCGGCCGTGGCGAGTAGGAAGGCGTTGATCGCGGTGAGCAGCGATGCCGGCAGTCGGCCCGGGACGGTGTCCTTTCCGTGCTTGTTCGGGAGCCACATCTCGTGGTCGTCGAAGGTACTGATGATCGGTAGTCCGACCTGCCCCTCGATGCCGGAGTTCGCGTCGCGGTCCAGGCCGAACACCCTGTTCACGCCCACGTAGTTGCTCGGTGGCCGGAGGCTGATGATGAAGCTGCGTGGGAAGAGGTCCTCGCCGTACTTCTCGGTCCTCGCGTCAGCATCGATGAACACGTTGGCGAACGGCGTGGCGGTGTACGCGAGGTACGCGGACTTCTCGAACGTGCGCAGCAGCTTCCGGATCAGACCGTTGATCTTGGTTGGGTCGTAGTCGTCGATCGGCTGCCCGTTCTCGTCAGTCGGCCGGGCCCTGGTGTTGACCGACGCGTTGTCCGCCTCGTCGTCGATCACCAGCAACGGAACGTCGCGCACGATCTGCTGACCGGTCTCCGGGTCACGTTCCTGGTTCAGCCGGGTCGCCCACGAGTGTAGGTTCCGCAGTACGGACGCGTTCTTCTTGACCACCAGAATGACCGGGTCGCCGCCGCCCGCGTTGAGCCAGACCTGCCGGGCGACCTTGACCTGGAAGTCACCCTTCTCGTCGCTGCTGGTCAACGAGTGGACGTGGAGGAACTTCCCCGGCATCCGCCCGACGCCGACCTTGGCATTGGACTGGTCGTAGCTGCGGTTGCTCCTCGTGTCGAACCCGAGGAACTCCAGGTCCAGCCGGTGCTGGGTCTGGCTGCGCAGGCTGTTGTGCAGACCGGCCAACACGACGATCAGGCGGTAGCCGGCGTCCGCCGCCTTGCAGATGACGCCGGTGTAGTTGGCGGTCTTGCCGGACTGCACCTGCCCGACCACCATCCCGCGACGGTCCCACCGGCCAGGCCGGTCCGGCTTCTCGAACGAACCCAGAATCCGGTCGGTGACCTGGTCGATGCTGCGAATCTGGGCTGGTGCCCAGTCCTTCCGGCCCAGATACCGCCGGTACCGTTCCCAGAAGCTCCAGTCGATCTCGCCCCGGGCGGCGTCGAGCCAGGGTACGTGGTCCTCACGGCCGTTGAGAACCTGTTCGGTCGGAAGCCAGACGTTGCACCGACTCTCTACGTCCCGCCGCAACTCGCCGACGTCGACGTTGGCCTGCTCCACAAGAAGCAGCGCCTTGTCGACCGCCTGTTCGACCTCGTAGGCCGTAACGTCGTCTTCGTCGTCGAGCAACATCAGGGCGATCTCCATCGCCCTGCGATGGTCGGGGTTCATGCCGTCTCCTGACCGGGTTCGCGGGTACAGACCTCCCGAACCAGGTCGGGAAAGTCAGAGAACGGTTCCATTGTCAGCATCCGACCGACAATTTCCGGGTTGGACATCCCCGCGCGTCCCATCGCCCGGACGACGTCGGTCAGCACCGACCAGACCACGGCCGGGTCGGTCTCCTCGAACGGCGCCGCCTGCCGGCCCTGCCGGTCCGCATGGTTCAGGATGATCAGCGGAACCGGAACGGTCTCCTCCAGCAGCCTGACCAGGGCCTCGACGTCACCGCCGTCCGCCGCCGTGAGCAGCGCGGCCACCAGCGGGTGCTGACGGTTGACCTGGTAGGCGATCTTCGTCCCGCGTGCGACCTGTAGCCAGGCCTGGACCACTTCACCCTGGCTGGTCCGCTGAAGTACCTTGCCGCGGTGTCGGTAGACACTTGTCGACCGCAGCCGAACGACCTCGGCGATCCGCCGCAACCCGGGCCCCAGCGCGCCCGGCGCGCGGGCCACCGACTTACGGACGTCGATCTGCCAGTCGGAGTCCAGGTGGTTGGGCAGATCGAGCCGGATCCGGGCCAGCGAGGTCAGCTCGTCCCGCCGGAATCCGAGCCCGAGCCAGCTTCCGGACACGATCAGCCGTCGGTTCCGGTAGATGTAGAACCCCTGCTGGGAGGTCCAGCCACGACGACCCCCAGCGGTGGTGTGCTCCTGGGAGGTCAGCCGGCTCACGTGCGGCAGGACGAACGACTTCACCCTGATCAGCTCGTCCCGGCACGGCAGCGACTCGTCCGTGACCACCTGGGTGGTCTCGTGGGACTCGAGGAACGGGTCCCACGGCACGACGTTCCGGCCGTTCACCCGGATCGTGATCTGCCCGGGCCCCGTGACGTACCGATGGAAGGTCATCCCGAGATGCCGGGCAACCCGGTCGGCGATGTCGTAGAAGTGCCGCTCAGCCTGCTCGTTCCGCGGATCAGGTGCGGCAACCAGTCGGTCCAGCCCTCGCCACAGCACCACCGTTCCCGGCCGGTCACCGTGCAGCTCGTCCCACCGCGCCCGGTCCTCGGCGGCCAACGTCGTCAGGAGCTGCCAGGCGCCGACGCGGACGACGTGGTCGAGATCCCACGTCCGAGCCGCCAGCGACGAGCTCGTCGTCGCCGACATGACGACCAGCCGCCGGCACTGCGAGAACGACGCGGTCTTCAGCCCGAGCCCGAACCGCCCGAGGTCGTTCGCCCTTCTCGGCGTCGAAGGGCTGGTCGTGCCCGGCCGCATCGCCTCCCGGAGCCCGGCACCGTCCATCCCGAGACCGTCGTCGACGACCGCGATCCACGACTCCGCGCCGGCCCAACGCAGGCGGACGTCGATCGAGGTGGCCTTGGCCGTGATGCTGTTGTCAACCAGATCCGCAACCGCGGTCTCGGTGGAGTAGCCGAACGCGCGAAGGGACTCCACCAACGACTCCGCGCGAGGTTCGACCACCTCGTAGCCGGTCACGCTGCCGCCGTCGGACGATCTTCGGTCGGCCACCTCACCTCCTCGGACGCAGCTTCGGGAAGGGCTCGGCATCGTCGAGCGGTTTCCGATTCGTTCATCATCCGCAGTGCGGGCACAGGCACCTGCACACCGGGGCTCCCCTGGATCAGGCGACCAGTGTAAGGAAGCCGGGCAGATGCGTGCGTACCGTATGCTCTCGGGCCGGTAACCCGGTACGCAGAGTGATGGGCCGTAGTTCTGCCGTCCACCCCACCGTGATCGAACCGTCAACCTGGCTGCGAGCCACCCCGGCCAAAATCGTCGGACCCCACCGTTATCGTTACTGTCGTCCATCGGCCCCGGTGACGGACGGACGGCGACCCGACATCGAGATCCTGGGCCCCTTGATCCAGGACGATGTCCGTGTTCTCCTGGTGCTCGTTGACGCAGACGTTCGGGAAGGGTATCGGCGAGTGTCCACTTACGGGGTCAAGCTGCAACGCAGCGACGATCTGCGACTGGTCCGCCATCCGGATGGCTGTACAGGGGACACTTTCGAGCAGTGGTGCGCGCAGAGGCTGGCGGAGGGAAAGCGGCTCGCCGTCGACCTCTTCTCCGGCGCCGGGGGGCTGAGCCTCGGGCTGGAGGAGGCTGGCTGGACGGTCGCGGTCTCCGTCGACAACGACGAGAAGGCCGTGCAGACGCACAGCCACAACTTCCCCGGTCTGGCCCTGGACCTCGACCTCAGCGAACCCTCACAGCGTCAGGGGCTCGTCGATCTCCTCAACACGACCAACATCGATCTCCTCGCCGGCGGACCACCCTGCCAGCCGTTCAGTCGCGCCGGTCGCAGCAAGATCCGAAGCTTGGTGGTCGCCGGGCACCGCGAGGAACATGACCGTCGGCGTGAGCTGTGGCAGGCGTTCCTCGATGTCGCGCTGGCCGTGCGGCCTCGGGCTGTCCTGATGGAGAACGTTCCGGATATGGCCCTCGGTGACGACTTCGCCGTGGTGCGGACCATGGTCGACGCACTGGAACGCGGCGGTTACTACACCGAGTTCAGACTGGTCGATGCGTGGCGTTACGGCGTTCCCCAACATCGGAAGCGTCTCATAGTCCTTGCTCGGCGTGATGTCGAGGACTTCGCCTGGCCGGCCGAGCAGAGCAGGCAGCCAACACTGCGCGACGCGATCGGTGACCTCCCCGAACTCGGCGACACCACCGGCGCTCGCGAGCTGCCCCACAGCAGGCTCCGACGTCTGTCTGCCTTCGCCAGGACGATGCGAGCCGGCGCCCGGAACGGCATCGTGTGGGACCACATGACCCGGCCGGTGCGGGACGACGACCGCGCGATTTTCGGAATGATGGACGCCTCCACTCTGTACGCCAACCTTCCCGCAGCCCTGAGGCGCTACTCGGCCGAGACTTTCGACGACAAGTACAAGAAGCTCGACTGGAACTCGGTGAGCCGCTCCATCACCGCCCACATCGCCAAGGACGGCTACTGGTACATCCATCCCCAGGAGCTCAGGACTCTCACGGTCCGCGAGGCCGCCCGAGTTCAGACCTTCCCCGATCGCTTCCGATTCGCGGGTACCCGCAGCGACGCGTTCCGCCAGATTGGTAACGCCGTTCCCCCGCTCCTGGGACGCGCCGCAGCGACTGCGCTCCACCCGGCACCGACGTACGAACGTTCCGAGGAGCGGCTGGGGGAAGCATCACGCTGGGTACAGGCGAGGCAGGCGCTTACCATCTGGGCAGCGCAGCAGCAGCGCGGCCCCAACTGGTATGCGCTGCCCGGTCCGGACCTCACGCCGGCCGTGGCCGCAGTCGCGGCACTCCTGTTGAACCGTTCCAGCTCTCCCAAGGGAACCGACCAGGCGCTTTCCGTGATCCGCGGCCGTGCGCGGCTGGCGAGGGCGGAGCTGGACCAGATGCAGCAGGAACTCCCGACGCAGGCCGGACGTCAGGTGCTGGAACGGTTCCGCCCACTGCTGCCGAAGCGCAAGCTCTGGGCGGACCCCGAGGCACTGATCGAGCACCTGACAATGAAAGCAGCGGAGGAGCGAACCTTCCGACTCCTGATCGGCGAGGACGTACTCCTTGCCTCCCAGACGACTCTCAGGGTTGCGGCCCGAGTGGCTGGCAGTGACTCGGACAGGACGAACAGGTTGAGCGACGGCCGTGTCGATCTGGCCAGGCTGGTCGGAGCCGGCGCGGAGGCGCCGCTGCGTACAGCGGCACTCCGGCTGCTCGGCAGTACGGTGTGCAGGGCACCCAGCACCGTGTGCGGCGACTGCCCGCTCCAGCAGCAGTGCGTCGGCAGCTCCGGTGAGCGTGCCGTGCAGACCCTGTTCTAGCCACCGCTGCTTCGTGTCGCCGCCAGTACCCGACCGGCAGCAGCAGCAGCATCCCTGCGGATCTCGCATTCCCACACCCGGACCACTCGCCAGCCTGCCATCTCGGCGGCTTGGTTGTTCCGTCGGTCGCGTTCGCGGTTAGTCGACAGTTTCTCGTCCCACCGCTGGGCGTTCGGGCCACGGAACTGTGTGGGTGAATGTGTGGGACACCCGTGCCAGAAGCATCCGTCGACGAAAACGACCAAGCGGTACCGAGGTAGGACGAAGTCAGGCGTACATCGTGGAGCCACGGTCCGATGGATCCGGAACCGTAGTCCCAGGGCGTGTACGGCGCGGCGCAGTACGAGTTCGGGCTTCGTGTCGCGCGTACGTCGGCCGCGCAAGTGTTGGCCCTTGACGGTCTGTATCCATCCTTCGGGCACAAAGTCCCCCAATCGCCAACATCGGCTACGCAAGATCCCGTCGTGAACTCAGCTCGGTCACTCCTATTTTCTCGACAACCCGTGCCCCCAGGTCGCCACAGGGAACTCCCTGCGCCGCGACTGGCCGACCCCGACCGCGCGGGACTCGACCCGCAGGGGCTGGCTTGAACGACCCTGCCCGACCCCTGCCTGAGACGGTTGATGGACGCCTCAGCCCCGAATGGGTGGAGCTGATGATGGTCCTGTCCCTGGCCGGACCGAAGTCGAGTAGGGCCCTGAGAGCCTGGCAAGCGACGTGCCGCACCAGGTCGAACGGCTGCGCGGCCTGGGCAACGCCGTCGTACCCCAGGGTGTGGAACACCTCGGCCGCATCCTGCGCACTTGGCGGCGCAGTGCACCGATCAGCTATCAGCCCGATCGGAGAAGTCGATCTTCAGCTGAGATTGGACGTCGAGTTGCGAATCACCACCAAGAGCCGGTTGTACATCATCACGGTGCGGTACTCGCGCAAGGAGGTTGATCACGAGTCCGGCCAGCCGGCTCGTCTCGAACACGGACGGCGCCAGGATGACAAGAAGTTCCGGCCGCGCGGGGTCGATAGTGAATCCACAGCCACTCTCCTCGACCAGTGGCTGCAACTGCTGGACAACCCGCCTGCTGGCCGCGAAGTAGACCACCGGATGATCAGACCAGGCGTGGCGGTCGCCGTGCCCCCGGCAGCTGGCCGCGGGGAAGGCACCGAACTCCGCCAGCGCATAGGTCAGGCCGGCAACGCCGATCTCCAGGCCATCGAGTGTAGGTTCGTCGTAGGGCCCCCTCAGCAGGACGTCGGCGAGGTCGCTTCCGGCAGGCAGGTCGATGCTATCTCGACCCTCGACCGCAGTGGCCAGCTCTGCGAAGTGGTCCGGGCTATCCGCCAAGAGACAGAGGCCATCAATGATCTTTCGCTCTTCCTCCACGATTCCCGAAGCAACACCCGGGCCCAGATCGGCTATCACCCAGTTGTCCCGGAAGTAGCCGAAGCCTTCGTCGTCGGTCAGATCATCGTCGCTCGGCAGCCAGTAAGCCGCCGCCTTTGGGATTGTCGGGTCAACATCGATGTCCGCACAGGGAAAGACTCGTCGGAAGCTCTCGCGCTCCACCATCCTCGTCATGGCCCTCCAATATTGGAATATCGGATCGCGGCTTTTGCCTCCTAAAGAAGCAATAGCGCCAGCATCTTAGCACTCGTCCGCATGACTGAGGTCATGCCTCGCCGGACACCGGAAACCTGTGGACATCTGGCCCGTCCCATCCGGGCCCAGGCGTCGCCGGAGACGGATCCCATTGCCTCTACTTACAGACTTCTCCTCGTCGCGAGCGTTCAGGCCCCGGAGGCCGGGGACGGGTGCGTGGTCCCGGCGGCGGCTCGGTCGGGTGAGGACTTCTACGCTGTCGACGGACTGGTCGATCGCGCCCCGGGGAGATGGACAAGCGGGCCGTCAGATCGGTGCCCGAGCAGGGCGAAGAAGGCTCGCAGCCGCGAATCGTTGATCGCATGGGTCAGGCGCAGCGCCGAGTACATGCTCGCCTGACACCACCCCACCAACCACCACCAAGCCGGTTACACGCCGGCGGGACGGGGGGCTCGGGGGGTTGTCCCCCCGAAAAACATTGCGGCCCGCCGCGAAGCTGACCAAAGTCAGCGAGCACGACGGGCCGGCTTGTGGAGGTGAGGGGACTCGAACCCCTGGCCTCCTCCGTGCGAGGGAGGCGCTCTACCAGGCTGAGCTACACCCCCTGGAAGTAAGTGAAGCTTACAGGACGCCGGGGAGTAGGTGGGGACTGCCCCCCGTCGTCCCGCGCAGTGGGCTCCCGGAGCTTCCTGGGCCCGGTTGTTCAGGTCGGGACGACCAGGGGGTGCTGGTCCACCGACCTGGCGACGGGGACGGTGATCTCGGGAGATCTGCCCAGATGCAGGGCGGGACGTTCGCCCTGTGCCTGGGCGGTGGGGCGGACGGGCGTTGTCGCGTCGCCGATGGCGAGGTCGGCGGCCAGGCGGTCGAACAGAGCGGCCGCGTCGGCCGGGCGCAGCAGGCCCGCCTCGTGGCTGGTCCAGCCGTAGGCCTTCGCGCCGTCGATGACGATCACCTGGTCGGGTTGGGCGCCGGGGAAGGCCAGCCGTGCGCCGGTGGGCGGCGGTGAGGATTCGAGCGGGCGGTGGGCCCACAGCTGCAGCTCCTCCTCGGGGCACCATGCCTCGTCCCGGACGCAGACCTGCCAGGCCGTGCGGCCGGGACGGTAGGCGGCGAGGCGGACGGCGGTGCCGCGGCAGCGGAAGTGCAGGCCGACACCGTCCCGGCGGACGCTGCGGACATCGACCGGAACCGCGGAACTGGCCGGGCAGACGAGGTGTCCGTCCGCCCGCAACCTGGTCATCCACGCCTTGAAGGACATGGCTTCGTTGCCTTCCTTCCTCGTCGAGCGAACCTTGCCGGACACGGGACTGTCAGCGGGAGGTCTGGGATGAGACGGGGCGCGGCCGTCGGCCGCCTGCCGCACCGGCCGGGCCCGTGGTTCACAGCGGATTCGGCGATGCCGGCGTAGACGCGAGGCGCGACGAGAGCGGATGTCGAGGGCAGGGACTTGCCCGCCGATGGATCCGTCATCCAGCGGTCAGACCAGCGGGAGCGATCGCCGCGTGGACGAGGCGGTCGGCCCGCTGTGACCGACTCGTGTGCGCGGAAGGCCGCGTTCCGGCCCGGGCGCGGAGTTGGCCGCGCGCCGCGCCGGGGACTTCAGCTGCCGAGGGGGACCCTCGCGCCAAGGCGGCTCCGCTGTCAGCGGGCCGCGCGGCTCGTCGTGGTGGCGAGGAGCCTCAGTGGACGCGAGGGCTGGGACAACACGGACAGGCTCCGGGACGACAGACCACTTGCCACGCCCAGCGAGGGGCGGTGCCGTGCTGCAGACGGAGCGTCACCTCTCCAATTATGCACGGTAGTTGCCGAGGATGCCCGTGCCGAGGTGCGTGCCACAGCGGACAGCCCGTTCGGAGGATGGGGTGGGCGGTCCGGGGGGAATCAGTCTGTGGAGGGATCCGGCGGCGCGGCGGGAAGGCGGTGCGGACAATGGCGATCTTCGTGGATCGGGCCGACGCCGGTCGACTGCTCAGCGCCCGCCTCGCCCACCTGTGCGGCGAGGACGTCGTCGTCGCGGCCCTGCCGCGGGGCGGCGTGCCGGTCGGGTTCGAGATCGCCCGGGCGCTGGCCGCACCGATGGACGTGATCTCCGTTCGCAAGATCGGCGTTCCGCGCCAGCCCGAACTGGCCATGGGCGCGATTGCCGAGGGCGGCATTCGCGTGGTCGACGACGAGACGGTGTGCATGGCCCAGGTGGGCCAGGAGGAGTTCGCTCGGATCGAGGCGCTGGAGGCGGTCGAGCTCGATCGGCGCGCCCGCCGCTTCCGGGCCGGCCGGCCGCGGATACCGCTGTCCGGACGCACCGTTGTCGTCGTCGACGACGGCATCGCCACCGGCTCGACGGCCCTGGCCGCGTGCCGTGCCGCGCAGGCGCAGGGCGTGGCCCGGCTGGTGCTGGCCGCCCCGATCGCCGCGCGGGACCGGCTGATCCGGTTTCGGGCCGACGCCGACGAGGTGGTCTGCGTCGAGGCGTCGCAGGCATTCTTCGGCGTCGGCGAGTTCTACGGTGATTTCACCCAGACCTCGGATGAGGAGGTCGTCGAGCTGCTTGACCGGTCCGCCCGCAATGTGGGGCGAACCGTGGAGGTCGAGATCCCCACCCCGGCGGTCGGGCTGTCGGGCATGCCTGGACTACTTGGCCTGCCCGCGCGGCCCCGCGCGGTGGTGGTCTTCGCGCATGGCAGCGGCAGCGGTCGGCACAGTCCGCGCAACCGGTTCGTCGCCGACGTACTCCGCGCGGCCGGCTTCGCGACGCTCCTGGTCGACCTCCTCGACCAGGACGAGGCGGCGGACGACGTGGCCGCGTTCGACCTCAGGCTGGTGGCCGGGCGTCTGCTGACCGCGGTCGCCTGGCTGCGCGCGCGGCCTGAGACGGCCTCGTTGCCCCTCGGCTGTTTCGGCGCCAGCACCGGCGCCGCCGCGGCGCTGTCGGCGGCGGCCCAGGCCGGCGCGGGCATTGCTGCGGTCGTGTCCCGGGGTGGGCGCCCCGACCTGGCCTGGGAGGTGCTGCCGGAGGTCAGCGCGCCCACCCTGCTCATCGTCGGCGACCGGGACGACCAGGTGGTGGAGCTCAACCGGTGGGCCCGGCAGCGACTGACCGGCTGCATCAGTCGGCTGGAGATCGTGCCCGGGGCGACGCATCTGTTCGTCGAGCCGGGCGCGCTGACCCAGGTGGCGACGGACGCCCGCGACTGGTTCCTCGAACGGCTCGCGCCACGACCGGCGGCCCGATCGGCCTGACCAGGCGGCGCACCGCCCGTTCGGGCCACCCGGAACACCTCTCGCGACGATGTGCGTTCTCTCTGTAATCGGGGAATGACGGTGGAGGCACACGTGAGCCCGTTCGCGCGGTGTAGGTAGATGGGAACGGGCCGATCGGAGGAGGAGAGAGATGGCCTACGTCGGCTCGATGATCAGCCGGCCGCCGACGACGGTCGAGCGGTCCACCACGATCGCGAACGCCGCCCGGGAGATGGCCCGAACGGGGGTGGGTGCCCTGCTGGTGGTCGACAACGAACATCTCGTCGGAATTGTCACCGATCGTGACATTGTGGTACGGGGAATGGCCCGCGGGATCGGTGCCGACGGCCGTATCGACGCGTTGATGACCACGGAGGTCGTGACGGTCCCCGCGGGCATGGGCATCGAGCGGGCGTACGAGATCTTCCGCGATCACGCGTTGCGACGGCTGCCGGTGCTCGACGGACGCCGCATCGTCGGCGTCGTCACCGTCGATGACCTGCTCATCCGCTGCCAGCACGAGCTGGCGGAGCTGACTCGTCCGCTGCGGGACGAGACCTTCGCTCCGCAGCACGAGGCCGCCGCACCGGTCGTTGTCGGCGCACCCGCCGCCGGCGCGGTCGCCGGTACCGTCGCCGCACTGTCACATTCCGCGGTGTTCCCCCACCGCATCGGCGTGCTCCGGGCTCATCCCGGGGACACGTTGATCGTCCACAGCCATATCCCCCGCACGCCGGACCGGCTGGGCGAGATCTTCGATGTGCGGTCGGATGTCGGTGACCCGCCGTTCGCCGTGCGGTGGGCCGACAACGGCCATGTCACCTTCGTCTTCCCCGGCCCGGACGCCGAGGTCCGCCACGTCCCCGCCGGCGCCGCCAGCCGGCAACCCGCCTGACCGGCCCCGCGGCCTCGAGGGGCCGGGCCGGTTCGGCGGCTCAGGCTGTTTCGGCGGCTCAGGCTGTTTCGGCGAGGTCCGCCAGGTGGCCGGCCTCTATCGCGATGGTGCGGTCGGCGAGCACCTCGGCGTCCGTCGGGTCGTGCGTGACGATCAGAACGGGCGCGGACAGGGTCGGCAGCAGGCCGAGCAGGAACGTGCGGACCTCCTGCCGGGTGACGGTGTCGAGCGCGGACAGCGGCTCGTCGAGAAGCAGCAGACCCGGCTGGGTGGCCAGCGCGCGGGCCAGCGCGACCCGCTGCCCCTGGCCACCGGACAGGGCGGCGGGCCGGCGGTCCGCCAGTTCGCCGATCCCGAACTGGTCCAGCCAGTCCTGGGCCTGGTGGCGGGCCTGGCGGCGGCGCTGGCCGAGGCGGGCCCGCAGGCCGAAGGCGACGTTGTCGCGGGCGCGCAGGTGCGGGAACAGCAGGTAGTCCTGGAAGACCACGCCCACCGGCCGGCGCTCGCTCGGCACGAACCGGCGGGCGGCCGGATCATCGAGCACCTGGTCGGCGAGGGTGATGTGGCCGGCGTCGATCGGCAGCAGGCCGGCCAGGGCGCGCAGCAGCGTGCTCTTGCCCGCGCCGCTGCGGCCGAGGACGGCGACCGTCTCGCCCGGGGTCACCCGCACCTCGACGTCCAGCACGAACTGGCCGCGCCGCACCGTCACCCGGGCGTCGAGGCCACCGAGGGGGGCGGCCGTGGCCTGGGCCGGCATGCGGCGACCAGCCGGTTCGGCGGACCGTTCGTCGTTCACAGGACCTCCCCGCCGGCGGCGGCCGCCGGCTCGACGGCGCCTCGACTGCGCAGCACGCGCCGGGCGCCCGGCACCCAGCTGGCACGCAGCGCGACCAGTACCGCGACACACACCGCCAGCAGGATGAGCGACAGCGCGATCGCGGCATCCGGGTCGTTCTCCAGGGCCAGGTAGACGGCCAGTGGCATCGTCTGGGTCGTGCCGGGGAAGTTGCCGGCGAAGGTGATCGTCGCGCCGAACTCACCCAGCGCCCGCGCCCAGCACAACGCGGCGCCGGCGGCCACCGCTGGGGCGACGAGCGGGACGGTGACCCGGTGGAACGTCGTCCACGGGTCGGCGCCGAGGGTGGCGGAGGCATCCTCGTAGCGGCGGTCGGCGCTGTTGAGGGCGCCTTCGACCGAAACGACCAGGAAGGGCATCGCCACGAAGGTCTGCGCGACCACCACTCCGGTGGTGGTGAACGGCAGGGTGAAGCCGAACCACTGGGACAGCCACTCCCCGAGCAGGCCGCGCCGGCCGAGCGCGAGCAGCAGCGCCACGCCGCCGACCACGGGCGGCAGCACCATCGGCAGCGTGATCAGGGCTCGCAGCAGGGCCCGCCCCGGGAAGCGGGTGCGGGCGAGCAGCCAGGCCAGCGGGATGCCGAACACCAGCGACAGGCCGGTCGCGATGGTCGCGGTCCGCAGCGACAGCAGGAGTGCCTGCCGGACGTAGGTCTGGGTGATCAGACCACCGAGCCCGGACCAGGGCGCCCGCACCAGCAGGCCGACGAGCGGCAGCAGCAGGAAGAGGATGGCGAGCGACGCCGGCACCCACAACGCCCAGGGGACCCGCCGACGGGTCTCCCGGCGGACCGACCGGCTGCCCGCGAGGACGCGGGGAGGCGGTCCGGAGCCGTCCGCGGACGCCGCCGCTGCCGAGACGTCTGGGCTCGTCATCGCCGGCGTGGACCCCTCTCCCCAGGGACGGACGTGACCGATGGATGTGGCGCGACCGGCGACCCGACGGACCGCGGAGGCCCCGTGAGGCGGACCACGCCGGGCCGGGTCGCCTCAGCGGCGTTCGGGCATCTCGATGACGACGTTGGTCGACTTCACCGCGCCGACGGCCAGGACACCGGGCTCGAGGCCGAGTTCGTCGGCCGCCTCCCGGCTCATCAGGGAGACCAGCCGGTGCGGACCGGCCTGGATCTCCACCTGGGCCATGACCGTGTCCCGGGTGACCCGGGTGATGATGCCGGGGAACCGGTTGCGGGCGGACTCCGCCACGACGGGGATTACCGTGCTCGGTTGCTCGCCTGCCATATCCTTGGCGAACTCGGCCAGGTTGGTTCCCTCGACTGCCCGGCGGCCGGCGTCGTCCAGGATGGTCGGCAGGCGGCCGCTGTCCGCCCACCGGCGGACGGTGTCATCGCTGACACCAAGCAGCGCCGCTGCCTCACTGATCCGGAATCTCGGCATTCCTGGATAGTATCCCCGCAAGTTCGGTTACTTGGCGATGGTTGACCCGAATTTGCGGTGATTTCTACTGCGTTTTTGCCGCTCGTGCGGAGTTCGCTTCGGGCCGTGGCGATAGGCGCCATCGTGGCCTCGCCGCCCCGCCGCGGGCCGGATGGCCGGTTAGCGCACGGCCGCCGGCGGGAAGCGGCACGATGCGGAGACTGCCCACCCGACCCCGACCCCGTCCCCGGAGGGTCCGCCCGTGACACTGCCCACCAAGCCGTCCATCGCCTCGACCGCTCGCGGCCGGATTCCCGATCCGGAGCGGCAGGCCGCTGACCCGGTGCGGATCAACGTCCGCGCGCTGCTCGTCGAGGGGGATCGGATCCTGCTCGCCAACGTACGTGGTCAGACTACCTTCCGCCTGCCCGGCGGCTCGGTGGGCCCCGGAGAGACGGTGCAGGTGGCGCTGCGCCGCCTGCTCGACATGCAGGCCGGCATCGAGATCGACTCCGTTACCTTCGTCGGCTGCATCGAGGCGACCGGCGTCGACCGTGGCGTGCCGATCACCGAGGTCGACGTCATCTTCGCCGTCGACCGGTCCTGGGCCGGCGAGTTCGGCAGTCGACTCGACGATCTTGACATCGTCTCGGCCCCGCTGGCCGGCCTGGCCGATCTCCAGCTGCGCCCCGCCAGTCTGCGCCAGCTCCTTCCCGAGTGGCTGCTGCACGCCCGGCCGGCCTGGTTCAGCGCCGCCCGGAGCTGAACCAGGCGCGGACGGACCGACCGGCCGCCGTTGACCTCTACTCGGCTTCAGGTTCTAGTGTGCGGGCCAGACGCCCGGCAGCCGTGTCCTCGGCTGCCGGGGAAGGCCCGCGACCGAACCGGAGACCCACGCATGTACGCGGTCAGGCTGCGCGAGTTCGGCCCGGCGGAGAACCTCCGGTACGAGGAGGTGGATGATCCCCGCCCCGCGCCCGGCGAGGTGCGGATCCGGGTCGAGGCGGCCGGCGTCCACGTCCTCGACACCCGGCTGCGGGAAGGTCTCAGCGGCGGCCCGTTCCCCGCACCGTCGCTGCCGACCATCCCCGGCCGGGAGGTCGCCGGGGCCGTCGACGCGCTCGGCGCCGGCGTCGACCCGGTCTGGCGCGGCCAGCAGGTCGTCGCGCACCTCGGGCCGGACGGGCACGGCTACGCCGAGCTCGCCGTCCGGGCGGTCGACAACGTCCACCCCGTCGCCGACGGACTCACCGCCGCTGCCGCCGTCGCGATGATCGGTACGGGGCGCACGGCGATGGGCATCCTCGAGGTGGCCGAGCTGTCCGCGCGGGACGTCGTGCTGGTCACCGCCGCGGCCGGCGGCATCGGCGGCCTGCTCGTCCAGGCCGCCCGCAACGCCGGGGCGACCGTCGTCGGGGTGGCCGGGGGAGCCGCGAAGCTCGCGGCGGTCCGCCGGCTCGGCGCTCACGTCGCCGTCGACTACACGCTTCCCGACTGGCCGGACACGGTCCGCGACGCGCTCGGCGGCCGGGCCGTGACGGTGACGCTCGACGGCGTCGGCGGCCAGAGCGGTCGCGCCGCCCTGGAGCTGACCGGCCAGGGCGGCCGCGTCCTCATGTTCGGCTGGTCGGCGGGCGAGCCGACCGCCCGTACTCCCGCGGACGTGACGGACCGCGGCCTGCGCGTGGAATCCGAGCTGCCGGGACGCATCATGCGCCGGCCGGGTGGCATCGCCCCACTGGAGCAGGCCGCGCTCGCCGCCGCCACCACCGGGACGCTGGTGCCGACCGTCCAGACCTTCCCCCTCGCGCAGGCCGCCGCCGCCCACACCGCCCTGCAACGGCGAGAGACCATCGGCAAGGTGGTCCTCGTGCCCTGAGCTGGTGCTGTGCCCCGAGGCGGTGCTGTGGCCCGAGGCGGAGCTGTTGCCGCCGCGGGCGCTCCTGGCCCGGCCGTGGGGTGTGGATGATGGCGGCCGTGGTGCGGAGCGGGATCGTGCTCCCCGCTGCCGAGGATCCGGCCGCGGTCGCGCGGGAGCTCGCCGCCGAACTCGGTGAACTCGCCCGGTGGTTGGCGCTCGACCGGATCGAGGTGGTCCCGACAGGCACCCTCGCGTCCCCGCGTGCCCACGCCGTCGCCGTGGCCACCGCCGGGTAGCCGGCCGGCGGCTACCCTCGCGGAGTGCCACCTACGGTTTCGATTCATCCTGGCGTGGCCAGGCACACACACCGGCTCATGAGGCCGCGCTCCAGGCGGGTGGGTACGTGCGCACCGTCGGCGTGACAGGGCATCGCGGCCTCACCGGGGACCAGAGCAGCCTTGTCGCCGCGGAGCTTCGCCGGGTGCTGCGGCCCCTCGCCGCCGGCGGCTTCGCCGGCATCAGCTGTCTGGCCGACGGTGCGGACACCGTCTTCGCCGACGTGGTCCTGCAGCTCGGGGGACGGTTGATCTCGGTGATCCCCGCCGCTGGCTACCGGGAGTTTCAGCCCGCCGCCCACCTGGGTGATTTCGATCGGCTGCTGAGCAGTTCCGCGGAGGTGCGCCGGCAGGATCGTCCGATGCCCGATCTGGCGAGTCTGATGGATGCCAGCCGGGCGCTCGTCGACGCCTCCGACCAGATCCTCGCGGTCTGGGACGGCCTGCCCGCCCGCGGCTTCGGCGGTACGGCGGACGTCGTCGACTACGCTCGCCGACGCAGCCGCCCGGTGCAGATCATCTGGCCGCGGGGAGCCGTGCGCCGGCCCGCCGACCCCGCGACGGACGCCGACCCCACCACCTTCCGGGCCGACCGGGATTAGGTCGTGTCCGGCCGATCATGGTGAGGGCATCCGGACACCGGTCCCTGCAAAGCGACCAGTCGGCAGCGCAATCGGCCCCTCCATGGAACCCGACCGGCTCACCGGGCCACAACCCACAAAATGACGACTCACCCACCAGCAAGATCGCCCGGACGCTGCCTGGCCGGCCAGCCCCCGCCACGACGGTCGGGGGCGGCGGGGATTGCCGACCGCGAGGCACTCAGCGGGGTGTCAGCGCCACCACGCCGATCGGAACCGCGGCAAGACCGTTGCCGGCAGCGGAGGTGCTCGCCGCCGTGCTGGCTGGTGTCTGCTGCGCCGACGGCCGGTGGGCGCTGGTGGCCGCCGGTGCCCCCGCGGCGGCCGCCCGCACGGCCGGAATCCGACCCATCGGCCGGTTGGCCGCGGGGCGGACCGCCGGCTGTGGTGCGACCTGCTGTGGTGCGACCTGCTGTGGCGCGGCCGGTTTGGCGGCTGCCGGCTGGGGTGCTGCGGGCTGGGGTGCTGCCGCGGGCTGGGGTGCTGGCTGTGGTGGAGCTGGCTGGGGCGCGGGGGCGATGGACGGCCGGTTGGTCGGGGTGAGCGGGGTGATCAGGAGACCTGCCGGGAGCTGCGCGGCCAAACCGCCGCCCACGGCTGGTCGGTCTGTCGACAGGGGCGGCGCGGTGCCGTCGTCCCCGGTGCCGGCCGCGAGGGTCAGCATGTTCACCGCGGAGTCCTGGGCGCTCAGATGCCGCTGCTGCTCCTGCGCGGCCGGCGCGAGTGCCTCGTCGTCGCCGGTGGTGCCGGCGCCGGCCGACGCCGACGGGACGGGTGCGCCGATGACGGGGACGTGATCGGCGGCGCGACTGTCGGTGGCGTCGTCTCCGGACCGCGTCTCGTGCAGGGGCGCCTGGGCGCCGGTGGTCACGTCGTCGCTTGCGCCCGCTCCGAGCCCCGCGGCCGTCGCCGCCGCCGCGACCGCGGCGGCCGCCGCCACGGCGATGGCCGCCGCCGGGCGAACCCAGGGGCGCCGCCGGCGCTCGGCGTCGCTGCCCGCCTCGACGTTGCCGCCCGCGGGGCGCGGTGGAAGGAGACGGATGGCCGGTTCGGCCGACCCACGCCTCGGCGTCCCGTGATCGGCGTCGGCTGCGCCAGCCAGGGCGCCGTCGGCCGCCGCCACCGGTTCGGTCCGGCCGCGTCGGGTCGGGCGACCCGGCCTGACCGCCGCGTCCTGCGCCGACGGCGGCAGGGGCGACGGCGGAAGGCTGGCCAGCGGTGGAAGCAGAATGCTGAGCGCGTCCAGCTCCGTACCCATCGCCTCGACGTGTTGGTCGCTGCCTGCGCTGCCGCGACGAGTCTTCCTGCCGGGCCCGGCCGACCGGGAGGCGCCGTGCCGCGTCGCGCCGGCGGTGCCACCGGCCCGAGCGGCGCTGTGCCGACCTCCGCCGGCGGGGCGGGCGTCCCCGGCTCGGGCGGCGTCCGGGCGCCTCGTCGGCGGCGCGGCTTCGGCCGGCGCCGGACCGACGGTCCCGGTTGCCCGCGGACGGGGATCCCGCGACGCGCTCGGGCGCGGGTTCGGCCCGTCGATCGTGTCCGGTACGGAAGCGGCGGGCCTGGTGGTTGGTGCGCCGCTGCTGTCCCGCGCCTGGCCGCGGCGTTCGGAGCCGGGGATGACGGTCGCCCGCTCCGGAGCCAGGCTGGGAAGGTCGCGCTGGTCCCGCTCGCGCCTGGCCCGCGACGGGCGGGCACGCCCGGCGGTGAGCAGGGCCAGCAGCTCCGAGGTGTCGGGCAGGGAGGCGCCGTCGGCCTGCCGCACGCAGGCGAGCGCCCGGCGCACCCCGGGGCTGGTCGGGAGGTCGGGACCGGAGCGGTCCGCGCGCCGCCAGGCGCCGCGGGCGGCCGGTTCCACCGCGCCGCCCGCCCGGCCGGTGGCGGCCAGGTCGACGATGCCGGCCCAGGCGACGATGTCCGCCGCGGGACCCTCCCACCCGCTGGCGGCGGGCCCGTAGCCGTAGCCGGGCACGTAACCGCCCCCGGTGAGGGCGCTGGCACCGCTGCGGGCGGCGGTCGTCACCAGCAGCGGCCGCAGCGCGGCGGCGATTCCGAGGTCGACCAGGCGGGGGCCGACCACGGACAGCACGAGGTCGGTGGCCGTCAGGTCACCCAGCGCGCCGATGGTGTGATGGGCCGCCTCGATCGTCATCAGCAGGGTTCGGGCCAGCCGGTCGATCTCGTCGACGGACAGCGGGCCCCGTTCGGCCAGTTCCCGCGCCAGCGTCGGGCCGCCGACGAACTCGCTGACCACGTAGGGACGGTCCGCCTCCGGCGCGGCGTCGAGCACGCCACAGGTGTGCGGCCCGGCCAGGGCGCGGGCGCGGTCGACCGCGGCGGCGAAGCGGGCCCGCATGTCGGCGCGCGGCGAGTCGCCCGGATGCAGCGAGCGGACCGCGACCTGCGCGCCGCCGGGAGCCCGGCCGAGGTGCACGACGCCGGTGATACCCGCGTCGATGCGGCCGAGGAGCTGGTAGGGCCCGAGCGCGTCCGGCTCGCCGGGAGCGAGGGGCGCGACGTGGCGCGGAAGTCGAACAGTCATGAAGGGCTGCCCCGGGTGCGACTCGAGGATCGCCGGTGGCGACTGACCTCTCCGACGGTAGCTACTCAGGTCGCGTCCGTGAAGGCCGCTAAGCCCCCTTCTTCGGGACGGTCCCGGTCGTGGTCGCCACAGCGCGGCCTTCCCCGCCGCCCTTACCGGCGCCGAGCTGCACGGCTTCGGGGTGCGCCGCCCCGATGCCGTCGAGCAGCCAACCCAGCGCCTGCTCGAAGCGCGTCGGGCGCCGCAGGCATCCGCTCGTCCACAGGTTGCGCAGCCGCGGGAGGTCCTCCGCGCGGACGAGCTCCCCGAAGTCCGGCATCGGCTGGAGCACCTCGGCCCAGGGGTCGCCGGAGTCGGCCGGATTCCCGGTGGGCGGGGGGAAGGCGCGGACGCCGAGCTCCCGCAGGGTGCAGCCGACCACGAGATCGCTCACGGAGTGCAGGATGCGCAGCTGCTCGTCCAGATCGTCGGTGATCATCGAGACGACGGTGAGGTACTGCTCGATGTGGCGCATCTTGTTGGGGCCGCGCGCGGGGCGGGCGACGACGTGCAGCGCCCACGGGTGGCGCTGGTAGGACTCCCGGGTCCGCTGGGCGATCGCGGTGAGCGCGGTGCGCCAGTCCGCCGGCACCTCGGCGAGCAGGTGCTCGCCCATGAACTCGTCCCACATCAGGTCGAGCAGCTCGTCCTTGTCGCGGACGTGGTAATAGAGCGTCATCGTGCCGACGCCGACGGTGGTGGCCAGTCGTCGCATGGACACTGCCGCGAGGCCGTCGACGTCCGCGATGTCGATGGCGGCCCGGGCCAGCAGCTCGGGATGCAGCCTCGGCCTGCTGGCCGCCGCGGTAGCCAGCGCCGCATGACCGCTCCGACCTGGCTCAACAGCTGGATCTGCTGGCGCAGCCATCTTCTGGTCACCTCCGAGAGCGTGCGGCCGACGCACGCCGTTTTGCCGCTCGTACATCGTACGGCGTATGGTGGTCCTCGTCGTCGTACGGCGTACGACGACGAGTGGAGGTGGGAGGACCTTGGCGATGAGTTCAGAGGCGATGAGTTCAGAGGCGACGGCGAGTTCGGAATCGAAAGCGAGTTCGAAAAGTGGGGCGGCCGACCGGTCGCGGGCGAGCTGGGCGGTCCTGGCGGTGTGCTGCCTGGCCCAGTTCATGGTGGTGCTCGACATCTCCATCGTGAACATCGCCCTGCCGTCGATGCAGGACGACCTCCACATGTCGGCCGGTGGGCTGCAGTGGGTGGTGAACGCGTACACGCTGGCCTTCGCCGGTCTGCTGCTGTTCGGCGGGCGCGCGGCGGACCTGTTCGGCCGGCGGCGGGTGTTCGTCTTCGGCCTGGCGCTCTTCACGCTGGCCAGCCTCGGCGGCGGCCTGGCCCAGAACGAGACGCAGCTCATCATCGCGCGGGCGGTGCAGGGCCTCGGCGGTGCCGTGCTGGCGCCGGCCACCCTGAGCCTGCTGATGACCTCCTTCGCCGAGGGGCGGGAGCGGACCCGGGCGGTCGGCGCCTGGGGCGCGACGGCGGCCAGCGGTGGTGCGTTCGGCACGGTCCTCGGTGGCGTCCTGACGGACGTCGCCAACTGGCGCTGGGTGCTGTTCGTGAACGTGCCGATCGGTGCGCTGTTGATTGTCGCCGCGCGGGCGGTGCTGGTGGAGTCGCGCGGCCAGGTCAACCGGCTTCGTGACCTCGACGTGCCGGGCACCCTGACGGTCACGGGTGGGCTGGTGCTGCTGGTCTACGCGATCGTGCGCACCGAGAGTGACTCCTGGACATCGGCGACCACGATCGGCATGCTGGCCGGCGGAGTCGCCCTGCTCGTCGCGTTCCTCGTGATCGAGGCGACGAGCGACAACCCGCTGGTGCCGCTCGGTATCTTCCGCTACCCGGGCATCGCGGTGGCGAACTCCATCGCGGCCGTGCTGGGTGCCGGCATGTTCGCCGTGCTGTTCTTCCTGACGCTGTACCTGCAGCGGGTCCAGGGCTTCAGCCCGCTGCGGGCCGGGGTCGCGATCCTCCCCATGCCGGTGTCGATCATCATTGCCTCGCAGACCGTGACGCGGGTCATCGGGCGGCTGGGGCCGCGTCCGATCATCCTGACCGGTGTGGTGCTGGGCGCGGCGGGCCAGTTCTGGATGACGGGCATCTCCGCGGGCGGTTCCTACTGGGCGGAGGTGTTCGGGCCCATCTCCCTGATGTCGCTCGGCATCGGCACGGTAATGGTCGCGATGGTCTCGGCCGCCACCGCGGGCGTGCCCCTGCACATGGCCGGCCTCGCCTCCGGGCTGATGAACACCGGCCGGCAGATCGGCGCGGCTGTCGGTCTCGCCGTTGTCACCACCCTCGCCGCGAACCGGACCGCGCATGAGACCAGCCACGGCGCGACCGTGCCCGACGCGCTGACCTCCGGGTACTCCTTCGGCCTGCTGCTGGCGGCCTGCGTGTTCGTGGTCGGCGTGCCGCTCGCGCTGCTGCTGCCGCGTCGCCGCGGACCCGTCGCGCCGGTGCCGGCAGCGGCCGGCCCGTCGGACGGCGAGCCGCTCGTGGTCGCCGACGCCGACGTTCCGGTGAACGCAGGCGTCGTCGCGCAGGCCGCCGGGGGCGCCGAAGTCTGATCCCCCGCGGGGCAGTTCCCAGGGCACGCGGTCGGGGTCGGCGCGAACCAGGCGCCGGCCCCGACCCCGACCCGTCCCGCCGCGACTTCGGCCGCTGGCCCTGCTCTCCGGCGCCGCGTCGGGCCGGCGTCTTGGTTACGTGGCGTAGTGGGGTGTCGGGGAGAGCGGCTTCGTGGGTCCCTCTGGCCGACATTTCGGGCGTGAGTCCACCCGGAGGGACCTGCCCGCGCCGATGGTCTCGAGCGGGATGCCGGTCAGGCGCGCGATGCCTTCCGCGCGGCGCGGAGCAGGCCGATGGTCTCGGCCTGGGCCCGGAGTTCGCCGTCGGCGGTGAAGATCTCTACGCGGCTCGTGGTTCGCCCGTGGCTCGCGTGCAGGGCGTGGACGCGGAACAGGTGCCAGTCCCGCACGTCGAGGTCATCGAGGAAGGTCACGGTCAGGGAGAGCGCCGCGCTCGCGAACGCGGTCGTGGCCGCCCCGTCCTGGTCCATGAGGCCTTCGGCGATCGCGATGTCGGGCACCGGGTACAGCTCGCAGGAATGCGCGAGGAGCGCGCGCCAGATCGACGGGTCGTCACCGGCGCCGGTGATACGCGCCCACCGATCCTGCTGGGCCCCCTCCGCACGCGGAAGCTGACGGATCTCCCAGGGCATCATCCACGTGTTGTCCCGCGGCTCGCCCGCCTCCGGGCCGGGAGGCATCCGGATCGACGTCCGCCGGTCGACGAGATGCGCCTCGGGGGCGCGCAGCATCAGGTTCGCGCGGGACAGCAGCTGCGAGTCCTGGCGGAACGACAACGCCAGTGTGTCGATCGAGCTGCCGTGGGCGAGGCGCTCCACATCGATCCACACCGGCCGGCGGGAGTCCCCGGGGCGGGTGAAGATCGTGCTGACCGAGTGCACCGACTTCCCCGGCGTCAACCGTTCGGCGAGGACGACCTGCTGTCCGACCTGCTGCGAACCGAGGACGCCGCCGTGCGCGCTGAGCAGCGTCCGGCCCCGCACCGGCGGGACATCGCCGCGCAGATCCAGCGCCGTGAGCAGTTCGTCGAGCGTGAAGGTGCCCGGGGTGGCGTTGACGGGGCGTTCCCCGTCGGGTTCCGCCGTGAACTCGTCCGACGCCGCTCTCATGGCCGGCCGTGTCTGGGTCACCAGTGCGCACCTTTCGTCGGCGCACCTTCGTTGGCGCGCCCGTGGGCCGACGCGTGGGCGACGGCCGTGGTGGACGGAGCGTCGCTGAGCAATATCGACCCGGCTCGGCGCGCAGCGCCGGTCCCAGTGGCATATGCCACTGCCGACCCCGGCGACCAACTGCGCAAATACCGCAAAACATGCAGGTGGCAGGCCTGCCAATCTGTATACGAGTCCGTGTACTGGGCTGGATACAGAGTTTATCGGCGTGTTACGTGGCGGGCGGTGGGCTGAAACGCCATCCCCCGACTCTCGTCAGCAGACAGGACGGGACAGGCACCGGACCGCCGGTTCGTACGTGCCGAGCTCCCTCGGACCCACCCGTGTGCTCCGACGCGGGCGGGTCGCGAAACTGCGGACCCGGGATGGCGAGAGCTGGCATGAGCGAATCCGATCCGATCCCCACCGAGGCCCTGACGGTGGGCGCTCGACCCTATGACTTCACCTTCGATCCCGCTACCACCGCGCTCGTGCTCATCGACATGCAGCGTGACTTCCTCGAGCCGGGCGGCTTCGGCGAGAGCCTCGGCAACGACGTCAGCCAACTGCGCGGCACGATCGAACCGCTGCGCGCCGTCCTCGCCGCCGCCCGCGCCGCCGGCCTCACCGTCATCCACACCCGCGAGGGCCACCTGCCCGACCTGTCCGACCTGCCGCCGGCGAAGCTGCACCGCGGCAACGCGACCCTGAAGATCGGCGACCTCGGTCCCAAGGGCCGGATCCTCATCCGGGGCGAGTACGGCCAGGACATCATCGACGAGCTCGCGCCGGTCGAGGGCGAGACCGTCATCGACAAGCCCGGCAAGGGCGCCTTCTACGCCACCGCCTTCGGCGACGTGCTGGCCGAGAAGGGCATCACCAGCCTGGTCGTCACCGGCGTGACGACCGAGGTCTGCGTGCACACGACCGTCCGCGAGGCCAACGACCGCGGCTACGAGTGCCTGGTGCTCAGTGACTGCGTCGGCTCCTACTTCCCCGACTTCCAGCGGGTCGCGCTGGAGATGGTCGCCGCGCAGGGCGGGATCTTCGGCTGGGTCGCCCCGTCCACCGAGTTCCTCGCCGCGCTCGCTCCGCTGTCCACCGCCGCCGCCACGGCCTCCTGAGAAGGACCGCTCCCGTCATGATCAAGCTTGGGAATCGGCCGGCGTCGTCCGCGCCGGCACTGCCCTACTGGACGAAGGGCGACACCAACGCCTTCTTCGGCCTGGGCATCAACGTCCTGGTCAACGTCATCGTCCTGACGTCGTTGTGCCTGTTCGTCGTCAACATCCCGAAGAAGGACGTGTTCGGCGCGATCCTGCCCGCGCTCGGGATCGCGATGCTGATCGGCAACCTGTTCTACGCCTACCTGGGCCGGCGCCTCGCGGCGAAGGAGGGCCGTGACGACGTCACGGCGATGCCGTACGGGCCCAGCGTGCCGCACATGTTCATCGTCGTCTTCGTCATCATGCTGCCCATCTACCTGAAGACGAAGAACCCGCTCGCGGCCTGGGAGGCGGGGCTCGCCTGGGCGTTCATCATCGGCCTCATCGTCGTGATCGGCGCGTTCGTCGGGCCGACAATCCGCAGGTACGCGCCGCGGGCCGCGATGCTCGGCACGCTGGCGGGTATCTCGATCGCGTTCATCTCGATGCGGCCGGCGGCGCAGATGTGGGACGCCGCCTGGATCGCGCTGCCGGTCTTCGGCCTGCTGCTCGTCGGCCTGCTCACCGACCTGAAACTGCCGTGGAACCTGCCGATCGGCGCCGTCGCGCTGGCGGTCGGCACCGCCATCGGCTGGATCGGCGGGTTCATGAACACCCCGGACGTCACCGAGGCGGCCAAGGACATCGCGGTGTCGCTGCCGACGTTGCACTTCCACCAGCTCGGCCAGGGCCTGTCGAACATCTCGCCGCTGCTGGCCACCGCCATCCCGCTCGGCGTCTACAACTTCACCGAGGGCATGACCAACGTGGAGAGCGCCGCGTCGGCGGGGGACAGCTTCAACCTGCGCCCGATCCTGCTCGCCGACGGCTTCGGCGCGATCATCGGCTCGGCGCTCGGCTCGCCGTTCCCGCCCGCCGTCTACATCGGGCACCCGGGGTGGAAGTCCGCCGGGGGGCGCACCGGTTACTCGCTGGCGACTGGCGTGGTCATCGCGCTGCTCTGCTTCCTGAGCATGTTCGGCCTGCTCAACGCGGTGCTGCCGCTGCCCGCGATCGTGCCGATCCTGCTCTACATCGGGCTGCTCATCGGCGCCCAGGCGTTCCAGGTCTCGCCGAAGGCACACGGCGCGGCGGTGGTGGCCGCGATCATCCCGAACATCGCCTCCTGGGCGGCCACCCAGATCGACAACACGGTGACCACCGCGGTCGGCGTGGCATCGAAGATGAACCCGGCGGTCACCCTGAACGTCACCGACGCCGACCTCGAGGGCAACAGCGTGCTGCTGCACGGCCTGCACGTGCTCGGGGACGGCGCGGTGCTGGCCGGGCTTGTCCTCGGCTCGATCGTCGCGTTCATCATCGACAAGAAGTTCGTCTCGGCGACGATCGCCGCGGCCGCCGGATCGGGGCTGGCCTTCATCGGCCTGATCCACGCCGAGAAGGTCGAGTGGGACGCCGGGGGCGGGCAGGTCGCGCTCGGCTATCTGTTCCTCGCGGTGGTCTGCGGGATCTGGGCGCTGACCCGCCCGGCGCCGCGGGTGCTGGACGCCGAGGAGCTCGCGCTGGAACGCGAGCACGGCATCCCGACGCCGAGGACGACCGACGACGCCCCGACAGAACCGATCACCGAGCCGGTCGGAGCCGAGTCGGCCGCGACCGAGCCGGCCGAGTCAGCGAAGGCCGAGCCGGCGGCGACCACCGGCTGAGTCCGCCGATCGCCACGCCCACGCCGGAATCACGGGGTGGGCGTGGCGGTGGTCGCCGGGGCGGGGGACGTCCGGGTGAAGACGAGCGAGACCTCCATGATCCCGTGGTTCTCCGTGGAGATGCCCGGGAAGTTCGGGTTCGGTATGCCGTAGTCGGCGAAGACGATCGGGAGCTGGCCGACGGTGCGGATCGACGTGCCGTCCCAACGGGACTGCAGCGTCATCGAGACGCGCCTGGTCGTGCCGTGCAGGGTCAGGTCGCCCTTCGCGGTGGACGAGCGGGTGGTCCGCGAGTCGGGGGGAGCGGCGCCGATGGCGACCGGTTCGGTGAGGGTGAACGTCGCGGTCGGGAACGTCCCGGTGTCCATGATCCGCCCGCGGAACTGGTCGTCCCGGCGGCTCTCGTCGCTGGCGATCGTGGCCATCTGCACCGTGAACGACGCCGCCGAGGCGACCGGGTCGTCGATGGTCAGCGAGCCGGTGACGCCGGTGGTCCGGCCGGCCGCCGTGGTGTCCTGGCCGAAGAGCACCTCCTTGACCCGGTAGCCGACCTCCGAGCCGCTGGCGACGCGCCACCCGCCGGACAGCGAACCGGTCGGCGCGATCGACTCGGTGCCGCTGGGCTGCGCGAGGGCGAACTCCTCCGGCGGGTCCGACTTGATCACGTTGATGTAGACCGTGGTGCCGCCCACCACCAGCACCGCCAGCGCGAGGACGGCACCGAGCAGGACCACCAGCAGGCGCGGACGGCGCCGCCGGCGCCGCGGCGGGGACTCGGCGGGCCCGCTCGGATCGAGGGTTGCGGTCATTGGTGTTCGTCCCTTTCGCCGACGGCTCCCGGTGGCGCGCGTGACCCCGAAGTCCGTTCCTGCCGGCTGCCTGATCGTCCTGGCTGTATCAGTGACCTTGCCCAGGGAACGTGACCGGCACCCATCTCATGCGCCGCCGTGGTTGCCGCCCGTGCTGTCCGCGCCGTCGTTGCCGTCGTTGCCGTCGTTGCCGTTGCCGTCGTTGCTGTTGTGCCTGCTGTGTTCGGGCGGGCGTACCTGACCCTGGGTGAGTGACTTCACCTGGACCGACACGTGGTCGTCGTGCAGCTTCAGCGGCGCCACGACGAACCTGCCGCTCGGCTGGTAGGCGCCGCCGGGGGCGGCGTCCCAGCTGTGCAGGCCCAGCCACCAGCGGTCGCGGGCGTCGGTGAAGGCGTGTGCGCCGCCGGGGCCGAAGCCGACCTTGCCGCCGGTCAGGATCGGCTTGTCCGCGGCCGTGCACGGGCCGAGCGGGCTTCGGCACATCGCGTCGCCGACGACCTGGCGGTCGTTCAGCTCGGGCGCGGCCGAGTAGATCAGGTGGTAGTTGTCGTCGTCGCTGATCATCGACGGGTCCTCGACCCGGTTCTGCTGCCA
Source organism: Frankia sp. AgB32 (assembly GCF_023243045.1). Classification (GTDB taxonomy): domain Bacteria; phylum Actinomycetota; class Actinomycetes; order Frankiales; family Frankiaceae; genus Frankia. Next base: position 189,366 of record NZ_JALKFX010000001.1, read on the forward strand.
GGGTCTGGTCGGTCGCAGCAGCACGGCCGGCTCGCCGGTGAGCACCAGGCCGTCCGAGCGCAGTCGTTGGGCCCAGAGCGCCGGGCCCGGCCCGCCGGCCCGGCCGGGGCTGCTCCACGCCAGGTACGGCCGGCCGGCGGCGTCGACGAACGGGCTCGGGCCGGTGCTGCCGCCGTCCCCGGTCTGGCAGACGAACGGGGCGAGCGAGGTGTCGACGAACGGTTCGTCGAGGTCCTTCGTCGTCGCCGCGGACACACAGCGCAGGCCCAGGCCGCGCACCTGTGCCGTGTAGTACAGGACGAAGGAGTCGCCGAAGGCGCCGATGGCGGCGGGGCCCAGCGCGCCGCCGGGCTCGGCCCACGGGGGCGGCGCCGCCAGCGCGTCGGGCTGGACGGTCCAGGAGCGCCGGTCCCGGCTGGAGAGCAGGCCGATCCTGGTGGGGGCGCGTGGGTCGACGCCCACGACGTAGGTGGTGCGATCGTGGGTGAGCAGCGACGGCGCCGGAAAGTCGACGTCGGCGACGGCGACGGCCCTGGTCGCGGCGGCCGAGCCCGCCTTCGACGCGTACAGCCCGACCAGCACGATGACGATGATGACCACGGCCGGCTGGCGCCGAGCGTAGTCGATCAGCCCCCCGGCCAGCCCCTTCTCGCCCATGTCGCCACCATCCCCATCGTGAGCATCTGATGGCGGAGTGTATTCACGGTGGGGCTGTGTTGGGTGTTAATCGACCTTGGGTCCTGGTGCCGTGGATAGTTTGCGCAGAAGGTCCGCGCTGCGGGTGTTCAACCCGAGGAGGATCACGTCGATCCCGCGGGCGCGGTACTTGGTCCGGACGTCGTCCAGGGCGGCCACGGCGGCGGAGTCCAGCACGTCCGCCTCCGCGAGGTCGATGACCACGCGGGTCGGGTCGTGGGCGTAGTCGAACGCGTTGACCAGGTCGTTCGTCGAGGCGAAGAACAGCGTGCCGTGCACGGCGTAGATCCGCTCGCCGCCCTCCGGGTCGAGCACGCTGGTCACCAGCGCCACGTGCGCGACCCGGCGGGTGAACAGCAGGGCGGCGAGCACGACGCCGACCAGCACCCCGTAGGCCAGGTTGTGGGTCGGCACGACCACGGCCACCGTCGCGACCATCACCAGCGTCTCGCCGCGTGGCATCCGGCGCAGGGTCGACGGCGCGACGCTGCGCCACTCGAAGGTCATCACCGCGACCAGCATCATCACCGCGGCCAGCGCCGACATCGGGATGTTGCAGACGACGTCCCGCAGCGGCACGACGAGCAGCAGCAGGAAGCCGCCCGCGGCGAACGTCGACAGCCGTCCGCGGCCGCCGGAGTTGACGTTGACGATGGTCTGGCCGATCATCGCGCAGCCACCCATCCCGCCGAAGAACCCGTTGACGACGTTGGCGATGCCCAGGCCCCAGGACTCGCGGTTCGGGTTGTGCGTGGTGTCGGTCATCCGGTCGACGATCTGGGCGGTCAGCAGCGTCTCCAGCAGACCCACGGCGGTCAGTGCCACCACGTACGGCCCGATGATCCGCAGGGTCTCCCAGGTCATCGGGACGTCGGGCACGCCGAACCGGGGCAGGGAGCTGGGCAGCCGACCCTCGTCGCCGACCGTCGGCACGGAGATGTGGAAGCAGACCGTGACGAAGGTCAGCAGGCCCACCGCGATCAGTGGCGCCGGGACCGCCTTCGTCAGCCGGGGCACCGTGAGCAGGATCGCCAGCCCGGCGGCCACCAGCACGTACACCTTCCACGACTTGCCCACGACGTGCGGGAGCTGGGCCGTGAAGATCAGGATGGCCAGCGCGTTCACGAAGCCGACCATCACCGTGCGGGGGATGAAGCGCATGAGCCGCGCCACCCCGAGCTGCCCGAGCACGAACATCAGCAGCCCGACCCCGATGGTCGTGGCCAGCAGGTAGTTCAGCCCGTGCGCGCGCACCAGGGGGGCGGCCACCAGCGCCATCGAACCGGCGGCCGCCGAGATCATCGCCGGGCGCCCGCCGGTGAAGGCGATGACCACCGAGATGGCGAACGACGCGAACAGGCCGACCTGCGGGTCGACCCCCGCCACCACCGAGAACGAGATGGTTTCCGGGATCAGGGCCAGCGCGGTCACCAGCCCGGCAAGCAGCTCCACCCGCACATGGCGCACCCCGGGCCAGCGCCGCGACAGCGCGATGACCGGCCGCCGGCGGGCGGTCGGACGGCGCACCTCGGCCACTGCGGCAGCCGAGGTGCGCTGGGAGAGCTCAGTCATGGGCGGGACCTCGGGGATCGGCGACGACGGTGGCGCGCCGCGCGACGGTCGGCCGCGGCCAGCGGGCGGATCCGATAATTCGGCTTAGACGATACAAAGTGCTATTCGTCGACGGTACGGACAGAGTACGGCTCTGTGCCGGTGGCGCAGGGCGCGGTCCGCGGCGCCGCGACACCGGCACGAAGGCCCTCAGCACGAGGCCGTCAGCGAGATCGCTGGCACCGGGCGGGGACGTCAGGCGCGCGGGGCGCCGAGTCGGACGAGATCCTGCTGCATCTGCTCGATCTCGATCGACTGGTTGAGCACCATCGCCCTGGCCAGGTCGCGGGTGCGGTCCTGCTGGCCGTGTTCGGCGGCGTACTGCGCCATCGCCAGCCCGCCGCGGTGATGGTGGATCATCAGGGTGAGGAACTGCACGTCAAGGTCGTGACCGCTGCTCGACGCGAGCCGGCGCAGCTGCGCGGGCGTCGCCATGCCCGGCATCCTGGCGGTGTCGTCGGGCGACGTCGACGGGCTGGCGGTGGCCGAGGCGCCCCCCATGTCCATGCCCGGCATGCTCGCCATGCCGTCGGAGGCGCCGGCGGCGCCGCCGGCGCCTCCGACGCCCATCCAGCGCATCGGCGCGCCGCTGGCCGTCTGCGTCCGACCCCAGCCGGACAGCCAGGCCGACATGATGCCGATCTCCCGCTGCTGGGTGAGCGCGACGTCCTGGGCGACGCTGCGCGAGGTCGGGTCGGCGCCCCGGTCGAACTCGATCATCGCCACCTGCACGGCCTGCGCGTGGTGCTCGGACATGTCCCGGGCGAAGCCGACGTCGACCGAGTCCTCCCCGGGCGAGCTGGCGGTCAGGTCGTGCAGCGCGGCTCCGGCGGCCAGCAGCCCGGCAACCAGCACCAGCAGCACGGGGGTCCACAGCAGCGCGGACCGCCGGCGGCCGCGACCGGGGCGGTCCGCCCCGCCGAGTGGAAGGTCGCCGCCTCCCGTCGGCCGCTCGTCGGCGCCTCGCGGCCGGTTGTCGGAGATCGGGAGGTTCCCAGGCATGCCGCCGCGCGGGCTGGCCGGTGCGTCTGCGGGCGCGGTGGCGGCGGGCAGGCCACCCCCGGCGCGCGGGTCTGATTCGCTCATCGTCCGTCAAGTCTGACGTAGGTGGCGAGATTGCGCGCGCAGCCCCGCCGCACGGAGCCCGCCTGGGCAGTGACCGGTGTGGGCAGTGACCGGTGTGGGCAGTGACCGGTCTAGACGTGGAGGTGGGAGTTGAAGACGAACGTGCGCTTGCCGACCTGCACGCGGGTGCCGGGGAGCAGCGGGGCCGGCTGGTGCGGACTCAGCGGAGTCCACACGGTCGCCTCCGGCGGCGCGATGTAGGTGCCGTTCGCGGAGCCCTGATCGGTGATCACCGCGTCCCATCCGGACAGGGTGATCACCGCGTGTTTGCGGGAGATCGCGCTCTCCCCGTCCTCGACGGGCAGCGCCCGCGCCTTGCCGGCCCGGACCGCGTCGTCCCGGTCGGGCTGACGGCCGATCACCAGGTCCATGTCGACGTTCACGGTCTGCCCGTCGTCGAATACCAGCACGCCGATCGGTGGGCGGGGCCCCCAGACCGTGCGGTTGGCCTGTTGCGCGAGCGACAGCCCGCACTCGGCGCAGTACGGCGCCAGCGGGTGGTTGAAGTGGCCGTTCGCGCACAGCACCCCCTCGACCTGCAGCTCCGCGTTGCTCGGCAGCATCGTCGGCGCCTCGTCGTCCTCGATGAGGTCGGAGACGGTGAAGGTCTGGCCGGGTAGCTGGGTGAGGGCGTCGTGCTCGTCGTCCGTGAGGTCGTCGCCGAGGCCGTCCGTCAGCGGCTCGATGGGCCCGCTGAGCCGCTGCTCCGCGGCCCCGCCGTGGACACCCGGGTAGCCGTTCTGACTGGCATCGGCGGCGCCGCGGCCGAGAGCCTCCCGGTTGGCGAGCTCCGTCGGCGGGTCCACGTCGAGTTCGTCGAGTTCGTCGAGTTCGTCGAGATCGGCGGCCTGGGTCGGCTCGGCCGCGGCCCGGCGGCGGTGGGCCTCCTCCTCCTCGCTGAGCAGCGGCGCCAGCGCCGGCGGCGTCGATGCCTTCGAGTCGGGGATGCGCGCGCCGACGGACGGGATCAGCTCCGCTCCCGTCCGCGGCTCCTGCGCCGAACTGAACCCGGCGAGCAGCCGATCGGCGGACGCCTTCGGGATCGGCAGCACCGGGCCGTCGCTGAGCACCAGGCTGACGCCGATCCCGGGGACGGCACCGATCCGCAGGTCCAACGGGAACCCGAGGTCACCGAGGCCGCCCGGGAAGCCACCGGCGGTCACCAGCCCGGTCGGGCCGACGTCGACGCGGCTGATCTCGGTCGGCAGGAGCCGGTCGACCCAGGTGGCCGAGTCGACACCGGAGAGGGTCACCCCGGACGGGCCGCTGGCCACGACGTCCATCGCCCCGTGGACCAGGGCGGCCACCCGTTCGTTGACGGTCGTGAGCAGGCTGAAGTCGGGCACCCGGTCCGGGTCCGCGTCGGCGAGCACGCCGGCGACGCGGCGTACCAGCCGCCGGCCCATGTTCGCCGCGCTCATGCCGACCTCGGCGGCCACCTCGGCGCACAGCTCGAGCAGCCGACCGGTGATCTCGGCCGTCTCGGGCCGGCCGACGTGAGCGACGATCAGCGCCCCGGGCAGCCGCACGACCACCCCTGCACGGTCCGCGCTCCCGGCCTCCACGACCACCCGGAAATGGTCCAGACCCGCCATGCCTCGCCCCTCGTCCCCGCATTCCTCGCCGCGCCGGTCCTCGCCGCCGGTAGCCGCGTGGCACATCCTCGCCGGGCGTCCGTGGACGTGGCTCGTCGGAGTGCCGAAGTTGTCCTGTCGTGCTTCCGACCGGGCCGGTGCCGGGCGGTCACGGTCCTATCCTGCCGTGCTCACCGCCCGGCGGGTATCGGCTTGGCGTCATCCTGGCCGCCCGGGACGAAATCGAGGGCGCCGACAGGCGCCCCCGGGGCGGTCAGGCGAGGGCGCGGTCGAGGTTGATCGCCGCGCTGATCAGCGCGAGGTGGGTGAACGCCTGCGGGAAGTTGCCCAGCGCCTCGCCGGACGGACCGATCTCCTCGGCGTACAGCCCGACGTGGTTGGCGTAGGTGAGCATCTTCTCGAACACCATCCTGGCCTCGGTCACCCGGCCGGCGCGGGTCAGCGCCTCCACGTACCAGAACGAGCACAGGTTGAACGTGCCCTCGTCACCGGTCAGCCCGTCGCTGCCGTCGGCCGCGTAGCGACGCACCAGGCTGTCGCTGACCAGGTCCTCGCCGAACCGGTCCAGGGTGGACAGGAAACGCGGGTCGGTGGGGCCGGAGAACTTCACCAGCGGCATGCACAGCAGCGAGGCGTCGAGCCGCGGCGAGCCCGGGAACTCCATGTAGGCGCCCCGGGTGGGGTTCCATGCCTCGTTCTGCACGAACCTGTACGCCTGACCGGCGAGTTCCTTCCAGTCGTTCGTCGGCCCGGGCAGGCCGCGCTGGCGGGAGATGCGACAGGCCCGCTCGAAGGCGACCCAGGTCATCAGCGCCGAGTAGGTGAAGCGCTGGCGTCCGCCGCGGGTCTCCCAGATGCCCTCGTCGGGGGAGTCCCAGTGCTTGGCCAGCCAGTCGAGCTGGCGGCCGAGCGCCTCCCACAGCCCGAAGGAGATCGGCGCCCGCTTGTTGTACAGGTACACCGAGTCCATCAGCTCGCCGTAGATGTCGAGCTGGAGCTGCTCGGCGGCGGCGTTGCCGACCCGCACCGGCTTCGAGTCGCGGTAGCCCGAGAGGTGGTCCAGGACGATCTCGTCCAGGTTCGCGTTGCCGTCGACGCTGTAGAGCACGTACAGGCCGGAGTCCTTCGGCGCCTCGTGGCAGCGCTGCTCCAGCCAGTCCATGAACGCGGCCGACTCGTCGGTGAAGCCCAACGCCATCAGCGCGTAGGTGGTGAACGCGGCGTCCCGGATCCAGGTGTAGCGGTAGTCCCAGTTGCGCACGCCGCCGAGCTCCTCGGGCAGCGACGTCGTCGGCGCCGCCACCAGCGCGCCGGTGGGCCGGTAGACGAGCAGCTTGAGCACCAGGGCGCTGCGCAGCACCATCTCGCGCCACCGGCCGTGGTAGCGGCCGCGGCGGATCCAGGACTGCCAGTACTTCAGCGTCCGGTTGAACAGCGCGTCGGCCTCACCGAGGATCAGGGGTCGGATCGACGAGTTCCATTCGAGGACGATGTCCGCGGTCTCGCCCATGGCCAGGTCGAACTCGGCGTAGACCGCCGTGCCGTCGACCCGCAGGGGCAGCGCGGTGCGCAGCACCAGGGTGCCCTTCGTCGACTCGAAGACCGCCCCCGAGCCCGGGATCAGGGTCACCGTGTGGGCCGCCCGGCCGTAGTCGAAACGCGGGTCGCAGCGCAGGCGGAACGAGGCCGTGCCGCGCACCGACCGCGCCTGGCGGACGACGACGTGCGGCGTCTCCGTGACGTCGCTGTCCATCGGCACCATGAAGTCGACGACCTCGCCGACCGCGCGGGGGGCGAGGAAGCGGGTCATCAGAACGTTGGAGTCGGGCAGGTAGAGCTGCTTGGCCCGCGATTCCGGGCAGTGGATCTGGAAGGAACCGCCGCGGTCGGCGTCGAGCAGGCTCGCGAAGACCGACGGCGCATCGAAGCGTTGCGGGCAGTACCAGTCGATCGTGCCATCCGTGGCGACCAGTGCCACGGTCCGCAGGTCGCCGATGACCGCGTGCTCCTCGATGGGCGGATAGTCGGTATGGGGCATTCGTGGGCTCCGCGAGGCGTGATTGGCCGAAGCTCCGGCCAGGGTTCCGCAGGTGATGGCCGGAGAGGGCGTCGCCGCGCCGCGGCAACCCGCCGGGGGTCGCTCGCGTCCTCCCGGCCGCCGCCGGTCGCCACCCGGGGCGGTGGCAACCAGGCGACCGTAACCCGCGGCAGCGATCCACGACCATGCCTCGCGAGAACGGTGCCGATCGGGTCGATTCGCCGTGTGAATACCCGATGACAGCGGTGGGTCGGCCCGGGATCCGAACGGCATCCGCCGTGGTCACCGGGCCTGCCCTACCGGCCGCGACACCCTGGGCACCGGGGTGCGCGCTGGGTTGCGCCCGGCGTCGGGCGCGTGACCGATCCCACCACGGTGGGGTCTGGGCGCAGCGGGCCCGGAGGCCGCCACCTACGATCACGCCATGGCCGCGCACTCACAGACCGCCGAGGACGGTCACGCCGCACTGGTGATGTTCGCGCGGGGAGACCGGGTCTTCCCGATCGACGACCTTGGCGGCGGGATCTGGTCCCGGCGTGGCACTGTGCTGGCCGTGCACGCCACCGGCGGACGGCCGCCGAGCGGGCAGACCGGTCCGGTGCGGGTCGACTCGCCCCGCGTCGAGATGCCGGTGCCCGCGCGCGCGACGGTTCTCTGGGACGACGGCACCGCCGAGGTGCTGGCCGAGGACCACCTCTGCCTCGTCTACGACCAGGAGGCGCCCGTCGGCGTCCGGGTCGTCACCCTGCCGATGGCCGAGCCGGTCGACGTCGTGCAGCACGGCGGGCATGTCGTGCTCGTCCTGCGCGACGGGCTGGTGCCGCCCGCGGTGCTCGACGCGCTGCGCGGGAAGCTGCGGCGGGTGCGGGCGGCGCTGACGCCGGCGCGGGCCGATGAGGCGTCCGCGGCGGAGCTGCGCCGCCGCGACCTCGACCTGCTGCGCGCACTGATCGCGCAGCTCACCGGCGGTCCGCCGGCCGAGCCGCGCTGACGGCTGCCGGCGGTCGGCCTGTTCGGGAGACGCCGCCGGTCAGCCTTTTCAGGTGACGTCGCTCAGGAGGTGGAGTACGGCCCGGGGCGCACGCCGGGGCCGTAGGAGTTGCCGTTCATGCCGGCCCGTGGCTGCTCGGTCATCGCCTGGCTGACCTTGGACGCGATCGCCTCCGTCAGCCGGATTGCCTGCGTCAGCGACAGGTTCAGCACGATCTCGCTGTCGTCGGTCATTGCGAACCGCACTGACACATCCGCCATGGTGATTCCTCCCAGTTTCGCACCCGCCCGACACCCGGCTCCGGTGATTGGAGGTCGCAGGGAGGCCCGCGCGGACGTTGCCCGCCGCACGGCCTCGGGGCATGCTGACCGACTCACCATCCACGATCGTGGGCGCCGGTCCGACGTGACCCCCCCTGTCGCGAGCCGCGGTAGTGCTGCTAGAGCGACCATTGCCAGACTCAAGGTAGTGGATTGGCTCCGGAGAATTGTTTTATGTCGTCGCGCCGGCGATCTGGGAACCCTGCGTTGTGATGATGTTGCATTGGGATTTGATGGAGCGGGCGTATAGGTTGCTGTGAGAGAGCTCACAGCGGGGTGGTCGGAACGCGTTCCAGCCGTCAGATCCAGCCCGGGAACCACATCCGGGCCCGCCAGGACGAGTACGGGATCACCTGTGCCGCGAGGATCGGATAGAAGTACGCGAACAGCAGCACCACGATGATCGTGTAGATGCCGACCGACAACGCCCCGGTCAGCCGTCTGGCATCGGAGGCGTCCCGCGGGCCGAGCGCCAGGCCGGCGAGCGAGGTGATTCCCAGGATCAGGAACGGCAGGCACGGCAGCGCGTAGAAGAAGAACATCGTCCGGTTCGGGAACAGCAGCCACGGCAGGAACGCCGAGCCGAAGCCCACCAGCACCAGCGCGGCCCGCCAGTCCCGCCGGGTCACCCACCAGACGAGCATGGCGATCAGGCTGGCCGTGCCGACCCACCACACCGCCGGGTTGCCCAGCGCCAGCACCTCGCGGGAGCAGCCCGCCGGATCGTGGCAGCCCTGCGTCCCGTAGGCCGGCGACGAGTAGTAGTACGCCACCGGCCGGCCCATCACCAGCCAGCTCATCGGATGCGACGCGAAGGCGTGGCCCTGGTCGAGTCCCTCGTGGAACTTCAGCACCGCCATCTGGTACTTCCACCAGCCGTGCCAGGCATCCACGAAGCTGTTGCCGTAGAAGTGCCGGTCATAGCCGCCGTCGGTCACGAACCAGCCGGTCCAGGTGGCCAGGAACACCACGATCGGCACGACCACGAACCCGGCGAACCACAGCGGCAGATCCCGGCGCAGCGCGCCGAGCACGGGCCGGCGGGCGCCACCGGTCCGGCGGGCACCGATGTCCCAGGCGATCGCGAGCGCCGAGAAGCCGATGATCGAATAGACCGCGCTCCACTTCACGCCCATCGACAGCCCCAGCGCCACCCCGCAGGCCAGCCGCCACGGCCGCAGCCCCAGCCGCGGTCCGTACAGCTCGCGCAGCCGGTCCTGCCGGCCGGGGGCGGCAACGCCCACGACCGCGTCCGCACCCGCGCCGCCGCCGACGTCGCCTGGAGGCGGCGCGGTACGGCGGGTGAGCGCCGGGGCCAGCCGGTCGACGAGTCGCGCGCGGCCGGAGTCCCGGTCCAGCAGCAGACCGGCCAGGGCGACGACGACGCCGGTCATCAGGAAGATGTCCAGGATCCCGATGCGGCTCTGGACGAACTCCAGGCCGTCCATCGCCAGCAGCAACCCGGCGAAGCAGCCCAGCACGGTGGAGCGGAACATCCGCCGCGCCGCGCGGGCGAGGACCAGCACGGCCAGCGTCCCGAACAACGCCGAGGAGAACCGCCAGCCCAGCTCCGGATCGCCGTGCGGCACCCCGGCGCAGTTGGTGTAGCCGAACAGGCCCTCCGAGGCCGCCATCAGCCACTTGCCGAACGGCGGATGGACCACGTAGGCGGGCCCCGAGCAGGTCGAGGAGTCGATCTCGTAGCCGGCCTTGAGCAGGCCCAGGGCATCCTTCGTGTAGTAGACCTCGTCGAAGTACCTGCCGCGGGGCTGCGTCACGTGCCAGAAGCGCAGCACACCCGCGAGTAACGCCACCGAGAGGGTCGCGAGCCATCCCGCCAGCGGCGAGCCGGGCATCGGCGGGCACAGCCGCTCCCGCAGGCTCGGGGCCGGCGGCTGTGGCGCACCGTCGGCGTCCCGGGCCTCGGCTGGTGGCCGGTCGGCGCGTCCGCTCGCACTCCAGGGCAGGTGGGCCGTCGTCGCCGTCACACGAATCAGCGTAGGTCCTCCCGTTGGGGACCCGGCGCCGAGGGCCAGCCCTCCGGGCCGGCCCGGCGGCTGAAAGACTGGACCGGTGTCCGGGACCCTGGTGCTGTGCGGCGCGCCGATCGGTGACGTACGGGACGCAAGCCCCCGGCTCGGCGAGATCCTCGCGACCGCGGACGTGATCGCCGCCGAGGACACCCGGCGGGTGCTGCGCCTGGCGCACGCGCTGGGCGTCACCATCGCGGGACGGGTGGTGTCCTGCTACGACGCGGTCGAGGGCGCCCGCGCCGCGATGCTCACCGACCTGCTGCGGGCCGGGGCGACGGTCGCGTTGGTCACCGACGCCGGGATGCCGGCGGTCTCCGATCCCGGTTTCCGGGTGGTGGCCGCGGCGGCCGCCGCCGGCATCCCGGTGACCGTGGTGCCCGGGCCGTCCGCGGTGACGGCGGCCCTCGCCGTCAGCGGGCTGCCGTCCGACCGGTGGACGTTCGAGGGCTTCCTGCCGCGGCGCGGGGGCGAGCGGCGGGGCCGGCTGCGGGAACTGCGCGACGAGACCCGGACGATGGTGTTCCTGGAGTCCCCGCACCGGCTCGAGGCCAGCCTGCGCGATCTCGTCGGCGCGTTCGGCGGGTCCCGGCCCGCGGTGCTGTGTCGCGAACTGACCAAGACGTACGAGGAGATCGTCCGCGGTGACCTGGCGGCCCTGGTCGCCTGGGCGAGCGACGGCCGGGTGATCCGAGGCGAGTTCACCCTGGTCGTCGGGGGCGGGGCGGGCCGCGGGCCCGTCACGGTCACCTTCGACGACGCCTCCACCGGCGCGCCGAGCTCCCCCGCCGGCGTCCCCGCTCGCGGCCCGGCGGCCCGCATCGACGCTGGCGTGGATCCCACCGTGGCCGGCGGGGAGGACCCGCCTGGCGGCGGGGACGGGGCGTCGACCGTCTCGGCGCAGGTGCTTGCCGCGGACGTCGCGCGCCGTGCCGCCGCCGGGATGTCCCGCAAGGACGCTCGGCGGGCCGTCGCCGCCGACCACGGCGTGTCCCGCAACGACGTCTACGCCGCGGAGCTCGCCGCCCGTCCAGCCCGCACGCGGCCCTGAGTGCGCCGCGGCGCATTGCGCCGTGCTGCCCCTACCGTGCTTTTGTCGTGATCTGAGCGCGCTGCGTGACCGGAAGTGCGCCGCGGCGCACTGCGCTGTGCCGCGCCTACCGCGGCGGAGCCTCGGGCGGGTCAGCAGCCGCGTTGCAGGATGAGTGCCTTGCCCAGCGCCGCCCACTCATAGGCGATCATGTAAGGCCACGACAGAGCCGGCGGTGGGACGCCGATCATCCGGGCCTCGCCCGGGTAACAGCGGCCCAGCCGCAGGCGGGCCCGGGTGGTCTGCGACGTCGCGGTGATCACGATGACGGAGTGCCAGCCCCGCTGTGCCGCCGCGGCGGCGAGCCAGCGGGACTCACCCTGGGTGGTGAGCGGGTCGGGTGCGAAGCAGATCACCTCGACGCCGGTGACCCCCTCGGGGCACGGGTCGTCCGCCGTCGGCGTCGAGACCGCGAGCACGGGTGCGTAGCCCGCCCGGGCCAGGCTGACCGCGCGTTCGAGCCGGCCGGGGCTACCCGCGAACATGACGATCGCGTCGGCCGGCGCCGGCCGGTCCTGGTCGGGGAAGACGAACAGCCGCGCCGTGGTGGCGGCGAACGCCAGCGCCAGGACACCGATCACCCCGAGCCGGATCGCCCGGCGCCGGGTCGACCGGGTCGACCGGGTCGACCGGGTCGACCGGGCGGACGGAGTCGGCGCGGTCGAGGCTGCCGGGGTCGGTGCTGCCGGGGTCGGTGCTGCCGGGGTGGGCGGATCGCGGTCGGGCGGTGCGGCCGTCATGACCCCCTCCCTCCGCGGCCGTCGTTCCATCGGTCGGCCCGAGCCAACCACGGTCGACCCGGTCCGGGTGGGTCCACCCGCCGTGGGCGGCCGCGCCGGCTCAGCCGGTCGGCGCGGTGGCCGGGCGGCTGGTGATCAGCCTCGGGTGGGTGAACGTCGCCCGGGCCGCCTCGCGCGGCCAGACCGTCCGCGACGCACCGTCCTGCCACTGCACGATCTGGATCTGATGGCCGACCTGCAACCCGGTGGCCTCGTCGAGGCGGAACCGGCCGAGCAGGGTGGTCGTGTCGATGCCACGGGCCGCGGCCAGCACCGAGGTGTCCTGCGCGCTGCCGCAGAAGCGGATCGCCCGGCCGAGGATGAGGCCGGTGACGTAGGCCCAGGCGGCCGTCTCGGTCGGCGGCACGCCGTGCAGGTTGGTGAAGTCGGCGGTGAACGCCTGGGCGGTCGGGCCGGTCGCGGACGCCCGGGTGCTCTCCGGGATCCAGCTTCCCGGCGCCAGCAGCCGCTCGCGCAGGTCACCGAGGCTGGCGGTGGCCTGGGCACTGACCGCGGTGGAGAAGGCGGCGGCCCGCCACGGGCGGCGTAGCAGGATGTTCGCCGCGGCCAGCTCGTCCGCCGGCGCGGCGTGCACGATGAGGATGTCGCCGGGGGGCAGTCGGCTCGCGGCGAGCGTGGCCTTCCCGGCCGGGAACACGTGCGAGGCGACCTCGAACGCCTGCGTCGCGGCCGCCGCCCTGGTCACCGAGGTGATCTCCACGGCGGTGTCACCCGACGCGAGCAGCACGACCTTGCGGGCCCGCCGGTCGGCCGCCCGTACGGTCGACAGCACTCCTCGCGGCCACGTCGAGGTTGCCGCGGCGATGTTGACCACGTTCGGGAACGCCTGGCGAACGAAACGGGTCGACGGTGCCCCGGTGTTGAACACCACCCGGTTGGTCGCCGCACAGGCGGCCAGGGCGGCCCGGTGGCCGTACGGCCCGAGCAGGGCGTCCGGTTGGGCGGCCACGGCGGCGCGCATCGCGGCCGCCGGGTCGGGGTGCGCGTCGTAGGCGGTCAGGCTGACCTCGTCCCACGGGTGCGGGAGCTGCTCGTCGCGCGCCCACAGGGTGACGCCGCGCAGGCCAGCCAGGCCTTGGGCGGAGTCCGGCCCCGTGAGCGGGGTGACCAGGGCGACGGTCAGCGGTGTCGTCATAGGAGGCCCTTGCAGTCGTTCACCTGGTTAGCGTCCCATGCCCGATATGCGAGATCTTCGGGATGTCCGAAGGTCGCCGTAGACTTCCGAGTCACCGAAGGACAGGTTGCGAGCGGAAGGACGGTCTGCGAGGTGGCGCGCAACTCCGGCCGCAGCGGTGATCCACCACCGTCGCCTGATCCCCTCTCCGTCGCCGTGGTCGACAGCCACTGTCATCTGGATCTGATGGACACCGAGGTCGAGGCGGCGCTGGCCGCGGCGACCGCGGTCGGTGTCACCAGGGCGGTGACCGTCGGGGTCGATCTGCCGACGAGCCGCTGGCAGGTCGAGGTCGCTGAGGCCCATCCCCAGCTCTACGCCGCCGTGGCCATCCACCCCAACGAGGCGGCGCGGGGCGTGAGTGAGGAGACGTTCGCCGCTGTCACCGAGTTGGCCCGGCGGGACAAGGTCCGCGCCGTCGGCGAGACCGGCCTCGACTACTACCGCACCCCACCCGAACAGCATGCGGCGCAGCAGGAAAGCTTCCGCCGGCACATCGCGATCGCCAAGGAGACCGGGCGTGCGCTGATGATCCACGACCGGGAGGCGCACGAGGACACGCTGCGCATCCTCGTCGAGGAGGGTGCCCCCGAGAAGGTCATCTTCCATGCCTTCTCCGGTGACGCGGAGATGGCGAAGATCTGCGCCGACGCCGGCTACCTGATGTCCTTCGCCGGGAACGTCACGTTCAAGAACGCGACGAACCTGCGCGAGGCCGCCGCGGCCGCCCCGGCCGAGCTGCTGCTTGTCGAGACCGACGCGCCGTTCCTCACCCCGGTGCCGTGGCGGGGGCGCCCCGGTGGTCCCTATCTGATCCCGCTGACCCTGCGGGTGCTCGCCGAGACCCGCGGCGTGGGCGTCGCCGAACTCGCGACGGCCATCGCCGCCAACGCGGAGCGGGTGTTCGGGCCCTGGTAGCCGCCGACGCGCTGCTCGCCCCGGCCGACCTGCGAGCACTGGCCGAGGCGCTCGACCTGCGCCCGACGAAGCGCCGCGGGCAGAACTTCCTGGTCGACGCGAACACCGTGCGCCGGCTCGTGCGGATCGCCCGCATCGGCCCGGACGACGCGGTGCTGGAGATCGGGCCCGGCCTCGGCTCGTTGACGTTGGGGCTGCTCGGCGCCGCCGCGTCCGTCGTCGCCGTCGAGATCGACCCGGTGCTCGCCGCGGCGCTGCCGGCGACCGCCGCCGCGCGGATGCCGCCCGAGGTGGCGGGGCGGCTGCGGGTCGTGACGGCCGATGGGCTGCAGGTCGGGCCGGGCGATCTGCCCCCGGAGCTCGCCGCGCCCACGGTGCTGGCCGCGAACCTGCCGTACAACGTCGCCGTGCCGCTGTTGCTGAACCTGCTGGAACGGTTCGATTCGCTGACCCGGGGCCTGGTGATGGTGCAGGCCGAGGTCGCCGACCGGCTGACCGCCAGCCCCGGCGGCCGCGTCTACGGCGCGCCGAGCGTGAAACTGGCCTGGTACGCGCATGCCCGGGGGGCCGGGGGAGTGCCCCGGCCGGTCTTCTGGCCGCAGCCGAACGTCGATTCGGGGCTCGTCGCCTTCACCCGCCGGGACGCGCCCCCGGCCCCGGCGCGGCTGCGCCGGTCCGTGTTCGCCGCCGTCGACGCCGCCTTTGCCCAGCGCCGCAAGACGCTGCGGGTCGCCCTGAAGCCATGGGCGGGCTCGTCGGCGGCAGTGGCGGAGCTGGCGGCGGCGGCCGACGTCGATCCCGGCGCCCGCGGCGAGACCCTCGACGTCGAGGCCTTCTGCCGCCTCGCGCTCGCCCGGGAGGCGGCCACCGGCCCCGAGGGCGACGCGGATCATGCCGCCGAGTCCACCGCCCCCCGCGTGCCCGACTAGCGCTTTCCACGAGGGCCTGCGGACACCCGGCCACCGGCGGCCGGCTGGCGTTGGCGCTGGGGCGTGTGGGTCAGCCGGTGGCGATGCCGACGGCGCGGCGGACGCCGGTGAGGACCGGCTGGGCGCGGTCGCGGGCCTGTTCGGCGCCGGTGGCGAGGATGGCGTCGAGCTCGCTGCCGGGGGCGACGAGGTCGGTGTAGCGCTCGCGCAGTGGAGAGAGCCAGTCGTTGATCGACTCGAACAGGGCGTTCTTGAGGTCGCCCCAGCCGGTGCCGCCCTGTTCCAGGCGGACGCGCATGTCCTTGACGGCCTCGGGCGAGGCGAAGTTCTCGTAGAGCGCGAACGCGGCGGAGGTGTCCGGGTTCTTCGGGGCCTCGACGGGGGTGCTGTCGCTCACGATGCCGCGCACGCTCTTCCGGAGCTGCTTCTCCGGGGCGAACAACGGAATGGTGTTGCGGTAGGACTTGCTCATCTTCCGGCCGTCCGTGCCCGGCAGGGTCTTCGCGGACGCGCCGGCCGGATAGATGCCGGTCGGGACCTTGAGGGCGAAGGAGTCGCCGTAGAGGTGGTTGAACGTGCCGGCGATGTCGGCGGCGTATTCGACGTGCTGGGACTGGTCCAGGCCGACCGGGACGACGTCGGTGTTCATGATGAGAATGTCGACGGCCATCAGGACCGGGTAGTTGAACAGGCCCATGTTGATGCCGGCGTCCAGGTCGGTGACGCCGGCCTCGGCGTTGCGGTCGCGGGCCGCCTTGTAGGCGTGCGCCCGGTTCATCAGGCCCTTGGCGGTGACGCAGGACAGCACCCAGGACAGCTCGAAGATCTCGGGCACATCGGACTGGCGGTAGAAGACCGTCTTCGCCGGGTCCAGGCCGAGGGTGATCCAGGTGGCGGCCACCGACCTGGTGTAGGTCGCCAGCTCCGCGCGGTCCCGGATCGAGGTCAGGGCGTGGTAGTCGGCGATGAAGTAGATCGACTCGTACGTCGAGGTGAGCTCCAGCGACGGCCGGATCGCTCCGATGTAGTTCCCGAGATGCGGCTCGCCCGTCGGCTTGATGCCGGTGAGCGAGACCTTCGGCTGTTGCGCTGCCATGGCAGCGCAGTCTACGGACGCCGCCGGGTCACTCAGGCGTCGCCGCCGAACAGGCCGGTCACCGAGCCGTCCTCGAACACCGCTCTGATCGCGGCGCCGAGCAGCGGGGCGATCGACAGCTCGGTGATCTTGTCGATCCGCGCCTCGCTCGGCAGCGGCAGCGTGTTGGTGAGCACGACTTCGGAGATCTCGGAGTTCTTCAGCCGGTCGGCGGCCGGGCCGGACAGCACACCGTGGGTCGCGGCGGCGATGACGTCGGTCGCGCCGTGCGCCTTGAGCGACTCGGCGGCCTTGGTGATGGTGCCGGCGGTGTCGATCATGTCGTCGACGATGACGCAGGTCCGGCCGCGGACCTCCCCGACGACGTCGAACATCTTCACCTGGTTCGGGACGTCCGGGTCGCGGCGCTTGTGGATGATCGCCAGCGGGCAGCCCAGCCGGTCGGTCCACCGCTCGGCGACCCGCACCCGGCCCGAGTCCGGGGCCACGACGGTGACCTCCGAGGTGTCGAGCTTGTTCTCGAGGTAGTCGGCGAGCAGCGGCAGCGCGAACAGGTGGTCCACCGGGCCGTCGAAGAAGCCCTGGATCTGCGCGGTGTGCAGGTCGACGGACATCAGCCGGTGCGCACCCGCGGTCTTGAACAGGTCGGCGACGAGGCGGGCGGAGATCGGCTCCCGGCCGCGGTGCTTCTTGTCCTGGCGGGCGTACGGGTAGAACGGCGCGACCACCGTGATCCGCTTGGCGCTGGCCCGCTTCAGCGCGTCCACCATGATCAGCTGTTCCATCAGCCAGGTGTTCACCGGCGCCGAGTGGCACTGGAGCACGAACGCGTCGCAGCCGCGGACCGACTCCGAGAACCGGACGAAGATCTCGCCGCTGGCGAACTCGTAGGCGTTCGTCGGCACCGGCTCGACGTCGAGCTCGGCCGCCACCTCCGCCGCCAGGCCGGGGTGGGAGCGTCCCGCGAACAGCATCAGGTTGCGCCGGTTCTCGGTCTGGTAGGTCACCGCGTTCTCCTCGGGCGTGATGAATGATCGGGCTGGCCGGCCGCGGCGGGGCGGGTCGCGCCCCTGGCCGCGCGGCAGTGCCACGGCCAGAGCGCATTCGGGTCGTACCCGGGCGCGCGGCGGTCACCGCGGCTTGTTGCGATCGGTCGGCGTCGGCCGGACCGGTCCGGGACACCAGGGTCGCGCAGGGGCGGCACCGGGCGCTGCACCGGCTGGCCCCAGCGGGGGTCAGATCGGGTGCTGAGCATCCTCCCGCTGGTAGGAAGGGTGAAGACCGACGCCTCTACGTTCTGCTTCCCGCTCCCGGAACGCCAGCGATCCCGGCCTCGCCCACCCGGGTGTGCGTCAACTCACCTGCGTCAGCAGCGGATCCGGGCGGCTCGGGGACCATCGGAGTGGTGGGGGCGACCGGCCCGGCGGGGGAGGGCGCGGTGCCGGCGGCGGCCGCCGCGCGGGCTGCGGCGCTGCCGGGGCGGCGCCGCGCCACCCAGCCCTCGATCGTCCGCTGCTGTCCTTCACGGATCGCCAGGGCACCCGGCGGCACGTCCTCCCGGATCACCGCACCGGCGCCGGTGTACGCGCCGTCGCCGACGACGACCGGCGCGACGAGCATCGTGTCGCTGCCGATGCGGACGTCCGATCCGATGATCGTGCGGTGCTTGGCGACGCCGTCGTAGTTCACGAAGACGGTGGTACAGCCGATGTTGCTGCGATCGCCGACGACCGCGTCGCCGACGTAGGCCAGGTGCGGGACCTTCGTCTGCTCGCCGAGCACGGCGGCCTTGGTCTCGACGAACGAGCCGATCTTGCCCTCTCGGCCCAGTCGGGTACCCGGCCGCAGGTGGGTGTACGGGCCCACAGTGGCGCCGGCGCCGATCTCGGCCTGGTCGGCGGTGGTGCGCACCACGGTGGCCCCGGGGCCGACGACCGTGTCGGTGAGCGAGCAGTCCGGGCCGACCTCGGCGCCGCGGGCCAGATGGGTGCGTCCGTGCAGGGCGGTGTTCGGGGCGATCGTCGTGTCCGGTTCGAGCGTCACTTCGGCGTCGATCCAGGTGGTCTGCGGGTCGACGACGGTGGTGCCGGCGCGCATCGCCGCCTCGACGAGGCGGTCTCGCAGGGCCCGGCCGGCGGCGGCGAGCTGGACGCGGTCGTTGACCCCGGCAGCCTCGGCCGGGTCGGCGACGGCGCGGGCGGCGACCGGGCTGCCGTTGGCGACCAGCAGGCCGACGACGTCGGTCAGGTACTCCTCGCCCTGGGCGTTCTCCCTGGTCAGCCGGGCAAGCGAGGCTTGGAGTGGGCCGGCCTGGAAGGCGTAGACGCCGGTGTTGATCTCGCGGATGGCGGCGGTGGCCGCGTCGGCATCGCGCTGCTCGACGATCCCGCGTACCCGGCCGGCGTCGTCGCGGACGACCCGGCCGTAGCCGGTGGCGTCGGCGAGCACGGCGGTGAGGACGGTGGCGGCGGCGCCCGCGGCCAGGTGCTCGCCGGTGAGGCCGGTGAGGGTGTCGCCGGCGAGCAGCGGTGCGTCACCGGGCAGGACGACAACGGTGTCCTCCGGACCGAGGCCGTCGAGCGCGTGCAGGGCGACCCGGACGGCGTGGCCGGTGCCGAGCTGACGGTCCTGCACGGCGACGACGACGTCGGGGGCCCGCTCGTCGAGCATCGCGCCGACCTGCTCGCGGCCGTGCCCGACGACCACCGCCGTGCGGCCGGCGCCGAGGGCGGCGGTGGCGTGCAGCACGTGTTCGAGCAGGCTGCGACCGGCGATGCGGTGGAGAACCTTCGGCGTTGACGAGCGCATCCGCCGACCCTCGCCCGCGGCCAGGATGATGACGGCCGCCGGACGTGGTGATGTCACGCGATCTCCCGACTCTTCGACTCGCACGAGGGTGGGGCGACGGGGACCACAGTACCGCGACGGCTCGATCGCTCCACGGAGGCAGCGCTGGTCGGCCGACTGCCGGCCCGGACCACTTCGGTAAACCACGATGGCCGGGAGCCGGGGCGATCGCCGCACCGGAGCGGGAGGCGGCGCCGCAGCCCGATGCCACCGCCGATGGCGCGGCGGGCGGTGACGAATCTCGATCCATCGTGCCGGAACTGGTCGGCGGCCCTTCCCTGCAATTCTTTGTGATGGTATTACTGGTAGTGCTCCGGTATTGCTCCGCCGCCACGACTCGAACGTGGACTAAGAGAACCAAAATCTCCTGTGCTGCCGATTACACTACGGCGGACCGCGGGGAAAACATGGCAACTCTACCATCGTGGGGGCCGGCGGAAGATAAACCCGACCGGGTGCCACCGGCTCGCGGATGTGCGCTTCGTGATCCGATGTGGTACGCCGCGCGCTGCGCGCGCCGATCGGTGTCATCATGATTACTTTCCGTTGGTCTCTGGTTCTCGCTGATCGGGCTGGCGGCCCCCTCATGGCCCAGGTACAGGTCGTGGCCTGCGCGTCGGCGCGGCTGACCGTTTGCGTGGTGGACGCCGACAACGGGGACTGTTGTCACATCCGCCGGCTACCGTGACGAGGGAGTGCCGGCGCAGTGGACCTGCCGCGATGGACGGGACGAGGCGATGACCGCTACCGACACGGTGACCCCGGGCGACAATCGGGCGCCGGATGACGACCGTGGATCCACCGGTGGGCAGCCAGCCCGCCGAGCCGACCCCGCGAACCGCCGCGGTAACGCGACCAAGCCGCGCTCGATGGCGAAGGCCCGAGCCGAGCAGGTCATCCTCGTGGCGGTCATCGCGATCCCGCTGGTGGCCCTGGCCGCCGCGATCCCGGCGTTGTGGGGCCGCTGGATCGCCTGGCGGGACGTGATCCTCGCCGTGATCTTCTACGGGATCAGTGGCCACGGGGTGACGGTCGGCTTCCACCGGTACTTCACCCACCGCGGCTTCCGGACCTCACGGCCGATGCGGATCGCGCTCGCCGTGGCCGGCAACATGGCGATCGAGGGCCCGGTGATCCGCTGGGTGGCCGACCATCGCCGCCACCACGCCTTCAGCGACGCCGAGGGCGACCCGCACTCCCCGTGGCGCTACGGCCCCGGCGCCTGGTCGATGACGAAGGGCCTCTACCACGCGCACATCGGCTGGCTGTTCGACGTCGAGCAGACCGACCAGCGCCGGTACGCCCCCGACCTGCTCGACGACCGGGACATCGTCCGGGTCAGCCGCTCGTTCGCGCTCTGCGCCTTCGTCAGCCTGGCCGCTCCGACCGTCATCGGCGGCCTGTGGGGCGGTTCGTTCGAGGCGGCCCTGCAGGCGTTCTTCTGGGCCGGCCTGGTCCGGGTCGCGCTGCTGCACCACGTGACGTGGTCGGTGAACAGCATCTGCCACGTGCTGGGCTCCCGGCCCTACCGCAGTCGGGACCAGTCGACCAACGTGTGGCCGCTGGCGCTGCTGTCGATGGGCGAGTCCTGGCACAACCTCCACCACGCCGAACCCACCTCGGCGCGGCACGGTGTCCGTCCCTGGCAGATCGACACCAGCTTCTACCTGATCAAGATGATGGAGGTCCTGCGCCTGGTGCGGGACGTCCGCTGGCCCGACCCGGCCCGCCTGGCCGCCAAGCGCGTCGAAGCCGAACCCGCCTCGGCGGCCTGACCCCACCGATCGCATCCGCGGCGTAGGCGCCCGCCGCCTGACCGGCCGGCGGATCAGCCCCGTACGCCGCACGGCTACGGTCCGAGACCGACGCCGTCACGGATCCGGACCGACTGCGGGAGAGCGAGCGTTCCTGTCTCCTCTGTAGGGACAAAATGGACGCGGAACCCTACAGAAGAGACAGGAAGGCTGCTTCTCTTCGGGGACTCCCTCCACTCGCTAACCGTCGGTGACATGGGCCGATTGCCTCGCCCGGCCGCTGGGAACGGTTCCGAGCCATGGAGCGGGAGAGCAAACGATCGGAAGGCGAGGAAGAGAATTCCTGCCAGGGGAACGAGTCTTTTCCGATAATCATCGGCCGCTCTGCGTGATCCCGCAGGCGGGAGACCTTTCCGGTTACCTTCCGCCGGGCGGCCTCGCCCGCGGCCTGCAATCACCCGCCGACTCCGCCCCGATCCGGGTGTCTCGGCAGAGCAGTCGCCTGCCCCGGCGCCGCGCCTGAAAACGGGGGACGTGACGGATGGGGCCCGGCGTCCTCCGCGACGCGACGCCGTGCCGAGTGTCCGAAGGCATGGCGCTCTGCTCTGCATCGCCGTGTGTTGAGCAGCGCGCTGTGGCGTGCGGAGTGTCGTTGGGGCCTAACCCTCGACGTCGGCAGCGAGGGTGAGCCAGGCCTCCTCGGTGCTGTCCTTGTCGGCGACGACCGCGCGTAGTTCGGCGTCCAGTGCGAGCAGCCGCTCGTGGTCGGTGGCCGCTTCGGCGAGGGCGTGGTGCAGTTCCTGTTCGCGGCGGGTCAGCCGCTCCAGCGCACGCTCCAGGCGGGTCAGCTCCTTGCGGGCCACCCGCATTTCGCTGCCGGAGAGCGCCGGGCGGGCGTCACCGCCGCCGTCGCCCGCTCGGGTAGTGGTGGCACTGGACCGGCCCGAGCCATCGGACGTCCCGGCAACCGGCGGCACGCTGGTTGCCAGGACGTCCGAGCGGGCGGTGGCGGTGGCCCGCGCGGGGGAGGGGTCGGCCTGGGCGCTGATCGCCTCGGCCCGTCGGCGCAGGTACTCCTCGATGCCGCCGGGGAGCATCCGCAGGTGTCCGTCGCCGAGCAGGGCCATCGTGACGTCGCAGGTCCGCTCGAGGAAGTAGCGGTCGTGGCTGACCACGATCAGGGTGCCGGGCCAGGTGTCGAGCAGGTCCTCCAGCGCGGCGAGGGTGTCGGTGTCGAGGTCGTTCGTCGGCTCGTCGAGCAGTAGCACGTTCGGGCGGGCCATCAGCAGGCGCAGCAGCTGCAACCGGCGCCGCTCGCCACCGGACAGCTCCCCGACCCGGGTCCACTGCCGCGACGAGGGCAACCCGAACTGTTCGAGCAGCTGACCAGCGGACTTCTCCCGGCCCCGCTCGACCTCCAGCACCCGGCCGACCTGCTCGACCGCCTCGAGCGCGCGCAGGTTCGGCGGCAGCTCGGCGACCTCCTGGGACAGCAGTGCCGGGCGGACGCTCGCCCCGGTCCGCACCCGGCCGCTGGTCGGGCTGACATCGCCGAGCAACGCCCGCAGCAGCGTCGTCTTGCCCGCGCCGTTGACCCCGACGAGCCCGACCCGGTCACCCGGGCCGATCAGCCAGGTGATGCCGTCGAACAGGGTGCGCTCGCCCATTCGGACGGTGAGGTTCTCGGCGTCGTAGACGTCCTTGCCCAGCCGGGAGGAGGCGAAGCTGCGCAGTGCCATCGCGTCGCGCGGCGGTGGCTCGTCGGCGATCAGGGCGTTGGCCGCGTCGATCCGGAACCGCGGCTTACTGGTCCGCGCGGGCGGTCCACGGCGTAGCCAGGCGAGTTCCTTGCGCATCAGGTTCTGGCGCCGGGCCTCGGTGGCGTCCTCGCGCCTGGTCCGTTCGGCCCGGGCCAGGACGTAGGCCGAATAGCCCCCCTCGTAGGCGTCGACCCGTCCGTCGACGACCTCCCACACGCGGAGGCAGACCTCGTCGAGGAACCAGCGGTCGTGCGTGGCGACCAGCAGGCCGCCCCGCCAGCCCCGCAGATGCTCGGCCAGCCAGGCGACCCCCTCGACGTCGAGATGGTTCGTCGGCTCGTCGAGGATGATCAGGTCGAGGTCCTGGACCAGGAGCCGGGCCAGGGCCACGCGGCGTCGTTCGCCACCCGACATCGGGCCGACCACGTCGTCGAGGCGATCGAGCAGGCCGAGGCCGGCGAGCACCCCCCGACGGCGGGGGTCCGCCGCCCACTCGTGCTCCGCGGCGGCGCCGAGGACGATGTCGCGCACCGTCTGATCGGGTGGCAGGTCGTCCGCCTGGGCCAGTGTCCCCACCCGAACGGAACTCCCGTGGACCACCCGGCCGGCGTCCGGCTCGGCCTCGCCGGCGATGATCCGCAGCAGGGTCGACTTGCCGGCGCCGTTGCGCCCGACGACGCCGATCTTCTCTCCGGTGCCGATTCCCAGGCTCACCCGGTCCAGCAGCGTGCGGATACCGAAGGCGGCGTTGACGTTCTCCAGGGTCGCCAGGACGCCGCTCACCGGGTTTGCGCCGTGGATGCCCCGACCTTCAGGCCGGGGAGGATACGGCGTCGCACGCTGGAACTCATCGGGGGAGTCCTTCCTTCCGATAGAATCGGATCATGTCCCGGTACCGGCTTTATCCGACCGCCGATCAGGCGGTGGTCATGGCCGAAGCAGGCGCTGCGGGATTTCTCCACTGCCATGGCCAACTTCTTTCGGGGTTCTCATCGGAAGCCCAGGTTCCGGATACGCGGCCGGGGTGAGGGGTTCCGGATCGTCGCAGTGAAACCCTCGGAGGTGCGGCGGATCAACCGCCGCTGGTCCGAGGTCCGCATTCCAAAAGTCGGCTGGGTGCGGTTCCATCGCTCCCGCGCGGTGCCCGACGCGAAGTCCTACCGGATCACCCGGGACCGTGCTGGGCGCTGGCAGGTGGCGTTCGCCGCCGTGCCCGAGCCGATTCCGGCGCCGGGCAGCGGTGCGGTCGTCGGTGTGGACCGGGGCGTGGCCGTGTCCGCGGCGCTGTCGACCGGGGAGCTGCTGGCCTGCCCCGGGCTGCGGCCTGCCGAGGCCGCACGGCTGGTCCGCCTGCAACGCCGTCTTGCCCGAGCAAAGCGCGGCAGCAACCGGCGGGCACGGCTTGAGGTACAGATCGCCCGGGTGAAAGCCCGCGAAGTCGGCCGGCGGAAAGACTGGGTCGAGAAGACCAGCGCCAGCCTCGCCCGACGGTACGACCTGATCCGCGTCGAGGACCTGCGGATAACGAGCATGACCCGCTCCGCGCGGGGCACGGTCGACCAGCCGGGCCGGAACGTCCGACAGAAAGACGGGTTGAACCGGGGCATCCTCGGTAACGGCTGGGGACTCCTCGTTCAACGCCTGGAACAGAAAGCCCCCGGCCGGGTCGAGAAGATCCCGGCCGCATCTACCAGTCAGCGTTGCTCGGCCTGTGGGCATACGGCGCCCGGGAACCGCGAGAGCCAAGCGGTTTTCCGGTGCGCAGCCTGCGGCCACACGGCCAACGCTGACGTGAACGCGGCAACGAACATCGCGGCCGGACGGGCCGTGACCGCGCGGGGAGGCACCGGGTTGCCGGTGCCCGTGAACCGCGAACCTCAACATTCCACACCTCCCCTTCCGATGGATGTGTAGGAGTTGGAATCCCCCGCGTTCACGCGGGGGAGGACGTCAAGTAGTGCCGCCCGCTCCGTCCAGGCCCTCCACGACGCGGGCCCCGGCCGCCGGTCCCGACGCGCGGCGCACCGCCCGGGCCACCCCCATGCCGGCCAGGCTCGCGGCCAGTTCGACACTCGCGCCGGCACCGGCCGCGAGAAACGCGCAGGTCGGGCCGGATCCGCTGACGATCGCGCCGACGGCGCCGAGCTCGCGGCCGGTCTCCAGGACCCGCCGCAGCGCCGGCCGCAGTCGCAGTGCCGCAGGCTGAAGGTCATTGACGAGCGCGGCGCCAAGCTGCACCGGATCACCGGTGCGCAGCGCCGCGAGAACGTCGTCCGCCGGGGTCGGCCCGGTACGCAGCCGCCCTTCTGAGAGCTTGTCGAACTCCGCGTAGACCGCGGGCGTCGACAGGCCGCCGTCCGCCAGCGCGAACACCCAGTGGTACTCGCCGGTGGCCAGGACGTCGGTGAGCTGCTCGCCCCGGCCGGTGCCGAGGGCGGTGCCGCCGGCCAGCGGGAACGGGACGTCGCTGCCGAGCCGGGCGGCCAGTCCGGCGAGGGTGGCGCGGTCCAGGCCGGCCTGCCACAGGGCGTCACAGGCGACCAGGGCGGCCGCCGCGTCCGCGCTGCCGCCGGCCATTCCCGCCGCGACCGGAATGCCCTTGGTCAGCGCGAGATGGACCCGCTCGGAGGTGATTCCCGCGGCCTCCGCGACCAGATGCGCGGCCCGGACCGCGATGTTGTCCATGCCGGTCGGGACGATGGAGACGTCGGGGGTGGTCGTCGCCGGCCCGCGGGACGAGTCGGCGCCCTCGCCGGACACGTCGACGGTGACGACCAGCCCGGAACCGTCCGGGTTGGTGGCAATGGCGTCATCGGCCGGGGTGGCCGGGGTCGCCGGGCCGTCGAGGTCGACGACGGTTCCGTTGGCCGGCGGGAGCGAGGTGGCGGTGAGGTCGTCGAACAGCGAGACGGCCTGCAGCACCGTGATCACGTCGTGGTAGCCGTCAGGCCGTAGCGGGCCGACGCCGAGATGCAGGTTGACCTTGGCCGGAGCCCGGACGGTGACAGCGGCGGGTCCGGTTCCCGCGGCGTGGCGCGGACCCGGATGGGATCGAGGCAGCGGAGGCTCCTTCGCTCGGGCTCACACAGGCTCACCTGTACGCATGGGCTCGACGGGTGACTGGGCCCGCCCGCGTGGACCTGACTGGCGCGCACGGGTCATGCCCGGCCCCCGCCGGGCGGAGTGGTCTCACTCTCCGGCTGGGTGGGCGTGCTCGTGCGCGGGCGGCCTGGCCCGGGCGGGCGGTGCGATCGACCGGATCCAACCTATCCGCGCTCGCGGCGCAGATGACCGTCCGCCCGCGAGGTACCTCGGGGAACCGGCGGCCGTACCGGCGAAATCGGACGGCGCGTGCCGGGGCGACGCCGGCGGGGATCCTCCGACCGGGTCATCACCCCCGGTGGGGCGCAACGGGTCCGATCGGGCGATGGTGCGGTCATCCGCAGCACCTGAAGAGCGCCGCGCCGCCCGGCTGCGTCAGGCCCGTGAGCGCGGGTGGGTGGGAGTGCCCGCTGGTCCAGGCGTGGTCCTGGAGGTGGTCGGCTCCGACATCCGCGGCACGTTAACAACTTTCTGCTGTTGAGATGTCACGATCGGCCAGGATTCCTCGGCGGCCAGCCGGGGGAGCGGCGGCCGCACTGCCCCGGCGGGCGGACTGTCCCTGGACTGGAAGGACACGGCGGCATGCGAGCAACAGGGCCTGGCCTCATCAGTGGGCTGATCGCCGGGCTCGCCCTGGCTTTCGGCGGGTTCGGCGAGTTTCTGGTCGTCCTGGCCTTTGGGGCGATCGGGCTGGTCGCCGGCAAGATCGTCGACGGTGATCTGGACATCACCCGGTACGTGGGTGGTGACCGACGCCGGAACCGGCGGTAGAAGCTGCGGCGCACGGCGTCCGCGTGCGTCCCGGTGCAGGACACCCCGTCGATGTTCGCGATCCCGCCAGCTCGGTCCGGTGGGGTGCGAACGGTCGTCGATCGCGCCGGGTGGTCCGGCTGGGCGGATGCAACCTCCGGTGGCCGCCGGGCCGATCCGCGCCAGGGCCGCCCCACCCGGCGGTGGGGCGTCCTGGGCGGGCCGTGAGTCCCGACTCCGGCCCGGGGCGATCGGGCCACTGACCAGGGCGATCGGGCCATCATGGCTGCTCCGGGGCTGCTGGTTGCCGGCCGCGGTCGCGGGCGGGGCGGCGCCGGACCTGCCGGGCGGGCCGCGCTGGAATTCGCCCCGCCCGCCGGGCGAGGCAGGTCCGCGGGTGTCGAGGGTCCGCCGGAGAACTCGCCAGGCCGGGTCCCGCGTGGCACCGATGTGCTGGCGGTGCCCGCGCGGCGGGCAGGCGGGCGCAGGGCCTGACCGCGGCGGCGGTTGGCCGCCCAGACCTGCGAGCTCAGGTGGTTGCGAGGACCGCCCGGCGCGGCCGGCGGTGTCCGGGTGTCCGCGCCGGCGACCAACCCGGCCGAAACCGCCCTCCGTAGCGGGCCTCGGGACGGCTCGGGTCTTGACAGATCGGGGGGGGTGCGCCTTCGTTGCGCGGAGTCCGGTACTGTGAAGGACCGCGCCGCGGTGGTTCGTCCGCCCTCCGGCGACGGAATCCCACGTCTGGAAGGACTGAGCGTCGCCATGTCCGAGGTCCGCATCGCCGCGGAGCCGCGCACCGAGTTCGGCAAAGGCGGTGCTCGTCGCACTCGCCGTGCCGGCAAGGTCCCGGCCGTTCTCTACGGTCACGGCAAGCCGCCGCGGCACATCGCGCTTCCCGCGCACGACCTGCTGCACGCCTTCAAGACCAACGCCGGAACGAACGTCCTGCTGACGCTCGAACTGGCCGACGGCACCGAGCTCGCGCTCGCGAAGGACGTCCAGCGCCACCCCATCAAGGGCAGTTTCGAACACATCGACCTGGTACTGGTCAACCGAGGCGAGAAGGTCGTCGCGGACATCCAGATCAATGTGATCGGTGAGCCCCATCCCGACACGCTGGTCGACCAGCAGGCGGCCACGATCGCGGTCAAGGCCGACGCGACGCTTCTGCCTGGGCCGATCGAGGTCGACATCACCGGTCTGGAGCCGGGCACGGCCATTCTGGCGCGTCAGGTGGCGCTGCCGGAGGGCTCGGAGCTCGACGCCGACCCCGACACCGTCATCGTGCAGTGCCTTGCCAAGCGGACCACGGCGCAGGTCGAGTCCGACCTCGGCGAGACGTCGGCCGAGGGGTCCGAGGAGGCCGCTGCGGCAGGCGCGTCCGCCTAGCCCACGCGGACGGGTTCTCCCGGCCGACGTCAGTCGGCCGGCACCACGTGACCAAGGCCATCTCGCCCTGACTAGTGGATGCGCTGGCGATGACGAACATCCCGACCGACGACGGGCCCTGGCTCGTCGTCGGACTGGGCAACCCCGGTCCGGGCTATGCCGGTAACCGGCACAACGCCGGCTTCATGGTTCTCGACCTGCTGGCCGAGCGAACCGGTTCACGGTTGAAGTCGCACCGGTCCCGTGCGGACGTCGCCGAGGTCCGCCTCGTCGGCGTCCGGGCGGTGCTGGCCCGACCACTGTCGTTCATGAATCTGTCCGGCGGCCCGGTCGGTGCGGCCCGGACGTTCTACAAGGTCGATCCAGCTCGGATCATCGTCCTGCATGACGAGCTGGACATCCCGTTCGGCGCCGTGCGTCTCAAGCGCGGCGGTGGGGACAACGGCCACAACGGCCTGCGCTCGATCTCCTCGACTCTGGGTACCCGCGACTACCTGCGGGTTCGGATCGGCATCGGCCGTCCGCCCGGTCGGATGGACCCGGCCGACTTCGTGTTGCGTGATTTCGGGACGACCGAGCGCCGCGAGCTGCCGCTGCTGGTGGAGAACGCCGCCGACGCGGTGGAGATGCTCATCAAGGATGGCCTCGAACCCACCCAGAACCGCTTCCACGCGCTGCTCTGAGCAGCTCCCGGCCGCGATTCGGAATCGGCGAGATGCCGCCTGGTCAGCCGCCGAGGTGGTCCTGGATCTGCCGGATGAGCGAGCCGTGGTCGAGTTCGCGCAGCACGTACGCGCGGCCGGCGGCGCCGATCGCGGCAGCCCGGCCAGGGTCGGCGAGCAGTGCGCAGGCCGCGGCGGCGAACTCGCCCGGCTCGTCGGCGACCAGCAGGTGCGTCCCGGCGGTCCAGCCCAGGCCACGGCTGCCGGTCTCGGTGCTCACCACCGGTGTTCCGGTTGCCATCGCCTCGATCGCCTTGATGTTGACGCCGGAGCCGGAGCGCATCGGGTTCACCGACAGGCTTGCCGCGGTGAGGTAGCCGGCGACGCTCGGGACGTCGGTGTGCAGCTCGACGCCATCGAAGCCGCCCAGCCAGGCGGCCAGACCGTCCTCGGGACGGCGCCCCACCACCTGGAAGATCGCGTGGGGGTGGCGGACCCGGATCGTCGGCCAGCAGCCGCCGAGGAACCAGCGCAGCGCCTCGATATTGGTCGGCGTGTCCAGCGAGCCGACGAACACCAGCCGCTGCTCGCCGGCGCCCGCGCCGCCGGCCGCGCCCGGGTCGGCAGCGGAACCCGCTGCGCCGGTGCCGGTGCCCGCCCGCAACGCGCCGACGGGCAGGAACGGGGGCAGGTGGAAGGTCGGCACGCTGGCGCGGGTGCGGCGCCACTCGTGATCTTCCAGCGAGATGTCGGCGATGCAGGTGACCAGCGGGGAGTGGTGCAGCGCGAGCTCCGCCAGCCGCAGCTTGTGGTACTCCATCTCGTAGGCGACGGCCTTCGGCCCGGAGCTGCTGCGGGCCAGTACCCGGAAGAACTCCGAGTCGACGTTGTGCGCCCGCACGAGGTGCGGCAGCTTCCAGATGCGGGCGATCTCCTCGCCGAGGTGGGAGGACCGGCAGCTGTAGCTGATCACGGCGTCGGCGCGCGGCGGCGTCGCCTCCAGCGCCCGGCGCAGCGGGGCGACCGGGCGGGACGCGTGCATGAACGGCTTGGTCGTCAGATGGGCGCGCGGGCTGTCGTCGCGGCGCAGCCGGATGACGGCCGAACCAGGAATCGCCTCCTCGTACGAGGCGATGTCGAGTTCCTCGCGGGCGGGCACGAGAACCTGCATCCGTATTCCGGCCGCGGAGGCCGCGGTGAGGAAACTGAATGTCTCCACCCGACCGCCGGCGTCCGCGGGGAGAAAGGGTTCCTCGACAACGACGATCCAGCGCGTGGAGTCGCTCACCGGTCCAACTGTAACCGTCATCTGCCGGCTGCCCGCGAGGGAGGGGCGGCCGGGGACCGCTCGGGCACTGGACCGGTGGCACGGCGTCACGGTGGCGGGGACGCGCTGCGGTACGGGCGGAGCCGTTGGCGCCGACCGCCGATGTGAACGCTACCGTTGGGGTCATGACAGGTGTCCGGACCATCGGCCGAGGAGCCGCCGTGGCGGCCCTTGGCGCAGCGGCCGTTTACGGTCACGTTCTGTACCCGGTTTACATCGGGCTGCGCAGCCGCGGTCTGGAATCGCGGGCGCCGGCCGACCCCGATAACTGGCCGGCCCTGAGCGTTGTCGTCTCCGCGTATCGCGAATCTGCTGTTATTGGGACAAAGCTCGACGAACTCGCCGGCACCGACTACCCGGGGCCGATGGAGATCATCGTCGTCGCGGATGACACGGACACGGCTGAGGCCTCCCGCCGGCCCGGCGTGCGCGTGCTGTCCTCCGGTGAGCGGCTCGGCAAGGCGCGTGCGGTCAACCGCGGCGTCGCCGCGGCCACCCACGACATCGTCGTGCTCACCGATGCCAACGCGGTCCTCGCCCCGGGGGCGCTGCGGGCCGCCGCCCGCCACTTCACCGACGAGACGGTCGGCGCGGTCGCGGGCGAGAAGCAGGTCGACGACCCCGACGGTGCCCAGGGCTTCTACTGGAAGTTCGAGTCCTGGCTCAAGCGCTGCGAGTCCGCGACCGGAGCCACCATCGGCGTCGTCGGCGAAATGCTGATGTTCCGCCGCC
Source organism: Frankia sp. AgB32 (assembly GCF_023243045.1). Lineage (GTDB taxonomy): Bacteria > Actinomycetota > Actinomycetes > Frankiales > Frankiaceae > Frankia. Next base: position 220,102 of record NZ_JALKFX010000001.1, read on the forward strand.
AGGCGTTCCGCCCGCTGCCCGGCGACACCGCCGTCGACGACGCCTGGCTGGCCCTCGACGTCCTCGAAGGCGGCCTGCGGGTCGTGTACGAGCCCGAGGCGTACTCCATCGAGCAGGCCGCCCCCGACTACACCGGCGAGTGGGAGCGGCGGACCAGGATCGTCGCCGGCAACCTCGACATGCTCTGGCGGCGCCGCGCCGCGCTGGTGCCCGGCGCGCTGCCGGTCACCCCGCAGCTGTGGGGGCACCGGCTGGTCCGCTCCTCGTTCGGCCCGATCGCCCACGTCGTGCTGGTCGGGATCGCCGTGCCGGCCGCGCGGGACAGCTGGGCCGCCCGGATCTTCCTGGCCGGCAACGCCGTCGGCGCGGCGAGCACCGCCGCGCTGCTGACCGGGCGCACCCCGCCCGGGCCGACGCGGCTCGTCGCCCAGGTCTTCTTCCTGCAGGCCGTCGCGCTCGGCGGCGTGCGCCGCTTCCTTTCCGGGGACCGGCCGGCTGTCTGGGCGAAGCCCGAGCGGCAGGCGGTCACGCCGGCCACGGGCGTCAACGGGTCGGGGCCGTCCCCGTCGCCGTCCGACGCGCTGACCTCTGCCGGCGGCTGAGCCGGCCGCCGGGGCGACGCCGCCGCGGGCCGCCCCGGCCCAGGAGATTCGCCGCCGTGGGCTGCCCGGCCGCACGGCGGTACCGGAGGAGTCCGCGTGGAGTCCACGCAGTGAGGAGCGTGCCGCCGTGCCGGTCGAGGGATCCAAGCGAACCACCTGGCAGTACGAGCTCGTGCTGGTCAGCTATCACAGTCGGGACCAGCTCGAAGGGCTGTTCGCCACGCTGCCCGCCGACATGCCGGTGGTCGTCGTCGACAACGCCAAGGGCGTCGACGGCGTCGAGGAGCTGCTCGCCGACCGGCCGAACAGCCGCTACCTCGACTCCGGCGGCGGCAAGGGCTTCGCGAAGGCCGCGAACATGGGCATCCGCTCGTCCCGTTACGACATCGTCGTTCTCGGCAACCCGGACAGCCGGCCCACCGTCGACGTCATCGACATCCTCGTCGACGACCTCGTCGCCGACCCGGAGCTGGTGACCAGCGCGGCAACGATGAAGGGCCACGACGGCAAGCCCGAGCTCGGCAACGGCGGGTGGGAGCCGACGCCGCGCCGGGTCCTGCTGCACGTCCTCGGCGCGCACAAGGTCGCGCCGACCTCGGCGCTGTTCGCCCGGCCGACCCCCGGCCGGCCGATGAACCCCGAGTGGCTGACCGGGGCGTGCATGGCCGTGCGCCGCTCGACGTTCCTGGAGCTCGGCGCCTTCGACGAGACGTTCTACGTCTACAACGAGGACATGGCGTTCGGTCGGGCGATCCGCGAGGCCGGCCTGCGCCAGAAGCTGCACACCGACCTGCTGGTGCCGCACGGCGCCGGCGGCAGCGGCGCCGGAAAGACCTGGATGCTCCAGATGCGCGGCGCGTCGATGGTGCGCTACCTGCGCAAGCACAACGCCCCGTCGCGGGTGAACGTGATGCGCTCGATGCTCGTCGCCGGCTACGCCGGGCGCACGGTGCTCTCCCGCGCCCGCGGCCAGAAGGCCACCGCCGACGAGCACGCCGCCTACATCAAGGGGCTGCTCGCCGGGCCGCCCGCGCCCTGAGTCCCGGCGGCCCGCCGCCCACGACGCGGCGGCGGGTACCGGTGGTCGGCCGGGGACGCTCAGACGAACCGGACGACCCGCCAGTTGCGCTTCCCGCGGCGGACCAGGATGACCGAGCCGTGCAGCAGATCCTTCTCGGTCACGGCACTGCGGTCCGCCGCCTTGTCCCCGTTGACCAGCACGGCGCCGGTGCGGAGGTGCTCGCGGGCGTCCCGGAGGCTGGAGGCCAGGTCCGTGGCGATCAGCAGCTGCTCCACGAGCCACCCGCCGTCCTTGGCCAGTCGATCGAGCGGCTCGGTGATCGTCGGCACGTCGGCGAACACGTCGGAGAGCAGGTCCGGGCCGATCGCCTTCACGTCCCCGCTGAACAGCGCCGCGGACGCGGCCTCGGCGGCGTCGACGGCGGGCTGCCCGTGCACCAGCGCGGTGATCTCCCGGGCGAGGTGACGCTGCAACGCCCGCCGCCCCGGCGCCTCGGCGTGCTCGGCGAACAGCCGCTCCAGCGGCTCACGGTCGGTCAGCGAGAAGAACAGCGCGAACCGGCGCGCGTCGTCGTCCGACAGGTTGATCAGGAACTGGTACAGCGTGTACGGCGAGGTCCGGTCGGCGGTCAGCCACACCGCGCCCTTCTCCGACTTGCCGAACTTCGTGCCGTCGGAACGCAGCAGCAGCGGGCAGGTCAGCCCGTGGACCTGGGTGCGCAGCACGCGGCGCACGTAGTCGATTCCGGCGACGATGTTGCCCCACTGGTCGGACGCGCCCATCTGGAGCGTCACGCCGTGGTCCTCGCGCAGCCGGCGGTAGTCGTACGCCTGGAGCAGCGAGTAGCTGAACTCGGTGTAGGTCAGGCCGACGTCGGGGTCGTCGAGGCGGCGGCGCACCGAATCGCGTCGGGTCATCTCCGCGACGGGGAAGTGCTTGCCGACGTCCCGCAGAAACTCGATCATGCCGAGCCCGCCGAGCCAGTCGGCGTTGTCGACGAAGGTCGGCACCTGGTCGGCCTCGAGCGCCCGGCCGGCGATGGTCTCGAAGATCTCGCGGTGGTGGGCGACGTTCGCCCGCACGTCCTCCGCGGTCAGCAGGCTGCGCTCGACCGACTTGCCGGACGGGTCGCCGATCAGCCCGGTGCCGCCGCCGAACAGGGCCACCGCCCCGACACCGGCCCGCGCGGCGCGGATCAGCAGTGTGATCGGCAGCAGGTTGCCGATGGTCAGCGACGGTGCGGTCGGGTCGAAGCCGATGTAGCAGCGCCGCGCGCCGCTGCCGAGATGGTCCCGTAGCTCGGTGGGATCGGTACTGTCGTGGATCAGTCCACGCCAGGACAGCTCGTCCAGGAGCGCGTGTGTCATGTGGCCATGTTAGGAGTGGCCCGGGTCTCCTCCCGTCGCCGCGGGCACCCGGTCGGTCCGGACGAGGGGCGGGGAGGGGTACGGGGCCACCGCGCGATCCGCCCTGGCGGACCGCGGGCGGCGTCGGCGGGGCCGGGCGGCCAGCAGGTGCGCGCCGACCCCGAGCAGTCCGCCGAACCAGACGGCGACCCCGAGTCCGATGATCCAGACAAGCGTGGACGGGCCGCTGGCGCGCTGGCCACCGGTCGCCGCGGCGGTCCCCGCGGCCGGGTCCTCAGCGCCGCTCGCCCCGCCGGAGGTCGACGTCCCGCCGGCGCCGCCCGCCTGGCCCGGCACGGCCCGGCCGCCGGCGCCGCTGCCCGCCCCCGCGCCCGCGCCCGGGTTCGTCCCGGCGGGACCCGCCGTGGTGCCGGCC
>NZ_JALKFX010000161.1 GCF_023243045.1 Frankia sp. AgB32
GCAACACCCACGACGTGTCCCCTCAACACAAACCCCAAGGTCAGCGGGCTACAGCCGCCCACCCCTGAATGGACACGGTAGGCGTTGTGGCGGCCGCGTCGGATGTGAGGGTTTCCTGGTGGGCGTGTGCGTGGTGTTCAGGGGGGAAAATCCGCCTGGTCGGTGACCTGGCGGCGGATGACGCGTAGTGATCGCATGAAGGAGATTCTGTCGGGGTCGACGTCGGCTTCGTCGGCGGCTTCGCGTATGAGACTTCGGATGGCGTAGTGGCTGAGGAGGAGTGCCCAGATTTCTTGTTCGACGAGGTCGGGGAGTTTCGAGCGTAGGACACGGGCCTCGCCTCGCGCGTGGGTTTTCACTTCGTCGAAGGTGTTCTCGATTTCCCAGCGCTCATGGTAGGCGGTGGCGAGTTCCACGGCGGGAATGTCGGTGTGGTCGAGGATGTTGGTGATCAGACAGATCAGTTCCCCGTGGCCGGAGCCGGTACGGTCGGGAACGGTGTATTCGATGATCCGGACCGGTGTGGCGGATTCCTCGGGAAGAGTCTGGCCGGCGCGGGCGTCGGACATGAGCTGGGTTCGTCGTTTCCCGCTGATTTTCGGGTTGATGAGGAGGGACCGGTAGGAGCCGTCAGGCAGGGCCGCGATGACCGGGAGTGTCAGGTTGGCCTTGACTCGCCAGAGCAGGTCCGCGCCGGTGTCGAGGGCCTGATGCCACAGGTCGTGGCTGTAGAAGTTAAGTCATCGTCGAAGAACAGGCACATCGCCATCGTGAAGTACACCATGACCCGGGCCGGCAGCAACCGGACGCGTTTCTCCTGCCGTTTCGTCTCCACCAGGATCTCCTCGACGAGGTCCCGAGGAACAACGCTGGCGAGAACACCGATCGAGATCCGGTCGGTCAACCGCTCGTTTTCCACGGCCGGCAGTTCCACTACCTGACGAAGACGCGCCACACCCGGACTCCACCGGTCTGCCGGCTGGCATTGGGCCACGAGTCCTGCGCCACCCACTGATCGACATTGAGGAAAATCCTCGGACTCGGCGTTCAAAAATTGATCGACCTGGGATCGACTGTTGGCGTGTTGGAATCGACGGGCATCCTTCCAACCTAATCGAGCGGCATTGTTGCGTCACGAACACGGAGAGGAGTCGGTCGGTAGGTCGCGACTACTCGATGTGATGC
>NZ_JALKFX010000162.1 GCF_023243045.1 Frankia sp. AgB32
GTCGTCCCGAAACAATGAAGCTCCGTGCCTTCGTCGTCGTTCGGTCCGGCGCGCGAGGAGCGATTATCGAGAGGACGAACCAGATGCGCCTTTACAAGTTAGCTGTCGGTGTGGCGGCGGTGGCGATCGCCGCCGCGGCGGCCGGTTGCTCGTCGAGCTCCGGCGGTTCCCACGGTCCGAGCGCGGGCGGGACCTGGAAACTGGGGTCAGACCTGACATGCAGCGGCCCGCTCGCCTCGTCCGCCGGCCCCTACTGCGATGCGGTCAAGGCCTGGGCGAAGTCGGTCAACGCGAGCGGCGGTATCAACGGCCACAAGATCGACCTTATCGTCAAGGACGACGCCGGAAACCCGGCGACCGGGCTGCGGAACGTACGTGAACTGGTCGAGCAGGACCACGTCATCGCGCTGGTAGGGCTCCCACCCGCCTACACGTTCAGTGCCTATCTGAAGGCCAGGAACGTCCCGGCGATCGGCATCATCGGGAACTCCGACTACCGGAACCCGGCCTTCTTCAACATCGGGTTGAACCCGTTCGCCAGCGTTTTCTCCGTCACCCAGGAGACGAGCCGCGTCGGCACGAAGAGCTTTGGCTTCGCCTACTGCGCGGAGTCCGCGGGCTGCGCCCAGTCCCTGCCGATCATCCAGCTGGCGGCCGCCAACGCCGGACAGACCATGACCGCGGTCAAGATCTCCTCTTCCGCCGCCGACTACACCGCGCCGTGCCTGCAGATGAAGAACGCCGGGGTGCAGTCGATGCTCATCGGCGCGGGCTCCGACGTCGTTCTGCGGGTGCTTGACTCCTGCGTCGCGCAGGGCCTGAAGGCCCGCGTCGCCGCCCCGGCCCAGGCGATCCAGCCAGCCGACTGGCTCAAGGACAAGAACACCGAGGGAATGATCGCGGTGAGCGGTTACGCACCGTGGTACGACAGCTCGATCCCGGGCATCAAGGCCTACCAGCAGGGCATGGCGAAGTATGCGCCCGGCGTGGCGACCGGTGCGGCCACCTCAGCCGCCTGGTCGATCGCGGAGGTGTTCAAGGGCGC
>NZ_JALKFX010000163.1 GCF_023243045.1 Frankia sp. AgB32
CGTCGGCGCGGGCCTGCGCCGGGTCGAGGATCGTCGTGAGCAGGGCGACCAGTTCGCCGGTGCCGTTGCCGGCGCGGTCGGGGATGTCGTACTCGACGACCCGGGCCAGGTGCGCCTCGTCCGGGTCGAGTTCCCCGCCGGCCTTCGCGGCGGCGAGCAGCCGCTCGCGGCGCCGGCCGCCCGTGATCTCCGGGTTGATCAGCACGGTCAGAAACGTGCCGTCGGCCAGGACCTGCACGACCGGCAGCCTCAGCCCGGTCGGGGCCCGCCAGATCAGGTCCGCGCCGGTACCGGCGGCCAGCGACCAGTTGGCGAACGAGTAGAACCCCCGGTCGGCGGTCAGCACCTCGTCGCGGTGCAGCCGCATCGGTAGCCCGCGCGCCAGGGTCCGCTCCCCGCTCGCCCAGCCGCCGACCTCGGCTGCCCGCAACGCGTGCGTGCCGCACTCCGCCAGAGCCACGACCCGCAGCTTCGGGAACGCCGAGCGCTTCTCACCCGCCCCGGCGTAGCCGAACTCGGCCGCGTTCTCCTCGGTGTCAGGCACGTCGACGTCGAACCCGTCGATCGCGAGCAGCAGCCGCCCCCGCAGCCACGCGCCCCGCGTCGACAGGGTCGCGACCTGGCCCGCGACCCGTTCGAACACCTCGGCCATCACCGCCCGACCCAGCCGCTTGCGGGCCTGGGTGATCCCGCTCGCGCTCGGCGGGGCCCACCCGGCGTCCCAGCAGCCGAACCGGTCCAGCGACCCGGTGACCTTCGCCGCGACCTCGGCGTAGTCGTCGTCCGGGAACAGACACATCCCCAACGTCAGATAGGCCGTCACATGTGGCGGGAGCTTCCCGCCCCTGCGCCGCTCACCGACCCCACAGGCCGCCACCGCCTCGTCCACCGCGTCCCGCGACACCGCCGTCACCAGCACCCCGACCGACACCTGCTCCGGGGTCACCATCGAAGCCACGAACCGTGACCAAACCACCCAGCGGCACTGAGGCCACGCCGCCACGCCGTACCAACCCACCAGCCACGA
>NZ_JALKFX010000164.1 GCF_023243045.1 Frankia sp. AgB32
AGAACGTGTTTGAGAATGCCGGTTGATGACACTGTGTGATCGCCAGGGGTGTGCAATGGGTGTGCACTCGGCGGATCATGACCGGGTGGGTGTGACCGCCGGGTGACGGTGGATGGATGGCGCGAGGTGCCCGTTATCGGTATCCATCGGATCTGTCGGACTCCCAGTGGGCGTTAGTCGAACCGTTGCTGCCGGCGGCGGCACCGGTGGGCCGCCGCGAGAAGCACGACCGCCGCGACCTGGTCGACGCGATCCTGTACGTGGTGCGGTCGGGGTGTGCGTGGCGGGCGTTGCCGTCGGACTATCCGCCCTGGCAGACGGTCTACTACTACTTCGCCCGCTGGCATGATGCCGGGGTCACCGTCCGGGTCCACGACATGCTGCGAGAACAGGTCCGGGTAACCGAGGGCCGCAACCGGGAGCCGTCGGCGGGAATCATCGACTCCCAGTCGGTGAAAGGCGCCGACACCGTATCGGCCGCCTCTCGTGGCTACGACGCCGGCAAGAAGATCAACGGTCGGAAGCGGTTCGTCGTCGTGGACACCACCGGGTTGCTCCTGGCCGTGCTCGTGGTGCCGGCCAGCACGCATGACACCGCCGGTGGCCGCCAGGTGCTGCTCGACGGCTACTTCGCCGGCCGGCGGTTGCGGCTGCTGTTCGCCGATGGCGGGTTCGCCGGCCAGTTCGTCGGCTGGGCCGCCCGCCTCCTGCGCCTGACCGTCGAGGTCGTGCGTAAACCCGCAGGCCAGAAGGGCTTTTCGGTGCTGCCTCGCAGGTGGGTCGTCGAACGCACCCTGTCCTGGATCACCGCCCACCGCCGACACGCCCGCGACTACGAACGCCGCCCCGACCACGCGGAATCGTTGATCCGCTGGACCATGATCGCCACCATGGTCCGCCGCATCGACCGCTCAGCTCCCGCCGGCCGTCCAGGACCACGACCACTACAGAGAATCACCTAACCCACGATCTCAAACACGTTCT
>NZ_JALKFX010000165.1 GCF_023243045.1 Frankia sp. AgB32
TCGGACTCCAGGACGAGGTCCGAGTCGACCATCATCGCGATCAGTTCCTCGAAACCGACCTTCGGTTCCCAGCCCAGCATCTCCCGCGCCTTCGACGCGTCCCCCACCAGCACATCCACCTCCGCCGGCCGGAAGAACCGCGGATCCTGTTTCACCAGCTCCGACCAGTCCGCAATCCCCACCCGCCCGAACGCCGCGTCCAACAACTCCCGAATACTGTGCGTCACACCCGTCGCCACCACATAGTCATCCGGCGAATCCTGCTGCAACATCCGCCACATCGCCTCCACATAATCCCCCGCGAAACCCCAGTCCCGCCGCGACTCCAAATTCCCCAACGTCACCGAGTCCTGCAACCCCAGCGAAATCCGCGCCACCGCCCGCGTGATCTTCCGCGTCACGAACTCGATCCCCCGACGCGGCGACTCGTGATTGAACAACAACCCCGAACACGCAAACGCCCCGTACGACTCACGATAATTCACCGTCAAATAATGACCGAACGTCTTCGCCACCCCGTACGGCGACCGCGGATGAAACGGCGTCGTCTCCCGCTGCGGCGTCTCCCGCACCTTCCCGAACATCTCCGACGACGACGCCTGATAGAACCGCACCCGCGACATGTCATTACCACCCGCGATCCGCAACGCCTCCAACAGTCGCAACACCCCCATCCCCGTCGTCTCCCCCGTCAGCTCCGCCTGCTTCCACGACAACCCCACAAACGAAATAGCCCCCAGGTTGTACACCTCGTCCGGCTGCGAGATCTCCACCGCACCGATCAACGACGAAAGATCCGTCAGATCCCCCTCCAACAACATCACCCCCGGCACCACCCGCTCCACCACCGCCACCTTCGGGTTCGACTGCCCCCGAACCAACCCGAACACCTCATAACCCTTCGCAACCAGCAACTCACCCAGATACAACCCGTCCTGCCCGGTAATCCCGGTAATCAACGCACGCGGCACGACG
>NZ_JALKFX010000166.1 GCF_023243045.1 Frankia sp. AgB32
GGATCACGCAGGTCTGGACCACGGTGCGGGGCCAGACCTGCCCGACCGCGTCGGGTAGGCCCTTGAGCCCGTCGCAGACGGCCATGAGTACGTCGTCGACCCCGCGGTTGCGTAGTTCGGTGCAGATCTGCAACCAGAACTTCGCGCCCTCCCCGCCGTCCCCGGCCCACAGGCCGAGAATGTCGCGGGCACCGTCGACGGTGACGGCCAGGGCGACATAGACCGGCCGGTTCGCGACCTTCCCGTCCCGGATCTTCACGTTGATCGCGTCCAGGAAGATCACCGGGTAGACCGGGTCGAGGGGCCGGTTCTGCCACTCGGCCATCCCGTCCATCACCCGATCGGTGATCGTGGAGATCGTCTGCTTGGAGACCTGCGCGCCGTAGACCTCGGCCAGATGCGCGGAGATCTCCCCGTGCGTCAGGCCCTTCGCGGACAGCGACAACACCATGTCCTCCACGCCGGACAGGCGCCGCTGCCGCTTCTTGACGACGACCGGCTCGAACGACCCGGCCCGGTCCCGCGGCACCTCGATCTCCACCGGACCCACATCGGTCAGCACCGTCTTCGACCGGCTGCCGTTACGGGAGTTCCCGCTGTTCGCCCCGGCCGGATCATGCCGGTCGTAGCCGAGATGCTCGGTCAGCTCGCCGTCGAGCGCGGACTCCAGGACGATCTTCGTCAGTTGTTGCAGCAGACCGCCCTCACCCGAAAGCTGCAACCCCTGCGCACGGGCCTGGCCCACCAGCTGGGCGACCAGCGCGGGATCCACCGCCGCCGGCGGCCCGCCGGCAGGCTCCTCGACAGACATCACACCAGCGCCCGCCACATCAGTAGTGATCGTCATCAGGTGCTACTCCCATGATCGGAGTTACACCGTTGTTCTTACACTCCC
>NZ_JALKFX010000167.1 GCF_023243045.1 Frankia sp. AgB32
GGATCATGGTCGCGGCCGTCTGTGCTATCCGGTCGGCGATGGTGGGCACTCCGAGGAGCCGGGTGCCACCGTCTGGCTTCGGGATGGAGACGGCTTTCACCGGCTCCGGGAAATAGCTCCCCGACGACATTCTGTTCCAGAGTTTGAACAGGTTGTTCCGGAGATCCTGCTCGAACTCTGCCAGCGACTGCCCGTCAACCCCTGCCGCACCCTTGTTGCTACTGACCTTCAGATATGCTTCCCATATCAGCATCTTCGGGATGTCGAACGACTTTCCTGTTGGCCTTGTCTCGCCCATGCAATTCCTCCCGTTTCTGGTTGATCGCTGGACGACACGCGACGGCACGTCCCCTTCGCTCCGCGCCCATTACAGGCGTTTCATCGCTACTACGGGACGTTCCGCCCTCCTGGCACGCGCCCGGTACTCCGCGGCTCGCGGATTAGCCGCTTGCCGCTCTCCCGGTCGACCCTTGCTTCAATCTGCAGGGCCGATGTCGTGTCGAGGAGTTCTCCTGTTCCGTTGCAGAGCCCAAGCCAAGCTCGCGCCATCTTCATGCCGGACACCGCCAGAGCAGTAGACAGGTTTCTCTCTGACTTATCCCAGGATAGGATTAAGACCCTGGTTCTGATGTCACCTGGAGTAACGACACGTCGTCGATGGTTCACTCTCGTTCGCCTTCTTGGCTCACACCTGCCGCCTCCCACGGCGGCTTTTCCACGGACGTTCACCACCATGGCTCATTCACCATGGCAGCTCGTGGCGGTTTGATATCAACACCTGCATGCCGATACCGAAGGGCCTACCTTCATCTCCGCAACAGCATGGTCGCTGCCGAGCGTTCCGTCTTCTACATCAGAAC
>NZ_JALKFX010000168.1 GCF_023243045.1 Frankia sp. AgB32
CGGGTGGGGTGTTGGAGTTTGTGGGCCGTGTCGATGATCAGGTGAAGGTGCGGGGCTTCCGAATCGAACCAGGTGAGGTGGAGTCGGCGCTGCTGGGCTGTTCCGGGGTGGAACGGGCCGTGGTAGTGGCGCGGAACGACCGTCTGGCGGCCTATGTGGTCGGGGACGCGCTGGTGGGGAGGCATCTTCGGAAATTGCTGGGCGGGCGCCTGCCGGACTACATGGTGCCGTCGGTGGTAGTGGTGCTTGACGAACTTCCAGTGACGGATAATGGAAAGGTCGATCGCTCCGCCTTGCCGAAGCCGCAGGTTTCGGGCGGCCGTGGCCGAAGCATCCACAGTCCGCGCGAGGATATCCTCTGTGGGATTTTCGCTGAGATCCTGGATGTCCCGTCCGTGGGCATAGGCGATGATTTCTTCGACCTTGGCGGTCATTCATTGCTGGCTACGCGACTGGTGAGCAGGATTCGCCGTGTGCTCGACGTCGACGTGGAGGTGCGGTCGATCTTCGAGAGTTCGACGGTGGCTGAACTTGCGCGGGCGTTGGCATCGGGTGGGCGGACACGGCCCGCGCTGGTGGCTGGACAGCGGCCAGCAGCGCTGCCGCTGTCCTTCGCGCAACGGCGGCTGTGGCTCCTGAACCGCCTGGAGGACGGCGGAGGGCTGTACCACATTCCGCTGACGATCCGCCTGCTGGGCGATCTTGATCGGGTTGCGTTGCGGGCGGCGTTGCGGGATGTGGTGGTTCGGCACGAGAGTCTGCGGACGGTGTT
>NZ_JALKFX010000169.1 GCF_023243045.1 Frankia sp. AgB32
TCAAATCACCTTGAGCTGCGTTAGTTGACGACTGTCGTGGTGAGCGTCAAGGAAAAGGCGGTGTAAGAGCCGTCAGATGGGGACCAGAAAGCCGAACGTGAGTGAACCGCTGATGATATGTCGAGATTTAGGTGACGGCGTCGAAACCGGGGTGTCAATGCGACTCCGGGATGAGTCTGGCGGGTGCCCGTTTATTGGCCAGGTGGCGTCCGGCATGCAGGCGGCGGGATTCTGGTCTGCTGCTCCTGTACGGAACGTGAGAAGGTGTGCGTCGATACTGGATCCACCGGGCGAAATGACGGTGGTTTCGAGAGGGAGTGCGTCGAGCGGCGGGAACCGTGAGGCGTTGAGTACCGATGCGACGCGCGCTGGCGGACCGACTCGTAGTAGTGATGAAGCTTCTGTAATGGGAGTGGAGCGAAGGGGTCGGCTCATCTGTGTTTTGCGCACACGAGCAACCGGAGGATATTTCTCCGGGAGGACGAGCAACCAGAGTACTCTTCTGGGAGGACACGAGTGGGCAAGTCAGATCCGGAAAGTAAGCCGTTTCAGATATCGAAGCGACTGGTGTGGGAGGCGTACGAGAACGTCAGGGATAACAAGGGTGCCGCCGGGGTGGATGGGTGGTCCGTTGAGGACTTCGAGAAGGATCTGAAGAACAACCTGTACCGAATCTGGAACAGGTTGTCCTCGGGGAC
>NZ_JALKFX010000170.1 GCF_023243045.1 Frankia sp. AgB32
GGTGAGGGTGGTGATGCCGGTGGTGTAGTGGACGGTGTGGCGGATGTGGCGGGTCCAGTAGTCGGGGTTGGTGAGGTCTTCGGGGGTGGTGAGGTGGCCGGTGAGGTTGCTGATGAGGGGGATGGTGGGTGGCTGGTAGGTGAGGGTGGCGGCGGTGGTGTGGAAGGTGTTGAGGATGGGGGTGGTCAGGGGGCTGTGGAAGGCGTGGCTGACGGTGAGGTGGCGGGTTTTGATGCCTTGGGTGGTGGCGTGGGCGGCGATGGTGGTGAGGGTGGTGGTGGGTCCGGCGAGGACGGTGTTGGTGGGGCTGTTGAGGGCTGCGAGGTCGACCTGGGACAGGTCGTGGGTGGTGGACAGGGTGGTGAGCAGGTCGCGGGTGGTCTGCTCGTTGGTGTGGAGGGTGAGCATGCCGCCGCCGGGGGGCAGGCTGCCGAGGAGTGCGGCGCGGGTGGTGACGAGGCGGGCGGCGTCGTCGAGGGTGAAGACGTCGGCGATGTGGGCGGCGGTGATTTCGCCGAGGCTGTGGCCGATGAGGTGGTCGGGGGTGATGCCGTGCCAGGTCACCGTGCGGTAGAGGGCGACCTGTAGGGCGAAGAGGGTGGGTTGGGTCCAGGCGGTGTGGTGGATGAGGTCGGCGTCGGGGCTGTCGGGGTCGGCGTG
>NZ_JALKFX010000026.1 GCF_023243045.1 Frankia sp. AgB32
CCCAAGGAACCCGCCGAAGGGTATTTTCTCCATCAAGCAGCATCAATGAGTCCTCCACCATACCGCTGTAGCCCACCCAGTGCAGTATGAGAAACTGAAGGTAGCTTTCAAGGAGCAACCATGCCTCAGCTACAAGACCCTTTCGCCCGTAAAGCGTATTAGGATCCTTGGGATGCATCAGGCGGTTACGGACAAGCGCGAGTGCCCGTGGCCCATCTTTGGGATCATTTTTATCATCCTTCTGACAACCAATCAAATCCCGCAGGGACGGCAGGCTTACTGGCACGCCACAGGGAATGGACGCTTCATCTAGAGCCATGCGAATTCTCTTACTTGCATTCAACTTGCGGTCATACATCTTTTCGTCGAACCCATCTTCGACAACATTTCTCTGCCAGCCAAGCTGTTCAAGCGCAGCAAACCCGACGGTTATCCGTTCCTCTACAAATCCACCGTGAGTTGACGCCAAGTACCCCTGAATGATCAACCTGGCTGCCATGCTCCACTCTGGATGCAAGACACGGCGCCCCACTCGGTCAATGATTTCCTCGATCGGTCCGAGATGCCTTCCCCACCACCGAGGCACGCCGTCGAACGCATCCGCTCGACGTACACCCCATTCCCGCCACACAACCATGCCAGAGGAGTCCGCTCCTGAGGAGAGGCTCGGAGATGCCCACCGGCTGAGCGCAAATGACGCCGCAAGTTGGTATGCAAAGAGAATCGGCTCAACTTGCGCCGAGGTGAAAGGCGTACGATCGCAGCGCCGAAGTCTGGCAAGATGAGTGACCGCATATCCATAGCTTTCGCGGAGATCCTCAAGAGTCTCTTTAAGGTCGGGCCGGGAATCAACGATCATTTCCCAGCCGTCCAAAATCCACCGCCTACGCCCAGGCCAACGGTGACCCTCGATGCCATCGGGCGGATCGAGCGGCAATCCATCACCCATATTATGAAGGTTCACCCAACGCAGATTCACATAATTCGCCGCCTGGTCGGGCTTTCCAGCAACGAGTCCCATTCCTGCTCGACCACCAAGCTTACGGTCGCCACCAGGAAATCCGTTGAGGCCGTCAAGCTGCATGTCGGAATATGCGCCGTCGGAAGTAAGCGTGAAACCGTACTCGCCATCTCCGAAAATCAAGGTAAATGGTAAATCGGCACCGAACTCAGCCTGCCAGCGGATCAAGCGGCGCGGCGACCAGCACGCTTCCACGACCAGCCGGCACTCCAAGCCCGTCTCCTTCTCGATCGCAGTGCCGTCGTAGAGAACCTCATTGGCGCTCATTCGGCTGAGACTGAAAAGTGCCGGGTCGGGCAGATCGAACTCGTCGAGGTGGCTCACTGGTCGCCCTTTTACTCTAGAGATCATTCTGATTCTGAAGATTCTACTCTGGAGCAGTCAGGCTGATACGCCCAGGTGGCCTATCTCCCGCTCCAGCACCCATGAGAACGCCACCCCGCTCTTCGGGCTCCGGTACACGCACGTGGGCTGAGAACCGGCGATGAAGTCGAGGACGTTGGCGTGCCGGATACCGCACTCGCCGTAGTTATTCGGGCTGGACGCGTTCGCGAGTCCAGATACGGCAGCGCTGACTGCCGGCTTTGAAGATCGTAATCTGGTCCCGGGGTGTACTCCAGGGCAGCGGCAAAGTTGCTGGTTAGCAACTCAAGTTCATGATCGTGGTGAGTGGCCGTTCGGGTCGGCGGGCGTGGTGGCGTAGTGCCTGGGCGATGTTGGTGGCGCCGGACAGACGCAGGATGGCGATCGCGAGGTTGCGGAGGCTGGCCATGACCTGGGGTGCGTTGCCGGTGCGGGCGCGGTGGTGGTCCTCGTCGTAGGTGACGTCGCGGACCCAGTGCAGTCGGTTCTCGATTGACCAGTGGTCGCGGGCGAGGTCGGCGAGCAGGGCGGGGCTGGCCTGGTGGGTGGGCAGGCTGGTGATCGCGTGGACGGTCTCGGTCGTGGTGGGTCCGCCGCCCACGGACCGGCGGCGGGTGATCTGGATGGCCTGGACGGCGTGCGGGAAGTCGATGCCGGCGCGGACCTCGGTGGCTTTCACGGTCCGGGTTTCGAGGCGTCCGTGGCCGCGGTCGCGGGTGCGGGCCCGGGTGGCGACCTGGCTCCAGGGCAGGGCTGTGATCTGGGCCTACAGCGTCGGCTGGTTCACTTTCGCGATGAGGATGTAGTGGACGCCGCGCTCGAGGAGCCAGGCGGCGGTGTCGCGCTGGGTGTGCAGCGCGTCCGCGGTCACCACCGCGCCGGCCAGGTCGAGAGCGTCGAGCAGTGCTGTGAGCTCGGGAATCTCGTTCGTCTTCGCGTCGACGCCACGCTGGGCGAGGACAACGTGGTGCCGCTGGTCGAACGCGGCGAGCAGATGCCGGCCGGGTGTGTCGCCATGGCGTGAGCCGCGCAGGGTTTTCCCGTCGACCGCGATCCGCCGCCGCTGTCCCGAGGTCGGCGTGGTCATGGTGGTGGCCCAGGTTCCGAGGGCCGTGTCCAGCGCGTCGGCGTCGAGGCGGGCGAGGACCCGGCGGAACGTCGAGGCGTCCGGGACCCGCACGATCCCCAACGTGGCCCGCACGGTCTCGCCGGCGTCCGCGGCCCACTCGGCGATCGCGGTGAACGACCGGGCCCCCGCCAACACCGCGCACGCCGCCAACGTGAGTACGACCGGCAGCCGGTGCCGCGTTCCGCGCCGTTTCCTCGGGTCGTTGACCTGCGCGAACACCGCCAGCAACCCCGTCGGCGACACCGGGGGCGATGCCGCGCCGGCCACAGCCGACGCCAGCTGATCCAGAACAGGGGCAGGCGGAGATGATGGTGCGGCGGGCATGGCACCTAGGGACGATCAGGATGGCCTAGGAACCTCCATGATCACCCGGGGGTCATGCTCGTCCCGTTTCCAGGGCGAGAACCCGCCAGGTCCTCACACCCCAGCTCCACCGCAAGCCCGCGACACGCCCCACCGCCAGCTACCCAGCAAACTTGCCGCGGCCCTGGGGTGTGCTCAAGGCGTGATGTCCGAGATGTCTCCCGGCGGGGCCAGGGGCCGTGGTGGCAAGGCAGCGCTCGGTAGCTCGGGCGCAGGGTGTAGGCCAGCTGTCGCGTTGAGGTGTTCGGGGGTGTGGATGGTGGCGAGGGCGGCAAGGGTGATGAGGGTTTCGGTGCCGTCGAGGTCGATCCAGGGGTGGTGGGCGAGGAGGGTGCGGAGGGCTTCGGGCGTGTGGGTGACGGCGGTGGAGAGGGTGGTGATGTCGACGTGCAGGGTGCCGTGGCGAGGGTCGTCGATGCGCAGGGTGCCGTCGGCGGTCTCGGTGAGGGTCGGGGTGCGCCCGCCCGGCCTGGCCGTGTCGGCGGAGGTGGGGTTCGTGTCGGGTAGGCCGAGGAGGTCGTGGTCGGGGCTGGGTGCGTGGCGTTGGACGAGGTAGAGGGCACGGGCGTGGTGGGGGTGGGGGTCGGGGAGGCGCAGGAGGTGGGTGATGGTGGAGGCGCCGTGGCTGGTGGCGGTCTGGTAGGCGCCAGTGATCAGGCTTTGCTCGACCAGGCCGATGGGTTCGTAGCCGGTGCCGGCGGATGCGGGGCGCAGGAGGGCCTGGTGGGCGGTGAGGTTGTGCAGGGCGCGGGCGTTGCGGTGGGCGATTTCGGGGAGCAGGAGGGTCGCGGCGCGCATCACGTCGAGGGCGCGCAACAGGTCGCGGCGGGTGGGGTTGGTGGGGATGCGAGTGCTCGCGGCCAGCAGGCGGCCGGTGGCCTGGACCAGGGCGGGGATGTCGTCGCCGTCGACGCCGCGGGTCGTGGTCTCGCGGAGGAAGGCACGGACCGTGCGCCACGAGGTGGTGGTGGCGGCGGTCTGGTCGCCGGCGAGGTCGAGGCGGGCGCGGGCGGGGCCTCGGGTGTGGCTGGCGGTGCGGCGTAGGAGCAGCTGGGTGCGGTCGGTGATGCCAATGGCCAACGTGGCGAAGGCGTGCAGTGCACTGGGGCTGATGAGCGCGTCGGGTTCGCCGAGGTGATGCAGCCGGTGTCGGACCTGGTGCAGGGCCCGGTCGAGGGGTGGCGCGGTGGGGTCACCGAGGAGTGGGCCGATCGGGTCGAGGGCCTGGTCGCCGTGGCGGTCGAGGCGTTCGCGGGACATCCGAATGGGTCCTGCGAGAGTGCCGAGCTGGCTCAGGATGCGGATGGCCGGGATGACCGACGGGTTCGGGTGGAACCGGGCCAGCAGGGGCGGTAGGGCACGGGCGGTGAGGGCGGCGGGGAGGGTGATGTCGGTGAGGCGGGTCATGGCGCCGCGGACGGCGAGGGGGTCGCCGAGGATGACGGCGTCGAGGCTGTTGTGGTGGCCGGTGCGGTCGACGTGGGACGCGAGCAGGTCGTGGGCGGCGCCGAGGGTGTCGGCGGCGCGGTGCCAGGGGGTGCGGCCGGGGGTGGGTTGGGCGTAGAGCTGGTCGGCGAGCAGTGTGGTGGTGACGAGGCGGTTCACGAAGGGGGTGGAGCGGCCGCTGCTGGCGCCGAAGGGGGCGTCGAGGAACTTGGCGTGGCGTCCGGCGGTGGCGAGCAGGCGGCCGATGCCGGCGGCGTGGTCGAGGATTTCTCCGAGGCGGGCACTGGCCCGGGGTGGGTTTTCGGCGGCTGCGGAGGCGACGCGGGCGGCTTCGTCCGCGAGGCTGCCGTAGGTGAGGGGCTCACGCATCGCTCGCCGCGAAGGTCCGGTTCACGGTGGCCGCTCACGTGTCCGGCTGCTCGGCGCCCAGGCCGAGGGCGTCGAGGAGGTCGACGGTGCGGACGCGGTGGAGGCGGCCGTAGCGGCGGATGGGGCAGGGGAAGTCGTCGGTTTTGGCGAGGCTGTAGGCGAGGCTGCGGCCGATGGTGAACAGCCCCGCGGCGGTGGGGAGATCGACGACGGGTGGGAGGCGGTGGAGGCGGGCGGCCTGCCAGGCGGCCCAGCCGGCCCGGTCGAGGCCGAGGGTGTCCAGGACGTCGGCAGTGCGGACGCGGTAGAGCCGGCCGTAGCGGCGCACGGGGCACGGGAACTCGTCGGCGCGGGCGAGTTCGTAGGCGAAGGTGCGACCGATCCCGAAGAACGGTGCCGCGGTCGGCAGGTCGAGGACGAGGGGTAGGCGTCGGAGGCTTTCGGGTGTTACCGGCGGGTACATGGGTGCTTCTCTCGGCGGTCGAGATGCGACGGCGGCGACAGGCGGCAACGCCGGCCGGGGATCCGGCGCGACGGTGCGGTCACATGCCGGGGATGGGAGGTCCAGGCCAGGCGGGTAGATCGGGCAGGGGGATGGACGGTTCCGGCCGGGGCGGCGCCGGTCCGGCCGGCGTGGGCGGGCGCAGTTCCTGCGGGTCAACGGCGAGCGCGCGCCGCAGGACGCGGTCGGGAAATCGGCCGAGGAACGCGACCGCACGGGTGGGGTGCGGGGTGATGTGCCAGCCGGCGAAGCGGGCGTGGGCCTCCCTGGAGGCCTCGCCGAGGAGTTGGCGGACCTGGACGGCGTCCTCCGCGGCCGGGTCCCACCGGTGGGTGCGGGCGTCGAGGTCGGCGTCGGACGGAGCGGCGTGACGCACCGCGTCGGCGAGTGCGGCGCTGTCGCCGTGGGCGAGCCGGCTGCGGATCTCGCCGGTCATGGTGTCGGGCAGGACGCGTTCGACGAGTTCGCGGTGGTGGCGTTCGTCGGGAGTGCCCAGTAGCCAGCCGTTGCGGTCGCAGACCGCTTTCAGCGCTGTGTCGGTGAGTTCGACGGGGTGTGCCGGCGGCGGGAACCGGTGGGCGACGGTTTGCAGGTCGGCGAGGCGCACCTGTCCCGGCCCGCGCAGGACGAGCTGCGCGGCGAGGGTGGGGTGGGTGGCGTGCAGGACGCCGAGGGCGAGCAGCACCGTGTCCCCGCGGCCGGGCTGGGCGTGGGCGAGCCAGCGGCGGCCTTCGGCGGCGGTGAGGACCGCGGCGTCCAGCTCGGCGACGGCGTGGGACATGCCGTGCCAGCCGACGAGGTCGGCCCGCTGCGGGTGGATGGCGGCGTCCGGTCCGTGGACGGCGGCGGGTTCGGTGAGGATCACCTCGGCGGGGATGCCGTGGGTGAGCGCGTTCGCGAGCAGCCACAGCCGGGGCAGGTCGGGATCGGCGACCGGAATGCTGTCGCGCAGGTGGGCGCGAGCGAGGTACGTGTCGAGGGCCAGCGGGAGGTTCGCGCCGTGCAACGCGTTCAGGCTCGCCCGCCCCTCGGCGCGACCAGGGCGCACAACCCGGCGGCCGGCGGCCGGCGGTGCTGAGGCGCGGGCGATGAGGGTGCCGACGCCGAACGCGACGTCGAGGAACATCGCGGATTCGAGGCGATGCGAGACCGCGATGCGACGCACAACCGCGAGCTGGCCGCGGGCCGGCTTCCCGCGGACATGGGTCGCGGTCTCGTGCAACGCGGGGAGCAGCCGGCCAGGTGCGACAGTCGGCCGGGTGGGGTCCGGGCGGGGGTGGGTGCGCAGGTCGTTGATGATGTCGGCGGCGCGGCGGCGGATGTCCCGGCCGCGCGCGAGCGCCGGTGGGGTGTGCGCGGGCCACATGGTCGTGGTGCGGGACAGACCGAGAGTTCTGTCGTGGACCGTGGCCGAGCCGACCCGCCGGGGCCTGGTGCCCGTCCACGGCAAGCGGGCGTGCGCGAGATCCCGTTGCCCGCGCGGACTGCCCTCACGGTCGAAAAATCCGTGGTCGCGCCGCCCGAGCGCTGCCCGGTTGACGTCAGGCGGGAGGCGCCGGCCGGGCAGGCCGTCGTCGGCCGTGCTCATGGCAGGCCGTCGGGTCGAATGGCGGGGGCACTCTCGGCGCGTTCACGGGCGAGCCGATGGGCACGGATCCATGCGGCTGCGGCGAGCTCGTTGGGTTCGGGTTCCCCCGAGCTGCGGACAAGGCGCCAGCCGTCTCGCTGTTCACGCAGCTCAAAGACGGCGCTCGGCGTTTCCAGTGCCACCACACCGGTATGCGCCAGATAGGAGATGATCTTCGAGGAGGACGATTCCTCGTAGCGATGTCGCACCGCGACGGCGGCGAGCGCGACGAGTGCGTCCGGATCGTGGCCGAGGTGGTCGGGCACGGTGAGGACTACGGGCCGGCCGAGGACGCTGACGTCCCACTCGGGCTCGGGCGCAGTGGATTCGGGGCTGGTCACAGTGGTCCATCCAGATCGGGGCCGTCAGGGACTTCGGACGGCGGTGCCGTTGACGCCTGTCCGGGTGACGGCGGTGGTGGGTCGGGGGGCGCGGGGTCGGCCGGGCCGGTCGCGGCCGGCGGCTGGTCGGAGGGCGGCGGCCCGGATGGTGACGCGGTCGGCGTGGCCGGTCCGGGGGGCGGTGCAGCGGCGTGCACGTCGGGGAGGTGGGGCAGGTGCAGGGCGGCGAGGGCCGCGAGGGTGATCGGGGGCTCGGTGCCGTCGATGCCGCGGACGAGGGGCCGCAGCTGGTCGACGAGATCGTCGGCGCGGAGGGTGAGCGCGGCGGCGAGATCGTCGGCGGGGACGTGCAGCCAGCCGAAGCGGGGATCGCTGACCGTGGCCATGTCGCCGTGCCAGGTCAGCGATACAGATGCTGGAGGCTGGGCTGGTTCACGCCAGGCCCGGTCCCGTGGCGGATGGCCGCCTTGGCTGCCCGCCGGGCCCCTGGGCTGCGTAGGGTCGGTCGGATCGCGGGCCAGCACCTGAGCGGTGAGGGCATGCTGCGCGGCGGCGTAGGCAGCGGTTACGCCGGGATGCGGGCCGTGCAGGACGAGCGCGCCGCGTTCGACGGCATGGAGGTAGCCCCACCATTCGACGACGTTGACCGCCGCCGGTGGCGGCTGCGGGGCACCCGCGTGGGAGGCCGACGATGGGACGTCTGCGAGCTGTGGTCGGGTGACAGCGCGGAATCCGACGACGTCGCCGAGGTCGACGAGCTGTGGGAGCTGCACACCGCGTCCGTGCGGCCCGCGTTCCCAGGGGATGTACGCCCATCCGTTGGGAGCGGTCGGCTCGGGCCAGAAGGTGGCCGCGTGGACCGCGGATCCCGGCGGCGGGGTGAATGGCAGGTCCAGCATCACGCCGCTGGGATGCAGCCGGGCGACTTTGAGCCGCGGACCAGCGAGGTCGGACGTGCGCAGCCGGCTCCCGGGGATGTCGGCCCTGTCGAGATCGGGATTCGAGCCGACACCGGCGGGAGCGGAATCGTGGTTGAGCGGCGGCGGATCCGAACCGGGTTCCGGCGGCGGTGCGGTCACAGGTCGAGGCCCATCGGTCCGAGCCCCGGCGCGTCCGGTGGTTCCGGACTGCGCGGGTAGGGCAGGCTCGCCGGCCCCGTGGTGCCTGGAGCCGGCGGCAGGCCGAGGAAGTCCTCAGGGCCCGGGCTGGCGGTGAGGTCCTCGGTACCCGGGATGGCTGGGAGGGCCGGATGGGTGGCCGCGAGCGGGGTGGAGGGATCCAGGATCTGGTCCGGCGAGTGCAGTTCGTGCCGGACGAGGGCGGCCGCGACCGCCGGCCGGACTTCGGGCATCACGGCGATCTCCCGGACGGCGACGAGGATCTCGCCGCCGATCAGTGGCACCCTGGCCGCCTCGCGGGCCTGCAGCAGCGGATCGATGGTCGGCCAGGCGGTGCCGGTCAGCGCGATCACGTCGTTGGCGTCGAGCCGATGGCAGGCAGCCGGATCGTCGATCGGCTGGATGTCGTAGGCGAGCCGGCCGTCGGTGTCGACGGCGCGCAGGACCCGGCCGCGGTCGAAACGGGGATCGTCGACGGTGGCGACCGTGGCCCCGAAGGTGAGGACCACCGGCCCGTCCGGCCCGTCGATCACGGTGTCCTTCGCCGCCAGCGTGTCCCGAACCCGCGCCGCGTCGGCGTACAGGACGTAGTCGGGGTGGCGGTGGCCGGGATGGCCCGGTAGATCGGCGACGTCCGGACGCCACAGGTAGCCCACCGTCCGGCCGCCTCGCACGACCGGCCCGCGGACCGTGCCGGTCGCACTCCGCCCGCCCGACATGCGCACGCCGATCCGGGTGCCCGGCGAATAGGGCGGGGCCAGACCGAGGGACTGCAACGTAAGACGTTCCCGCTGGACGTCCAGGAAGCTCTGCTGGGGGAACGACAGCTCGCGACGGTCCCACTCCCGGTGGACGACCCGAGCGATCACCTCGCGGACGGCATCATCCGACCAGGGATCCCACTCGGGCGGGATCATGGCGTCGTCGCCGGCGAAGACGACGTTCGCGCCCAGGCAGACCCGGTAGGTCAGAGCGAATCCCGCGCCGTCGAGGTCGCCCTCATCGTGGCGGGCGCTGACGATGTCGACCCGGAAGGGGTCCTGCTGCCAGGTCCGAAGCGGCGGGTCGGCGTGCAGCAGCCGGCCGTAGGTGGCCGCCCCGCGACCTTCCACGTCGACCTGGCTGGCCCGCCAGGGGCGTTGATCCTCGTCGAGGCCGACGTCCAGGAGAAGCTGTCCGTGCGCGGCCTGCCAGCCGCCGACCGGCCCCGGCCAGACGAGGTCATCGCGTGACACAGCTGTGGCGAGCGCCGCGTCGACGGCCACAGGGAGCGGAAAGCCGAGGGTCTGCTCGAGTTCCGGGAGACTGCGGCGGACGACAGTGGCAGTGACAGTGGTGGAGTCGTTCTCGGCGTGCCAGCGCACCAGCTGCGCGGTGATGGTCGCGGCACCACGGGCGTCCCTGGTGGGCAGGAACCGCCACCAGCCGCTGGGCACGCCGATGCGCGCGGGCGCCAGGTCGATGAGGTACGAGTAGGAGCCGACGGGATCCCTGGGAGCAGGAGCGGTCATCCGCCGGCTCCCCCCAGGCCGGCCGCGATCTGCGGCTGGATCGTCGGCGTCGCCGGCAGCGGGCCCGGCGCGGCCGATCCCCACAGGTCGAGGTTCGCGTCCAGCTCCGCCGGCTCGGGGAGCTCGGGCGGCTCGGGGAGCAGGCTGGCGCGCACGGCCGACGCGGGGCTGACGATCCCGCCACGCAGCACCCCACCCGGGCCCAGGAGGCCGCCCGGCAGCGACGACCGGTCGGGGATCCACTGATAGGACCGCGCCGGCTGATCCGCGCCCCGGATCGCCGCAGTAACCGTGCCGGTGAGAAGCCGCCCGTCGGGTACCCGCACCTCGACCCGCTCATCGGGAGGGAACGGCCCGGGATTCTCCGCGACCAGGCTCAGCAGCTCGTCGCGCCGCGGGAAAAGAACCTGCTGCCCCGCGGTCGGCGGCGTTTCCAGGTCAGGGCTGGTCAGCATCGCCACCAGGCCACGGATCGTGTCGCTGCTGCGCACCACGATGTCGGCGGGTACCTCGATGTCGTTCCCGGCCAGCAACACCCGATCATTCAGTGACAGCCGGTAGGTCAGATCCCGGCGGCCATCCTGAATTTCTGAACCGAGCGCAAGGACGTCCAGTCGAAAAACATCAGACGGATCCTCAAGGCCGGCCTGCTCCCAGCGCAGAAGCACCGACGATCCGGCCAGGGACTGGTGGTATGTAAGCGGCCGCCCACCGGGAAGGCGCACCAGATCCGAGCCCCGGGGCATCCGATCCGCGTCCAGGCTCAGCTGATCTGCCCCACGCGCAGCGACCCTGACGCCGTTGACCGTGCCGTTCAGCGGCACGATCACGATTCCCGTCCGCAGGGCCTGGTGAATCTCGTCGCCGAGCGCCACCCCGATCCGCGCTTCCAGCTCCCAGCTCGACGACGCGGCCACCGTGTACGCAGGAGCGGTGAACCGCGCCGCCAAGTCCACCGGGGCTGGACAGTGGAGGGCGACACACAGCCGGGATGGCGGGTCGATGCCGATCAGCCACTCTCCCGACGGCGTCTCGACCACGGCCACCGGGGGCCTGCCACCACCTGCTGCGACCGTGTGCGATGCCCCGTCGGCAGCGAGCCGCACCCGACTGACGGCGGATACTCGCGCCGGGCAGTCAAGATCGGCTCGGTGGACGACCTGAACCCCCTGGCGCGAGCGCGGCCCAGGCCGCAGGGACCCCCGACGCGGATACTCGACGGCCTTCACGCGCCGACTCCGTGACGGTCACACCACCGGCGCAAGGCATCACGCACCACCCGGAGCAACCAGCCTTCCGCTGTCGGACGCTGGACCACTACTGGCGGCGCGGGCGGCGTCGTCTCGCCGGCCGCCAGCGCGCGAAGCGCGGGGTCGCGGAACCAGTACCGGCCGTGCAGATGCACCGGCGGAAGGGTGTTGTGCAGCAGCAGCGCCTGACCTGGCGCCACCTGGCGCAGCAGATGCGCCGGGAGGAGTTCCAGCCTGGTCGGCGCGTCGTTGACGCCCTGCCGTCCTCCGCCCGGCGCGCTGTCGCTGGACACGCTGCGCGCGGCGACGTGTTCCTGCCCGAGCAGCGAGGCGGCGTAGTCCAGGGTTGATTTGTCTGACAGCCCGGAGAAGAAGACCTTCGTGACAGCGTTGGAGACGACGACGTCGGCCTTGTTGCCATAGGCGGCGTCGATTTGTGCCTTGGACTGGTAGACGAGCATCAGCTGAATGCCCATGCCCGCACAGGTCGAGATCCGTCCGGGCAGGTTCTTCATCGGCCAGTTCCCGGCCTCGTCGATGACGACGAGCAGCGGCGGGTCCAACGGCCTGCCCGTCGCCCCGACCCGGGCGTACACCGCGCGGATCAGGTCATCGACCAGGCCTCCGAGTACCGGCGCCAACCGCTCCGCACCATCAAGATCCGCGCACAGATAGACCGTGTTCGCGCTTCGCCGCCGCGGCCCGCCATTCACCCCGGCGCCTTCGGAAGAGCTGGGGTCGAGCGATGCGCCCGTCGATGGCTCGGTTCCGTCCAGGAGGCGATCGAGCTCGTCCTCGAACGGGTCATCGAGGAGGGAGACGAACGCCGGGTCGGGTTCCTCGCCGAGCAGCCAGTCCAGGTCGATGTCGGAGCCGTCGGCGGAGCGGCGTACCGACGGTTCCTGCCACGGCCGGATCATCTGCCGGGCCACCAGAAACACCGACGAGATCTGCTTCGGATCCGTCTTCCACACCGCGGTCAGCCCGGCCAGGACCTGCTCGCCGTCCGCCCGGATCACCGGATCGTCGTGGCGGGCGAACGCCTGCGCGAAGCGCATCACGCCGTCCCGATCCATGCTCGTCGTCCACCCAACCACCGAGCCCATGCCCAGCCCCGCGGTGGCCGCGACCCAGAACAGCAGCCCGAGCAGGTCCTCACCCGCGGCGGTCCAGAAACTCATGTCCGACCCGGCCGAGGTCCAGTCGGTGCTGTTCGCGATCGACCGGGCCGCCTGCCGTGCCCCCGCAAGGTCCACCGACTCCGCCAGCGGCGACCAGGTCGCCGACTCCTCGCCGGTGATCGCGGTCGGGTCGAAGACCCGCACCTCCCCCACCGCCCGCCGACGGCGAATCGTCGCGGCCAGCAGATCGTTCTTCACCGACAGAGCGATCAGCGGTCCGTCCCACTCCAGAATCGCCGGCACCGCCAACGCCGCCGTCTTCCCGCACCGGGACGGGCCGATGACCAGCACCGCACCGCGATCACCACGGCGCCGCGCGACATAGGGATGCAGCACCGTCGGCACCGTGTCGTCCACGGGCAACGACGCGTCCTCGGTCGCCACCAACCGGTTGAACACGCCCCGGCGGGCCCGGCCGAGGATCACCCGGCCCCGCACCGGCCCACCCACCCACATCGGCGAGATCTCCCAGGGCCGGGCGAAACGCGCCTCCGGATCCAGTCCCATCCGCCGCCGGCGAGCCACCCCGACGTCGCCCTGCAACAGCAGGTACAGCAGCGTGCTGAGCAGCAGCGCCACGGCGACCGGTAGCGCCGTCCCAATCCAGTACGCCGTCGGCCCCGGCAGCAGGACCGCCTGATCCACAGGCCACGCCCACGCCGGATCACCCGGATGCAGCGCCAGACGCGGCAACGCCACGATCGTCGAGCCCAGCCCGACCGACATCGGTTCGTGTGCGCCGAACAGCAGCGCTGACACCTGCGCGCCCATCCAGACACCGCCCAGCAGCGGCATCATCAGCGCGATCAGGAGCAGCACCTTCGAGTTCGGCATCATCGCCGTGCACGACTCCCCCGGGCCGATCACGCGGCACCGCCCGCGATCCGACCCGCAGCCACGGGAGCACGCTCCGCGTGATCACCGTCGGCGGCGGGCAGGATGACTGCCCGCACCGCCCGTACGGCGGCGTCCCGACGCAGCCGTACGCCGCGATCGGTGATCCCCGCGCTTGCGGCAACCTGCTTCTGGCTGCGCCCGGCCACCGCGAGCTTGGCCAGCAACTGCAGATGCCTGAGCTCCACCCCGCCCGCGACGCTCTCGGCCAGCACGTCCAGCAACTCGGCGCTGGAGCCGCCGCGGTCCCATCCCGCCACCGGCCGGCCGTCCAGACCTGCCGGCGCATCCGGGATCAGCTCCAGGTAGACGGTCGCCCGGTCCATCCGCGGGCGGTAGCCGAATACCCGGTACACCGTGTCCAGCACCACGTTCACAGCGATCTTCCGGGGCCGCCGGTCCAACGGAAACGTACAGATCACCAGCCAGGCCGCCCCGACCAACTCAGCCAGCACCTCGCTGAACCCCGCACCCGTCACGCCCGACACACCGGCACCACCGCCTCGGCGGGCCCGCTTCGCGGCCTGCACCGTCAGCGCCGGCATCACCCGCTCCAGCACCACCCGCGCCGCCGCCCGGTCACCGGCCCGCGCGAACGCGATCAGCGCGGCCAGCCGCCCATCCGCCACCGGAACCGGGACCGCCCGGTCCCGACCGCATGCCGCCAGCAGATCCGTGACCGACCCGCAGCACCCGGCGAGCGCAGGCTCGCCCGCCCAGCGACGCAGCCCCCGCGTCGCCTCGGCCCCGACCGACCAGCTATCCCAGTCCGCCTGCCACCGGCGAACCGCCATCGTCCGCGGCTCGAACCGCCGACGCTCGACACCCAGATTCGTGTGATCCGACATGACACCAGACGGTCCGAACCAGCACCATCCGCCACGTCATCGCCGCCGTCTTCGGCCACGTCATCGCAGGCAGCACCCGCATCGGAGACGTCCTCGTGGACGTCACCGCCACGCTGGAAACCAGCGTCGCGTCCGCGGCGGACGGCAGTCGTGATCGCCCGTTCGATGCGATCATTTAGCTGCAGGGATCACCCGGGCTGGCGGCGGACCGAGCGATCCACCGGGCCGCAGGCAGACGACGGCAGGACGTTTCCGGCGGTCGTCGCCTTCCGCATCGACGTCGCCCACTCACACAGCACCATGAGTCCGCGTATTCGGAAGGAGGCGGTCCGGTGCCGCCGGTCGACCGGGATGCCGTTCTCGACGCCACCGACCTCCGCGCGCTCGCCACCGAGATCTGCGGCGAGCCGAAAGGGCAAGGTCGGGGCACTCGCTGGCACTGTCCGAACCCGGCACATCCCGACGAGCATCCCTCCATGGGCATCTACCAGGGCTTTCGCAGCCAGTGGCGGTGGAAATGCCACGCCTGCGGAGAAGGTGGCACCGCCATCGACCTGCTCGTCATCGGCGCCGGCACAACCGTGCGAGAGGCGCTGCTGGACCTCGCGGACCGAGCCGGCATCGCCCAGCGTCCGGTGCCACGCCGCCCGCGCGCCCGGGCTGCCAGAGCGCCCGTGCCGGCGGAACCTCCCCCATCAGGAATCCCGGTGGCTCCGGCAATCGGCGAGCTCGTGACCGCCGCCGCGGACCTACTCTGGCAGCCGGTGGGGGCCGGTGCGCTGCGTTACCTCCACGGCCGTGGCTTCGCCGACGAGCTGCTCCTCGCGAATCGCGTCGGCTTCGATCCCGGGCCTCGCCAGCTCCCCCGCCCGGACGGACTGCCCCATGCAGGCCCCGGCGTTGTCTTCCCCGTCCTACACCCCGACGACGGCCAGACCATCTACTACCAGCTTCGCTACCTCAATCCAAGGCACCGCCGCCGCTACGACCAGCCCGCCCAGGAACTCGCGCCGAATCCCAAAGTCGCCCACCTCGCCACCACCCGACCGGCCCAACCCGGAGTCGCCGTCGTCTGCGAGGGATTCCCCGACGCGCTGACCGCCGCCCACACCGGACTCGCAGCCGTCGCCCTCCTCGGCACCGCCCACGCGAGCGCCACCGGAGCGCCCGCACTCGCCCGCCGCCTCATCGAGGAATGCCCCGGATCCGCGTTCGTCATCTGCTTTGACGACGACACCGCCGTCCAGCAGGACAAGCTCCCCGCCGGCCAGAACGCCGCTCTCCGCCTCGCCGACGAACTGGCGCACCGCGGACACCTCGTCCTCAACATCCAAACCCCGGCGGGGATCAAGGACCTCAACACCTGGTGGCAACAGGACTCCAACCTGGTCAGCGCCACCTTCAGCAGCATTCCCGCCGCCCTGGCCCACCCGGCAGCTGTCCCACCAGTCGGAGGACCCACCGTTTCACCGATCGAAGCTGTCCCCGACCATCCCGTGCTCGAGCACCACCTGCCGGATGTCTGAGGGACCCTTCGACAGATCCGCCGACGGGGCGGGACGTCGCCGGTGGCATGGGTACGGAGAGAATGCTGGTAGTGACGGTGACGGCCGTCTGCGGGAGGTGCGTCGGCAGTGGCGGTGGCGAGGTGGTCGGGTCGGCAGACCCGGGCGCTGCGTGAGGCGCGGCGGATGAGCGTACGTGCCTTCGCCGCGCATCTGGGTGTCGCCGTCGCCTCGGTGTCGAACTGGGAGCGACGCGGCGCGGATATTCGACTGCGGGACGAGACCGCGGAGATCCTGGACCTGGATCTGCGCATGGCTGACGAGGAGGTCCGTGCCCGGTTCGACGCGGCGCTCGCCGACCGCCGCCTCGGCGAGGTAACGCCGGGCGATCCGGGGCCGGTGGTGGACGAGAATGTCAGCGAGGTGCTCGAACGAATCCATCGCCGCGGTCGCCAGGTCGATCCGGAGATCCTACGCCGGCTAAGCAACGAGGTCCTCGACGTCGTCGCCCGGTACGAGGAGTTGGATCACGCGGAGTTCGTTCCGGAGCTGCGTCGCCAGCGGGTCCAGGCAGAGTCGCTGATCGACGTCTGCGGGCGGCCTGAGCAGCGTCGGCAACTGTTCGAGGTGGCGTGTGCGGCGTCCGGCGTTCTCGGGTACGTGGCGGTGGGGCAAGGCCGGTTCCCGCTGGCAGAGGCGTACTGCGCGGAGGCGTTCCAGCTCGGCGAGTGCGCCGAACGGGCGGAGCTGATGGCGTGGGCTCGGGGGCTGCAGAGTTTCTGCGCCTACTACCTGCAGGATTACACCACGGCGTTGGACCTGGCAGTCGACGGGCTGCGGCATGCCGGCGCCGGGCCGCAGAGCGTGCGGCTGGCGGTCAACGGGGCGGCCCGGGCGATGGGCAGGCTTGGCGACGCCCAGGGTGTTCATCGCCTCGTTGGGGAGGCACAAGAGATGCAGTCCCGCCACGACGTGCCGCCGGGAATCGCGTCGAGCATTGGTCTTGGCTGTTACAGCGAGGCGCAGGTGTCGAGTAACGCGGCCACCGCCTATCTGTCGCTGGGAATGCCGAATCAGGTCCGGCGCCATCTGGACCGGGCGCTGCCTGCCATCGACGCGGCCGGGTCGCCGTGGGGTCGCGCCCTCGTCAAGATCGATCTGGCGACCGCGGTCACCCAGGACCGACAGGCCGATCTTGAGCAGGCGTGCGGGCTGGTCCTAGCGGCGTTCGAGGACGCCGGGGACCGGCCGGTCGTCTCGATCCAGCAGCGCGCGGTCGAGTTCACTCGCTACGCGACGCAACGGTGGGGGCAGGTTCGTGACCTCGACCCGGTCCACGACGCCACGTCCCGCTTCTGGGGTGCGCGTGCCTGACGGCGCCGAGGACCGTGGCGCCCCTGGCGTGGCCGATCAGTTCTGGCAGCTCGACCGACTGCACAACCACTGGGGCCGGCCAGGTGAACGCCGCTCCTGGCAGTGGTATCTGACCTTCGAGGACTGCCCGGACCTGCACGCGCTGGTCGCACGTTGCCAGGCGGCGGTCGCCTTCCCCTTCTACGACCTTGTGCCGGTGGACGGGCTGCACCTCACGCTCGGCCGCATCGCGCGCAGCAGTGAGATCAGCGCCGATCAGGTGTCGGCGGTCGCGGCCGCCGCCGCCCGGGCCTGCGCCGCCCAAGGCCCATTCGACATCACCGTCGGGGCCCTGGGTGGCACCGGCGGTGCTCTTGGTTTCGCCGTCGAGCCCACCGAACCGCTGTGCCAACTCCGCGAAACGCTCCGCCTGGCCACCCGCGCGGCCCTCCCGGGCCTGCCTCCGATGACGCGGCACTTCGAGCCGCATCTATCGCTCGCCTACTGCAACACCGATGACGTTCCCACAGCCCGGGCCCACGCCGCGGTCGAGACGTTGCGGGCGCTCGCGCCTGTCACAGCCAGCATCACCGGGGTGGCGCTCGTGCACCTGGAACGACGCGAACGGGCCTACGCCTGGCGGCCGGTCGCCAGGATCTCCCTTCCCGCCTGAACTTCGCCGCCATCCCAGGACCGACTCCGCCGAGTCCGCGGCGAGCCCTCTGGACGCTCCCACACGGGTGTCGAAGACCAGGACAAGACCAGTACAGCACCGCCTACCTGTCGGATGTCACGCACGGAAAGATATCCCTTACACCCGGCAGGCACTGGAGCGCATCGCGCGAGCGCTATTCGCCGGCGCGTCACGAGCCTGCCCTGTTCGAAGGGAGTTCTGATGACCATCTCCACCGCGTCGCCGCTATCGGCGGTTACTCCACCTCCGGCGGCCACGATCGATGAGTTCGATCTGGACATACGGATCGTCGAGCGCGGCCCGGTCGCGGCCGCGCTGTTGGGTGACACCGACGACGGCTGCGACACCGTCCGCGGCAGCAACTGCTGACCGGCATCGCGGCCCGTCCCGGCATCGCGCTGGGACAGGCCGCGGCGTCCTCACTCCTGTCGATTTCGAGGTGAAGGCGGTGACGATCCGGTGCGTGGGCACCCCGGCTACCGGCCGGTCGACGGCGCGCTGCTGCGCGCCAGCGTGGCCGTCGAAACCGGCGCCGTCCCAGGCTGGCCGGACAGCGGGAACGGCGCCGACGCAGATGCGTGGCAGAGCTGGATCAGCCAGGCCTGGGCGATCGATGAGATTGCCGCCGCGGTGACGGTGGCGAGCCCCGTGCTGGCCGACCGGGCCGCCGCCGCGCGGGCCGGCGCAGTCCTTGATCCGCAACGGCTACGGCGGATAGCGGTGTCGCTCGCCGGCTACGTCACCCGTCTGTACGGGCGGGCCACGCCTTTCGGCCTGTTCGCTGGCGTCGCGCCATTGCGGCTCGGCGCGCGCGCCCAGGGCCTGGCCTACGAGTGTGAGGGTGGGCATCGGGCTGTGGTGCGGGCCGACGCGGACTGGCTGGCGTCCGTGATCGCTCAGCTGGAGTGCAGTCCTGCTCTGCTGGATCGCCTCCCCGTCGTAGCCGACAACCTCGCCGAGGTGCGGGGCAGCCGGCTGGTCATGGCCCGGTCGGCGTCCGCGGACGAAGGGTCGGGGACAACGGCGAGGGCGACAGCGACAGCGTCGCTTCGGTATACGGCGCCGGTTCGGTTCGCGGTGGACGCCGCCCGCTCGCCGGTTGCCGTCCATGTGCTGGTCGACAAGCTTGCCGCCGAGTTCCCGCAGGCCGGAGAACCAGCAGCGCGAGAGCTGGTGACGAGCCTGGTCGCGACAGGAGCGCTGATCACCAGCCTGCGGCCGCCCCTTACCGCGGTCGACGGCCTTGACCATCTGCTCACCGCGCTGGCGGCGGTGAAGGCAGTGGAGGTGCCCCAGGCCGCGCAGGTCGTCCGCGAGTTGGCGGCAATCCGGGAGTCGATGGCCACCCAGCCTGGGTCGGCAACCGGCGACCCAGCAGCCAGGTTGGCCGCGCGGATGCGCACGCTGGCGAACTGCGAGGGCCCGTCGCCACTGGCGGTGGACCTGCGGCTTTCGACCGGCGTCTCGCTGCCGGCCGCCGTTGCGGCGGAGGCAGCATCGGCGGCGAGCGTGCTGGTGCGGCTCAGCGCCCACCCGGAGGGGCCGCCGACGCTGCGGGAGTATCACCAGCGGTTCCTGGCGCGTTTCGGGCCAGGGGCAGTCGTGCCCGTGGTCCAGCTCGTGTCCAGAACACGCGGTCTGGGGTATCCCCGTGACGATCGCGATCCACGAGGCCGGCAGCGGATGCCGGTCGGCCGCCGAGACGAGGTGCTGCTGGCGCTGGCTCAGCAGGCCGCGCTGGACGGCGTCGACGAAGTCCTGCTGGACGAGGACACGATCGGCCGACTCACGTCCGCCCCGGCCACCGACCGTGGGGTCGGGCTTCCGCGCAGCGCGCCGCATCTGGACGTGTGTGTCGAGGTCCTCGCGGCCTCGGCGGCAGCGCTGGACGCCAGGGACTTCCGGCTGTCGGTGACGGGGATCGGCCAGTCGGCGATCGCGACCAGCGGCCGGTTCCTCTCCGTGCTGCCACGCGCCGACCAAGAACGGCTCGTCGAGTCGTATGCGGCGCTGCCGGTCGCGGTGGACGGCGCGTTCGCGGCGCAGGTGTCGTTTCCGCCGCGCCGCACGCGGGCGCGCAACGTCCTCGCCGTCGCGCCGGTACTGCCCGCGGTTATCAGCCTCGGCGAACACCGGACTCCCGGCGCAGGCGACCTCGACCTGCCCGATCTGGCGGTCACCGCGGATCTGGACCGGATGTACGTGGTGTCGCTGTCGCGGCGGCGGGTGGTCGAGCCGACGCTGGTGTGCGCCGCCGCGCGGCACGTCGTGCCGCCGATGGCTCGGCTGCTGGTCGACGTCGCCCGCGCCACCTCGGCGCCGGTGGGGCTGTTCGACTGGGGCGCCGCGGCGGGACTGCCTTCCCAGCCCAGGCTGCGCTATGGCCGCTCGATCGTCGCGCCGGCGCGCTGGCGCGTTCCGCGCGGCGCGTTTCCCGGCGCGGACGCGCCGCTGTCGACCTGGCTGGCGGCAGTGGGCCGGCTACGGGAGCGGCTGCGGCTACCCGAACGGATCGCCGTCGGTGTCGCCGACCGGCAGCTTCGGCTGCGGCTGGACGACCCGATGCACGTCGACCTGCTCCGCGACCATCTCCGCCGCTCCGCGCCGAAAGCGCTCCTGGCGGAGTCGATGGTGACGCTGACCGAGGCGCCGTCCGAGGATGACCTCGGCTGGTGCGCGGGCCGCGCTAATGAGGTCCTGATCCCGGTAGCAAGCACCGCGACACCTGCACCCGCTCCCCCAGTCCTGGCCTGGCCCGGGACACTGCCGCTGCTTGACCCGGGCGACGACGTCCTGCCCGGCGCGGGAACGCTGTACGCGAAGGTGTACGGCGACCCGGACGGATTCACCAGCATCCTGATCGACCACCTCCCGGCGCTGCTGGCGGACTGGGACACCGCGCCCTGCTGGTGGTTCGTCCGCTACCGCGACCCGGTACCGCACCTGCGCATGAGGCT
The DNA here is from genome assembly GCF_023243045.1 of Frankia sp. AgB32. GTDB lineage: Bacteria > Actinomycetota > Actinomycetes > Frankiales > Frankiaceae > Frankia. Next base: position 20,473 of record NZ_JALKFX010000026.1, read on the forward strand.
GCGCGCCGCCGACTATGGACGCGCCGCCGCCCACGCCGGCGCGTGGGTCACCGGACTGCGCCGCGACGGCCTCGCCGACACCCTCACCCTGGACACCTACCGGCCGGAGCCGGCGCGCTACGGCCGGGGAGCTGCCCTGGCCGCCGCCGAGGAGCTCTTCGCCACCGACTCGGCCGCCGCACTCGCCGAGCTGACCGCCGTCGCCACAGTGAAAGGCATTGATCAGCAGGCGCTGACCGCGGCAAGCCTGGTCGACCTCACCATCACCGTCCTGGGCAGCCGGGCCGCCGGACTGGCCTGGCTGGTCGAACACCGCGGCGACACCGGGGCCGTCCCGGTGGACCGCGAGAGCCGGCTTCAGGCACTCCGCCTCGCAGCCACCTATGCGGAGATCAAGCCCCCCGCTGACTCCATGCCGCTCGCGGCCGCGTCCACAGCGGTCGCGTCGGCCTGGCGCGCGCGCCGCGACGCGGCCGGCGCCTATGCCCGGCTTCTCCGTGACGGGCAGGCCGGCCCGACTCCGGACGCAGTGCTGGGATCGCTTCTCCACCTGCACCACAACCGGGTTCACGGTCCCGGCCCAGCGGAAGAGGACCGCACACATCGCCTCGCCCGCGCGATCGCCCTCGCCCACGCCGCCGGAGCACAGCGATGACGCTGCCAACCACCGCCCACAGCGGGCCGTGCCTCGGCGTCGGCGACGTTGACCGCGCGCGTGCGCTCGCCGCCAGCATCGCCGTCGACCTCGCCGACCCGCCGCCCTCTGCCACCGACGAGGACTGCGCCCCGGCAAGTGCCCGGTGGCACCACCAGTCCCTGTCGAAGGGTGCGCCCGGCATCGCGCTTCTCCACGCGCTGCGCCCGTCCACCGCCCGGCGCGAGGAGTCCGTCCACCGGTGGCTGCGCCACGCGACCGCTGGCGGCCTCAGCATCGGCCACGGCGCCGGGCTGTGGTTCGGCGCTCCGGCCATCGCCTTCGCCGTCACCATCGCTTCGCCGCAGCGATACCCGGATGCGCGCGCAACGCTGGATCGAACCGTCGCCGCTCTCACCCGGGCACGCCTGGACGCCGCCTGGGCACGCATGCTCGCGGCTGCGCGGCCTCCGCTCAGCGAGTTCGACGTTGTCCGCGGCCTGACCGGACTCGGCGCTTACCTGCTGCGCGCTGCCCCGGACAGGCCGCTGCTCCGCGACGTCCTGCGTTACCTGGTCGCGCTCACCCGGCCACTGCCCGCGCACGACGCCGCCAGCCCCGACGCCCCCGGCTGGTGGGCCGCCGATCCGCCTCCCGGCAACCCGGCCGATCTCGGCGGCCACGCGAATCTCGGGATGGCCCACGGCATCGCCGGCCCGCTCGCGCTCCTCGCGCTCGCGCTGCGCGCCGGTATCGACGTTCCCGGGCAGGTCGACGCGATCGACCGGATCAGCGACTGGCTCGACACCTGGCGCCAGCCCGCGCCCGCCGGGCCGTGGTGGCCCGAGCGCATCACCGTCGCGGACCTACGGTCCGGCCAACCTACCCAGCCCGGACCGGCCAGACCCTCTTGGTGCTACGGCACCCCCGGACTTGCCCGCGCCCAGCAACTCGCGGCGATCGTCCGCGGCGACCGCAATTGGCAGGCCGCCGCGGAACACGCCCTCACCGCCTGCCTCACCGACCCGCACCAACTCACTCGGCTCACCGACCTGAGCGTCTGCCATGGCTGGGCGGGCGTGGCCCTCACCGCCTGGTTCGTCGCCGCTGATGCCACCACGTCCGGCCCCGCTGCGACGCTGCCTGGCCTCACCCGCGCGTTTCTCGACCACGCGGTCAACCCCGACCCGCCGTCCGGACGGCCGGCACGGGGACTCATCAACGGCCTGGCCGGAGCCGCCCTCGTCGCCGAACTCCTCGCCGCGCCGACCACGACCGGACCCCCGCCCTGGCCCTCCTGCCTGCTCCTCAACTGACCCAACCGACGACAGGACACCCGACATGACCATGTCCCTGGCCAGCGAAGGCTGGTGCCAGCTCAACCTCGCATGCGCCGACTGGCGCGCAGCCGAACGGATGGCCACGGCGCATCTGCGCCCGCTGCTCGTCGACGCCGGCCACGCCGGCGCCGTCGAGGCCTGGTGGTTCGTCCGCAAGGGTGACACCTGGCGGGTACGGATTCGACCCGCCCACGAGCAGGTGATCGACCAGATGGCCAGCACCCTCCTGCGTGAGGAGGCGATCGGCTCGTGGACGCAGGTCCGCTACGAGCCGGAGACCCAGGCCTTCGGCGGCCCAGCCGGCATGGAGATCGCCCACGAGCTGTTCAGCGTCGACAGCCGACGCCTGCTCGAACACCTTGCCCAGGCCGGCCCGCACCTGCGCCGCGAACTGCCCGTCGTGCTTGCCGCCCGATTCCTGCGCGCTGCCGGCCTCGACACCTACGAGCAGGGCGACTGCTGGCACCAGCTCGCCACCCACCGCACGCCGGTGACGCCGCCGGCGGCACCGGAACCACGAGCCCTCCTCGCCGTCCACACATTGATCACCGCCAGCGCCGACGCCCCGCAGAGTCCCCTGCACGCGGACCCGGCCTGGGTCGACGCCTTCGAACACGCCGGCCGAAACCTGGCCGCGCTCGCCGCGGCCGGAACCCTGACCCGCGGCCTGCGCGGCGTCCTCGTCCATCACCTGCTGTTCCTGTTCAACCGGCATGGCGTCGGCGCCACCGACCTGTACGCACTCGCCACCGCCGCCAGCACGGCCATCTTCGGGTTGCCGGACACCAGCCCCACTACAGGGACCCCCGTCAGCAAGCCCACGTCCCAGGCCAACAACTCAGCCTCGAATGACCACCACGACCCGGACGACGCCGCCGCCGACCGGGAGCAGCGGGCCGCGCAGCTGCGTGACGCCCTCACCGACTACATCGCCGGCTGGGGAACGTTCCGCACACCTCAGATCGAAGCCGCCTTCCGCACGGTGCCGCGCCACCGGTTCCTCCCCGGCATCGACCTCGACACCGCCTACGGCCGCAACCCGATCGTGACCCGACGCGCCGCCGACGGCACCTCCCTGTCGTCCGCGTCCAGTCCGACGCTCGTCGCCACGATGCTCGAACAACTCGCCCCGCAGCCCGGCCACGCCGTGCTGGAGATCGGCACCGCGACCGGCATCAACGCCGCGCTCCTCGCCGAACTCGTCGGCCAGGCCGGCGACGTCGTCAGCATCGAACTCGACGACGACCTCGCCGCCAGCGCAGCCGACCACCTGCGGGATACCGGCTACCGAGTACACGTCGTCTGTGGCGACGGCGCCCTCGGACACGCGCAGTGCGCCCCCTACGACCGGCTGATCGTCACCGCCGAGGCCACCGACCTGGCCCCTGCCTGGTGGGACCAACTGCGCGTCGGCGGCCGAGCCGTCGTCCCCCTGCGCCTGCACGGCAGCGGCCTCACCCGCGCCCTCGCATTCGACCACGACGCGCCCGGCCGGATGACCAGCACCTCAGCGGTCGTCTGCGGCTTCGTCCCGATGCGCGGCAGTGCTGAGAGCACCGCCGGGCACGTCCGCCTCGCCGACGACGTCATCCTTAAGATCGACATAGCCGAGTCGTCCGACCACGCCGCGCTCGCGGCAGCGCTGCATCACCCCTCGCAGCCACGGTGGACCGGGATCCGCGTCCGCCACGACGAACCCGCCGAGCACCTCGACCTGTGGCTCGCCACGACCACCGACCGCCAGTTCGGCCGTCTGTCCGTCAGCACCGCCGCCCGCACCAGCGGCATCGCCGACCCCGCGCTGCGTTGGGGCGGCGCCGCACTCCACGACGAGGCCGCCCTCGTCTACCTCACCGCCCGCGAACCCACCGACGACGCCCTGGAACTCGGCATCACCGCCCACGGACCGGACAGCGACAAGCTCGCCGCCCACCTCGCCGATCTCCTCGACACCTGGGCCCAGCACCGCCCCGCCCAGCCCACGATCACCGCGCACCACGCTGCCGACCCGGCACCGGTCACCAGCAGCGGCACACACCTCCGGCGCCCCCACACACTGTTCACGATCAACTGGTGAGCGCCGTGACCACCACCTGGCCCACTACCAGAACCGGCAGCACCGGCGGATCTTCCCGCCCCCAGGCCCGGCTCCGCGAACACGGCCCCACTCGCCTGATGAACGGCGGCGACCGAGATGCCATCCTCCGGACCCTCCCGCAGCGGTTTCCGCTACTGCCCAGACCGAAGCCAACCTGCGGCAGCCTCGCCGACCGCCTCGACCGGCTGCGCCACAAAGCGACTCTCGCACGCGAACACGACGACGCCGCGCTCCTTCACGCGGCCGAGGCCCTCAACCTCGCCGCTCTCATCGCGAGTGACTGCGACATGCCCCGCCTCGCCCGTGATCTCTGCTGGCGCCAGATCTACCAGTTCGCCACCGGACCCGGCCCCTACGACCACCGCACCGCGAAACTCGCCCTCCAGCCCCTGATCAACCTCGCCCGCCTCCACGCCCGCGACAGCGACGGCACCACCGCCTACCGCCTCCACGAAGAGATTCTCCACGCGGCCCGCGAACGTGGCGACCTCCTCATCGACGGTCACACCGTCCGGTTCGACACCCTCATCGCCGACGGCGAGGAGCAGACCTCCATCGTGCAGTGGCTGTGGACCGTCCTGCTCTCCAGCGGCCTGCGCGCGCTCTGCCAGACCGGTCGCTGGGCCGACGCCCACCACCACGCCCAACGCCACCACGGCATCGGCCAGCGTCTCCTCGACGGCCGCCAGATCGCCATCCTCGATCACGCCACTGCCGGCCGATCAGCGGAAGCGGCCGGGATGCTCGACGAGAGCGACACCCCCACCGACTGGGAACGTGCCGTCGCCGCATACCTACGAGTCGTCACCCGCACCCTGGCCGGCGACGCCAACAACGACGACATCGCCGCCATGACCAACAGCGTGATCGCCCTCAACCCCGACCCCGGCCGCGCAACCTTCCACCTCCGCCTGGTCGCAGCAGCCGCCGGCATCGCCCGCGACAGCCACCAGACCGCGTGCGTAACCAGCTTCGCCAAGGAGCACCTCCTCGGGCAGGCCAGCCACGATGCCTACCTCGCCCGGGAGCTCCTCACCGCCCTGCCCTGCCCAGCCCTCAGCGACGCCTACCGGTCCCAGATGCACAACATCGTCCGCCAGGCCGGCCTCGGAACACCCCTGGCCACCGACGACCTGGACACGCTGATGAAAGCAGCACGCCGAAGCGAAACCGCCCTCGCCACCCAGCTACGACGCCCCTGATGATCGCCTCACGATGGGTCCGCGGAACCATCTGGCGACGGCCGACTCCGGACCAGCGCCGGCGTGAGAGTCCGGCGCCGGCGAGGCGGAGTCCCAGTTGGCGTCGGGAGCCTGCTCGGGGCCGGGGTCGGGGTCGGCCGGGGCATTGGACACGATGATCCTCCCTGTGGCACCGCCGGTAATGATCCCACTGCACCCGGTTCACCGGGCGACAGCGGGTAAAGCGAGAACGCCACCCCCAACGCCACCCCGGGCGACGCATCGGCCGGTCCAGCCCGGGAAGGCGTATCGACCAATGACGCCAGCCGGTCCCCTACGAACCGTCCGGCTCGCTCGGACGGCTCCGGCGGGTACCTGCGCGCATGGCGGTGTCGGTGTCGGCGAGGGTCCAGTCGTCGTCGGTGATGAGGTGGTCGACGAGGGCGGGGTGAGGACCGACGTGCCACAGGGCGGTGAAGGGTGGGAGGTCGCCGAGGATGGCGGCTTCGGTGGCGGTGAGGCCCAGGTCGGTGAGGAGGTGGCCGACCTGTTCGGGGTTCTGGTGGAGGAAGACCCGGACGGAGGTGGTGTTGAGCAGGCCTTCGGCGATGTGGGCGGTGGCGCTGCCGGTGTCCGTCTGGGATCGCAGGTCGGCGACGGCGTGGGTGATGAGGATGTTCGCGGCGCCCCACTGGCGGCCGAGTCTCCACTGGTCCTGGAGGAATCGGACGATGGCGAGGTCGTCGAGGGCGATCCAGGCCTCGTCGAGAATCATGATCGTGTGCTGGTTGTTCTGCCCGTACATGACGGCTTGCAGCCAGCTGGCGGTGGCGGTGAGGACCAGGCGCAGCGCACGGCGGTGGGTCAGCAGCGCGGACAGGTCGAGGATGAGGCCGGGGGCGTGATCCCACAGGCCGGGGGTGGTCGGGCCGTCGCAGATGCCGCGCAGGTCCTGCTCGAGCAGGGTCGCGCAGGCGTCGAGCAGCGGGCGGCGCCGGTCGAGGAGCTCGGCGTGGGTGGTGTCGAGGTCGGCGGCGAGGTCCTGGCTGGGCGCGGCGAGCAGGCGCCGAACGTCGACGAGGGTGGGAGCCGGCCCCTGTGCGGTGGAGAGGTGACAGGCGACGGCCGACAGCAGCCGTCGCTCGCTGATCGGCAGGCTGGCCTGGTCGAGGGCGATGGCGATCAGCGCCGTGAGCACCGCGGCGCGACGGGCAGCCACGTCATCGAGGCCAGTCCGTGCTGAGGTGTGCGGGATACCCGGTCCGGTGTCGAGCGGGTTCACGCGCAGGCCCCCACCGGGGCGTAGGCGCAGGGTGGCGAAGCCGAGCCGTTCGCCGAGCAGGGTCCATTCGCCCTTGGGGTCGATGACAGCGGTGAAACGGCGCCGCCCGGTCAGCGCGGCGTGTGCGGCGGCGCGGTGGACGTAGGACTTGACGATCGCGGACTTGCCGTAGGCACCGGCACCGGAGACGACCATGTTCGGGCCCTGGATGAGGCCGGCCTCGTAGGCGTCGACGAGGTCGAAGGTGAAGGGGCCGCCCGCGAGCCGGTTGGCGCCCAGCAGAACGCCGTGCTCGCCGAGGCCGGCTTCGATCGACCAGGGGTTCACGACGCCCAGGTGCGCGGTCGTGGCCGTGTTCCATGGCAGCGCCAGCCGCGCGCCAGACCGTCCTCTCCGTTCATGGCGTCGGCGGCGGCCTGGGTCGCGGCCGGCCGTCTGGTCTGGCATCAGGGTGCCCCCATCACGGACTGCCGGGGCACCAGCCCGAAGGGCAGGGTCGCCGGCCATGCCTGGTGGTGTCGGCCGTGCAGCGGGCGGACGTCGACGATGCCGCAGCGGGCGGCCAGGTCAACGATCGCGGCGCAGGCGCCGTCGAGTTCGCCACGGCCGGGCGCGGCGATGTCGAGGAGTCCGAGGTAGGCGTACTCCGGATAGCCGGCGGTGAGCTCGGCGTCCCGGCGGTCCACGTCGTCGTGCGCCTGGTGCAGGCCGACGGGGACGCGGAAGGCGTGCCGGTCCCGCAGGTGCACGGCGGTGTCGATGGACACGCTGTCGGAGTTGATGCGCCGGCGCGACGCCCGCCACGGCACCGGGCGCATCGCAACAGCGAGGGTGCGCACGCACGGCACCTCGTGCAGCAGCGGATCGAGCCAGCCGGGACGCAACCCGCCGCTCGGCCAGCCAGCGACCCAGAAGACCCGGTGCCAGGTCGCGCCGATCCGCATCGCGTCCCAGGAGGTGTGGACGTCGAGCCCGTCCGCCGGCACCCGACGCGGGCGCCGCGCGGCGTCTGTGTCGGGCAGGTGGGCGCGGGCCACCAGCCCCGGATACGAGGAGAGATCAGCCGCAGCCGGGCCAAGGCCTGTGTGCCCCAGCGGATCGGCGTGGTCGAGCACGGTGTCGGTGAGCTCCTCGGCGGTCAGGACGGCAGCGACGTGCAGGCCCGCCGCGGTGCACCGCTCGGCCAGCATCTCCAGAGCGGCCAGCGCGGTGTGCCGGGCATCGGCCTGGCGACTCGCGCGGGTCGGGCGGACGGTCAGCCACAGCCGCAGTTCGTGGCAGGTCAGGAGCGGCCGGGCCTCGGCGAGCACGTTCTGATACGCCAACACCTCCGCCGCCGCCGAAGCCGGTCGGGACGTGGGCTCGGCCGGAGGGTCCAGCGAGGCTCCGAGACCAGAGCGGACGGTCCATCCCAGCTGGGCGACTGGGGCCTCCCGGGCGAACTGGCTGAGCACCCGGGACCATTCCACGACCCTCCGGTCCCGTCCGGCGCCGTCGAGCAGGCCGAACGGCCCGCCCCGCACGTCGAGGACAGCGGTGATCGTCCTACCGGATCCATCCCAGACGAGACCCGCTGGCTCCCCGCTTCTGGTCGGGACACGGCATGCCGCCGGCGACGCGAGCAACTCCACCGACCGAGAAAGGCCAGGCACCTCCACCCGGCCCGCCGCCCGACTCGTGCACCGATCTTCCCCCGCCCCATCGCTGGATTGCGGACGTCGTCGCACTCGGTCGACGCGTGCGCGAAACAGGTAGCCGATCACCGCTGGCAGCGCATGCACCAGCGGAGCGCCACCGGCTCTGGTGAACGCCAGCAGGAGACAGCCGACGAGAATCCCGACGCCGAGGATCACGCCCATGCTGCCGCCGAGCAGCGTCGGCAGCATCGCGAGCCCGCCGGCCCCGATGGCGACGAGAACGACCTGCGGGACGCTCGCGCCGAACAGCGCCGTCCCGGCCCGCCGCGGCACCAGATAGTAGTTCGGTTCGCTCATGGTCCACTCCGATCATCACGTGGCGTCCCGACGCCGCCTGGCCTGGGCGGACGGGCAGCCGGCCGCCGCCGCCAACCTGGCGGCGCCCCAGGCACGCCGCGTCGCGACGCGCCGTCCTCGCTGCCCAAGGAAACGGGCTGCGAAGCGGCTGGTTTCCCACTGGTTGGCGGCACCGCGGGCGCCGTCGCCTCCCTTGAACGCGACGAACCCGGCGGCCGAGAGGCGCCCTGCGACCCCGGCTGTGCCGGCGGCCTGGCCGATCCCGGCGCACCAGGTGAACCGGGCGGATCCGACGATCTCGGCGGGCCGGGCGGGCTCGACGCACCGGGCAAACCCGATGACCCGCGTGGTCCTGGCGGTCCCTGCGGTCCGGCCGGGCCGGTGCCCGCTGACCGGTGGCCGCTGGTAGCGCCGTCGTCCGGTGGAGTCCGCCGCGAACCGGACCGCCCAGCCATACCGCCGCCGGCCGTTCCGCCCCCGCCATCGATCGGCCCCCGACGCGCGGGAGCTGCCCCGCCGGGTCCCTGATCGCCGTTGTCGCCGGGACCACCACCCGCGGGTCCCTGGCCCGGACGCTGTGGACCGCCACGCGGTGGGCGCCCTCCCCGTCCGGGATCAGGCAGGCTCCGCGGTGGGCCCTGTCTGCCCGACCCCCGCGGGCCGGAGTCACCGGGCCCATCTCCAGACGGACCGCTGCCTCCGGGCCCGCTGCCCGGGTCTCTACCGAGCCGGCCACCTCGCCCTGCGCTGAGTCCTCCCCGACCGGCGAATGCCTGAGCCCAGTACGCGGTCTGCGCCACCTGCATCGCCGCCCGGAACGGTGCGCGCGACACCCCCTGCGCCGCCAGATATGCCTCGGTCACCGGGATCAGCCGCCACACCACGAAGGGCATGAACACGGCCACCCCGAGCACGGCCAGGCCGGTCAAATACCGGCCCCATCCACCAGGCGTAGATCGATCGCCATCGGCGGCGATAAGGTCCGCGCCGACCCGCAGCGCAACGAAGATGGCGGGCTTGGCGAACGCGATCGCCACCGTCATCTTCACCATCTGCCCTGCGGCCTGGCGCGCCGGGGGCATCGTCATCCCGGCGAACGACAATGGCGCCAACGCGGTCACGATCAACGTGAGCACGTTACGCACAACCAGCTCAAGGAAGATTATTACTACCGCCAGAAACACCATCACGTTCACCAGAAGGCCGGTTATATCCGATGCCGGCGACGGGGAGATGATCGCCAGTATCTTGTCCCCGCCGTCGCTCGGGAGTATGGCTTCAGCGATGACATCCGTCAGGGAGAGCAGTCGATCAACAGACCACGGAAAGACGAGGATCGCGAGCACAGCCAGGGGGAGGTCTCGTACCAGTCGCGCGAGCGCCCTGCCCGGCTCTCCCGAGAGCATCGCCGCCGCCACTCCGATGGCGGTCGCTCCAGCCAGCAGCAGGCAGGACAGCGAGGCCACCGTCTGGTAGGCGCCCCCTTTTCCGATGAAGAATGTCGCGCTCACCTCCGGCCGGGTCGTCGTCGAGCCGAAGTCCCCCGCCAGCGCCTTCGTCTGATCTCCCAGCGAGTCGACAAACCAGCCGATCACCAGCTTGATGGCACCGTTGGCGACCGCCGACGGGGCCTGGCGCAGATAGTTCAGGATCATTGTGTGGACGTCCCATATCGCACTCAGGAGCCGAAGATCGCACGGTCGACCGCAGAGCGATAATCAATGACTATTTGGCCAGCCAGGCAATAAGATCCGGGGCATACACGATGACGATGGCGCCAGCGCCGCCACCCAGCAGCATCCCCATTCCGCGATTAGCCTGCGGAGCCGACCCTGACACGCGGCCGACACCGAGGGCTGCGCCCCCGATGATGGCGACCGCGACGCAGCATACTTCAGCGATCCGCGACAACGTGTCGAGCAGATCCATAATGCGGTCTTTCGCCGGCATGTCGTGCCAGTCTGGCGTCACGTCAATCGGCTGCGGGGGCGCCGGAGAGTCCGCAAGCACCAACGCCGGCTGCTTCGCGGCGAGCAGCAGTCCGACCGGTCGAGCGGGCTCCACCGCCGCGAACGCCGGTCCGCCGACGCCGATGAACGCCCCGGTCACCAGGACGAGAATGGCCACGCCGCACCGCCACCGCCGGCGTGCGGGCCCTTCGCCGCGGCACGCACGCGCACGAAGCCCGGACCGGCCAGAGCCTTTGATCATGGACACCTCCGGGAGTACGGGATTCTTCGCACTCCGGATGTGTGAACTGGCTCCCCCGAATCGGAAGCCGCCGAGAGGGGGAAAACAGGTCGCCGCTGCACGCCGAACTGTTCCGGCGGCAGCTCCGGCGTTAGTGCGCCTCCTGCCCGGGCCAGGCCCCGGTGCCGCTCGGAGTGGGAGGCAGCGGCTGCCTCAGCAGAGAGTGGTGCAGCTCTTCGAGATCGCGATCGGTCTCGCCATCCCACAGAGGATCGGCTCGCTCGGCGCGTAGGTAGGCGTGGTACTCGGCGCGGATCGCGCTGCGGTCGCCGGCCTGTGCGTAGGCGCGCATCCGGCGGGCGAACAGGCCGGGATGTGCGGGGAGGACCCCGAGGCCACGACGGGTGGCGTCAAGGACCGCGCCGGTGTCGCCGCGGCCGAGTTGGTGATCGGCGAGCAGCAGCGCGGCGCGGATGACGGTGGTGGTGAGCTGGGAGCCGAGTTCAGCGTCGAGCCAGGGCTGGCGGGCGGGAGTACCCCGGACGAGGTCGAGTCCGGCGGTGAGCGCGGCGATGGCTACCGCGGGGTGATTCCGCTGGGCTTCCGCGTGCGCGATGAGGGCGTGGAGCAGGTCGAGGTCGGTCACGACGGCGGTATGAAGGGTGATGGTGGTGCGGCGGGTGGGGAGCCACTGTCGGGCCTGTTCGCCGGCGAGGGAGGCGAGGATCCCGCGCGCGCGGCCGAGCTGGTTGTTGATCGAGCGGGCCTGCGCGCCGGTGGGCCAGATCGCGGCCTCCAGGTCGGTGCGGGTCCGGCCGCGGTGTGTGGCGAGCCAGGCCAGCACCTCGAAGGTGCGTTCGCGGGCGAGCTCGGCGGGTGGACGGCGGCCGTCGCGGCCGACGACCGTGAGGGGGCCCAGCAGGCCGATCATCACCTGCCAGTCGGGGCCGGTGTAGGGCTCGGGCTCGGAGGCGGCGGGCGGTGGCGGCACGGCGTCCGGCGCCTGGTCCGCGTCGTCGAGGAGGAGACCGAGGTCGCGGAGTTCGTCGGCTGCCAGCTGGAGTGGGCGGATGTGCAGGCCCAGCGGGTCGAGGCGCCACATCGGCTCGGCTTCGGGTCCCGAGGTCCCCTCGAAGACAAGCCGCCAGGTGGCCTGCGCCCCGGTCGCCGGGCCACCTGCTACCGCGGTGACGACGGCGAGTCCCTGGCCTCCGCCGCTGACGAGGTTGGCGAGCCCGGCTCGGGCCTCGACGTCCTCGGGTATCGGGCGACGCGGCACTACCAGGGCCGCTGTGGGCTCCCAGTTCTCGGCGGGAACCGTGGCCCGTGCGGCGAACGTGGACGGTTGGCCTGTCATGGCGAGGGCTTCACGCAGAACGCGCAGGCCGGGAGTGATCCGGTCGAGGAGGTCGGGGAGGTCGTCGGCGATGTCGACCCGGTTCTCGTCGAGGAGTCCGAAGGGATCGAAACCAACCGCCTCGACGCGCGGTCGCGCGGCGAGCGGGGACAGGGCGAGGGTGGCGAGCAACGCTCGCGCGAGCGCGCGTAGCCCGTCCCCACCGGTGTTCCCGGGGTCGAGGGTCAGGCTTCCCAGGGCTTCGAGGTCGGCGTAGAGCTCGGCGCCGTCGGGTTCGGTGCCCAGCTGGACGAGCAGCGGGCAGGGAGGCGGCAGTGTGGGAAGCGGTGGCAGCGAAGCCGTGGCGGGCAGAACCCAGATGCGGCCACCGACGAAGGCCAGCCACGGCGCGGGGGCAGCGGGTTGTGGATCGCGCAGGTAGACGTCGATGGTGTCGTCCGGGCGGACGAGAACAACCATCGGCTCGGGACCGTCGGCCAGGCCGGGCGGCCTCGTGCCCGGCGCGGTCGTGATCCATTGGGCGGCGAGCGTGCGCAGCGCGGCGTCGAGGCGGGATAGGCCGGTGGGGTCAACCGTGGCGAGCACCGCGGTGTGCAGCGCGGCGGCGCGGGGGTCGGGTCTCGGTGGCGCGCTGTTCCGGTCGACCGTCTGGTCGCGCCGTCGCCGGCGCGCGGCGATCGTCGCCGCGACCGCGGCGGTCAGCAGGCCGGCGGCGCCTACCCAGACCGGCGTGGTTATCGGCGAGGCGCGGTGATCGGCAGGGCGGGTGCCGATCGGGCGCGGATAGGCGCGGGCGACTCCGGTTGGCGATGGCCGCGGATGTGAGGAGGGTGCCGCTGGGCGCGAGCTGCCGGGGCCGGGGGACGGTCTCACGCTGCTGGGCGTGGGAGCTGCCTTGCTGGGAGGCGGCCCGCCTGGCCCGGACATCAGCATGGTCGGTAGCACGACGGCCGGTGGTTGGTCCGTTCGCGGCGCCGACGGCGGGGTCGGGTGCGCCGTGCCGGGAGGCACGAAGGGCGCGGCTGGTCCGGTCTGCGTGGCCGTGGGGCTGGCCGGCAGGCGAAGCAACAGTCCGGGGTTGACGACGTTCGGATCATGGAAGTGTCGGCCGGCAGGATCCGTCACGCCCACGTTGGCGCGGAACACCTGCTCGACCAGGCCGGGAATATCGCCGGGTCGGGCCTGCGGATAGGCGCCGCGGGTGATACTCCAGAGCGTTTCGTGCGGGAGGACCAGGTGCGTGGCCGAGGCCGGCGCGGCGCCCGCCGCTGTCGAGGGCCGGTCGGCTGGCCTGGCCGGCGCGGCGAGCGCGGCGCGGGCGGAGAGCAGGCTGACGGCAACGGAGGCGAGCGCCACCCAGCGCGCCGCGCCGCGCCGCAGCGCGCCCGGCGCGGGTGGGCGCCATCCGGCTGCCGGTGCGCCGGCCAGGCGCGAGGCACGCGCCTGGGCGGCCACGACGTGACGTCCACGGCGCCGCTGGGCCACGGCCTCCGCGAGGATGCAGAGGGTCAGGTAGGCCCAGATCAGCCAGGCCGCCACGGCGATGGCGTCCGGGAGAACGTCGGGGTTGAGGTAGCCGCGGCTGGCGAGCGTGGCCCAACGGGTCGGCTCCCAGGTGGTGGGCAGCGGGTAGCCGCGCCAGGTCGCCAGGAAGGCGGGAACCATGATGAGGAAAGCCAGCAGTCCGATCAGTGCGCCGAGGCCGCGCAGGGCCTCGGCGCCGGACCGGTGGGTTACCTCTGTGGCGTGTGCCCGATGCCGGCGAGGCGGCGGTGGGCCACCGGGTCGCGATCCGGACGGAGATGGGGACCGCCGCGAGAGCCGGCGGTCTGAGGTGAGCTGGGGCATGGCTGGTACTCCGCTGGCTTACGGGCCGCGCAGCGCGATGGCGGACCGGGTCTGGACGACCGTCGCGCCGGTGCGTCCCGACGCGGCGAGCAGGACATAGGAGACGCGGGTCCGCACGGTGACGGTCACGATGTCTCCCGTGACGGTCACCGTGCCGCTGACACGGTGGTGGTCGAGGTAGGCCGAAGCCGCCGACGCGGCGGCCTCCGGGTCGAGCATCGGTTCGCCGGCCCGCAGCGCGGACGGCTCGATCTGTTGTGCACCGACCCTCGCTGCCTTCCCGGCGAGATCGGAGGCGTCCGCGTTCGCGTACAGGACCCGGCCGGCGTCGGTAAGCAGGCCCGCGAGCAGGACCGCGCCGGCGAACAGCGCGGTGAGCAGCAGGCTCACCGAGCCCTGGTCGCGGCGCGACGTGGATCGGTGGAGGTTCATGGTGCCCGCAGCCCGCCGCGGTACCGGTCGATGATCTCGTCGCTGCTCGCGGTGACGACGCGAGTCGGGCCGAGGACGGGATGGAGGCGGCATCGCACGGTGACGGTGATGATCCCGCCCGGGGCGAAGCGGCCGACGTCGGTAGTGATGGTCTCGCTGCCCGCCGCGCAGGATGCGCCCGCCAGCTCCCGGTGTCCGACCGCGTCCGCCTGCAGGTCGGCATCGGCGGGCGTCGCGGCGAGCGACGCGGCTCGTGCCGCTTCGCGCGCGGCGCTGCGGACGCCGGCCCGGCCCTGCTGGGTCTGGAAGGCCACCGCGATGATCGCCACCGCGGCCAGGAAGATCGCCCAGCCGGCCGCGAACTCGACGGAATGCGCCCCTTCGTCCCGTCTCGAGAGGACAGCGCCACGCGGTGCCATCGGTTCCAGGCCTCGCCACGAGGCACTCACGATGGCCCCGTCATGCCTGCTGCGATCACATCGTCTGGTAACGCGACCGCCGGTTGGGGGACGAAGCGCAGTCGCGGGCCGCTGGCGGCGCGGGTGACGGTCACGCCGAGGACGGAGGTGACGGTCACAGTCACCGTCACCATCCGCGTCCCCACCTGTGCGCGTGTCCGCACCTGCGTGACCGCGCGGCTGGAGCGGGCGAGCTGGTCCGCGACCGCCGCGGCGTCCTCGGCGGTTCCGTCCGGGCTCTGCATGATCTCGAGAGCACGTTGCGCGGAAGCCTCCGCCGCCTGGACGGCGAGCCATCGCATCCCCAGTCCGAGCGTGATCACGAGGAGGGTGATGACGCCGCCCAGCACAAGGGCGAGTTCCACCGGGCTGCTACCGGCGTCGGCCGTGGGCCGCCGACGTGTGGCGCCGACGCCGGTCTCGGCGGGAACCATGGCCATCACCGGCAGGTCGTGGGATCGGCGCTGGTGCACACCTCGTTCGCGACCTCGGTCGCCTTCGCTCGGATAATCATGATGACTATGCCGGCGACCAGGACGAGGCCGACCGCGATGACCGCGGTCGACAGCGCATCGCCCCGGTCATCGCCTCGCTCCGCACCTCGCTGTAGACGATCTGTCCACCACAGGTGTGCCAGGGTCAGCAGGACACCAAGTCGGCGCATCGTCGTCACTCCCTTCGCTGTCGTCTCGTCGGCACCCGGGACGCGGGGCCGATGCACCTGTCCGTCATGGGGTGGCGTCGATCCCGGTCAGGATGACCAGGAGAGGGATGGTGAGGAACGCGACGAACGCCAGGGCGACCACGACGGCTGGGAGCTCCATGGCCGCGTCCGCGGTCGAGGCCGTCAGGCGTGCGTGCGCCGCTTCCGCGGCCCGCAGGTGGGCGCTCTTGCTGCGCAGCGCGCCGACCGGGGACGCACCGCGCAGCGCGGTGCTGATCGTCAGCCGCAGCTCGGCGAACTCCGCCACGGGCACCTGCCGCGCGAGGCGATCCAGGCCGGCATCGGGTGGGAGCTGACGGGCCCAGGCCCACCGCAGAGCCAGGCGCAGCTGGGTGAAGGCCCACCCCCGGCCGGTGTCCGCGGCCGTCTGCAGCGCGGTGTGCAGGGGCAGCCCTCCGATCAGCAGAATCCGCACCAGATCGAGGTAGGCCGCAACCGCCAGCCGAACCTCCTGACGGCGCGCTCCGGCCCGACGGCGCAGCGGCCGGTCCGCCCATCCGAGTCCGGCCGGCAGCGCACCGACGCAGCCGAGCAGCAGGGCCGACGTCGGCAGTGGATGTCCGCTCGCCGCTGTCAGCACGGCCATCGTCGCCACGACGCCCAGCGCGGCCGAAATGCGGATCATCCTGGCGACTGTGTGATGGGCCAGGTCGACACCGAGAACCGCGAGATCCTCCGCAAGCAGTAGCCGTCGGGCCTTCGTGGGACCGACGACACGGGTCAGCCAGCGCGCCACCGCCGCAGCGATGCCGCTATCGCCACGCGGCTCAGCACCCCCGCTGCCGGTGCGCAGGCTCCGGCCGAGTAGCCACAGGCCACCACCGGCGGTCGCGCCACACAGCGCGGGCGCCGCCGCAGCGGTGAGCGGGCCGATCATGCTGCGTCGCTGTCGCTGAAGAGGTCGGGTACCGCCCCCGGCCGGGACATCCGGATCAGGGACCGCACCGCCAGCGCCACAGCCCCCGTGATCAGAACCACGGCGGTTTCCCCCCAAGCCGTGCGGTAGGGCGCCGCCATCGCCGGCCACAGCATCAACACGCCGACCACGGACACGGCGAACAGGCCGAGCAACAGGCTCATCGACCGGCGGTAGCGGGCCCGGGCGGCGTGCAGGTCCCGCAGGACAGCGACACGGTGACGGGTCACCTCCACGTGCTCGGCCATCAGCCTGGACAGATCACCGGCCCCGCGCCGGTAGGTCAGGGACAACACGGCGACGGTCGTGGCGACCAGCGGATGCGGCACCTCGGTACGCAGGCCGGCCAGAGCGACGGGCAGCGACTGCCGCTCCAGACGGCCGCGGAGCCGGGCCATCGGCGCGGCGAGCGCGGGTGGCGGCAGCTGGCAGGAGGCCAGTACCGCAGCCCGCAGCGGCTGGCCCGCGTCCAGTTCCTGGCGCACCGTCTCGCACCAGGTCGCGGCCGCCTCACCCAACTCGGTCAGCTCGTCCGCCCCCGGCTGCCGGCGGACGCCGCCCACCAGCCACCCGCCAGCGATCCCCGCCGTCGTAAGGGCAGGCACCCCGACGGCAATGCCAAGAACGAGGCCGCCGACCGCGCCGCCGGCCACCGTCCGCCAGGCGACGTCCCCGATGCGCCCGCGCCATCCCGACGCGGTGTCTCGACGCTCCCAGCGGACACCCGGTGGCGCGTCCGCACCCGCTCCTCCGCGACTCCGGCCGACGGCGAGGTTCCCTCGTCGCAGCGCGGTAGTGACGAGTAACCAGCAGCCCAGCCCGACCAGCGCCCCGGACATCGCCCCGGCGAGAAGCCGCGCTCCCCCGCCCATCACGTCGCCCTGGTTCTGCGGCGGGCCGCGAGCGCCGAGGCGCCGACTCCGGCGGCACGCAGCTTGCCAGCCAGCTGGTCAGAGAACTCCAGGTCGGTACGCACCGCGCGACGGGACCGCGGGTCCCAACGCCACAGCTCCGACGACGTCACCCGCCCGTCGCGGTACTCGGCCACCTCACGCAGGGCGGTGACCACCCGCCGGCCCGCCACGGCCGCGACGTGCACGATCAGGTCGACCGTCGCGGCGATGGTCTCCAACGCCGCCGCCTCCGGCACCGGATGCGCCTCGAACGCGGCGTAGGTGCGCAGCCGCGCGACGACATCAGCGGCGCTGGGTGCGTGGATGGTCGCGGCCACCCCCTGCGCGATGCCCTGCCCGACGGCGAGCAGCAGCGGCAGGACACCGCCGTCCGGGCGAAGCTCGCCGAGGAGCACCCGGTACGGGGTCTGCCGGCGCAGGTTCTCGGCGAGGTAGCGGGCCATCGAGTACTCGCCGCGGCCGTCGACGTTGCGTTCCCGGGCTTCGAACTCGACCAGGTTGCGAAACCGGTTGTGGTCCAGGAACAGCTCCTGCTCGTCCTCGACCGTCACGACACGATCAAGGATCTGCTCCTGCGGGGTCGCGTTGATCCACGCTCGCAGCAGCGTCGTCTTCCCGGCGCCCGTCCCACCCGAAATGATCAGGCCGAAGGGCTGCCGCATCGCCGCCGTCCCGGCAAGCAGGTCGGCGACGTCCGGGGTGAACATGCCCGCGTCGGCCAGACCGTCCAGCGTGTCCAGGCCGGGCGCGAACAGGCGGCAGTCGATGTGGGTCAGCTGGGTGACCCGCGACACCGCGTGCACCCGTACCCCGGTCGGTAGCCGGAAGCGGACCGAGGGATTGGCCTCATCGAATCGGCGGCCGGCCAGGGCCGCGTGCTCAGCGACCCACTCGAACGCCTGGGCGTCACTGCCGAACGGCGAGCGGCCCTCGATCCGATCGCCGCTGCCCCGCTCGGTCAGTACCAGGTTGACCGCGCCGTTGACCTCGACGTCGGAGAACCTGTCCGCGAGCAGGAACGGACCGAGTGGGCCCAGCGGCGACTGGGCCTGCCGGACGAGCAGCCGCACCTCGTTCTCCGCCGCGGCATCAAGCTGCGGCAGGTCGGCGGTGCCGTACCGAACGTCGGCCAGTTGTCGGGCCAGCAACTCTTCGGCGAGCGCGGCGCGTTCCGTGGCGCTGAATCGGCGGCCGGCGCGGCGTGCCGCCACGACCTGGCGCTGGACCGCGGTGTTGATCGTCGTTGCGAGCTCCTCGACGACCTGCGTGTCGCCCCTGGACCCGGTAGCGACCGGTGGCGATATCACCCGGCACCCCCTTCGCCAGCGGAGCCCTGCCCGCTACCACCGAGGTCGTCGCCCTGGTCAGCGCGCGTGGCGCCGGTTCGGCTCCCGCTGACGTCGCCCCCGGCGTGCTGTGTGGAAGCCTGCGATCCGGTACCGACGCCGAGCAGGCGAACGCCGTGCTCGGACATCGCAGCCGTTTCCACCGCCTCCGCGCTCTGCTCCGGCAGGGTGAGGAAGACGACGGTGTCGCCGGGACGGCCCGACGTTGCCTGTGGGCCGACGCCGGCGACCTGAACCTGGCGAGTGAGGATCACAGCCCGGCTCGTCGACGGGTCCAGCCCGACGACGCTGACGAGGTCGCCGGGCCGGATCGAAGGTGACGGCAGACCGTCCGGGCTGACCGTCACCCCGATCGAGACAGCCCCGGCGGGTGTGGCCACCGAGCCGACCATGTCCGGGCTCACCAGCGTGCCCGCCGGCAGATCCAGCAGCACCGGACGCCCGACGAGCGTGCGGCGCCCCGTCGCCGGGGAGACGAGCCGAACCGGGCCGCCCTGCGCGTCCACCCCGACGACGGCGAGGTCCGCCGGCTCCACGACCGTGCCGCGCGCCAGGGGGCGGGCGAGCGCCACGACGTTGACGCGCCGCGCGCCGTCCGATGACAGCCACAACGCGCCCGCCGCGCCTATGGCCATGAGCAGCAGCGCGAGCGCCGCGCCGGCCCAACGGCGCGGCGGCGCTGCCCGGCGCGCGTCCGGTTCGTCGGCCATCCAGTCGTCATCCGCCGGTTGCTCGGGGCTGGTCATCGGCTCGCCCTTTCCACCGCTTCGATCTCCTGCACGGAGACGGGAATCGTCATCCGTGTTGTCACCCCGGGGAGCAGGTCGTGTTCGCCGTCGCTCGCGGCCCAGGTCACGGCCCAGTCGATGGCCAGGGTCGCGGGCCAGGCGCGGCCGTCGGGGGCGATGGTCGAGGCGTTCCGATAGGTGTAGGAGCAGGCCGGCGGCGTGGCCGGCGCCGGCATGCCGGCGGCGAACACCGGCCCTGGTCCCGCGCAGGACACGGCCGGCGCGCCGTCGCCCGGGTCGAACCGCAGCACGGTGGGGGTCGCGGTCACCGTCACCGACGCGGCCGGGATCCGCGCCGACGCCACCACCGGCGCCCACTGCCCCGGCACGGCGAACCACACGGGCACTCCGACCACCACCGCCGCCGCGGCGGGAGAGAAGCTGCCGTGCGGAGTCGGCAGGCGGCGACGTACCTCGTCGACGGCTGTCAGAACCGCGTCGGTGACCACCGAGACCCGCAGCCACTGCCACCTGACGACCTGACCGGCACAGACCCGTGCGTAGAGTCGAGACCTGCTCCCGTCCGGTTCGATCCGATCCACGTCGATCAGGCCCACGGACTCCGGTCGAAGTGCGGGCAGCCGACTGGCCGCCGCCACGCCGACCTCCCAGCTACACACCACCGGATCCGCGACGGACCCCGACAGCACCGCGTTATGAGCCTTCGCGGACTCGACCGAGCTGACCAGGGCGCCTGCGCCCTGGTCGACACTGGCGGCACCGTCAGCGACGCCGCTGCCCGCCACCGCCCAGCCCATCGTCGCCGCGTTGGCCGCATCGGTGCACAGGACCAACGTGCATAGGGCGGCGCCGGCTATCAGGAGTGCTCTGACGGCGGGCATCCGTCTCGTCCTTTCCACGTGTTCACGACGGTGGCCGCGTCGATCTGCCACACCGTCCCCTTCACCCAGGTGAACAGAGTCCTGTCGCTGCGGGGGACGTCATCAACAACGATCTCCGACCCGTCGGGCGCCCGGTTACGGGCATCGAAGACGACACCGTCGTCATAACCGCAGACCGTCGCGACCACGGTCTCCCGCTCACCAGCGACGGCCACGTCGATCTTCTCGATGACGTAACGGTTCCCAGCACCCGCCCGGCCGGCATAGCCGCGTTGAGCGAGCAGCCCCAACCATTCCCGGGTAGAGCGGGCCGGCGCGCCGGTAGCCGTGTAGCTGGCCAGCAGCCCGTCGACTCTCCGCTCATCACCTGGATCTGCCACCGCAACGAGGAATGCCTGGTAGTACCTTTCCTGGGCCGCGTGGATTTCCCTGTCAACCACGTCGACAGACTCCCCGGAGGTGGCCGCGGACGGAGCGGGTCGCGACGGGACGGACCCCGGCGAACGCGCTGACTCTGTCGCCTCCACACGCGGGTCACCGTCCACACCACCGCGCGCATGCCCACAGGCCGCGCCGAGGACAGCAACCAGGAGGACAAGGACTGGAAAGGGATGGGCGAGACGGGGACAGGGACTCGCGGACATCGCAACCTCCGGAAGAATAATTCCGGTCACGGAAAAACGGATCCCGCCGCCACGGCAGCGGAAGCAAACGCAGCAGCCACCGCCGCTGCGGATCCCCCCGAAAGACCCACTCATACACACAGGCGCGGCGACCACCAAGCCGCCACAGAGCCTCGCCGACCGCAGGGGCACACCTTTCCTGCGATGATCAGCGCGGCGTGGAACTCCTATGTCCTGTACTGCTCATACACGTTGGTACCACACGCGCTGGAATTTGAAAAATCCACCTACAACCATAACCACGAGAAACATAAAACAAGGCGGTCGCGGGCCGTACAGTGCAGTCGCATCGGCTCCCGCCGGCACCGGGTGCGTCGACCGTCGCGACGCGTGCGAGCCGACTTATGGATAGCGGGCATCGGAGCCGACGCCGCCGAGCCCGCTCCCGACCGCCCGACCCGAGGGAGCCACTATGACCCGAAACTTCGAGCCGTACCTCGCCCTTGGTGACGACGGCACCAGCCTCACCGTGCATCAGCAGGTAGACGGCCCCCAGAGCGAGCCGCTCATGCTGCTGCGCGTCACCTCCCCGCGGACCGGCCTCGCCACCGCCCACCTCACCACGGCCAGCGTCCGACTCCTCCTCGACGCTCTCCGCTCCCACCTCGCAACAACAGACCCAGACAGTGACCCTCGTCATATCGCCGTGGACGCGCCGACGGCGGCCGATCCCGACCCGGACGACTTCGACCCCTGGGCCCTCCCACCCGCCCCAGGGATCGCCACCGATCCCGGCACCTTCGAACTCCACCGAGCCCAGACGTCGTTCACCGACGCGAGCCGCGAACGCGACCGCGCCGCCGCCTGGCTCGCCCGCGCCCACCTCCAGCACGCCGCTTACGCGACCGCGCTCACCTACCCCGAGGCAACCTGGATCACCGTCGAACTCTCCACCACCGACACCGGCGCCATCCGCCCCAGCCTCCTCGCGGTCCTCACCCCGACCGGCGACACCGTGATGGACAGCGACGGCGACCACCCGGCCTTCCACCAGCTCGCGCTCCAGGTAGAACACGCCATCCTGACCGCGCTGACGATCGCCCCCGGCCACCTCACCTGGACCGGCCGCCGCACGCTTCACCTCAGCCACTACGCCACCTGGTAGACCGACATGCCCCTGACCATCGGCACCCTCACACCCCCACCAACCCAGACGACCGCGACAACGACACCGGCGCCGAGACCCTCACAGCCAGAACCAGCCGGACCACCGCCCACGAATGCGGCCCGCAGACAGTCCGCGAGCCCGACAGAAGCCGCCGGCGCCGCCTCAACCACCCCGGAACCCGCGACCACAGCCGCGGGCACGCCCACCGCACCGCAGTCCCACCCGCCGGCGGCGTCGCGGACTGCCCCGCCCCGGCGCCGATGGCGAACCGGGGACCTCTGGATCCATCTCGCCACGGTCGTCGCCGTCCTCGGCGTCGCTGCCATCGCCGCCGTCGTCAGCTACCGCCACATGCGCGCCGTCGCGCTGCTCCACGGCGAGGACCCCACCAACGCCGCGATCATCCCGCTGTCCGTCGACGGCCTCATCATCGCCGCGTCCATGACCATGCTCGCCGACAGCCGCGCCCACCGACAGCGCTCCTGGCTCGCCTACACGCTGCTCACCCTCGCCTCCGCCGCCAGCCTCGCCGCCAACGTCATGCACGCCGAACCCGACCTCGCCGCCCGCGTCATCGCCGCCTGGCCCAGCGCCGCTCTCATCGGCGCCTACGAACTCCTCACCGCCCAGATCCGCGCCGCCGTCACCACCGCAACCGAGCATCCGAGCGTTCCGGCCGCGCCACGCGCCGAGCCGACCACCTCCACGCCCACCGCCACAGCGGCCGCGATATCCACCCCAGGCACTGCAGCCAATGAGGGCGGCGACGGCTCCGGCACCTCACCAGCTCGGAAGCCGGCCAGATCCGGGACAAAAAAGGAGAGGCTCCAGGAACTTCTCGCAGCCCTGCCACCAGACGACCCCAGATCCGACTACGCCCTCGCCAAATACCTCGCCCCCCTCGTCGGCCTCCACGAGGGCACCGCCCGCCGTTACATCCCCGACCTGCGGCTCTCGACGAGCCGCGCTGGACCGGACCGCGTCCACCATCGCTCGAAGTACTGAGCCGCCACTACGCCCGCGCCGCGCCGGGGCCGTCGACAACCCCGGCGCCCGCCCTGGCCCTGCTGGTCTGCGGGAGCTGCGGCGGTAGTGTCCGACCGCCGGACCGGTCCGCTCGGAAGGCGACCGGGCCGTGGCCGCCGCTACTCGGATCCAGCGCGGTCATCCCAGCCGCCCCACCGCCTGCACGCCAGGGAGCCCCACCCGGACGGTACGATCTCTCCTTCGCTACCGGGGGGACATATGCGACGGGTGTTAGTCATGTTCATCGCGGCTACTCTGTGCGGCTGCACGGGCACGTCCAGTGGCAGCTCGGGATCGTCGAGCAGCTCGGGAAGGTCAGCGGGCGACCCGCCCGCAGCGGTGAAACTCGCCAACCTCGACGGGATCGCCGACCCGTCCTCGGCGCAGGTCGCCGAGTACCAGCAGGCGCTCACCACGCTGGACAGCGGGTGCGGTGGGACCGATGACGCAAACGCGGCGTTGGTGCATGCCACCAGGGACCTGGATGCGAAGGACGGCGTCCACGACTCCGAGTTGACGATCGCGCAGGCGGTCGCTCAGACCGCTGCCATGGGTGCGGTGAAGGACTGCAAGGAATTGTTCGCCGCGTGGGCGACGCTGCGCGACCCGGGCTGATCCGGTAGCGGCCCGCGACCGGGAATCAGCGACGGTCCCAGGCTGGATGGGCTGGCTGATAGCTCCGAGACACCGAGGCTATGACCGCGATGACTCGTTGTGTAGCGGCGAGCAACAACACGCTATCGCAGGCGGACTGGTGCACTGCGTTCGCCACCGGCTGTGCTCACCAGATGGTCAGGCCACAGGTTGCGCTCGTCCCGCGGAGCGGGGTCGCGCCTGCCTACAGGTCGAGAGCGGGTGTGCGCGCAGGGCCCAACATGAGGACCCGGCTGTAAGCGGTCGCGGTGCTCGGGTCGGTGGGCGGCTCGCCGATGGCTTGACGCCGCGGGTTGGTGTCGTCGTCACTGGTCGCCGAGATGCCATAGGGCAGGCCGAGGTGGCGATGGCGGAACTGTTCGACGGTCTCGGCCCGGCTGTCCCATGCGGCGGCGTCCGGTTCGTTGCTGGGCCGGGTGCCGAGGAGTCCGGTCAGGTAGTCGGCGGGATCGGTGCCGGCCCGGAAGACGGCGTGAGCGATCTGTTGGTCCAGGGCCGCTTCGATCAGCTGGAGTTCGTCCCGGCCGTCCGTACGGATGCCGACGGCGGGCTCCGGAATCTCATCGCTGTCCGGCCCCTGCCGGCCAAGGGTTGCTGTCTGGGTTGGCAGAAGACGGCGGCGTTCGGCGGCGAGGTGGGCGGTTGGTCTGCGGGCCTGGTGGTGGATCTCGCAGGTGTTGAGCAGGCCGACGAGTTCGGTCCAGTCCTCGCGCGCCGGCCGTGGCCGCGGGAGCAGGTAGTCGGTGGGTATGAGTCCCTGTTGCTTGCACAGTGTGGCGACTCGATGATCGAGGACGGCGGCACCGGTGCGCGCCGTGGACTGTTCGTGGCTGGTGAGGGCGGCGAGGAGATCGTCGGGTGGGTGGCCGTGGTCGAGCAGGGCGTGCAGGCCGGCGATGGCTCGCGTCCGGGGTACGTGTTCGGCCTGGCTGTGAAAGCGGGCGCGGGTCCGGTTGGGTAGTCCGTCGGCCCAGGAACGGGCCAGGTCTACAGCCTGGTCGTGGTGGAGTATCCATCGGGTTCGTAGGGTTCCGGCGGGTTCCTCCGGTGGGGGTGGTGGTCCTGGTTCCTGGGGTGGGACGGGTGGCTGGTGGCGGGCGTGGTGGATGGCGAGCGCGCCGACGGTCCGGTCCCACCGGGCGCGGTCTGTCCCGGTTGCGGGGCGCGGACCGATGCGAGCGACGAGGCCGGCGGGCGGGTTGGCGACGGCGTTGGCGGCCAGGGCCGCTTCGGCGGCGAGTTCGGCGCGGCGGTGCACGGCCGGCGCCACATCCACCGAGGTGGGCGTGCCCAGGTCCGCGTCGCCGGCCGTGGCGCCGGGGGTGGCGCCCGCGGGCAGGCGGGCGAGGTCGGACAGGGTGTGGGTGCGGCGCAGCCGGTGCGCTGCGTGGGCGAGATGGTCGTGGTCGCTGGCGAGGCGTTCGGTGCGGGACTGGGCGAGGTGCTCGGTGATGCGCTGCAGCGGTCCGGTCGGGTCGCGCAGGACGGGTAGCCAGTCTTCTTCGTCGAGGTCGGCTTCCAGATCCGCGCGGCGGATGATGTAGGCGGCGAGGTCGGTGCGGGCGCGGGAGAGCATGACGTAGAGGCCGGCGCGGCTGGTGTCGTCGGGCGCGACGGCGCGGGCGGTCGGCATCGAGGAGCCTTCGGCTTTCGCCGCGGTGATCGCGTAGCCGTGGCCGAGACCGCCGTCGCGGCCGTCGGAGAACCGGTGGGTGAGGTAGTCCCACGGCACCCGCACTGTGCCTTTGCCGGCGAAGCGGACGGTCACAGCCTGCCGATCGGGATGGTCGTGGTCAAGGTGGACATCCACGATCCGGCCGAACGTGCCTGTGCGGATGTAGGCGGAGGCGGGTTTGCCGTCGGGGACCAGGGTGTGGCCGGCCTGGGTCAGGGTGATGACCTCGTCGCCGACCTGGAAGTCCCGGCCCGCCACGGTCAGGACCGGGCCGGTGAGGGTGCCGTCGGCGACCAGGCGCTCGCGGGCGGCGCAGGCGAGGAGATCGACGTCGCGGGTCGTCCGTTCGGCCATCATGCGCGATGCCGCGCCCAGTGGCGTCCTGGCCGCGCCGGCGGTCGCGCGGTGCGCGGCGCGTTCGGCGTACCAGTCGTCGACGACCTGGGCGAGAAGCGCCTCCCGGGAGTCGAACAGGCGGATCCGGCCGTCCGCGGCCAGCAGGTCGAGGGCCCGGCGCGCCGACGCGCCGGTGTCGGCGCGCAGCGCGCCGAGGGCGGCGCGGACCGGCGCGAGCGCCGCGCCGGCCTGCCGGTGCAGTGCGCCGAGTCCGGGCACGTCGGGGGCGGCGGCGACGAGATGGGCGTACCAGCCGCCGGCGCCGACCGCGCCGAGCTGCGCCGGGTCACCGAGGAGGATCAGCACGGTGCCGGTGCGCGCGGCGTAGCGCAGCAACCGGGCGGCGTCGCGGGTGGCGACCTGGGTTGCCTCGTCGAGGATGAGCACGCTGCCGGCCGGCCAGACCCGGCTCAGATCGTCGGTGTGGTCCAGCAGAGTCAGCCAACCGGACACCACCCGGCCAGGAACGGCGATCCGCTCGACGAGTTCCTCGGTCTGCCGGCCGCCGTGGGCGGTAGCGAACACCTGGCCGCCTGCGGCGCGGACGATCCGGGTGAACAGCCGCATTGCCTCGGTCTTGCCCGACCCGGCCGGGCCGATCACCGGCCGCACCAGATCACCAGAGATGAGGAGCCGGCTAACCAGGTTGATCTGCTCCGCCGTCAACACCACCGGATCGGCGGCCTCACCGCCCCGCTGGCCGGGTCCGCCACCCGCGGTCGCTGGCGCCGTGCCGTCAGGCTGGGGTGGTCGTGCGGCGCCGAGGTGGGCCTCGAGGACGGCGGAGTCGACGAGGAGGCGTGGCGGAGCCCCAGCGTCGACCCGGCCCTGCCGGCAAAGGGCAAGCAGAGTGTCCTCGACTTCGAGGAGTTCCTGCGTCGTATAGACCGGCTCGGGGTCGCGCCGTGCACGAGGCGTAGCGCGGCCGAGCAGGACGATCCGCTGATCGGCCAGCACCCGGTCGGTGAGCCGGTCGATCTCGCTCCCCGGCAGGCGGTCCTGCGACCAGGCCGCGACTTGGCGGACCACGGCCTGGCGGTCAAACGTCGGGGTCTGCTCGGTCAGCCCAGTCGGTCCGGTAAGACGAAGGCACAACTCGGCCAGTTCGTCCCCGTCGATTGCCGCACCGCGGACCGGCGCCCCGCTGCGTGTGTCCGTCGCGGCGAGGCGTCGGACCTGGTCTGGTGTCCACCCGGCGGCGGCCAGCTTCTCGTGCTGGATGCGGCGGACCTGCGCATCTGCGAGGACCTTCTTCGCTGCCCGTGAGCCGCGTTGCGCGGCGGTGGCTGTCACCCCGCCCGGGGTCAGCCCGTCGGCGACGAGCTGGGCGTACTCGGCCTGGACCTCACCGTGCCGGGTCGAGAACGCCCCCAGCAGCTCCGGCGGGAATCCGGCGAGTTCGGCGACCCCGTTGCGTACCGGCCCCCACCGCACCCCGCGCCGCCGCGTCAACTCGTGGCGTAGTGCCGCCGCGCCAACGTAGCCGGCGGTCTTCACCTGGGCGAGAAACACCTCACCGTCCAACGCCCGCCAGTCCACCCGCGGGCGTCCTCGCTCGTCCATGACCGGCCGGCCCTGCTCGTCGGTCTCGGCGACCGCGGTCGCGTTGACCACGATGGAATGGACGTGCAGATGCGCCTCATCGCTGCGCGACACCTCATGCAGATACGACGCCGCCGCCAAGCCAAGACCCGGACGGTTGTGGCCGCCCACGGTGCCGACCACCCCGTGCCGTTCCAGGTAGGCGAGGACCGCGTCGACACCGACATTCATCGCCGCTGCGACATCCCGACGGATCTCCTCATCGCCGAACGCCCAGAGCAACGACACCGACTTCGGCGCCGAACACGTCACGTCGAAACCAAGGACCACCGCAGGCGGCAACCGGTCAGCACAGAACCGATCGACCTCCGCCACGCTCACCAACCACCGGCCAGTAGCCTCCTCCCGCGTCGCCGCCAAACGGGGACCCTGGGCAGATGATGCGGCGGCAGCCCCGGTCGTGTCCGCCGGCTTCGCCCCCGCCGCCGCTTCGGTCCGAGCCGCCAACTCGCGCAGGTAAGAAGCGCTCACGCCGGCACGCCGCGCCGCTTCCTCCAACGTCAGCATCCCGTCGCCCGCGCCACCCGCAGGCCTCCGCTGCCCCGCAGACGCCGCCCGGCCTGCCGAACCGGACCCTGACAACAGCGGCCGACCCGTGACAGCATGATCACCAGACAGCAGCCGCTCCAGAGCCACCTCAGACACCGGGCGGTCAGCCGCCAGCCCCACCAGGTAGGCCGCCGAACCGCGCGCCCGGCCAGGCGCCAGACCCTCGCCGTAATACCGACGCAGCGGCGCCATCGATGTCGGCTGCCCACCTTCCACATACGCCACCACCGCCCGCGCGGCCCGGGCCACCGCCGCCGCATCGCGCGCCCGCAGCGTCAACACCTTGACCGTCGTGATCACAGAGCGCGCCCCCGAAGTCGCCGGCCGTTCCGCCCGGGTGCCGTGCCAGCAGACGGCCGGACCGGCGCGGACAAGAATCACCCAGAAGATCATCCTCGTTGGGGACGGCATCGCCGGTGACCTCGCCAGGTACCTCCCCGGGGTCATCTCCACCGCACCAGCCAGCCGGGGGCCACCGCGGGCGCCGTCCATCCCATCCCCCGGGCGCGGAAACCATTCGTCAACGATCCCGAGATGCCGCCAGCCGGGACCGGCCACCGCGACGCGGCTCGCATCGCCATCGCGCCGGCCCACAGCCCGCTATCAGACCGATCTTGGTACGAAGGGCGGATCGGCATGGCGTCGCTGCGCGACACCCAGGATCACACCGCCCCGCCCACGACCGACTCCAGCACGACGCACATCGAGGTCCAACCAAAGCCAGGAGAAGGAGAATTACCGCAGGCGCCTTCTAAAGCTATCCGACCAATCAACAAAAGGAGCCACCCCGAAACGGCGACAGAAAAGCCGAGGAAATCCGGAAGAAAAACTCGCACTCCACGGTCAACCGGCGCGTCTATTTTGTAGAATTGTAGTGTGGCCGGGGAAACGGAATTCCAACATCGGACAGGGGCGGGTCATGCAACCAGATGACGCACTCGACAAGGTTCGCAAGCTTCTGGCCACAGCCGAATCCGACGGCCTCACCGACGAGGCGCGTGAAAGCTACAACCTCAAAGCCGCCGAACTCATCGCCCGTTACGGCATCGACCGCGCCCGCCTCGAGGCCCGCCAGGAACAACCAGCCACGGCCAGCGACATACGGATCACCGTTGACGCACCCTACGCATTGGACAAGCTCGACCTGCTCTGCTCCATCGCCCGTCCCCTCGGCTGCCGGATCGTGTCCAGCAAGAGCACCAAGCCTGGACGCCCGGGTCAGGAGGCCCACCTGTTCGGGATGGCCGCCGATCTCGACCGCACCCAGGTCCTGTTCACCTCACTGCTCGTCCAGGCCACCTTCGGCCTCGCCGCCGCCCGCGTCCCCACCTACGAAGACCCACGCGCGTTCCGCCGCTCCTGGCTCCTCGGCTTCTCCGCCGCCGTCCACAAACGACTGACCGCAACCGAGGCTGCCGCCAGAGCACGCGCGGCCGACGAGGACGCCACCCACACCGGCCTGTCCACCGCACTCGTCCTCGCCGACCGCGCCACCCTCGTACAACGCCACCTCACCACCACCTACCCCCACCTGCGCAAGGGCCGATCCCGCCAGCTCACCGGCTCCGGCGGCCGAGACGGCTACCGCGCCGGCGAACGCGCCGACCTCGGCGGCACCCGCCTCACCCCAAACCAACGCCGAGCCGCCCTCAGCAGCTAACCTCCTCAGCCCCAACGGCCGGCGCTGCCCACCCACGCAGCGCCGGCCATTCCGCATGCCCGAACTCACCCAAACAAGCAGCGCTACCTCACACGCGCACGCCGGCCAGGAGACCACCCCCGCGTTCCCAGCGGAATCCTGGAGCCGAACGGAACGGCAGCCCGCATCACCAAACTCCGACGGCACATATGGAGCTTGCGCTACGCGCAAGCTCCCAGGATCCTCAATCGACCCGTGCGATACGCAAACACGCCGCGGCGACGCGCCCGAAAAGGCGCTCGGGCTGACCGACCGCGCGGCCAGCCCGAGCATCAGACGATCAACGGGCGGCCGGAAGTCGCCGGCCTCCTCTAGGCGGCTCCCGGAAGACCAGAGTCACCTCGACATCGCCGAAGTGCTCGGCGAAGAAGGCGTCCGCCGGCAGCGTCGCCAGCGCCGCCGACACCTGCCCCACCGTCGCGTGTGGATCAACCGTCAGCCCATGATCCACGACGGGCGCGTGGGCGATCGTCGCCACGTGAACGGACTGGGACGAGAGAGACGGACCACCGATCGGATCAGGGATCGGAGCATGATTCATGATCTACGGCCTCCTGGTAGCCAGAGTCCGCCGCCGACCGCCGCGGCCGGCGGGACCATCAGCGACGCACGCCACCTCGACGTGGTCGTCAATTGACAACCATCCCCCTTCACTCGAAGGTTGTCAATTGACAACTCCCTATGATCGCCTTGTGGCACCGCCGGTGATGGGAACCCGCGAGGTCGCCGACCGCCTCGGCGTTTCCCGCCAGTACGTCCTCCGGCTGCTCCGCGACGACCCCACGTTCCCCCGCCCGATCGCCGAACTGTCCGCCGGCCTGATCTGGAACACCGACGACATCGAGTCCTACGCCAACCGACGCGAGCGGCGACGCCCAGACACCTGACCATCGCTCGACTCATTGCGGGCAATGGTCACGGCATCCACCTCACGATGGTCAGCACGCAAGAGGGTCAGGCCACCGGATCAAGGAATGGATCGGCGAAGCCGACCGAAACGGAGCCAATCAGCGCCCTACGACGCGGTCGGCTCAGCCTGACCGATGCGCGGTGTGGGTGACGGGGCGCAGATGGGTGACCAGTGTCACTGGTGCCGTTCCGCGTTTCCGTCGGTCGGGATCAGCGGACTGCGGGGGCCGTTCCAGCTGAGGGCGAGGGTATCGCGAGCCCGGGTGGCGGCAACGAAAAGCAGCGCCTGCGCCTTGCGGAGCTCCTGGGCGTAACGCACTGGGTCCCCGGCGGCGAAACGGTGGATGGCGGTGCGGGGGATGACGCCGTCGGTGACGGCGACGATAGCCAGGTTCTGGTATTCGAGGCCTTTGAACCGGTGCATGGTGCCGACGTGGATCTGGCCGTCGCCCCGCGGGCCGTCCTTGGTGAGTTCGACGCAGGTGAGGCCTTCAGCGGTCAGGTGGTCGATGGTGCGGCCGACGAGATTGCGGTCGGCGACGCAGACGGCGATCCGTCCGGCCGGGTCCACCGCTGCCTGGCCCTTGGCGGTGGACAGTTGAGTGCGCCAGTCGATCAGGGTCTTGGCCAGCTCCTCGAGTTCCTTGTCCCAGGTCGGGTACCCGTCGACGGTGGGTCGACGACCGTGCAGGACGGAGCGGTAGCCGGCGAGGGTGTCGGTGCCGTCGTCGAGATCGTCGTAGGCGCCGCGGCCGGTCGCCACGATGCGCAGCGCCCAGGCGAGGATCTCCCGGGTGGTGCGGTAGCTGAGGGTCAGCCGGCTGGAACGGCCGCGGATGTTGATGCCGAGCGGTCCGAGGGTCACGTGGTGGTCGTAGATGCGCTGGTGGGTGTCGCCCGCGATGAACAGATCGTTCGGGCCAGGGGGGACCATCGCGCGCAGCATCTTCCAGTGGGCGGCGCGGAGATCCTGGGCTTCGTCGACGATGACGTGCCGGTAGCGGTAGGTGCGGTTGCCGCGGCCGGAGCTGTCGTCCGCCACGCGTTCCTGGATGCGGCGGGCGCGGTCGTTCTCGTAGCGGGCGGCGCGTTCGGCGGCCTGCCCCCAGGTTTCGATCCCGAGCTTGTCGAGCCGGGCGGTGAGCTGTTCGACGAGTTTCCAGATCCGGTTGCGGTCGAGCCGGGTGAGGGCTCGGCCGCGGCCGGCCCGGCGGACCTGGAAGTACTCGGCGCGCGTGGTAACGGCCTGGCCCAGGATGACCTGTTCCCATTCGTCGAACAGGAAGTCGGCGTCCCAGGCGGTTTCGCCAAGTTCAGCGAGGAGCTGGCGGAGTTCAGTGAGTGCCGCCTGGTCGCTGACGCGCCGCTTGCGATGGTGGGCTGAGGTGTTCTCACCAAGAACACGGGCGGCGAGCTGGTCGATGTGGGTGACGTCGACGCACGCCAGATCGGCCGGGTCGTTCAGCAGGGAGGCGAGCCTCATCCGCAGGTCGCTGGCCAGGTTCGCCGTGTAGGTGGTGAGCAGGATCGATTTCCCTGCGCCGGGTGGGAGCTGACCGATGAGGTGCTTGACCCGGTGCAGGGCGACGATCGTCTTGCCGGTACCGGGGCCGCCGGAGACCCGGGCGGGGCCGCGGTAGTTCGCGTGGGCGACACGGGCCTGGGCGGGGTGGAGGAACACCTTCCAGGCCCGGAAGTCGCCTTCTTCGATGGCGGAGCGGACCTCGTCGTCGACGGTGGTGACCTGGGTACGGTTGAGGGCGGCGGCCATGTCGTCGAGGTCGGGCCGTACCTCGAGGCGGACGTGCGCGGTGATCTCGGCACGGACCTCATCGGGAGTCATGCCCGCTGCCAGGGCGTAGAGGACGTCCTTGGACAGCGCAGGGGCGCTGTCCAGAAGGATGTCGAGCTCGGTGTCTGTGGTGACGGCGAGGGCAAGCGGAATGAGCGGCTCGGCGACCCCGAGGTCAAGCAGCTGGTCAGGGACGTATCCGGCGAGCAGCGCTGGGGCGGGTTCTGGTTCGACCGGAAGCGCCGGCTGGTCCGGCTCTGGCACGCCACCAGGGCTGGGGGCGGGTTCCGGCTCCCGGACTGGCGTGAGGGTGATGCCCGCGCGGCGCAGGGCGCTGTCACCGACGACGGACAGGTCGACGAACTCGATTTCGCCGGTAATGCGGTTGATCGCGACCTGGAGCTGTTCGTAAACGTGCTTGCGGTCACGGATGGCGATCAGAAGCCAGCTCTGGGTGCCGTCGGGGTCCACGCCGGCCGGGGTGAGCAGCGCGCGGAAGTCGCCAGTGACCTTGGCCCGGTAGATCCGACCGTCGCCCTTGAGCGGCCTGAGGTCGAGGCCGGGCTGGTCGGGGTTGTTCCGGAAGGTATGGCAGAAGTCGTAGAACCGGGCCTTGATCCGGCCATCGAGCCGATAGACCTCCTCTTCGGCTTTGCGATAGAGGCTGATCCGGGCCTTCATCGAGTGGCGCCTTCCTGCCGGGGGCCTTCCTGGCCGGGGCCGAGAAGCGTGCGCAGCTCGGTGAGGTGTTCCAGCCAGCCGGCGGCGGTACGGATGGTCCAGCCTGCGGCGGCATAGGCGGCGTCGCGCCGCTCCCCTTCGTCGTCCCCGTCGCGGTGAGCGGGAACCACTGCGACCCGGTGGCCTTCCCAGCCGAGGTCGGCCTGCCAGCGGCTGGCCCCCAGTTCGTAGCCGGGAACCGGGACAGGCACGCCCCCGCGGGCCAGGATCTCGGTGAGTTGGCGCAGTTCGGGGACGTCGTCCTCCTGAAGCTCCCTGATTTCTTCCCAGGCCGCGTCGAGCGGCCCCTCGCTGGTCGCCGCATCGGCGGCCCGACTCGTCTGGATCATCGGCGCGGACGGCGGCGCGATCGTGGGCGCCGCCTCGACTGCCAAGGCGGCCGGCGGCGTGCGGTCGAGCGAGTCGAGCTCACCGGCGCCACCGCACACGGCGAGTACCTCGACGGGGAAGTCGGCGGCAGTGCTGGTGGCGAGCTGCACACCGTCGCCGCCATTGGCGGTGAGGAACTGGGTGAGGTTGGTCCAGTACAGCCAGGCCCGCCACCGCTGGCGGTGACCGTTCTCGTCCAGGGCCACCGAGCTGTCGTCGAGGACGGCGACGGCGGACCAGCGCGGCGTGGCCGGCTCGGCGGCGTCGAGCGTGACGAGGATCAGCAGGCCGTTGCCGTCGCGGCTCCGGAAGAGGAACCAGTCCCCGGCCGGCCCAGGCCGGCCGGGCGCGGCCGGGCGCGGCGTAGCACCGCCCAGCTCACGCAGCTCACGGCGCAGCGCAGCGGCGAGCGAGTCGGGCTGGGCCGCGCTGACGAGCTGCTCGGTCCCGGGCGTGGGAAGAAGGCCGGCGACCAGCGCGCCTGCCAGCCGCGACCACCTGACCCGGTCCGGTTCCCGCAGATAGGCGATCAGACTGCTGATCGGGTTGGTGAACACGTGCGGCGCGAGCTGAGCGCGCTGGCCGCCGAACTGCTCGTAGGACTCCCGGGCGATCTGCTGGGCTCGCCCGTCGTAGGGCGGCCAGACCGGAACGCCGGGACGCTGCTCGAACAGGTCGACGTCGTCCCAGGTGATCTGGAAGACGGCCGCGCCGTCCGCGCGCAACCGGGTCCGGGCGGCGGCGTCGGGGGCGATGCGGTTGTGGTCGGCGGTGGCGTGGAAGCGGAAGCCTTCCAGGTAGACGTGGACCTTCTGGCTGGGCCCGTCGACCCGGGTGAAGGTGAAGTCGGCGCGGGTGCCGGCCAGCTGGTTCTGGGCGGTCAGCCGCCAGTGGACGAGGTCCTGGCCGGTGGTGAAACGCAGGTGGCCGCTGGCGTGGCCGTCCTCGTCCAGCGCGACGCCGTCGGAGATCCGCGCCCAGGTCCGTAGCGTGGCGAGGAAGCGGGCTTCCAGATCCGACTCGACCTGGCCGTCCAGGCCGACGTCGCCGGTGTTCGCGACGGCCGCGACCGTCCAGCCGTCCTCGCCGTCCTCGTCGAACAGCAGCGTTTCCAGCATGGCCTGCGCGGTCTGGCGGGAGACGACGTCCTGCTGGCGTTCGGGGGTGTAGCGGTGCAGGCAGCGGTGGCAGGCCCGGCGCTGCTCCTCGGCGCACGGGCAGGCCCCCAGCGCCTCGTAGGCGGCGCGCAGGGTGTCGCGCATCGCCTCCGGCGTGACGAGCCGGTCGAGGTAGCCGGTGCCGCCGGGCAGGGAGTCGAACAGCACCAGATACCAGCGCCGCTCCCCTGTGCCCGGGTCCGGCATCGAGGCCAGGGTCGTGTCCAGGTGCTGCGGATCACCGCCGAAGTGCAGGTCGACACCCATCCGCAGGGCGGCGCGGAATGACCACACCCGGGTGTCGACGTCGGCGGTGGCGGCCGGCAGCAGGATCCGCAGCGCTTCGGTGCGCAGCCGGTGGGCCAGCAGCACCGGCTCCTGGGTGACGCCGCTGTCGCGTTTCCCGCGGCGCAGGGGGCACCAGGGGCGATGGTGCTTCAGCGCCGGGTGGCGCGCCGCCGAGGAGCTGAGCGCGTCCGGGTCGTGGTCGAACACCGGCCGGCCGTCGGCGGTCGCCGCCCCGCAGCCGGTACACACATGGAAGGGAGCGATCCGGACCCGGTGGCCGGCGAAGTGGTCGTGGGACCGGGCATCGAACCGCAGGGGGCCGACGTTGATGCGTCCGATCATCGCGGTGCGGCAGTGGTCAAGGCCGAAGGCGGCGCGGGTGTGGCGCCAGGAGCCGGGCTCGAGCGCGTCGAGGGGGAAGTCGACGGCGTCGATCTCGGTGTAGAAGCGCTGGTCACGTTCGTCGCGGTCGTCGCTGATCCGGGCGTCCTCCTGCTTGTCGCGGGAGGTGACGGTGACCGGCTCGATCACCTGGAACAGGCAGGACCCGTCGTCGGCGATGTGATCGGTGTGGCAGCGGGGGCAGGGCGAGCGGTCGGCGGCGGCGTTCTCGGTCCGCACATAGCCGCAGCCGGGGCAGAACCGCCAGGTCTGCCAGTCCCGCCGACCGTCAGTGGTGATCTCCAGGCCGGTGATCTCGTGGCGGTAGCCGTTCACGTAGAAGCTGTTGCCCGGGGCCAGCTCGGACAGCGCAAGCCGGCGCGGCCGCTCGTAGGACACTGTCTTCGAGCTGTACCGGGGCCGGCCGGTCGCCGGGTCGACGCCGTCCTGGCCGTACAGAGTGGCCGACAGGGTGGTGGTCGTGTCGATCAGCGCGTAGTTCGGCAGCAGGCCCAGGTCGCACAGCGCGCTCTGTGCCGGCGTGTCCCCGACCTCGAGCAGCCGTCGGCTCACCCCGCGACGCTCGGCGTCCAGTTCTGCCCTCTGTTCGGCCTGCTCCGGGTTGGAGTCGTGCAGTTCGCCGGATGCGTCGTCGATCGCCCGCAGCCGGGCTCGCAGCCCGTCCTCGGTCCTACGCCACTGTCGTTCGGCCTGTTCGACTGCGCTGCGCAGGCCGCCGGTGGCGTAGGCCCGCAGTTCCGTCTGGGCCTGGTCGCTGACGCCGGTCGGGAACAGGGCGAGGAACCCTCCGACCAGCTCCTCGCCGGAGGCGAGCGCGGACGCAACGAGGTCGACCAGATAACCCGACGGGCCGAACAACGTCGGCGCGCGGCGGGGCAGGGCGCGCAGCACCACCCCGTCGGGCCGGGTCAGCCGGCCGGCGGCGGCCAGGTCCAGCAGGTGCGCCAGGTACTGGCGCCGAAGGATCTCCACCGCGGACAGGTAGCAGCCCGGCGGCACGATCTGCCCCGAGATCATGTCCTTGGGCCGGTCGAGGAAATACAGGTCGCGGCGTCGCCGGTCCAGGACGGTCAGCAGGAAGGCGTTGCCGGTGCGCCGCCCGGCCCGGCCGACCTGTTGGGCGTAGTTCGCCGGCCGGCGGGGCAGCGCGCCGAGCACCACCGTGGAGAGATCCCCGACGTCGATGCCGAGCTCCAGCGTCGGCGTGCACGACAGCACGTTCGGGTCCTTGAACCCGGTGCCGTCGCGGAACGCCTTCTCGACCAGCTCCCGCTGGCGCCGGGTCAGCATCCCGGTGTGCTCGGCGGTAATCACCTGGTAGGGGCCGGCGGTCCGGTAGAGGCGGCGGTAGTAGTCCTGCGTGAAGTCGCGGTCGCGGTGGTGGCGGCCAAGTCGCTCGGGCTGGTCGCCGGCGGCCAGCTGCCGGTTGCGGCACCGGTAGGACGGGCACGGCGCGTCACGCCACTCCTCCAGCAGCGACGGGTGCACCGTCTGCTCCCAGAAGCAGACCGGGCAGCGGACGAACGCGGCCCTCACCTCCTCGTCGGTCAGCAGCTCCGCCTCGATGATCCCCGGTGACAGCCCGTAGAGCCGGGCGGTGGTGTCCCGCGGGGTGTGCGATGCCAGCAGGCCGGCGCCGACCAACGCGGGCAGCAGCGTCGCCCAGAACTCCGGGGCCAGCTCGCGCGGCAGTTCCAGGCAGCGGCCCGCCCACCGCTCGTACCAGGACAGCCGGCCGGCGGCGACGTCGAACTCGCTGCCCGGCTTCGGCTGGGCCAGCAGGAACAGCGGCGCGGCGATCCCGCCCGGGAACGCCCGCATGCCCAGTGGACGGCCGCCCCACACCCGGTACCGGTTCGTCCCCGCCTCGTCGAGATAGCCGGCCAGCCACTGGTGGGCGACCGCCCCCCGGGTCCGCAGCCGTTCCAGCGCGACCCGCAGCAGCGCGAGATACCGCGCATCGTCCTGTTCGACGATCGGTAGCGTCGGCCGACCCAGGTCCTCGTGGGCCTTCCGGACCAACGCGGCCGCGCCGGCCGGATCGCTGACCCGGACGTGCGCCGCCGCCGTCCGGGTCAGCTCCAGGGTCCGGCCGTTACGGGAGCGGAACCCGAACTCCATCAGGGTGTCGAACGCCAGCCGCTGCCCGATCAGCTCCCAGGTGGCCCGGTCACCGCCCCGGCCCGACAGCAGCTTCTCCACACCCCGCAGGCCGTGCAGGTCCGGCGGCACCACCGCCGCCAGCGTCCGGCGCTCGGCGGGCGCCTCGACAACGGCGGTGATGACGTCGGCGATCAGGTCGTTGAGCGGGGTCGGCCGGTCCTCGCGGAGCTGGTCGGCCAGCAGCGCGCGCAGCGAGAACGTGAACGAACGGTTCGCGACGAACCCGGCCCGATGCGCGGCGTCCTGGACCGAGTCGTTGAACATCAGCGTCTTGTCCTCGCCCAGCTCCCGCTCCAGCTCGCCGGAGGTGAACAGCTGGGTGATCGCGGCGGCGGCGATTGCCGCCGGGCCCGTCCCGAGGAACCGGATCGCGTTGCGCTCGCCGCACGCCGGGCACCAGTCCTCCCGGGCCGCCGTGTTCGCGGTCGGGCCCACCTGGGCCAGGACGAACGCCGCGTCTCGCGCGGTCAGCCGGGGCTGGCCGGTCGCCGGGTCGTAGTCGTCGCGCAGGATCGGCGCCCGCAGCCGGTTACGCGCCGGGTCCAGCACCAGCAGCGCGCCGCCCACACCCGGCCCGGAGGGCGCTCCACGCCGGGCGCCGGGACGATTCGTCCCCACCCACTCCAGGGCCTCCTGGTCGGTGGCCGCGATCAGGTTACGGACCCGGATCTTGTCCGCCCCCGCCGCCGCCCGACGGATCTTGAAACCATCGAACTCGACGGCCTCGTCGTCGCTCTCCGGGGAGAACGCCGCCCAGCCCGACCGGCCGCAGGCCCGGCAGTACACCGCCGGCAGGAACAGGTTCGCCGCCGGCCCGCCGGTCGTGGTCGCCGCCGGCAGCATCCGGCCGCCGTCCGGCGCCGCTGTGTCCGCCGCGCCGGCGACAGCCCAGCGGAACTCCGCCCGCGGCCACGGCAGCACCCCCCGCAGCACCCGGCTCACCGACCGGGCCCACTGGTGCACCTCGACGTGGACGAACGGCCGCGGGGTCCGCTCCCCCCGCGACGTCGGGTCGTGGGCATAGGACAGCAACGCGACGAACCGCGCCAGCGCCTCGGCAGCCTTCTCCGGTCGCCGCGTGATGGCCTCCGACCAGCCTGACGCCCCGGCCCGCCACATCATGTCCAGGATCTCCGGGCCGGTCTTCACCTCCCCGTCGAGCGCGATCATGACCGCCCGGGTAAACAGGTGAACCCGCAGCCGCTCGCCGAGCCGGAACCGGTCGGGGTCCCGCGCACCGGTGACCGCCTCGATCAGCTCCAGCGGCGGCTCCGGGTCGCCCGCCGGGTCGGGCAGCGCGAGCAGCTCGTCCGGCGTCGGGAGCGGCAGCTGCTTCAGGTTCCCCATCGGGACGAACGCGTCGACCGACAGCAGCCGCTCGCCGATGACCGCGTCCGCGGTGAACTCGGTGCCGAACACCTGCCCGGCCACGTCCAGCAGGTCACGCCGGCCTGCCTGCCCGGCCGACGACAGCGTCGCCGACGTCGCCACCGGGCAGATGTCGCCCAGCGGCCGGCCCGGCCTGGAGGCGCCGACCGCCGACGCGAGCCGGCGCAGCAGCATCGCGGCGTCGGTGCCCTGTGCCCCGTCGTAGGTGTGGAACTCGTCCACCACCACATAGCGCACGTCGGCGTCCGCCCACAGCCGCACGTCGTCCGACCGCTGCAACAACAGGTCCAACATCTTGTAGTTCGTGATCAGGATGTCCGGCGGGGACAGCTGCATGTCCGACCGTCGGGTCAGCACCCGGGCGTAGGTCACCGCGGCCCGGTCCCCGATGTACAGGCCGGCCCGGACCTGGCCCAGTTCCGCCTCGTTCGCGACCAGCAACTCGTTGAGCCGGTTCGCCTGGTCCGTCGCCAGCGCGTTCATCGGGTAAAGCAGGACCGCCTTCACCCCGGCCTGGCCGGCGGCCCGCATCCGGCGACAGTGGTCCAACACCGGATACAGGAACGACTCCGTCTTCCCCGACCCGGTGCCCGTCGTCACCAACGTCGGCTGCGGGACATGGCCATGCGCCGACGACAGCCGGGCGAACGCCGCCGCCTGATGGGCATACGGCGTGAAGCCGGACCGGTGCCACTCCAGGTGCCGCTCCCAGCCCGGATCGGCCATCAGGAACGGCGTCCGCACCCGCAGGAACGGGCCGCGGAACATGCCCGACGTCTCATCGCCCAGGAACCGGTGCAGCGCCTCCCGCGCGCCCTCGTCCGCCAACGCGTAGGTGGTCGACAGGTACTGCAGCAGGCTTTCCCTCAGCCCGCGCGCCTCGAGCGTCGGCCTCATCGCGACGGCACCTCCCGCCGCCGCGGGTCCCACTTGCCTTGGGCCACCGCGTCGTCCAGCCTGCGCTGGAACACGGCATGTGCCTCCCGCATCTCCTTCTCCCGGTCGGCCTTGTGGAACGGCGCTGTGAAGCCCTCCGGCGCGTCGGTGGGAGCCTCGGTCGCGCGGTACTTCTCGAACTGCGCCCAGCTCTCCTTCTGCTGCCGCTGACCGAACGTCCGCGCCTCTTTCGCGATCTTCCATCCGTCCGCGTCGAACCACGTCACGGCCTCGTACTTCTGCAGCACCGGGAACCGGCCCCGGTAGGCCGCGATCAACGCGTCCGCGCTCATCCCCAGCCACACCGCCACCAGCGCATCGATCTCCACCAACGCCGACCGGCGCGCCCGCTCCGTCCGCAGCGGCGTCTCCCGCCGCCAGTCCGGCGCCACCTCGCCGAGGTCAGGCAGGCCCGGCCAGTCCCGCGCCCACCCCTCCCCCTGCGGCCA
Source organism: Frankia sp. AgB32 (assembly GCF_023243045.1). Classification (GTDB taxonomy): domain Bacteria; phylum Actinomycetota; class Actinomycetes; order Frankiales; family Frankiaceae; genus Frankia. The sequence continues at coordinate 60,804 of NZ_JALKFX010000026.1, forward strand.
GCTCGGGTCATACACCTCGGTCCACAGGTCGGCGTAGGCGCTGGTCAGGCAGTTGAGCCGGAGCGTCCGCAACAGCAACGCCGATGCCAACGGATGCTCACGATCAGGTGCCGGCGTGGCCTTCGCACCCGCAACTTGTAGATCACTTCGGCCGGTCGCGCGGAGGAAGTAGTCGACCGGGAGAGAAGCCCAGAAGCCCGCGACCAGCACCGTCTGCCGCACCTCGGGCATGGCAAGGCTGTGTACCCCGTGGACGTGCGTGGGACCTGGCGGTATGAGCGCGCCGTACAGCGCCCGCTCTGTGTTGGGAGCCACCTGCCGACGCCAGGCCAGGCGATAGAAGTGGGTGTACGGCCGGCGGGCCAGCATTCTCAGCTGGGTCTCGACGAGCTGATCAACTTCCCGTTCCGTGAGGTCGCGGGACAACGCTACGGAATCGCGCATGCGTGCGACCCGTTCGGCGTCGGCCCGTAGTCGGGCCAACTCGGCATGATCCACCCAACGCTCCCGGTCGCGGGCCGCCTCGAACGCGGCTCGGTTCGATTCCACCGCGACGTAGGGCGTGTCGGGCACGAAGTCGGCCTCCAACGAGACCAGATCCCTGCCGTGGGGATCGTTGCTGTTGGCGTCGTACCGTTTGAAGACCGCATTGGCCGCGCCGAACTGCACTCCCTTGAAGACGACACCGTCCCAGGTGGATGGCTGGACGCGCGCACGGTTGTGATCGATCAGGGAGGCTTCCTTCGCTCCTGTCTCGTTGAAACCGCTGGAAATCTGCGGCGCGAAAGCATCAAGCCGGAGCGGATAGCGGGAAAGTGCCGCGATAGCGTCCGCCTCGTTTGTGCTGACCGGGAACAGCAGGCGCGCCCGTGCGGCCGGCGCCGAAGCCCCGTCCAGCAGACGCCGCCAGACCTTCAGCATGTCCGGCGTCACATGGACCACACGCGCGCGGTGCGGACGTTCATCGAACTCGGCGTTGCGGTAGCGGATCCCGGGAACGTCGCCGGAGCCGTCGTGGTTCTGGGAATGGCGCAACGCGTCGGCCGAGACCAGCCAGGACAGGTGGTCGAAGCCGATCTCCCCGGGCGGCCCGTAGATGTGGACGCCGAAGTGAGTGGTGTGGCCGACGGGCTCCGGGAAGAATCGTTGCCCCGCGTTCACGAAGTCGCCGTGCACACGCAGCCGCCGGTACGCGGCCTCGCGCAGCGCCCCCTCATTGTCCCCGACGAAGTGGGTGTCCGTGTGGAGCATGCCGACGGTGCCGGCGGGCGTGGCATGTGCCCATGTCTGGGACATGAACGCCCGGTAGAGGTCAGGCTGGGTTCCCGCCAGCAGGGGGTAGATTTGCGGCGAGCTGAGGTAGGTGACCTGGGCACTAACCTTCGTGATCTCGTCGAGGAAGTACCGCTGCACGTCCGCTGCGGCGAGGAGGTCCTGGCGGCGTCGCGACCGCGTGGCCTCGGACGGCTTTTCCTCCAGCTCGAACCATGGCTCAAACTCGGCCAGTACAGCGTTCTCGTCCCAGCTGGGCCGATACCAGGGGGGGTTGCCGACCTGGAGGTCGAACCCGCCCCGGTGAGCGAACACGTGGGCGAACTCGAGCTCCCAGTGCAGGAATCCCTCCCGGGTGGCGATGTCCTGGACGACATGCAGCCAGGGGAAGCGCTCCTGCGGGTCACCCTGGTCCATGCCCATATAGCTGGGCAGGGAGGCTTCGTAGGACTTCAGCTCGTCCAACGTCTGGATGGAGCTGACCAGCGTGCCATCGGGAATGTCGGTACTGCCCAGCATGCCCTCCAGGAAGTCCAGCCAGTCGTCGAGTTCCCGCAGAGGCACGACCCGCCGACGCGGTCGACGCTTGGACTTGGGGGTACTGGATTTCGTGCCCGCGGCCGCAGCTTCAACGACCTCCTTGAGGATCGCGGGGCTGCCCGCAGCCACAGATGTGGCAGCGTCGCGCACCTGCCCCGGAGTGGCTTTGGTCGTCGAAGAAGCGTTGCCGGCGCCCGCTTCACCAGTGCCCGCCGCACCGTCGGTCTCGTCAGCTTCCCCGAAGGCAAACGTGACCAGCGTGTGCGCGGGCCCGGCGGATTTCCCGGGCACCGGCACGGTGAGCAGCCGGACCAGGCTCTCGGCGGTCACCTCCTCCCGCTGATACACCGATGCCTCACCCGAGAGCAGGTCGACCTGGTCGAGGGGCCAGAACCAGAGGGCGCACCAGGCGTCCATCACCTGCTTCAGCCGCCAGTAGGGCGTGCCGGCGGCGTGGAAGAGATCCTCGAGGACCTGCTCCTTCGGCACGGCCTGTTCGGGACGGCGCAGCTGGTCGGGTGCGGCGCCCCAGACGTCGATGCGGCGCGAGATGTCCCGTTCGGAGATCTCCATCCGTCTGATGGCCACGGACCAGAGGAACTCGACTCGGCGGGCGGCGTCACGCAGCCGGGTGAACTGCGACACCGTCTCTGTCCTGGGCTCACCCTTCTTTGTGCGCTTCGGCGAGCCGTCCTTGTTCAGATGGCTGGTATTGCGCTTGGGGCGCCGCAGGACCTGCCTCTTCCAGGCGCCCAGGCCGGCGACCCGCTGCTCCGCCAGGGGTTTGGCCTCATGGGCCTCCTTCCCGCTGGCGATGGCGGCCCAGCCGGGGCTGGGCAGCAGAAACTGGTGGATGGCGTCGGCTGGGAACGGCTGTGGGTTGGCGCTGGGCTGGAACGGCAGCGATGTCGGGGCGAGGCCGCCTTTGGCCTTCAGCCAGGCCTTCGCCGGGGACGTGACGTCCTCGGCGGAGTAGATGGCACGGCGGGCGCCGATGAGGGAGTTGCCGCGGCGCAGGTGCAGGCCGAACCAGGGCGCCCGCATGCCGGGGTGCATCGTGTTCAGCCACAGTGACACCTCGGCCAGTTCGATGCCGGCGGGGTTCAGGTCGACGCCGTAGGCGTTGTGCAGCGCGATGTAGGCCTTGACCCGTTGCTTCTCGGCGAGCAGTTCCGACGTCGGGATCGTCTGGCCGCGCTCCTCCTGAACGCGGCGGAGGTACTCCTCCGCGACCTGGTTGATCGCCTCGTTGAGGAACGCGCCCGACCCCAGCGCGGGCTCGCAGATCGTGAACGTCAGCAGGTCGATGGCGCGGGTGTCCCGGTCGATCCGGTGCTTCAGCGCCAGCTCGACGGTGACCTTCGTCAGTGACTCGGGCGTGTAGTAGGCGGCGGTCGTCTCGCGGTCCCGGCCGGACAGCCGGTAGGCGAACGTCCCCGGCTCGTGGACAACCGGGCCGCGCAGGCCGTCGCGGGCGTCGATGACGTCGTGGTGGACGATCGCGCCCGGGGGATACTCGGCCTGCCGGCGGGCCGGGATCAGCCAGGTGCCCTGCTCGCCCTTGCCGCTCTTTCGGACCTCGTTGAGCTGCTCGTCGGCGATGGTGCCGGTGTAGGAGATCAGGCCCTCGTAGACGGCGCCGAGCTGGTTGATGCCCAGGTTTCGATAGGAGATGAAGCCGCCCCGCTCCCGGCGCCGTCCGCCGGCTGGTGCCGGTCCGTCCCTGCGGGCCCCACCGGGCTCCTTCATCGTCAGCAGCCGTAACACCTTGTGCAGGGAAGCGTTGCGGGGCCGCAGATCCAGCGGCCGCGGGCTATCCTCGTCGCCGCGCGGGTCGGGCACGCCGTCCCGGATCAACCGGATGGCGGCCGGCTCGAACAGTTCGCTGCGCAGCGGCTCGAAACGCAGCCCGCGGTCCTCGCCGCGGTGGTTCGCTTTCTCGGCCCGGGTCGCCTCATCGTCACCGGGCCGGTCGTCGTCGGGTTCGGTGCCATAGGCCCGATGGCCCTCGTTGACCTTGCGGAAGAGCAGGTCGAGGGACAGGAAGAGGTGGAAGCCCGCAGCAGTCTCGGGTTCGACCAGCATCTGCTCGCGGGCGACCAGCTCACGCAGCCGGGTCATCGAATAGCCGGCCTCGTAGGCGCGGTCGTCGGCTGGGACGATGCCGAGTTCGGGGCGGGCCTCGGCGAACAGCAGAAAGATGACCCGGTACAGGTAGCGCAGGCATTCCCGGGTCAGTTCCTGCGCGAACGGCATCCGGGGGCTTTCCAGGTCCGCCGGGGTGACGCCGGCCTGGCCCATCCGCGCGAGCACCTCGTTGGCCAGGATCTCAACGGACTTCTTCAGGCCGTTCCGCAGGTCCTGGGAGACGCCGACCGCGTTCGTGCTGGACGCGGTCAGCAGGGCGTCGATCGCCGGGGTGGTGCCGCCCGCACCCGGGCGCAGCATCTCCCAGCTGAACAGCGCGGCGAGGGTGGCCAGCTCGCCTTGCTGGGTCCGGTCGTTGCGCTCAAGCGCGAGGTCGAGGTTCGCGGCCAGGTAACGGCCCTCATACCAGGTACGCCGGTCGGCCAGGATGAGCACCCCGCCGTGCAGGAGGAGCACGAACCGGGGGCTGGGCCCACCCGGGCCGCCCAGCTCGGCCTGGAACAGCCATCCGGCCAGTGCGGAGCCGGTCTCGTACCGCTCGGAACCGCTTACCCGCAGCGGGGCGAGCAGCCGGGCTGCGACATCGCCTGGATCGATGGCCGCATCCGGGTCCGGAGCCCAGCCGCAGTCCACGGCGACGATGCCGTCCCCGTGGAACGCCACCGCGACGGTGTGCTCGCGGCCAGCCCGGTGCACCGTCAGCTCGGCAGGCGCGACGTCGTAGCCGAGCGCGCGCAGCACATCCTGGTGCCATTCCGTCAGGCGCTTGAGCCATGTCTGGTCCTCGGCCAGAGCGGCGGCGAACCTGGTGTCGCCGACGGTACGGGCGTCCGCGGCCCGGGCGGCGGTGGCAGCCAAGTACTCCCGGGTTTCCTCGCTGAAGTAGTCAGCGCGCAGGGCGCGTAGCTCGTGGCGCGGGGTCGGTCGAGGGTCATACTCGTCGCCTTCGCGTCGAGCCCAGGTGCTGAACAGGCCCTTACGCAGGTCCTCGCCGAGCTTTTCGGCCACGTAGTAGGCCGACAGGTACTCGCCGCGGTTGATGAGCGAGTCGAAGATCCGGCTCATCGGTCACCCCCGGCGGGGGCCGCGGCTTGACCGTTGCGTGGCTCGAGGACGGCGAGCACGCGCAGCATCGGCCGGCCGGCCGTCTCCAGCGAGTCCGTCAGCTTCCGGAGCCGCTGCGCCGTATCGTCGATCTTGTCTCGGGTTTTCGAGCGGCCGGTGGGCACGGACACGAACAGTGCGAGCTGCCGGTCCTTCCACCGGTCGATCTGGGCCCGGTAGGGTGCCAGGGTCTCGGTGATCTGGCCGTCATACCGGGCCCTGGCCGCCTCGAGAAACCGCTCCGCCTCGTCGACGGCTGCCGGGATGTGCCGGGTGAGGCCCGGCAGGTCCAGCGGCGTCGCGCGGCCGGGCATCCGGGGACCGAAGCCGTAGGTGTCCAGCAGCTGCTGGGTGAGCCGCTCCGTGCGGGGTTGGTCGGGTAGGCCGGTGACGGCCATCCATTCGACGATGGTGGGGCGGCCCAGCGCGTTGGAGTAGATGCCCTGGATGAGGAACACCGGCTCGTCGACGTTCGCGGCGAGAACGGGGGCCTGATTGCGTCCGACCTGGACCAGCACGTTGTCGGTGACCCAGTCGAGGACCGGATGGATGTCGGTCAGGAAGGAGACCGACGGCCACTGCGACGTCGACGTCTCCCGGGCCGCCTTCAGCCGGGCCTCGGCCAGTTCCGTGGAGAACGTCACCCGGACCCGGCCCTGCTCTCCCTTCCCGCGCTTCTCACCCCTCTCGTCCCTCTCCGAGACCGGCAGGATGCGCTGGTCGGCCAGATAGGACTGGGGCAGCGCGCGGAGCCGGTGGACCAGCTCGGGGGGCGGCTCGAACGCGATCGTGCCGTCCTCCTCCCGGCGCAGCGCCAGCCCGACCTCGGGACTCGGCTCGCAGATCTGGCGCAGAGCCTCCTCGAAGTAGTGTTGGGTCGCGGTCATCGGCGGAAGCGCACCGTCCGACCGGACTGGCGGGAAAACGGTCAGCGGTGTCGCGCGGGGCACCTCTGGGCGGGTCTGGATGGAGTTGACCTGGCCCAGCAGACGGGCCATGAAGTCCCGCCCGCCCTGGCCGGACTGCGTCATCGACTGCTCCACGGTGCGGCCGGCGACCAGGTCCCGGATCAGCCTGCTCTCTTCCTCTTCGGCCCTGAACAGGCCGGTCACCGCCTCCGCGGAGCCCTCGATCCGGTGCGCCTGCTCCTCTCGGCGCAGCAGCTTCTCGCCGACCAGCCGGTCGTCGAGTGTGCGGGCGGCACCGGTGTCCGGGTCAGTCCGCCAGGGGGCGTCACTGGTCAGCAGCAGGGCTGCGACCTGGGGCGGCTTCCGCTGGCCGTAACGGTCGATCCGGCCGTTACGCTGCGCGATCCGGATCAGCGACCAGGGCAGGTCGTAGTGGACCAGATGGTGGCACTGCTGGTGCAGGTTCACGCCCTCGGAGGCGACGTCGCCGGTGAACAGCAGACGCACCGGGTCGTCGCGCAGACCGAACCGCTCGATCAGGATGCGCTGCTCCTCGTCCGAGTTGACGTCCTTGTGCATCACCTCGACCGCGCCACCGAACGCCTTCCACGGCCGTTTCCTGTCTCTCTCGTCGAGGCGGCCGGGAGTGAAGCCCAGGCGGGCTGGAACGGTCTCGGCCAGCCAGTTCAGCGTCGGGATGCTCTCGGAGAACACCACCACCCGCACATCCGATTCGGGCCCGACTTCTAACGTCACCAGTCGGGCTACCAGGGCGTGCAGCTTCGAGGAATCCTCGTCTTCGATCCGCCCAGCCAGCTCACGCAGCCGGACCAGGGCTTCCCGCTCCGCCTCGCGCACGGATGTGCGCTCGGGCGTAGCGGTCGCCGCCCCCAGCTTCACGGTCTCCAGCCGTTTCCTGATCGTGGAGAGCAGGGCGCGGTGGGAGGACAGGAAGGCCTTCAGCAGGGTGTAGGGGAACAGCGGCGTCGCGCTCCACGCCGGCACCGACGCGTCGGTGGGCAGCCAGCGGGCCCGCAACTCGGCCAGCACCGCCTCCTCCGCCGGGCCCGCCGGCAGCGCGACAGTCAGCGGGGGCAGCCGGTCAGCCCACTCATCCACCAGCCCCTCGCGCACCTCGGCGGAGGTCTTCGTGCGCCGGATATAGAGGTGACCCAGGTCGTTGACGTCGTACTCGGCCGGGTTCGCGATCGCGGCCTCGTCGAGCATCCTGATCAGCTCGGCGAACGAGCGGGCGTCACCGTTGTGCGGCGTCGCCGACGCGAGCGCCAGCGCGTCGGTCCTGCTCGACAGCAGCCGGGCCAGGGCGTTGCTCTGGGTGCCCCGGTTGATCAGGTTGTGCGACTCGTCGATGACGACCGCGTCCCAGTCCGACTGCTCCAGGTGCGGCGCGTAGGTCGGGTCCTTCAACGTGTCGACCGAGATGATCACACGTTTGAAGTAGGCGAACGGGTTGCGGCCGGCCGGGATCTCCTGCTGCATCCGCTGAATGCCGAGTGAGTCCAGGCGCACCAGTGGCAGGCCGAACCGGGTCCACAGCTCGCGCTGGAACTGCTCCAGGATGCTCTTCGGCGTCACCACCAGGATCCGCTCGCCCCGGCCTCGCCGGACCAGCTCCGCCAGCAAGATGCCGATCTCCAACGTCTTCCCCAAACCCACCGCATCGGCGATAAGCAGGCGCGGCTGTGGGTTTTGCATCGACAGCGCCAGCTCGGCCGGGCGTAGCTGGTAGGTCTTCTGGTCCATCAGGAACCCGTCGATCAAGGCCAGACCGTGCTCTGTCTGCGGCAGGAACGTCTTGCGGATCACCGCTTCCAGGAACAGCCGACCCCGGCGATGGTTCGGCGAGCCGTCCGCCGCCAACACGGTCTTCCGAGGATCAAGAACCTGGATCTTGTCGGGCTTCTCCAACTCCTCGAAGAACACCGCGTCCATGCCCCGCACGAAAGGCGAGACGCCGGTGACCTCGAGCATCCAGCCGTCCCGGGCCGTGCGATGCACGCTGCGCACAAGCCACAGCTCGTCGCGGAGCAGGACCTGGCTGCCAGGCGGGAAACCCGCCGTCTCCTCCGCACCCGAGGCGGCCGGATCGGCAAGTTCCGCCGGGGTCGTCTCGAGGCCCCCGACCACCGCCCAGGGTTCGCCACCCGTGACACTGGCCGGCACGCTCACAGCCACCCCGTCCTCCCCGCATTTCCACCGCCCCGCCCAGCCCAGCCGCCGCGCGCTACTACCGGGAGCTGACCAGCTGGGAACTCATCGCATATTGCGCACGTAACTGCTCCGCCACCTTCCACGGGTACCGTTTTCGACCCCCGGAACCCTGGGCCGGCGCGGCCTGGTGGGCCGGACCGGACCCTGGCGCGGCATTGGCGTTTCCCTCGGGCTCGCCGCCGGTCTCCGGCTCGTCTTCGTCGGGCACTTCTGAGTTGGCTTCTCCGCCGCCGGAAAGCCCGACGGGTGGCACGTCCAATGGGCTGGGCTCGTCCTCGCCGTCCGACACCGCGCCGTCGAGCGAGACCGCGGCCTCCTCCTCGTCGACCAGCGGCGGTGGCTGATCTCCTGCGGTCCGGGCGATCAGCGCCAGTCGAGCGTCCATCGCCGCCGTCCCCGCCGCCGTCAGGAGAGCGGCGCAGGCGGCACCGATGTCCTCCACCGAGGGGCGTGCCGCCATATCCTGGGCCAGCATCCCGGCCAGCAACGGAACGAGTACGCCGGGCACACCGCTCAGATCCGGGGCGACGTCCGGGCTCACCACCCTGGCCGCGATCACTTCCCAGAGATCGCCGTCATACGGGTAATGGCCCGCCGCCGCGTACAGCAGGATCGTGCCGAACGCGTAGACATCCGCCGCGGTCGTCACCTGCCCACGACCGCTGGCCTGCTCCGGCGGCATGCACCGCACCGACCCAACCACATATCCGCTCTGGGACAGCGAATCCGGCGGCGCTTCGATGAACGCACCCAAGCCAAAATCAATGATCATGGGGCCATCGGCGCCCAGAACGATGTTCTGCGGTTTGAGGTCCCGGTGCAGCAGACCGGCCGCGTGCACCGCCGCCAAACCCTCGGCTATCAGCGCGCCCAGACTCGCCACCAGCGTCGGCGGCAGCACGCCGTGCGTCGCCACCTGATCAAGCAGCGTCGGACCCGGCACATACTCCATCGCCAGCCACGGCCGGTCGGCGAACGGATCCGCGTCCAGGAAGCGCGCCACCCGGTTCGTCCCGATCACCGTCCGCGCAAGGAGCGCCTCCCGCTCGAACCGCGCCCGCGTTGTCGGATCGAGCTGGTCAGAACGGATCACCTTGACCGCGACCGGCGAACCAGCCGGGCTGTAGGCCAGGAAGACCTCGCCCATCCCGCCGGACCCCAGCCTCCGCGCCACGCTGTAGCGGCCGACCAGGCCAGGCAACTCCGTCACCGCGAAGCCACATCCTCCCCCCGAGGGTCGCTACCGCGACCGTACGCCCACGCTCACCGCAAACATAGCGCGAAGAATACCGATTCCATCACCCAGGGCGCAGCATTCCCGACACAACGGGACAGCCCGGCGGTACCTCTCACGGTCCGACCGGGACAGCTCGGACGGCCCGGAGGATCGACATGATGTCGACGTCACCGGCGAGGACTCATGCCGATGGGGTGTCGGGCTCGACGCCGAGCATCATGAGCAATGGTCTTGTCGGGACCACATACCGCTGACCGTGGCGGATGACCGGCGTCGGGAACCTGCCGTCGCGGATCAGCGCTCTGGCCTTCCAGAGTCCCATGCCGAGCACACTGCCGGCGGTCTCGACGTCTACGGTCGCCGGCAGAGCCCGAAGCTGCGCGGTGCTCCATCGCCCTCGGAGCTGGCGCAGGGTCTCGCCGGTCAAACGGCCGGGCAGGGCGGATGAGGCAGTCACGCGGACCTCCGACGCCGATCGGCGTTGATTTGCTCGTGGCCCGCCAACCGTCGGGTGACCTCAGAGCATCGACGACGGACGGCCGCGTCAACTCGGAAGCTCGGCGGCACATAGCATCGGTGCCGCCCCTGGCGGTCCACACCCTCGGGGATCTTGAGCCCCGCAGCGAACTGCCTCGTAGCCAGGAGCTTGCCATCCTCGGGTGCGGGTCGGGGTAGTCCGCTGCGCGACATCTACTTCTCCGTTAAGGGCGCGCCGAACACGTACGTCGATGCACATGCGGGAGTGCGTCGGGAGCCTGCGTCCATTTAATGAGATAGGCCAGTCCAATGACGCCACGTTACAACGATGCGGCAGGTCAGGCGACGACCAGTTCACTGCGGTAACACCAATCGCCGTACCGAGGGTAGTCGCCAACCGGAAACCTCCCACCGCATTCACGTGCAGATCGCCCCGTTCAGCGTTGCTGCCAGTCGCTGCCAGCGATCGCCTATCGTCGAGACGGTAGGCACTCCGTGTTACCTAGAGATGGCTCGTGATAGGTCGAATCAGATCGTGATAGCTCGGCCTTTTGGCTGCGATCGGCCGCGCATTACATCGGTAACCCCCCACCCATTACCTATCGCTACCATCATGGCGGAAAATGTGTCCCAGATCACATCTAATGGAGAGTGTGGCAAGCATGCGCCACAGCGATCATCATGTTGGCGCGGGCGCTCTCGCGATGCGCCTCCACCGTCGCCCGCGACATACTCGACTGTTTTTCGGGCGGAACAGAATCGCGACGCTCTACATGCGCCTCGTCGACCAGGGAAAGCGAATATTAAAACATATTCCAGCGACACCCGAAGGGATTCTTCGCAGCCCAAAGGTCAACAGCCCTTGAACCGAACCATGTCAGTGACGGAGCAAGCAAAGGAACGGTGACGCCCATGAAGATTGTCGCCAAGCACAGGTGCGGATGCCGCGACCCGCAGTCGAAGCAGAAGTACCCGGCCGGGACGTGCCCCGACCGAGACAAGCGCGGTCATGGATTCTGGTCCGGCGAGGCCCGGGTTCCCCATGAGCTCGTGGCCCTGGCCGGGACCGACAGGATCCGGTTCCGCGGTGAGACGAGGAAGGAGGCCGAAGCCGACGGCGACGCGAAGTGGGCGAAGGTCCGCGCCGGTCAGCAGCACGTCGGCCGGCTCACCGTGGCCAGCTACCTCGACGACTGGTTGAGCCGGAAGAACGCACTGCGGCCGACGACCCGGACACGCTACGGGCAGTTCATCCGGCTACACCTGACGCCGTTCCTGGGCACCATGCCGCTGACGGGACTGCGGGCCGAGCACATCGACGTGGCCTTGAAGCGCGCGGTGGAGACGTCCCAACAGCGTCCGGGGCGGCCCATCGGCCCGGCGACCGTGAAAGACGTCCTGGAGATGCTCCGGACAGCGCTGAACGACGCCGTCCGGCAGCGGAAGCTCGACTTCAATCCGGCGCAGGGTGTTGAGCTGGCGTCGTACTCGACGCTGGAAGTTGAACCGTGGGAAGCGGCGGAGGTCGGCCGCTTCCTGGACGAGGCAGCATCCGATCGGCTCGCCGCAGCGTATGAGTTGATGGCCTTGCACGGGCTTCGGCGCGGTGAGGTGTGCGGGGCTACCTGGACCGGGTTGGACGAGGCGGCCGGCGTGCTGATCGTCCGCCAACAGATCACCCGCTCCGGGTCTCAGCTCGGTGTCTGGGCGCCGAAAACGAAGTCAGGCCGCCGAAAGGTCGACCTGGCATCGGTAACGCTCGGCTCGCTTGGCGCACATCGCCTCCAGCAGGACCGCGAGCGCGAGGCTGTAGGAGATGCTTGGAACAACGGCATCCTGCCTGACGACCAGGGCAGGCCGGTTCAGCTCGAAAATCTGATCTTCACCCATCCATCGGGACGCCATCTCGCACCGGAGTACCTGACCCGGCAGATGCAGCGGATCGCCCGGCGGGTCGGCCTACTCGGAACAGTGAAGGTGATGGCCGAGGCCGGCTCGACCGCAGTCCTCATCGGCACCCGCTACCGACCAGCCGAGGGCACGTGGACCATCTACCGCGAACGGGAGCCAATCGGCGAGATGACCATCCTCGGCACCAGCCGCCAGGGTGCCCGGTCGGTGCTGCATCTCTCCGAGCCCCTACCCGCGGCCTTGTCGGTGGGCGACGAGATCGGCGTGGAGTTACTCTCCCCCAAGCGGCTCCACGACCTCCGACACGGCTCGGTTTCGATCATGCTATCCCAGGGGGTCGACATCACGATCGCCTCGAAGGTCGTCGGTCACTCTTCGACGTCGGTCACCGCGAACCTGTACGCGCATCTGCTGCGGTCGACCGGCCAGCAGGCGGCGGAGACAGTGGCCGCCGCGATCCCGCGCACAACGGTTTGTCCTCACCCTGTCCTCACCACCGGAACCAACGGCGGCGGGATCGTGAAGGGCGGAGGCTTCGGGCCTGGTCAGGGGCCTGCCCGTAAAGGACAGGCCCCTACCAAGCGAGTGGAGGTGGCGGGAATCGAACCCGCGTCCTCCGGCACCGACACAGGGCTTCTCCGGGCGGAGCCTGCTACTTGTTTCTCGGCCCCGTCAGACACACAGGCGAGCTGACATAGGCCCAGTCGCTGTTTGATGTTCCAGCTGTCCCCGCGACCGGGTCAGCTGGTGATCCTCCTAGCGACGCCAGATCCTGAGCCGGAGGAACTCTCAGGCTGACGACTGGACTACTTAGGCCGCGAGGGCGTAAGAGCCAGTGGGCTGCGTGTTGTTGGCAGCTGTTTTTTCGAACGGATCGTTTACGAGATAACCGCTCATCCTCGGCCCGCTTCCCCTGCCTCGACATCCGAAGTCGAAACCGATCACCCCCAGGTGCGACAACACTGACGGCCCGAGTCTACAACAGGGGGCGAGCGGGGTCGGCCGGGCACCGAGCCGCATCCGGGCATGTCTGGCGGTGCGCGACAGTTGTACCGGCAACAGCATCCGACCGCCTCACCGGGAGTACCGCCGTGGAGATCAAGGAACTGGGACATCTGGTCCTTTACGTCCGCGACATCGGGCGTTCGATCGCCTTCTATCGCGATGTCCTCGGCTGGAAGCAGGTCTTCCCGGACCCGACGGGCGCCGACGGCAACCCGCTGCGGGTTCCGGCCGCCGCCTTCTCGGCCGGCCGCACCCACCACGAACTGCTGCTCATCGAGGTCGGCGAGGATGCCGCAGCCGTCCCGGCCGGCCGCCGGCTCGGGCTGTACCACTTCGGGCTGAAGGTCGGCGACAGCGACGACGAGCTGCGCGCGGTCCTCGCGCAGATCCAGGCGGCCGGAGTGGCGATCGTCGGCGCGTCCGACCACACCGTCACCCACAGCCTCTACATCCTCGACCCGGACGGCAACGAGATCGAGCTCTACATCGACGTCCCCGGCGTCGACTGGAAGAACCAGCCGGCCCTGGTGGCGGCGCCGGTCAGGCCACTGCGGCTGTAGCGGGCGACATCCGATGCCGCACCGGGGCTGTCGGCGGACCTGGCGGCGCTGGCACTGGCGGGAGCCGGCTGGCGGCGCCGGTGGCGATGTTCAGCGGGGCGCCGATCGGCGGCGTGACCGGCCTGGTCGCCGGCGGCGAGTAGGCCGACCGCGACCCGGGACGGCTCAGGAGTCGGCAGTGGTGCAGAGCAGGGCCCAGGGCTCGCCGCGCATTCTGGTCATCACGACCGTGACGGCGGGGCCGCCAGGCACCAGGTCGCGGCGGCGCGGCAGAAGGCGCCGCCGCAGGGTCTCGACGTCGCCCGCGAGGCCGCGGCGGCGTATCTCCAGCGAGCCGATGCCGCGCACACGCAGCGCGGCAGTGAGCCGGCGCACGTCGAACGGCAGCTCCGCGTCGATCCGCAGCCGCCGGGCGAACGGACTCGTCACCGGCTCGTCCGAGGTCAGAAAGGCAATCATGGGGTCGATCTGCCAGGCGTCGAGCCGGCGGCCGAGCTCACCCACCAGGCCCGCCCTGGTGACGGCCGGGCTGGGGTCGTACAGGTAGCCACCGGGCGCACCGACGCGCCCCGTCGACTGCGGCGGATCCGGGACGCCGACCAGGCTCACCGGCCTACCACCGTCGCCGCCGCCCAGGACCGTGGCCCGCCGCGGGGCGGATGCCAACGCCGCGGAGAACAGCACGGCCTCCTTGAGATCACGTCCGTCGGCGACGAACTCGATCTCCCAGTCAGCCGGCACGCCCGCGACGTCCAACCCCGGCGCCGCCTTCACCGCCACGGCCGGGACCTGGCTGGTCAGACCGAAGCACCACGGCAGCGGTGGCTCGCTGGCGCCCGACCCGAGGCGACGAGCACCGGCCCGGCGGGCCGGGTCGACGAACGCACCGTCGAAGCCGGCAAGATCGACATCACGGACGTCTGCCAGCCGCGCCTCGACCCGCCCGGCGCCGTGGACGGACGTGTTGTACGCGGCCATCCACAGATGCACCGGATCCCGGTCGACCAGCAGCAGCTCCCGGGCGGCGAAGGCCGGTCCCGGGTGGGTGGCCAGCGCCACGGCATCGCCGCCGATGCCGGCGCAGAGGTCGGCCAGGCGCCGCAGCCCGGCGAACCGGCTGGCCCGGTGCTCCGCGGCGGCCTGTGACGATGCCTGTTCGAGCCCGGCTCGAGTGAAGAACATCCGGTCAGCGAGAGTGAACTTGACGGCGGCGCGCTGGCGCAACTCCGCCTGGCTGAACGCGGCGGCAACCAGATCAGCGGGCACGCCCTCGGCACGCAGCCTGGCACCGGCGGTCAGCTCCCGCCCGGCGACCGCTGCGGCGCCACCGCCCGCGCCCGGCGCCTCGGCATAGACCGCGGACGCTGCGGCCAGCACCTCGCTGCCCCGGACGGTCAGCAGTTCCGCAAGCTGGGCCAGCCGCTCGTCCTGGGCCGTCCGTTCCTCCGCGGTGGTCAGCTGTAGCGGCCTTTGACACGCCGGCCCATCTCCCGGCTGATCTCACGGGCGGCGTCACGGTCGGCGAGAGCGTGCCGCTTGTCGTACGCCTTGCGACCGCGGGCCAAGGCGATCTCGACCTTCGCCCGGCCGTCCTTCCAGTACAGGGTGAGGGGGACGAGAGTGAGACCGCCCTCCTGGGTCTTGCCGACGAGCTTCTCGATCTCACTGCGGTGCAGCAGCATCTTGCGCTTGCGACGGGGAGCGTGATTCGTCCACGTGCCCTCGGTGTACTCCGGGATGTGCACGTTGTGCAGCCAGGCCTCGCCCTCGGTGATCTGGGCGAACCCGTCCACCAGGGAGGCACGGCCGGCCCGCAGTGCCTTCACCTCGGTGCCGCGCAGCACCAGCCCTGCCTCGTAGGTGTCGAGGATGTCGTAGTCATGGCGGGCGCGCTTGTTCTGCGCGATCGCTTTGCGCCCCTTCTCCCTCGGCACCGTCGCACCCTCTTTCTCATGCCGTCACGCCGCGCATGCACCGTGCGTTGCGCTACCTGCCACGCGTCCATCGGACGTTCCCGCGTGCATCGAACCTACGTCCAGCCCCACCAGAGCACGCCGCCCGGATGCCCGTCCTCCATTGTATCGATCATGCGAGCGGGTAAGGGGCACGTGACGCCGAGGCCTGCGACAGCCGCTTCAGGTTCGGCCCTGCCAGGCCGTCCGTCCTCCCGCCGGTGGCGGGGTTCCGCGGAACACCTTGATCGCCTCGAACGGTCTCAACCCGAACCAGTCGCGGGGGGGGCGGGGGGGGGGGGCCCCCCCCGGGGCCGCCCCCCCCGGGCCCCCGCCCCCCCCCCCCCGGGGGCCCCCCCGCGGGGGGGGGGGTGCCGCGCAACACCTTGATCGCCTCGACCGGTCTCAACCCGAACCAGGCGCGCGGCGACCTTCGTCGCCGCCGCCAGTGCGCCGCGGAACACCTTGATCACGAATAGTGGGAGTCCGCCCGCCCCATGGTGATCTGCGCGTGGCCGAAAACTGTCGGTGGCGGGTGAGACGATCGCCCTGTCCGGTTGATCTTCTCACCCCTGGCCCGGTGATGATGTCCGCAACGCTGCTGTCCGCCCCCGCCCACCCGCTCCCGCCCCGCGCCGATCCGCCCTCGGCCGACACCGGCCAGCCACGAACCAAACCTCCATCGCCGGCTGGAATCGATATGGGTGTTGACGGCGAGAACGCCCCTCTGGACGAGGTGGAAGCATCGATCTGCCAGTGGGCCGGCCGGTTCGCCGCCGCGACCTGCGGCTGGCTCGGCCTGCTCGCCGCCTTCGACCGCCGCCGCGGCTGGACCGCTATCGGCATCAACTCCTGCGC
>NZ_JALKFX010000171.1 GCF_023243045.1 Frankia sp. AgB32
GGCCCAGAGCCCGGCAGGCTGCCTGCACGCCGGTCTCCTGAGCGAGGGCCGGAAGATGCTCCTCGACGACCCGTTCTACCTCCGCGGCGAGTTCGGGTCGCCCGAGCCGTCGGGAATGCCCTCGGAGAGCTTCTCCAAGAGCTCCGATACTTTTCCCTGGACTTCGATCACGAAGCGGGCCTTCGCCAGCTCCTTCTCCAGCTTGGCTTTCTCCGCGCGGAGTTTCTCCAACTCCTTGTCCCGGTCATCGACCGGTGGGCGGCCCTTCGGTTTCGACAACCCGGCCAGCGCCCCGGCCTCCCGGGCCTTACGCCACTCCACGATATGCGCCGAGTACAGATTCTCCCGCCGCAGGATCGCGCCCTTCTGACCGTCCGGCGCCGCCTCGTACTCGCTCAGGATCCGCAGCTTGTACGCCGCCGAGAACGACCGCCGCCGCGCCTTCGGCTCGACCTCAGGATCCGGCCGCCGGCCACCACCTTCACGCTCGTCCACACGGACATCATCAACCAGGCCACGCCCAGCCGACACCGCCATCGTCACGATCTTCCTCTCCCCACCCGCCCAGGTCACAAGATGATAGCCATTGCCTGACTCATCTCATCCTGACGGATAGGG
>NZ_JALKFX010000172.1 GCF_023243045.1 Frankia sp. AgB32
AGTTCGGCGGCGTGCAGGTCGCCGGCCGGGGCGATCGGCCCGGCGGCGGCGTGGAGCAGGGTGGACACGGATCTCCAGGTGTGATCAGCGGGGCGGGGGTGCTGCCCTACCCGCGGCATGGACGCCCGCGGGCACCGGCCTGGAGGCGGCAGTGGCCGCGGGCCGCGGGTAGGGCAGCGGTGGGAGCCGCCGGCCGGCTCGGGGGGATCCGACCGGCGGCCGTCTCAGGGGCCGGCGGCGCGCCGCAGCGGTGCGACGCGGTAGCCGGCGATGTGGCCCAGGGTTCGGGCGTAGGCGTCTGCCGCGTCGGGCGTGGCCCATCCGCGGTGGACCTCGACGGCGTCGCCGGCGGGGTCCGTGACGACGACCGCGTAGGTCGCTGTCGGGCCGTCGCCCGCGATCACGCCGTTCGGGATGCCCATCCAACGTGCGGGGAGAGACGCCGGCGGCGCTGGCGGCGCCTCTCCCCGCGGTGCGTGCGGCCCCGGCCCGGACAGGGTGGGCGGGCTCCGCACGCCATCGGCAGGCGACTGCGACGGGCGGGGGAAACCGGGTTGCATGCGGTGTCTCCCTCCGGGTCCGTGTCAGCCGGCTGATCTGCCGGTAGGGATATGA
>NZ_JALKFX010000173.1 GCF_023243045.1 Frankia sp. AgB32
TGACGCCGTGGCGTCGCTGATGGAGCAACGCGCGCAGGAACTCCGCGCCCTCGAAACGTTCTACCTGGACTTCTGGCGCCAGGGCATGAAAATCCTCACCGCGCAGCAGGTCGAGGACGCGATGGCCCTGCGGGTGGAGCAGCGGATCAACCTCCTCGATCTGCTGGCGAACAGCACCCCCTGAGCCGCCGCTCCGACCAGCGGAGCGGACCACCCACAGCGGAGGACGACATGACCAACGACTGGACCCACGACCAGATGCCCCCCGACGGCGGCTACGGCGGCCAGGGCGGCACGCGGCGCCAGGCCCCCGCGACGCTGGCGTGGCGCACGAGCAGCGCCAGCAACGGCGCCGGCGGCATGTGCGTCGAGGTCGCCCTCGACCTCGACGGCGACGTCGCGGTCCGGCACTCGATGCGACCGACCGACGCCGTCCTGACGTTCACCCCCGCCGAGTGGGACGCGTTCCTCGACGGCGCCCGCAACGGCGAGTTCGACCGGGAGCGCCTGCGCGACACGGTCTGACGCCCCCCGATCCGGCCCGCCGGCCCACACGAGCGCCCACAGCGCGG
>NZ_JALKFX010000174.1 GCF_023243045.1 Frankia sp. AgB32
GGCGATCTTGATCGGGTTGCGTTGCGGGCGGCGTTGCGGGATGTGGTGGTTCGGCACGAGAGTCTGCGGACGGTGTTTCCGGATGTGGATGGGGTGCCGAGGCAGGAGGTTTTGCGTCCGGACCGTGTCGAGGTTTTTGTGGACGAGCTGGTGGTTTCTTCGTCGGGGGTGGCGGGGGTGGTGGAGGAGTCGGTGCGGCGGCCGTTCGATCTGGCGGTGGAGCTGCCGGTTCGGGCGCGGTTGTTGGTGGTGGGGTCGGCGGAGTTCGTGCTGGTCCTGGTGGTGCATCACATTGCGGGTGATGGCTGGTCGTTGGGGCCGTTGGGGCGTGATCTGGCTGTGGCGTATCGGGCGCGGTGTGGGGGGGAGGTTCCGGGGTGGAGTCCGTTGCCGGTGCAGTACGCGGACTACAGTTTGTGGCAGCGGGAGTTGTTGGGTGATGATGCCGATCCGGAGTCGGTGGGTGGCCGTCAGCTGGCGTTCTGGCGGGAGACGCTGGCGGGTCTGCCCGAGGAGCTGAACCTCCCAACCGACCG
>NZ_JALKFX010000175.1 GCF_023243045.1 Frankia sp. AgB32
AGACCGGCCGCAGGCCCGGCGGGCAGGACGGCCATCGGGGATCGACGCTGCGGATGGTCGCCGATCCTGACGAGCGTGTGGTGCACGAGCCGGGACCGTGCTCGGGGTGCGGGACGCAGCTGGCGGACCGGCCGGTGACCCGGACCGAACGCCGGCAGGTGTTCGACCTGCCCGAACTACGCCCGCACGTGACCGAGCATCAGCTCCTGGAACGGGAGTGCGGCTGCGGGACCCGGACGAAGGCGACCGCACCGGTGGGGGTGGACGCCCCCACCCAGTACGGGCCGCGGGTGGCCGCGGCGGCGGTCTACCTGTACTCCGGCCAGTTCCTGTCGAAGGAGCGGACCGCGACCGCGCTCGCCGAGCTGGTCGGGATACCCCTGTCCGCGGGCACCGTCGCGGCGATGGCCACCCGCGCCGCCGCCGACCTGACCGGTTTGAGCGCCGGGATAAACCGGCATGGAGAAGGAGATGGAAGAGCTCTACATCGAAGGGCTAGCGACCCACGGTGGCCCT
>NZ_JALKFX010000176.1 GCF_023243045.1 Frankia sp. AgB32
CCTGCTGCGTAACAGCTTCCGCTACGCCGCCCGCCAGCACTGGGATCCGATCGCCAAGGCGCTGCGGCCGGTCTACACCGCCCCGACCGAGGCCGCGGCCACCGAACGGTTCCTCGAGTTCGCCGAAGCCTGGGGCGGGAAGTATCCGGCGATCGTCCGGCTGTGGGAGAACGCCTGGGCCGAGTTCACCCCGTTCCTCGCGTTCGACGTCGAGATCCGCCGGGTCATCTGCTCCACCAACGCCATCGAGAGTGTCAACGCCCGGATCCGCCGGGCCGTGCGCGCCCGCGGCCACTTCCCCAACGAGACCGCCGCCCTGAAATGCATCTACCTGGCGGTCATGAGCCTCGACCCCACCGGCCAGGGCCGCCGACGCTGGATCATCCGCTGGAAGAGCGCTCTCAACGCCTTCGACATCGCCTTCGACGGCCGGCTCACCACCGGCCGCAAGTAGATCCACTAACCCAGTTACACCGTTATCTTGACAGTCCC
>NZ_JALKFX010000177.1 GCF_023243045.1 Frankia sp. AgB32
TACTTTCCGCCTCCGGTGCGGGCGGTCGAGATACCGAAGCCGCACGGCGGGGGAACACGGACGTTAGGTGTTCCCACCGTCGCCGACAGAATCGCGCAGACAGTGGTGGCCCGTCATCTGGAGCCCCGTACCGAGTCGATTTTTCATGAAGACTCGTACGGGTACCGTCCGGGCCGGTCACCGCTGATGGCGGTCGAGAAATGCCGCCAGCGGTGCTGGGAGAAGAACTGGGTGATCGATCTTGACATTCAGAGCTTCTTCGACTCGGTTGACCATGAACTGATGGTCAAGGCGGTGAAGGCCAACACCGACCAGAAATGGGTGGTGTTGTATGTGGAGCGGTGGCTGAAAGCCCCGATCCAGATGCCCGACGGAAGGCTGGTGAAACGGGATCGCGGTACTCCACAAGGATCGGCCGTGTCACCCGTGCTCGCCAACCTATTCTTGC
>NZ_JALKFX010000178.1 GCF_023243045.1 Frankia sp. AgB32
CCGTGGCGGGGCCTGGGTGGCGGATCGAGGCGGGTTCGTCGGGTTTCTTGACGCGGTAGCTGGTGTGTCGGGCGCGTTTGGCGACGCGGGGGCAGGTGCGGTGGCGCCGGGGCGGGTTGAGCCTGCGGGTGATCTCGGTGTGGAAGGCGGGGAGCTGGGCGTTCCAGTCCTCAGGGGGGAATGTCCGCCGTCCCGGTGGCGGAACGGCGGACCAGGCGCGGGGTCCGGGCGAATCCGACCCGGTCGGGGTCGATCTCGGCGGCTTCCGCGGCGCGGGCGATCAGGGCCGTGAGCGCGTACTGGACGACCAGCCAGGACCACATCTCCTGAACGGCCAGGTCCGGCGGCCGGGACCGCGGTACTTTTCCGGGGCCGCGGAGATGGGTCTTGAGCTGGTCGTTGGAGGTTTCCTCCTCCCAGCGCTCGTTGTA
>NZ_JALKFX010000179.1 GCF_023243045.1 Frankia sp. AgB32
CCGCGCGCGGACCGGCGCAGGTGCTCCGCCCGCGCTTTCCGGCACTCACCGCAGGACGGGAACAGGGCATGCACCTCGGGCGGCGGCCCGGTCGGGCCGTCCTCCGGCTCGGTCACTTCTTTTTGACCTCCCCTGAACCGCTGCAACGCGCGCATCTGATCATGCTGGCCCCGTCGAAATTCTCGCCCTCATGCTGCTCAGCCGCCGGGTTCCCGACGCTTCCGCTCCCGAGGCACACCGGGCAGGTAAGAGTGCCCCGGTCGACCGCGTCCGCCGGGTCGCCCGTCTTCCCGGACCCGCCGCGCTTCTGCCCGCTGCGGCCCGAGCTGCTCCCGCCGCTCGTGGTGCCCCTCTTATCCGCGTTCCGTCCGAATCCCATCAGCATTCCCCGGTCTACGTCCGGCGCGGTTGCCGGCACG
>NZ_JALKFX010000180.1 GCF_023243045.1 Frankia sp. AgB32
TGAGGTGCCCCGTTAATTCCGGACAGGGGCCTCTACTAGAATAGGGGCAGTCCGGAGGAGATCATAGTTGACACAAAAGCGTAGAAAGTACTCGCCCGAGTTCAAGGACGAGGCAGTGAAGATGGTGATCGAGACTTCTCGCCCGACCGCCGACGTCGCACGTGAACTCGACGTACTCGAGGGAACGCTCGGAGCCTGGGTCGCCACCTACCGGCGTGCCCATGCCGGCGAGGCGCCTCCGCCGACCGTCGATGACAGTGTCCGGGTACGCGAACCTGAACGACGGAACCGTGAGCTGAGCATGGAGAACGAGTTCCTGAAAAAATGCGCGGCGTACTTCGCCAAGGATCATCGGTGAGCGACACGTTCGAGTTCATCGATGCGGAGTACGCCG
>NZ_JALKFX010000027.1 GCF_023243045.1 Frankia sp. AgB32
GCCCATCAGCATCAGGAAGAGGCTCTTCAGCGCGGCCAACCCGCGGGCACGCCGGACCGTCGCCTCGTCGGCCGCCCCGGACGCGGCGGAGAAGCGGGCCGCCCCCCCCCCCCGCCGCCACACCCCCGCCGCCCCCCCGGCCCCCCCCCGGGGGCGGGGGGGGCGCCGGGGGGGGGGGCGCCCCCGCGGCCCCCCCCCCCCCCCCCCCGACCCGGGACACCGAACCCGGCGCGGCCCGCTATCGTGCCAGGTTCGTCCTCGCTCCCAGCACCGAGCCGCGGGTCGCGCCACGGACCGAGCACCCGGTGACGCCGGGCAACGGACTGACAGCGGCACGGGATGGGTTGCACCTCTACGAGGACGGCATCCTCTTTCACGGCCCGGCGTTGCAGGGCATCCGCTCAGTTCTGTCCCGCGGCGCCGACGAGCTGCTGGTCCAGTGCCGGATTCCCCGACCGGGCGCCGGGCTTCCCGGCTACGGCGGGCGGCGCTACCGTGCCGTGCCCACCGACCTGGCGCTCCAGACGGCGCTTGTGCTCGCCGCCGAGTCCGGCACGGTCGGCTGGTTGCCACTCGGGGTCGACCGCCTGGAGCTCTGGGAACCGCTACCGGACACCGAGAGCTTCACCATCCGGGCGTGGAAGGCCGGCGACGACTCACACCGGCTGCGGGTCAACGCCGAGGCGT
Organism: Frankia sp. AgB32; assembly: GCF_023243045.1. GTDB lineage: Bacteria > Actinomycetota > Actinomycetes > Frankiales > Frankiaceae > Frankia. The sequence goes on from NZ_JALKFX010000027.1 coordinate 688, forward strand.
ACTCGGCCGCCGGGATCCTCCTGCAACGACTGACAGGCATCGTGCTGGTCACCTCGCCCGGCCTGGACGAGAAGTTCAGGACGGCCGTCCGCGGCTGGAAGCCGTCCGAGGTGCGGAAGGGAAGCCATGTCAGCGCCTGAGCCACCGCGGGACGCGCCGGAGGACATCGACAGCGGGGTCATCATCGTCGAGGTCGACGAGCTGGCCTGGTCCGAACAGGTCGTGACCGACACGCACGAGGCCCTCGCGGGCGGGGCCACCCGGGGCGGTCCCGCCGACGTCGGGGCGCTGCCACCCGCCATCGTCCCCGCGGCGTCCCCGCGGCGGTCGGGCGGCGACGTCCGTGGGCTGGCAGAGCTCGCCGACCAACTCCACCGCAGCGTTTCGGACGCGCACGGCAACGCGCTCGCCGCGCAGCAGGCGCTGCAGCTGGTGCTGGTCCGCCAGTGGGCGAAACAGGCCGCGAACCGTCCCGGTAGCGCGACGAAGGCAGGTCTCGTGAACGGCGCGGTCGCCGCGGTCGGCCCGGTCGGCGCACAGGTGCCGGCCGCACCGCAGGGCTCGGAGGGCGGCGCGTGGCGCTGCTACGAGATCCGGGGTGACCGGCTCGTCGAGCGGGCTGACCCGCCGACGCTGCCGTGCCCGCGGCCCTCCCAGCGTTCCTCGCCCAAGCCACTCGCACGCTCGGCCCGGACCGCCCTCGCCGAGCAGGACCTGGTGGCGCTCACCCGCGGTGAGATCGCTGCCGTGTTCGGAGCCGCCTACGCCCAGCCCGGTCTCAACCGCCGGGTGCGGTTGGCGGCGGGCCGTCCGCTGGAACTCGGCGCGGTCGACCGGCTCCACCATCGCGGTGGGGCAGCCGGCCACGGTCTTCTCACCGCGCGTCTGCGGGTGGCCGCGACACAGCGCAGCCCCGCGGGGCGCCACCTCGCCGTCGCCCGCCAGGCGGCGGAGGTGCTGGCGCTGTATCTCGGCCTGCACCTGTGCTTCGCCGACTGCGAGCTGGCCGTCGGGCTCCCCGCCGACGCGGTCACCGGCGGGGATCAGGTGCCCGTCCTGTCCCTCGCCGAGGACCTCGACACCCAGGTGATACGGGTCGAGGTGACCGCGCTCGAGCTGGTCCCCCTCCCGTGGCTGGCGGCCGACGTCACGTTCCACGATGCGCGGAACTCGACCACCGGCCGAATCAACGGTCTCGCCCTTCATGCCCGGCCCCGGTCCGGGGCGCCACTGGGTCCTGTCGCCGGCGGGACCGTGCCCGAGTTTCTCGGGCGCTTCAACAGCCGGGGTGACCGGGCGCTGCTCAGCGAGTTCAACATCGCCCACATTTCGGACGGCGATCAGGCGATCGCCATGGGCCCGGAGTTCGCCCGGTTCTCGACTGTCCCGGCCGTCCGACTGCCCAGCGCCGACCTGCTGCTCGTCGACCGCGTGATGGACCTCACCGGCAGGCGGGGCGACCTCCACCAGGGCGCTCGATGGCGGACCGAATACGACTCACCCGCCGACGCCTGGTACTACCGGGACACCGCGAACGCCGGAATGCCGAACTGCGTCCACATGGAGTCATCGCTGCAGGCGGCGGCGTTCATCGGCCCCTATCTCGGCGGCACGTTGCTCGGTGGCGGCGCGGAACCACTGCGACTGCGCAACCTGGAAGGCCAGGCAACGCTGCTGCGGGAGGTCGATCTCCGCGACCAGACCATCAGCCAGGAAAGCTCGGTCATCTCCACCTCGGTGACGCCGGGCGCGTTGCTGCAGGAGTTCGCCTACGAGTGCTCGCTGGCTGACAATCCCTTCTATCGGGGCACGTCGTTGTTCGGCTATTTCAGCAGTGAGGCGTTGAACAACCAGGTCGGTCTGGACGGTGGGCGGCTGGTGCCGACCTGGCTCGACCTCAACGGCACCGCCACCACCCGGACCGTCGACGTGTCCGCGCGCCGGGCCGCGCCGGGGCGAATGCCCTGCTCAGTGGACCGGCTGGCGCTCGTCGAGGAGTTCGACGTGGTCGACGGGGGCGGCAACGCCGGCCTGGGTTACCTGCACTGGGTTCAGCCGGTCGATCCGACCGCCTGGTATTTCGAGCAGCATTTCCGCCTCGACCCGGTGATCCCCGGATCGTTCGGGGTGGAGACGCTTGTCCAGGCGGTCCAGGAGTGGGCGCTGGACACCGGTCTCGACCGCGATCTCGATCGTCCGGAGTTCGTTGTCCCGGCCGGTGCCACCCTGCGGTGGAAGTATCGCGGGCAGTTTCTCCGAGCCGACACGCCGATGACCTTCGAGGTGCACATCGCCGGCGTCGAACGCCGGCCGGGCCGGGTTCGGGTGACCGCCGAGGGCAACGTCTGGAAGCCGGGGATGCGCATCTACCGCATCGATCAGTTGTGCGTCGAGCTGCGTACGGCGGGTGCACCTGCCTGGTGAGGAGCGCGTTCAGTTTCCCGGCGGGGCCGCCATGCCGGCCCCGCCGGGTTTCACCATTTCCGCCGCTGCCGCGTCGAGGGCGTTGATGAACCGGGCCAGCAGCGGTGTCTCGTTGGACTTCCGCCAGATGGCGTGCAGCGCCAGCCGGGGAGTCGGATCGACCAACGGGATGTACGCCATCGGGCGGCTGACATGTGGGCCGGTCAGCCGGCGTTCACGCTCGACTCCGGTGGTGAATCCGACCATCGTGCGGGCGGCGACCAGCGCGTTGGCGTGCCAGGGATCGGAGACGACGTCCGCGACCTTCAGATCAACACCCGCCTGCATCGCACCGCTCGCGATGGCGTCGTACATCATCGGGCTTTGCGCCCGCTCGAACAGGATGCACGGCCGGTTCGCCAGATCACTGAAACGCACCGCGCTGCGACCCGCGAGCCGGTCGGTCCGAACGACGACCACCTGGACCTGGATCGGGTGCAACCAACGGGCGGCCAGATCGGAGGTGGACGGCTTGCCGGAGGTGATCGCCATATCGAGATCGCCGGCCTCGAGTGCGGCCAGTTGCGGGCCCGTGCGTAGTTGTTGCAGGTGCACATGAACCCGGCGCGACTCACTCTGGAATGCACTCACCGCCCCCGGTAACACCGTCCTACTGGCGACGACGCTGTACCCGATCCTGATCGAACCAATACGCCCGACGGCCGCGAGCAGCGCATTCTCACGGGCCTGTTCGAACTCGGCCAGAGCGTTGCGGGCATTCATCAGAAAAGCCTCGCCGCTCGGTGTCAGCTCGACCTTTCGAGAAGTTCGGTTGACGAGCTGGACCGCTAGATCGCGCTCCAGGATCTGGATGTGCTGGCTGAGGGTCGGCTGGGTAACATGAACCCGTTTCGCCGCGCGACTGAAGTGCAGTTCTTCGGCCACAGCGAGGAATGATCTAATGTGCTTGATCTCCATCGTCATCCCATTTTGTAGCTGCTGGTCAGGGATCGGTCCTGCGGTGGATGGGGCAGGTCGGATGGGTGCCGCCGAGCCACCACACCGCCCGGGCACCGGGCCGACCACCGACACGTCGAGATGGTGCGTCGGCACCCGACAGAGATCGCGGTTGGTCCAAGGAGTGGCTCACTACCAGATGGGTGTCCGTGTTCCGCCAGCTCGTGGTACTGTACCCCGATTTTGGCTACCGCGCTGGTTTCCGCGTCCCGTTCCCCGCCAACCCCCGACCTTGATTCCATCAATGTCCGGACTCCCATCGGGCAGCACGCTGGGACTTCCGCGGCCGAGGCGGCAGGTGATGCGGGCGCGCACCACGACGCGGTGAGCTGATTCACCCCGGCGGACCGGGTCGACGCGTCCTGCCAGCCATCACCTGGCGCCGACCCAGCCTAAAGGCAAAGAAGCTGCGTTCGCACGACGCCCAACCCGGAGCAGTGACCGCCAGGAGCCTACAAAAGACTTCAATCGCGGATTCTGAACCATGGATGAAAACAGGCCGAAATATTGGTGACGTCACGAACGGGAGGTCCCGTAACCACCGCCCGTGACCACGCGGCGGCGGTTGAGCGCACTCATACGCCGGCCGGTGCCATCGCCTGTCCCCCGGTCCGCCTGCCAGCGCGGGACGGCACTGAATCACACCAGGACAAGTGGGCTGGGCTGGCCGACTTTCCGCCGCCGGCCAGCCCAGCAGAACGATCCCTCAGGCGCACTGTCCCGAACGGGGGCCGTTCACGGTGTTGCCCGTCTGCCGCAGCGAGGGAGTGTTCCCGCTGCAGCTGAGCGGGCCGCCGACGCGATTGGCGGTGAACGCGGGCACGGCGTCGGCGGGGGTCGGGCCGCTGCCGCTGTTGTTGGTGATCTGTGCCGGGCCGCTGATCGTGTAGCCGGAGACTTCCAGGCCCGCGGTGTTACCACTCACGTTCAGCGGGCCGGAGATGGCGCCGCCCGGGCAGAGCGCGTGGTCCGAGCCGATCTGGACGTAGCCGGTGCTGCCCTGCACCGTGACGGGCCCGCTCACCGTCGCCTGGCACAGGACCAGGGCGGACGCGCGGGTGCTGGACACCGGTCCGGAGATCGAGGCGCCGGTCACGGACAGCGACCCGCCGGCCTGCACGGTCACCGGGCCGGCCTGCCGGCCGCCCGCTGCCAGGCAGATGGCCTGGTTACCGGCGACAGTCAGGGGGCCGCTGTGGGCTCCGGTGATGCAGGGCTGGCTGAAGCCGACGGTGACGGTCGTCGGAGCAGGCGTGGCGCTCGGCCGGAAGGTCGGGCCCCCGCTGTAGCTCGCCGTGATCTGGTGCGGGCCGGGCTGCAGCTGGGCAGTGCTGAGGATCGCCGTGCCCGCGGTGAGCGGCACGGTGGCCAGGGGGGTCGTCCCGTCCGAGAACGTCACCGTTCCGCTCGGGGTGCCGACGTCGGGCACGCCCGGCTGCACCGACGCGGTCAGACTGACGGCCCGGCCGAACAGCGGGCTGGTGGTCGATGCGGTCAGCGAGGTCGACGTGTCGTGGGTGAAGTCGGCGCACAGCGCGTAGGCGCTGGCGACCTGGTCGCCCGTCCCGCCGGAGCCGCCGGCGGCGAAGATCGAGCTCCATGAGGTTGGGTTGATCGCCCCGCCCACGGCAGGATCGCCCGCGGTGTCGCTGGGGTAGCTGCCGCGCAGATGGGTGCCGCCGGCCGGGTTGCCCGAGGTCGGACCCGCCTGCAGGCTCTGACCACCACCGAGGAGACTGAGGTCCGTCGGGCAGCTCGCGGTGGCGACCGCGAAGGTGCTCCCCTCCTGCGGACCGAGGCCGGACCTGCGGACGACCTTGATGGTCATGTCACCGGGCTCGGCGCACACGGCGTACGCGAAGGTCTGCGCGCCGTTGTCGGACTGCCCGTTGATGATGCCCATGCCCGTCCAGTAGCGGAGATTGGTCGCCCCGTCGGGCAGCGGGTTGCCCTGCGCGTCACTCGGGAAGCTACCGACGGCCTTCAAGCTGGCCGACGGCGGTGGAATCGTGTGGGCTCCCCCGCCGACCGCGACGGTTCCGGCAGGGCAGGCGGCGGTGGTGTAGGCGAGACCGGCCCGAACCGGACCGGGGACGGACGCGACGGCGACCGTCCGGTGGTCGAGCTTCGTCCCCGCGGCACACATCGCGAAGCTGGTGATCTTGTCACCGTCCTCGGCCTGACCGCCGAAGTTGCCCAGGGCCGCCCAGTACTCGGGGTTCTGCGCCCCGTTCGTGACCATGGTTCCGCTCGCGTCGCTGGGGAACGTGCCCTTCGCGCGCAGCCCGTTGATCGGCGGGATGGGGTCGGTGGCGTCGATCTTGCTGCCCCACATCCCACCGCTGACCAGCACCGTGCCTGCTGGGCACGAGGTCACCGCGGTCGCGTACGCCGACGGCGCGCCCGGGACGGACAGGTCCGCGCGGGTCACCCGGATCACCGGCTGCAGTGGGGTGTCCGCCGGTGCCGCGCCGGGTGCCGGCGCCGCCGCGGCGGGCGCCGCCAGGGCGACGGTCAGCGCCAGTACGGACAACCCGGCGACCACACCCCCCGTACTGATCCGCACGCCGCCCTCGGCCCGTTGCGGCTTCCGATCCAGTTCGTTCCGAGCACCCTGCCGTCCCCCAGTCATCTCAGAGATTGCGGGCACGGCGACAGACCGCGCCCACGACGAGCCCAGAGCCACGCCGCGTCGGCGGTTCGTCACCTTCCTGAGCGACAGGACTGTACTGGTAGACAAGGCGCAAATGCGAGAGGTTGAGGAAGATAAGATTGCATCTACGGTCATCTGACGCTTGGCCAGCCGCTTGTGCTGGGCTGGCACTCGCGGGTGGTCGGCAGAAGGGCCGTGCGCGGACGCCGTGCCCTTCTGCCGGTCGTGCTGTTACCCGGTCACCGCGGCGCGGCCGCGCGGCGGGCGTCGCCGGTCAGTTGCCGGTCAGGCACAGGGCCCACGCGTGGGATCTGGTCGCCGCGGTGGAGCCACCTCCTCCGGTGTGGGTCGTGGAGGTCCAGTTGGCCGGGGAGGCGGTGGACGGACTCCCGCTGCCGTCGCTGGGGTAGCTGCCGTTCAAATGATCGCCCTGGGCTCCCGGGGCGGAGAAATCGGACGACGTGACGTCGCCGCCGGTGACGCCGGCTCCGCCGCTGATCAGCGTCCCGTCCCCCTCCCCACACCCGGTCGTGGTCTTCTGCGGCGCCGCGACGCTGGCCGGGCCGGTCGTCTCGGCGTACCGCACGGTGACGGTGGTCCCGCTGACGTTGATGCCACTTCCGCTGCAGATCGCGTAGGCGTAGGTGACGTTGGTGGACCCGGTGGTGCTGCCGCCGTACAGGCCGGCCGCGACCCAGGAGTCCGGGTTTGTCTCCCCGTCGTCGGCGGCGATGGCGCCGTTGTCATGCGTGCCCGCACCGGTGCCGTCCAGGTAGGTGGGGGCGCTGAGGACCGGCTTGAGCGCACCCACGTTGTTCGGTGTGGTGCGTGCCCCGCCGCCCAGGAGCCGCGTGCCCTCGGGACACGTCGCCACCGCCAGGGCCGTGGTCCCGGGGCTGGTCGGGCCCGCGACGCTGTTCATGACGATCTGGGTGCCCGTGATCGTGTCGCCGGGATCGAGGCACATGGCATACGGCGTCGAGCCGAACGCGGCGTCGAGACCGCCGCCCGACCCACCCGTGCCGCCGATGGCCCGCGCCTGCGTCGCACCGGTACCGACGACGCCGGGCGAATAGCTGTTGGCCGCGACGTACTCGGCCGTTCCATCGAAGGGAACTATTCCCCTGACATGCAGATTGCTCTGCGCCGTCCCGGTACCGACGGTCTGCAGGATTCCGACGCCAGAGACCACGTCGTTGGGGTCGCCGCCAGTCCGGCAGTTCGCATTGCTCGCACTCTCCGAGTTGGCCGTTGTGGGCCCGCTCGTGGCGCCAGGGCTGCGAACAGTCAGCGTCGTCGACGCGTAGGCGGTTCCCGGCGGGGCGACCGCCAGGGCGGCCCCGAGAACGAGTACCGTGAACACAGGGGTCCGAAGAGACTTTCTCGCCATCGCCTTCTTCCTTGTCGGAAAGACGCGTTCACCTGCGAACGTGATCCGGCGGAGAGGGACCGCTCGCCCGCCGGAGTTCCTGAGAACGCGCACCTACGCCGGTGACAGCCCAGTCGGCTCTCCAGGATCGAGTTCGCCGCCGGCACCGGCATCGCGCGGCCGCCCCCACCATTGGGAGCGACCCTCAGGATCGAAAGCATAGGGCGATTCAGTCCGCAGATGCGTCGCTTTCGCGGAAGCAATCCCGCACTAGCGGATATGTGCTTGAATCCCTGCGGCCCGACCGCGGCCCGTCACCGCTTCTGCCCCAGCGCTGCCAGCCGCTCGCGCACCTTGTCGCCGATGGCGGCGAGCGTCTCCAACTCCTCCTCCGTGAGGTGATCGATCAGCACGCCGCGCACATCATCCACATGCTGGGGAGCAGCGTCCTCGATCAGCGTCCGGCCGCGGGGCGTGAGGGCCACGACCGCCCCCCGCTGGTCGGTGGGGCACCGCTCGCGCCGCACCAAGCCGCGGTTCTCCATCCGGCCCAGGTGCTGGGACAGTCGGCTCTTCTCCCAGTGCAGCAGGCGCCCCAGCTCGAACGGCCGCAGTCGACCGTCCGACGCCTCCGAGAGGTGGACCAGCACCTGGTAGTCGGAGTTCGAGAGCCCGCACCGGTTGCGGAGCTGCCGGTCGACGAACTCCGTCAGGCCGTCCTGCATCTCCATCAGGCCGCGCCAGGCCCGCTGTTCGCGTTCATCCAGCCACCGCACCCCTGCCATGCGGGCACCATACCGCTTTGTTGACATGTGAACCAAGCGTTGCTACGGTATGGTTAACGCATTAACTACCTCGTCGAACGACAGGATCATGCGTGACCGGTGGCGGACCCACTCGCCTCCGGCGCACCGCGGACGACGGATTGGAAAGAACGCCAATGAGCACCAGCTCCGAAACCAGCCCCGCGGACGTTGACCGCGCGCTCGACCACCTGGACGCCCAGGGCCGACGCCTGCTGTTCAGCGCGGCCCGAACCGCCAACAGCTTCGCGGCCACCCCGGTGTCCGACGCGGAACTGTCGGATATCTGGGAACTGGCCAAGTGGGCGCCGACGGCGGCCAACTCCCAGCCGCTGCGCGTGCTCTACGTCCGTCCCGGTGAGGGTCGCGACCGGCTCCTCAAGCACATGAACGAGGGCAACCGCGCCAAGACGGCATCCGCCCCCGCGTCGGCCGTCCTCGCACTGGACACGCAGTTCCACGAGCACATTCCGGCGCTTCTGCCGTACAAACCGGAGCTGAAGGACGTCTTCGCCGCGAACGAGGCGATGCGCACCGAGACCGGCACGTTCAACGCCACCCTGCAGGCCGGCTACTTCATCCTCGCCGTCCGGGCCCACGGCCTCGCCGCCGGACCGATGGCGGGTTTCGACGCCGCCGGCATCGACGCCGAGTTCTTCCCCGACGGCCGTCTCCATTCGATTCTCGTCGTCAACATCGGCCACCCCGGCGAGAATCCCTGGTTCGGCCGACTCCCCCGCCTGGACCACGACGACGTCGTGCAGTGGGCCTGAGAGGACACGATCAGGGCCGCGGCGGTCATCCGGCGGTGTGACCGGCCGGCCCAGCGGGTTCCCGGCTGCCGCGTTCGATGAGTGGGGCCAGGCCGTCGAGCAGGCGGGCGAGGCCGAAGTGGTAGGCGTGGCCGGGGTCATGGGCGCTGTCGTGCGCCTGCCCCGCGGCCGCGCCGACCCGGCTCGCGCGTGGATAGCGGGTCTCGTCCAGCACGCGGCTCAGCAGCGGGCCGACCGTCGCCCACCAACGGGAGTCGTCGCCGTCGGGCCCGGCGGACGCGACGGCCGCGTTGTGGGCCGCGCGCGCGTTGGCCTGCACGAAGGACAGCAGATAGGTCAGGCAGTCGTCCATCTCGACGTCCGAGAGGCCGAGGTCGTCGAAGGCGGAGAGCTCATGCTCGTACTTGGCCAGCAGACCCGGCCCCAGGGGCGGGCGCAGCGTGGAGACCTCGGCGGCCCAGGGATGCGCGGCGAACAGGGCCAGGTTCTCGTCGGCGACGGCGGTCAGCCGCTCCCGCCAGGGCGCGCCGGCCATGTCCGTTCGCCGCATCCCGGCGTAGGCCGCGTCGAGCATCAGGTCGAGCAGTTCCTCCTTGCCTGGCACGTAGGTGTACAGCGTCATGGGGACGACCCCGAGGGCGCGGGCGACGGCCCGCATCGTCACCGCGGCGAGCCCCTCCTGGTCGGCGAGGTCGGTGGCCGCGCTGACCACTGCGGCAAGCTCCAGCGCGCGGCTCGGTCCCCGCCGGGGGGCCGGGGCCTCCCCCCACAGCAGAGCCAGCGTGCGAGCCGGATCACCGGCGCTCGATCGTTCGACGCTCACCTGACCATCATCCGGGGCAAAACTCTGTACGTCGTATGCTGTACTGCGTACAGCGTAAACGCCCGTCGAGCCCGGAGGTCGCACATGAAGATCACTTCATCGGCCGTGTCGCTGAACGTCGACGACGTCGCCGCGTCCGCCACCTTCCTCACCAGCCACTTCGGCTTCACGGAGCTGACGGCCGCCGATGGCTTCACCTCCCTCGGCCGCGAAGACGCCGGCATGAACGTCGTCTACCTGCGCCGCGGGCTGCCGACCCTGCCCGCCGACCAGCGCGACGACCACGCCGGCGGACTGATCCTCGCGTTCGTCGTCGACGACCTGGAGGGGGAACTCGCCCGACTCCAGGACGCCGGCGTGACCATCACGATGCCGCTGACGGTCGAGGAATGGGGCGAACGCGCCTTCCAGGTCCGCGACCCCAACGGCGTCATCGTCCAACTGGTCGACTGGAACGGCGCCAGCGGTCAGCCCGCCGCCGGCAACGCCTGACGCCGTCCGCCCGCGGGCACGGGGACGGGGGGCCCGCGGGCGGGTTCGGAGCGGCCAGGTCAGAAACCCTGACTGCGCATCCCGGCGTCCACGTTGGCGGCGTCGGCCGCCGCGTATTCCGGCGTGTTCGCCACCACGGCCTCGGTGGTGAGGAAGAGGCCGGCGATGCTGGCGGCGTTCTGCAGGGCGGAGCGGGTGACCTTGGCGGGGTCGATGATGCCGGTGGCGATGAGGTCGACGTACTCCCCGGTCGCGGCGTTCAGGCCGTGACCGACGGGCAGGTGACGAACCTTGTCGACCACGACGCCGCCCTCGAGACCGCTGTTGAACGCGATCTGCTTGATCGGGGCCTCCAGCGCGAGACGCACGATGTTCGCACCCGTGGCCTCGTCACCGGAGAGGTCGAGCTTCTCGAACGCGGTGATCGACGCCTGGAGCAGCGCGACACCACCACCCGCGACGATGCCCTCCTCGACGGCGGCCTTCGCGTTGGACACCGCGTCCTCGATACGGTGCTTCTTCTCCTTCAGCTCCACCTCGGTCGCCGCACCCACCTTGATGACCGCGACACCACCCGCGAGCTTCGCGAGACGCTCCTGGAGCTTCTCCCGGTCATAGTCCGAGTCCGACTTCTCGATCTCGTTGCGGATCTGCGAGACCCGCCCCGCGATCTGGTCCGGGTCACCCGAACCCTCGACGACCGTCGTCTCGTCCTTCGTGACGACGATCTTCCGCGCGCGGCCCAGGAGGTCCAGGGTGGTCGACTCGAGCTTGAGGCCGACGTCCTCGGAGATCACCTGACCGCCGGTGAGGATCGCGATGTCACCCAGGATCGCCTTGCGACGGTCCCCGAAGCCGGGGGCCTTCACCGCGACGCTCTTGAACGTCCCACGGATCTTGTTCACGACCAGCGTCGCGAGCGCCTCACCCTCGACATCCTCGGAGAGGATGACCAGCGGCTTCGAGGTCTGCATGACCTTCTCCAACAGCGGGAGAAGGTCCTTGACCGCGGCGATCTTGCTGTTGACGATCAGGATGTACGGGTCATCGAGAACCGCTTCCTGACGGTCCGCGTCGGTCACGAAGTACGGCGAGATGTAGCCCTTGTCGAAACGCATACCCTCGGTGAGCTCAAGCTCCAGACCGAAGGTGTTGCTCTCCTCGACAGTGACCACACCCTCCTTACCGACCTTGTCCAGCGCCTCGGCGATGAGCCCGCCGATCGCGGAGTCACCCGCGGAGATCGAGGCGGTGGAAGCGATCTGCTCCTTCGTCTCGACTTCCTTCGCCTGCTTCGAGAGCTCCTCCGAGACGCGCTCGACCGCGACCTCGATGCCCTTCTTCAGGCCCAGCGGGTTCGCACCCGCCGCGACGTTACGCAGACCCTCACGAACCAGCGCCTGCGCCAGAATCGTCGCGGTCGTCGTACCATCACCCGCGACATCGTTCGTCTTCTTCGCGACTTCCTTGACGAGCTCCGCACCAATGCGCTCGTAGGAGCTCTCGAGCTCGATCTCTCGCGCGATGCTCACACCGTCGTTGGTGACGGTGGGAACACCGAACTTGTTCGCCAGGACGACATTGCGACCCTTGGGGCCGAGCGTGACCTTGACCGCATCGGCCAGCCGGTTCAGCCCGCGCTCCAGGCCGCGCCGAGCCTCCTCGTCGAAGGCGATCATCTTTGCCATGCGTGATGGTCCTCTCAGGGGGGCAAGCCTGCGCGGAGAGGTACCAGTCGTCGATGGGGTGCCCGGCACCGCGAACGGTGCTCCCGTTGACGCAGGCACCCGTCACACCGAGGATTGGCACTCGACCTCGCTGAGTGCCAACCACTTTATAGCCCGAAGAGCCTTCAAAGACGAGGTCACCACCACGTCGGAGCAGGGTCCACCTCCATCCCGCACTGAGGTGGGGCATGGCGCTCGGATGGGGCATGTGCTCGCCGATCAGCACCCCAGGGACTGGCAGGCCTCAACCTCTGCGATGCCAGCCTCGGCCGTGGCAACTATGACAGGTCCCCCGCCGGACCGTGCCGTTTACCGTCCATTGTACGGTGCCGCTCCCCCCGCAGGTGAAGCAGCGCCGTTTGGTGGGGTCGGCCTTAATCGCCCTGACCTTAGCCCTTCGCTGCTTCTCGCCCACGGAGGCGAGGACGATGATAATTGCGGCGACGATCCCCACGGGCGGGCTTCCGGCGAACACGGCAACCGCGATACCAACGACCACTGCAAAGGTCAGATACACTCCGACCCTCCTGATCCATCTATTTTCCGCCGGCCGGCACAGCAGAATTCAAGCCGCGGACGGTGTATGAACAACAATCTCGCAGGCCAAACGTCGAGGCAATAAGTCATCGCCTGACGACCTGAACATGGAGATGGTCAAGACCGTCGGGGAACATAAATCTCAGTACCTTTCCCACATCCTTTTCGACGAGAAGTTTAAACGCCTGCTGCGCCTCGGGGCGCAGGGCCGCGACCGCGCCAGCGAGACCGCCGGCTGGCGATCTGTCCGGCTCTAGTTCTCGCTGGAAGAACGCGTCCGGAACCTGGTACTCCATTTTCAGGACAGGTCGCGTATTCGCGACGGTGAACGGCTTCTCGGTGATCACCCGACCAGGGGTCGAAGTAATATCATAGTAGTTCTTCTTCTCGGGATGCCCTGCATCGTAGTACTCAGCAAGCGCTCCGGCCGGATCCATTCTGGGGTTCCTGGGGAGTCCTAGCGCGATCTTCGCGTCCACCTTCGCTTCACCTTCGCCGCCGAGCATGTCCCGGTAGAACTGTGCGACGGCCAGTACCGAATCCTTCGTGCGCATGAAATTAATAGTCTTCCCAGCATAAACTCCGATGTCGACGGCGGCGCCATCCCGGTGCGGCGAGGGACCCTTGTCCGGGCGATAGAGGCTCATAATCGCAAAATCAACGCCTGTCGCTCCGTCCGCGCGCCGCCGTTCGGCGGCCGATAGCATGCGGTCAAGCACCCTCGCGAGGTCCGGACTCATAGATAGATCCAGCCCCTCCGGCGCGTTTACCATAGATTTCAGCCAGCGAGCGGATGCGCCGTCCGTTAGCTCGCGGGTCTTCGGATTCGTAACGTCGTCTCCGAATGAAACCAGGCCGTCATCCCTGGCTTGCAGAAGCCTCTCGGCAAGAGCTCCGACCTCCTTACGGTCGGCTACTGTCCGCACTCCACCCAGATCATGAGAATCGACGTGCGAATTTCGCTCCGGCGGCCTGCCCGCGTCGGCGGCCGGGGCGCTCGGAGGCCCGGTTGGTTGAGCTATATCGGTGTGCCGACCCTGCGCCGATGGCTCGTCCGGATGCCCGCCCCTCGCCCCTGATCCTGCCGGCGCCTGCATCTGAGCGTCAAACTGCCTGCGCCACTGCCCATCCGGGGTCTGAGCGGTTTGAGAGACCGGCGGTGGACTTCTGTCTGGGGTCCGGGCAGGGGTGTCAACCATAATTCCTCACCAGCAGCATCACGGGCCAGTCTCCGACATCGAACGGGGCGAGGGAATCCACGACCCGCCGACTCCAGTCAGAGCTGACCGGGCGATTTCCAATCATCAGCTCTATCGTGGACGGTCGCAGACTGCCAAATGTGACGGCATCCAGCGCCTCCCAGTCTCCTATTGCCGTGTCATACCACCGTTCCACCACGTCTCGCTGTTCCGCTCTGGTGACACCCGGAATCTTACGCAGATGACGACGCTCCCACTGGGGTGTGTCCGGATGCGGACCATCCTCACCCACGGTGCTACTCAGTTCCCGATACACCGCAGCCCATTTGTACTGCTCGGCCAGAAAAGCGAAATTATCGCCATTGCAGGGCGGAGTTATTTCGGCCATGACCAGCCGCAGCACCTCAAGGCAGTGTATGGCCAGTTCATTCTGGTCGGCATCGGGCTGAAGCGAAGCGGCGCGCACCGCGACCGCGGCATCGACCGCATGAGAGATTGCGCAGTCAAGTTCTCGTTGGTCCATGCCGTCGATGAGGCTGGCCTGCCCGGGGATGAGCTCCGGAGTCCGCCGGCCGGTCAGGTGGGCGACAACGGTGAGCTCCACCAACAGGACGAGCCACGAGTGCCGGCTGAGGATGTGCTGCGCGTCGCGAATCTGCCGAAGGCTGCACGGGGCCTGGGCACAGGACGAAGGGCACGTCGAACTACGAGGTTTGATGAGTGGAATGAGTGAGGCTGTCCTGGGCCGGCTGGAGTCGTCGAGATCGTGACTGGACGGTACCCGTAGGAGGATCGGATTGTCCATGCCGTCGGTGGTGACGGCCGCCTGTCCACGAATGAGAGACACGACGTGACGGGATTGTCTATCGTCGAGGTTCATGGTAGCGCCAACGGCATCGCGGTCGTCCTTGGCTGGCAGCCGATGCATGATCTTGACAGCGGTATTCTTGATAACATCGGGAATAAGCTTGCTCGGGATCTGCTCGGCGATGATGATCCCCTCGCCGTATGCGCGGACCTCGGCAAGCAGTGCGGCGAACATCTCGACTGCGTGCGAAGCCGGCCCGGCGGCTCCGGGTTCCAGTCGACGCAGCAGCCGATGTGCTTCCTCTATCACCGTGAGATGGTCGAGGTCTCCACGCGGACCACGCATCCGCAGATGCTCGGTCAGCCGGATGAGAATGGCGCCCATCAGGAACGACTTGTCCGCGTCGTCACCGACGTCCTGGATCTCGAAGATGACATTTCGGCTACGCAACTCCGTGAAGTCCAGCGGGTGCCCTCCCTCAAAAAACCGCCCGGTGGTGCCAAGCCGCAGGCTACTCAGTCGCACCTTGATGAAGCCCTGTACGTCCGCGGCGATATCTTTGCCGTAGCCAATCTCGGCCACCACGGTGGCCGCCGCCCGTTCCAGATCGCTAAGAGTCGGAAATCGCCGTGTAGGTCCAGGTCGGGCCGGCTCGCCCAACGCGAGATCCCAGCCCAGTTTCTCGTAGCAGCGGGTCAGCGCGGTGGCGAGCACCTGTGGGAACGGCTCGTGTGCCTCGAAGGCGGCGAGAAAAAGCGCGCGGAGCAAGTCCACATGGGTCTGCAGGGGGAACCCTGGTTCCGGCTCGAGGGGGTTGAGCCCGGCCGGCGGAAGTTCCTTGTCGCCGGGCCTGATTACGACCACCTCAGCGGAAAACGACGCGAGACGCTCAACGATCCGCGCGTACTCTGCCTTCGCCGGCTCGATCACCAGCCACGGAAGGCCGGCCCGGCTCGCCTGAGTGAGAAGATGGCGCACGGTATGCGACTTTCCTGTCCCGGTGGCGCCGCAGACGAACAGATGTCGATTCAGCGTGTCGCGACTCAGCGCCAGACTGCCGACCACCGCCCCCGATTCGTCGAGGACCTCACCGAGCGAGAGACCAGCCGGGTCGCTGATCTCCGGTGTCACGTCGAAGGTGTGCTGATTGACGACCCGTAAACCCGGCAGTTCCCGCTCGGGTGGGCGGGTCAGTGCCGCGAGCAGTTCGGTTCCCGCGATGAACGCGTTCCGGGCGCCGAGCGGATCCTCCCTCTTTACCTGGATGGCGTCGGCGAACGGCGCCGGCTGGCCGGCCGGGGCCAGCACGTAAGGCAGGCCGTCCAGCTCCGCTGCCCCGCACAGCATCGCGGCAGCCACTGCCGTGGGCCCGGGCGCCGTGCCCCCGACCAAGACCCGGATCCGCCAGGCGCCGCCGACCTGAGCGCGGCTGAGTTCGCGGTGACGCAACTGCTTACGCTCCAGCGCGACACGCCTGGTCTCGCCCACCTCTCCCCGCGATAGCGGGAGGATCTCGCTGGTCAGCAGGTCTAGCTCTGGACGCAGGTCGTCGGGCAGCAGCGGCTCTGCGACGACAAGCCAGACAAGCGGCACGCGCAGGGTCGCCACGTGCCGGTCGAAGGAACCCCGTCGGGTGGCCGGCCGGTCCTGCCCCGGATGGGCCGGCGGCGCCCACAGCGCGTCGGCCCGACCAGAGCAGGCGACCCACCAGGAGAACTGGTCGATGAGGCGAACGACGGAACGGGCCGCGACGGCGGTCGCGGCGGCACCCACCGGAAAGAGCACCGGGCGCGGTTGTGGCCTCTGTCCGTTCGAGCCACCAGTCGGCTCGCCGTTGGCCGTGTCCTCGCCCACCACCTCTTGCGATGCCGCGGGGGGAAAAAACGGGCGACCACCGAGCAGGACGTGGACGCGGCCGCCCGGTCGCGCGCGTATCCACGCGGACGCCAACGCGGGTATGGGCTCGCCGCTGCCGAGCAGAGCGGCGTGCGCGCCGGCCAGCGACATGGCCAACGAGCCCAGCCGCGGGTCGCCGCCTTCCCGTTCCTGGTCCCGGTCCGCCTGCACACGGGGTACCTGGGTGAGCGCGTGGAACGAGAAGCGGTGCCAGTTGAATGCCGGCATCGGTTGGGGGCGCGGCCGGCCGGACACCACCTCAGACCGTCCTTCCTGGCTGGGCGGTCTGGTCATCGGCGGACCGGAGCGGTTGCGACGCGGTCCAGCAGGGCGATACCAGGATTGCTGTCCGCCATGATCATTCGGCGGCCATGCGTGGAGTTGTCGATCAGAATGAACGCGCTTTGCGGCATCGTCAGTATCTCCCGCGGTTCGACGACGAACTCATACACGCGACCGGTCACGGTTGAGGTGCTGATGTTGTCGGCGATGGACCAGTTGCGGGTTCCCGCCCAGGCATGGCCGCGCGAGTCGGACAGGCTCTGGCGCCGGCCGGGCAGCCCGGATGACCGCTGTTTGCCGCTGGCGCTGTCGTTCGTGTTCGTGGTGAAGCTGTCACCACCGCCGTCGTTGAAGCTCGTGCCGACCTGACGGGTCACCTGGTTGACGACGAACCGGTGCCCCTTGCCGATGAATTCGGCAGCGATGGCCGCGTCGCGGTGGTTGTACATCTTCATGAAGACGACGGCTCCGCCGGTGCCGGCGCTCTTCTCGAGATCGCCCTGCGGCTGGTCGACCATCAGAACCAGGCGGAGGCCGGCCCATCGGGCATGCTCGGAAAGGTCCCGCAGAGTTCCCGCGCCCAGATGGTCGCCGCCCGCGACGACGAGGAACCCGTCGAGGTCGGTCCGTTCGCCCATCGCCTGCCGGGCCATCTGGACCAACAGGCGATCGAGCAGTTCCTTGCGGTCGTCGCGGCCGCCACCGGTCGCGACAACCGAGACATCGGCGCCCGGCCACAGCGCGCGGGACGCGGGCTGGCCGGCTACGGGGCCGGGAACCATATCGTGAAGCTGGTCCAACTGGCTGGCCAGAAACCTGAGCTGGCGGGACGTCCATTCGTCCTGGTCGACGTCGCCGATCTGGTCTGCGAGCCGGCCGAGCTCCTTGGCGGACAGCGAGCCGGCTCCGTCGCCACGACGCAGCACCCGCACTCCGGCGGCCAGCCGGGCAAACGACGGCGGCCCGTCCAGGCTGTCCACGACACGACGCAGAACGTCGGTCGCCGACGCGCGCTCCTCCCGACGGTCGCCTTCCGGACGGCTCGCGAGAGCCTGTCCCAGGACCTCGGCGACCTCACGGCGGCGCAGTTGGCCAAGTAGGTCCACAGTCCGGTCGACAGCACGCCCGGCGCTACCGCTGCCCAACCGGATCATCCGGATCTGCCGCCCGGAGGCGAGCGCGACCTCGGTCAGGCCCCCACCGACATCCTGGCCGGTGAAGTCCAGCACGGTGATCCGGTGTCCGGCAGCGAGCACGGAGCAGCCCAGTGTCACCAGCAGGCTGGCCCATCCGTGCCGCTGCGGGTCGCCGCCGAACACGTCCACCCGGGTCGGTTCGACGACCGGACGCACCGGATGCCACCGCGGGCCGTTCTCCCACTCCCGCACAGCGCGCCGATGGGCGGCTGCGGCCCCGTCATGCCGGCGCCACGCCTGCTCCCAATGCTCCACGGCCTCCTGATGTCGCCGTTGCTGTTCGGCGCGCGCCTGCTGGTACGGCCGGCGGAAGCTCCGCAGCTGCCGCCCCGCGACGATCACGGCGCGAACCGCGTCCACCAGGAACAGGCCGACCACGACAGGGAGCATGATGCGAGCCGCCCGGTACACCTGCCATCCGTCGTGGCCGTGCCCCGCGACGAAGCTCTCGATCTCCGGTTGGTAGCCGCCGTACAGGGCGACCGCGAGGACGGTCGCCACGAGCTGCCAGACCAGGCGGGAGACCGCGCTCGACCGTCGGGCCCGCACCGAATGATCATCGATCGCGGGTGGTTCCGACCAGGCTGGCCGCGGGTGCACCGGAGGCAGGATGGGCTCCGGAGGGCGTGCCACGGCCTCCCAGCCCCACCGGGCGGGCAGGGTGAACAGCCGAGTGGCAAGCTGGTCCGACCAGGATCCTACATCCACCGGCGTCGACCGCGGCCCGGCTTCGGTCAGAGCCGGGAAGCCTGTCTGATCGACCTGGTCGGCCTGCCGACGCCGACGGGCGCCGTTCATCGGATGAAGATGTGTCGGGACGATACGGTCAGGTGCATTTTGGACCTCCGTCGCTGGACAGGCGGACCGCCACCCGACGCAGGTCGACCGCCAGGCAGGCGTCCTGGTCCGCGGCGGAACGGGCGGCGGTGCGGACTCTGTCCGTGCCTAGCGGAACGAGGAACTCGCAGACCGTCGACGCGAGCGAGCCCTTCACGGGCGCGCAGGCGAGCGTGAGGGCCTGCGCCGCTGCGCCGTCCGTGGTTTCGAGCCCCCTGGCGATCTGTTGGGTGGCGCGGCGATCGAACCGGAAGACCAGCGAGCCGAGGAGACGATCCCGCAATGTGTCCTCCAGCGCCTGGAGGGTCTGCTTCCCGGCGACCCCGTCCACGTTCAGGCCGCTTGAGGTCTGGAAGCTGCGGACTGCGGCGGTGGTACCCGGACCGAAAGCCCCGTCGATGGTGGGCAGGAGTCCGCGTGCGTGTAGGGCGTTCTGGACCCCCCAGACGCAGTCGTTGCGGTCTCCCAGCCGCACGGGTTCACACGACGCCAGGTCGTCCCTGCCCCGGCCCGCGCATCCTGCGGCCAGGAGAGCCATGAGCAGGAAGAGCGAACTAGCGAATCCGGCAGTCCGGGCCGCCTGCCGCGACCATGGTCGAGCACGCCGCCGCCGCCAAACACAGACCAGATCGTGATCGGGTGGGCGCCACACGTCACCAGGACCACGACGCACCGGCCAGTTCCTCATGACACGGATTGCTACACAAGGTCGTAGGTAGTTTGTTGGACTTATGTTGCCGTCCTGGTCAGCGCCCCGCGGGGTCCTTCGATCTGTGCCTGGGCGACGGACTGCCAGACGGATCCAGCGGAGTCGTCGCCGGCGCGCACCGCGCTGACTAGACTCCCAGCGGGGGAGGCTATGGAAATCAAACTGCTCGGCGAGATGCGGCTGTTGCAATCTGGGCAGATCATCGATGCAGGGCCGGCACTGCAACGCCGGGTGCTCGCAGTATTGGCCGTGGAAGCGGAAGCAGGAAAGCCCGTTCACACCAATACGTTGATCGAGCAGGTGTGGCACGACGAAGAAACGCCCAGAAAACCAAACGACAGTCTGCGTGTGTACATCAGCGAGCTACGTCGGATATTCGCCGAGCACGCCGATGGCGGACCCGCCGTTCGGATCCCCCGCGGCAGAGGGGGACAGTACCGCCTAAGTCTCGATGTTGAACAGATAGACATTTTCCACATGCGCCGGCTCCGACAACGAGCGGCAGGAGTCACCGGAAACGACGACCGCGTGCGTCTCCTTCGCGAGGCGAACAGCCTGTGGCAGGGCGATCCGCTCAAGGACTTCTCGTCCACCTGGGCCGAGACCGTTCAGGAAGAGTGGCGCCAGGAGAGGAAGGCTCTGGTCGCGGACTGGGCGACGGCAGAGCTGGCGGCCGGGAATCCACAGCCCGTGATCGAGCCTCTACGGAAGTTGGTAAACGAAGACTTTGGGAGCGAACGTCACGTCACCCTGCTGATGCGCGCGCTGGCCGCTGCCGGCAGGCGCGGCGAAGCT
This sequence comes from Frankia sp. AgB32, assembly GCF_023243045.1. Lineage (GTDB taxonomy): Bacteria > Actinomycetota > Actinomycetes > Frankiales > Frankiaceae > Frankia. The sequence continues at coordinate 21,007 of NZ_JALKFX010000027.1, forward strand.
CTGGACGAGTTCAGGTCAGCGCACGATCAGATGAGTGAAGAGCAAGGATACCAGCCCGGCACAGAGATGAATCAGGTCTACCAAGAAATCCTTAACGACGGTGTCGCGGACGTTGACACGTTGACGCCGAGGCAACGCCGCCACCAGGGTGCGACGTCGCGCGGCCTGGATTCGAACAGCTCAGTTCAGGTGGGCAGCATTCCGCCACGGGCGGACAATTTCCAGGATCGGCCTCAGGCGCAGAAACTGTTCGATGCCGCCTGCGCGGGGCAGACCGCGGTGCTCACCCAGGTGGTCGCTGGCCTGGGTGGAGTAGGCAAGACCCAGCTTGCCGCCGATTTCGCTCGGCGTCTCTGGCAGGACGGGCATGGTGAGCTCGATCTACTGGTGTGGGTGTCGGCACTGACCCGTGACTCCGTCGTGTCCAGTTACGTGAAGGCGGCGGGGGAACTCGGGCTCGGGCGGGACGAAGAGGACCCGGCAGTCCTCCTCGAGACCTTTCTCAACTGGTTGGAGACCACGCCGCAGCGTTGGCTGATCATCCTCGACGACCTGGCGGATCCAGTTGCCATCGAGGGTCTGTGGCCTCCCCAGCGACCCACCGGCCGCGTGGTCATCACCACTCGGCGCCGCGATGCGACTCTTCTTGACCGTGGCGGACATGTCAACATCGACGTGTTCTCGGAGGCCGAAGCGAAGGACTACATAGTCCGGAAACTGAACCGCCGGCCCCACCTGATCGACGACGTCGAGCGGATTGTGACGGTCCTGGGTGCGTTTCCTTTAGCGCTGAGCCACGCAGCCGCATATATGATCGACATGGATATATCATGCGATGCCTACGCCGACCAGTTCGTAGACCGAAAGAATCAGCTTGAGCGGCTTTTTCCCAGCAAGGAGAACCGGTTCGACGACTACGCCAACACCGTTTCTACCACCTGGGAAATATCCGTCAAGAAGGCGAACGATCAGTATCCCGCCGGCCTCGCCCGGCCGCTGATGGAGATCGTCAGCACGTTGAACCCCAACGGCATCCCGGGGCGAGTCCTGCGGGCACGCGCCGCCGGGGCTTACCTGCTCGGACGGATTCGCGACAGTCCGGACCGGGACGATATCCACAGCCCGGGCGCGAACACCATCCGGCAGGGGCTGCGTGGCCTGCACCGTTTTCATCTCGTCACATACGAGAACGATGTGGTCCGTGTCCACGCGCTGGTGCAACGAGCTGTGCGAGATCACCTCCGCGGAGACGGCTCGCCGGAGAAGGCGGCGGCGCCGCACCAGTTGATGGCGGTCGCCCGGGCCTCAACCGATGCCCTCCTGGAGGTGTGGCCGCCCGCCGACAGCGACAAGGACCTGAGCCAGCTGCTGCGCGTCAACGCGGTGGCGATCGAGAACAACCACCCGGACGCGATCTGGGACCCTGAACGCGGAATCCACCCAATCATGACGCGCACCGTCCAGAGTCTCGGGACTGAGGTACGCCTCGGCGAGGCGGTCGATCTGAGCGCGCGGTTGGACGCCATGTCCGGACAACGTCTGGGGCCAGATCATCCGACCACCCTGGCTCTGCGAAATCAAACCGCCGCGATACTCGGCGACAGAGGACAGGTGCGGGAGGCTGTGGACAGCCTCGACGCACTGATCGCGGAAGTCACCGCTGCTCTGCGCAAGGCGCGCGAGGGAGCCGACGGGAAACTGGTGGAGAGACTGGAGATCGAGCTGGTCGAGGTGCGACGCAACTACGCCTACCAGTCGGGTCAGGCAGGTCGTCCGGCGACGGCGGCGCACCAGTTGAAGACGGTGCTCGCGGACCAGACGCGGCTACTGGGCGCCGAACACGAGGCGGTGATCGGCACCCGCACCCAGCTTGTGTACTGGCGGTCCAAGGCCGGGGACACCACCGGCTCGGTGGCCGAACTGGAAGATCTGGTCCGGCTCGCTACCAGAGTCCACGGTGTCGAGAGCCGGCAGACCCTCGAGCTGCGCAGTCTCCTCGGCACCCAGCGCGGGGACTCCGTCGGGCCCGCGCAGGCCGCCATCGAGATGCAGGATCTTCTCGAGGACATGCGGCGGATACTCGGCCCAGACGACCGCGACGTGTCGGTTCTTCGTAACAACCTGGCGATGCAGCGGTGGAGGGCCGGCGACCTGATCGCGGCGGCCGCCGAACTACGGAAGCTGGCCGACGAACGGGATCACCTCCACGGGCCGCATCACCGGGACACCATCGCCACGCGTCACGGACTCAGCAGGGTACTCGTCGACCTGAAGAGATTTTCGGAGGCTGCAGTACAACTTGACAAAGTGATCGACGGAACGAGCCGAATGTACGGCGCGAAGCATCCCGACACGTTAGGCCGGCGCTACGCACTTGCCTGCGTCTACGAGCAGATGGATCGGCCACACCAGGTGATAGCGGCCGAGATCCTCCACGCTGTCCTCGACGACCAACTGGCTATCCTGGACTCGGACAGCCACGAGGCGGTGATCGCGACGAAAGAGGCTTTGGCTCGGGTGACAGCCCTCCTTGAAACGGGTGACATGCGCGAGTGAGGTTTCGTGGCCGTCGGCGAAGCCGACAATCATGCGGGCGGCGCCGCCGATCGACCCGAACACGGACCCCATTAGGCCGTGCGCCTGGTCATGATCTTTCGGGTGGAGTGTGTTTCGGAGTCGGTCTTGGTCCGGTAGCTGGTCGTGGGTGACGCATGCGCAGCTCAGTGATGCCGCCTGGGAGTTCATCGGGCCGTTCTTGCCGATCGGCTTGTTTGGTCCGTATCCGGCTCGGTTACGGGCCCAGTTCGAGGGTGTGGTCTGGCGGTTCCGGACGGGTTCGCCATGGCGGGAGTTGCCGGCGGAGTTCGGGCGTGGTCGACGGTGCACAACCGGTTTCGGCAGTGGCGGGACGACGGGGTGTTCGACGCGCTGCTCGAGGGCTTGCTGGCGGAGGCCGCCCGTCGCGGGGAGATCGACTTGTCGCTGGTCGGTGTGGATTCCACGACCGTGCGGGCGCATCACGACGCGGCGGGGATGCGCCTGAGTCGGGAGACGATCGAGGCGATGGAGAAAGCGGCTGAGCCTGCTGACGCGGGCCGGGAAAAGGGGGCGTCGAGAAGGGACAAGACGGGCAGCGGGGCGGCGGGCGATGATGATGATGCCGGCACGCAGTGCCGGCGGCGTCGGCGTCGCCGATGGGGACTCCGGCTGAGCGTGGCGCTGCTGGGCCGGTCACGGGGCGGCCTGACCAGCAAGATTCACCTGGCCGCCGATCGGCGGTGTCGGCCGCTGGGGTTCGTGCTCGCCGCGGGGCAGGCCGCGGACAGCCCTCAGTTCGTCGCGGTCCTGAGCACGGCGCGAGCACGGGTACCGGTCGGCCGTCCCCAGACCCGGCCGGGCGCGGCCTACTCGTCGCGCGCCAACCGCGGCTACCTGCGCCGACGCGGTACCAGGGCGGTCACCCCAGAAAAGATCGACCAGGCCGCGAACCGGAAACGCAAGGGCCGTCGTGGCGGCCGGCCCTTGCGCCGCGACACCGGTCTCTACCAGGAACGGAACACTGTCGCGCGGGGCGATCAACAAGCTGAAAGCCTGGCGAGGCATCGCCACCCGCTACCCGGATGATCTGTGGGCACCGGTGGAACCGTTGCCGCAGAGTTCGGGGTGCCGGCGCCCACCGCGCACCGGCGGTTCCAATTGTGGACGCGGGCGGGTGTCTGGCCCCGGCAGCACCGGGCGATCCTGGACGCCCATGGTGGTGCCGGGCGGGTCGACTGCTCGTCGGTCTCCGAAACGAGGTCACCACCACGTCGGAACCGCGCCCGCCGCCATCCCACCCTGAAAGTGGGGTATCTCCACGAGCAAGGCCTGAAAGGGGGTGCGGGGCTAGGATGACGCATCGTGGCGAGAGAGCAATGGATGGATTTGTGACGGCCACTGACACCTGTCACGCAGCCGCCTTGTCATGATTGTCAACGAGGGGCGGGTGGCTGCGGCGCTGCCCGGCTACGAGCTGGGCGGCGAACTCGGTTCGGGGACGTTCGGGCTGGTACTCGCCGGCCGGCACCGCGGGCTTGACCGCCCAGTAGCGATCAAGGTTCTGGCCGCCAGCCACGACGGGGCGGCGGCCGAGTTCGCCGTCGAGGCGCGGCTCCTGGCCACCCTGGACCATCCGCACGTGGTTCGCGTCTATGACCTCGTCGAGACCGGCGACCTGCATCTGATCGTCATGGAGCTCCTGGACGGCGGAACGCTGACAGCCCGACACAAGATGGGGACGTTGTCGCCGCAGGGGGCATGCGCGGTGGGTCTGGCGGTGAGCGCGGCGTTGTCCTGCGCGCACGCTCGCGGGGTGCTGCACCGCGACATCAAACCCGACAACATCCTGTTCAACGCCGCGGGCCTGTTGAAGGTCAATGACTTCGGGATCGCGAAAATCGTGGACGGGTCCGGTGCCACCGCCAGCCAGGTCGCCGGCACCGCGGCCTACATGGCCCCCGAACAGATCCTCGCGGGCCGGCTGGGCCCGGCCGCCGACGTGTACGCCCTCGGGTGCGTCCTCTACCAGTTGCTGACCGGCAGGCCACCGTTCGACCCGGCCCCGTCGATACACGCGCTGTGGGAGCACCACCTCAACACGCTGCCCGCCCCGCCCACCGGCGTACCCGCCCCCCTCGCAGCAGTGGTGTTGCGGGCGCTCGCCAAGGATCCGGCCGACCGGCCGCCGTCCGCCCACGCTTTCGCCCTCGACCTGGCCAGCGCCGCCGCCACCGTCTACGGCCCGGGTTGGACCGCCCAGGCCGGGATCGGGCTGCGGCTCGACGACGACATCCGCGCCGCCGCCGCTGACCCTCCATCCCTCCCGATCTCACCGGCGCCCGCGGCCGCCACGGCCGCCCCCGAGCTCGCCGCGATCGGTACCGGGTACGGGATCGGTGACCCGTCCCTCCGCCCCCGACGAGCCCCGTCCGCCGGTCCGGGTGAGCAGGCAACCATGATGGCCGGTGCCGACCAGGCCGTCGGGGCGCCGACGGCCCACGCTCGGCCATGGCGCCGCCTGTTTCGCCGCCGCCGGATCATCGCCCCGTTCGTTCTTGCGGCCGTCGCCGCCATCGCGGCGGCCACGCTGACCAGCGTGCCTGGTCTTCAGTCGGGATCAGCCACTGCCGTCAGCCCCGACATCCATCCCGTCCCGCTCGGCCAGCCCCTGACCGGCTCCACCAACTGGGTGACCCAGGTGGCGTTCTCGCGGGATGGGCGCACCCTCATCGACGCCGACGCCAACAACATGGTGCGACGGTGGGATGTGACCGACCGCGCCTATCCCACCTCGATCGGTCAGCCGCGCACCAGTTCCACCGCGTTGGTCCTGTCGGCGGCGTTCTCCCCCGACGGGCGGATGGTTGCCTCCGGTGGCGCCGATCACATGGTGCGGTTGTGGGATGTGCCCGACCGCGCCGACCCCACCCGTCTGGGCCAGCTCGGCGAGCCCCTCGTCGGCCACACCAACTGGGTGTTCTCGGTGGCGTTCTCCCCCGACGGGCGGACGCTGGCCTCCGGCGGTGCCGACAACACGGTGCGGCTGTGGAACGTGGCCGACCGCCTTCATCCCACTCCCCTCGGCCAGCCCCTCACCGGTCACACCGACGTGGTCCTGTCGTTGGCGTTCTCCCCGGACGGACGAACGCTGGCCTCCGCCAGCAAGGACCACACGGTGCGGCTGTGGAACGTCGCCGGCCCCACCCGTCCCACCCCCCTCGGCCAGCCCCTCACCGGCCACACCAACCGGGTGCTGTCGGTGGCGTTCTCCCCCGACGGGCGGACGCTGGCATCCAGCGGTGCCGATGACACGGTGCGGCTGTGGAACGTGGCCGACCGACTTCATCCCACTCCCCTCGGCCGCCCCCTCACCGGTCACACCAACATCGTCCTGTCGGTGGCGTTCTCCCCCGATGGACGCCTGCTGGCGTCCGGCAGCCAGGACCACACGGTGCGGCTGTGGAACGTCGCCGACCGCACCCGTCCCAACCCCCTCGACCAGCCCCTCAAAGGCCATACCGCCCCGGTGACGTCGGTGGCGTTCTCCCCCGACGGGCGCACGCTGGCCTCCGGCAGCCAGGACCACACCCTGCGGCTGTGGCAGATCCGCTGAGCGGGACGGCCCAGGACGCCGAACCTGATCGACGATCAGCAACTCCCTCAGCCCGCGATGACGCGCGCGGCGATCAGACGGTTCGACGGTCGTGGTCGGCGACGAACCCGTGGCGGCACAAGCCTCATATAACGGGACGATATGGGTATCGGCGAGTTAACCAAGAAGGTGTTTGAGATCGTTGGTTAGATGATTCTCTGTAGCGGTCGGGGACCGGGTCGTCGGGCAGGTGCGTGCCGGTCGATGCGGCGGACCATGGCGCCGATCATCACCCAGCAGATCAGGGATTCGGCGTGGTCGGGACGACGTTCGTAGTCCGGGGCGTGACGACGATGCCCGGTGATCCACGACAGGGTTTGTTCCACGAGCGGCGAGGCTGCACCGCGAAGCCCTTCTGCCCGGCGGGTCGGCGCACGACCTGCACCGTCACGCCGAGCAGGCGGGCGGCCGTCCACGAACGACCCGGTGAACATCCCGCCTCCGAAGACCAGGTGTAACCGCCGGCCGGCGAAGTAGCTGTCGAGGAGGGCGTGGCGTCCGCCGACGGTGTCATGCGTACTCGCGGGAACGACCAGCACAGCCAGCAGCAGACCCACCGTGTCCACGACGACGAAACGCCTACGGCCATTGACTTTCTTACCCGCGTCACAGCCGCGGCTGGCCACCGGAACAGTGTCGGCGCCCTTCACGGACTGCGCATCGATGATCCCCACGGTCGGTTCGGTGGCACGTCCTTCTTGGACGCGGAGCTGGTCGCGGTAGCGCGTCGTGGACACGTTCGGTCACACCCAGGTCGTGCCAGCGGGCGAAGTAGTAGCACACCGTCTGCCACAGCGGATAGTCCGACGGCAACGCCCGCCACGCACAACCGTTACGCACCACGTAGAGGAGCGCGTCGACGAGATCCCGACGGTCATGCTTCTCGCGGCGGCCGATCGACGCCGCCGGCGGCAACAGCGGCTCGATCAACCCCCACTGGGCGTCGCTCAGAGCAGAGGGATAGCGGTGACGGTGACGTCGCGGCATCACCTGACCGTCACTCGCCGACCCACCCGATCAAGCCCCTTCACGGCGAGTGCACACCCATTGCACACCCCCGCAGATCACAATCAGTAACTACCCAGAGATCTCAAACACGTTCTGACCAGATGTGCAGTCAGATGACAGGCGAGAGGCACCGACAGCCGCCGAGGCTGCGGATCCCGCGAGAGGTCAAGATGCCGCACCGAGATTCAGCAGACGGTCGCGACGCGCCTTGGTGGATCCGCAGGAGGTAGCTGCGCCTGGGCGACGGTGGAGTGGTGGGCGTCCTGGAGGCGCGTCGCCTCGCTGTCCGGCCTTGGTGGAGGTCCTGTGCCGATGGTTCCTGCGAAGGTCGACTGGCGTCGGACGAGGGCCAGAACCGTTGCTGGCGACGACGTGGCCGGCCGCTGGGCGGACCCCCTTGCTGCGGCTGGTCGGTTTAGGCGAGTGTGGCGAGGTCGAGGGTGGTTTCGTGGCCGTCGGCGAAGCTGACAGTCATGCGGATGGTGCCGCCGATGGCCGCGAGGTAGGAGTTGAGGGTCGAGAGCAGCAGGTCGTGGGGCTGTTCGATCCGGCTGATCGCTGCCTGGGTGACGCCCAGGCGCCGGGCGAGTTCGACCTGGGTGAGGGCTGCGGCCTGGCGCAGCGCGGCCAGGCCCATCGCGTGGGTGCGGTCGGCTTCGGCCATGTCCGCTCGGATCTGGGCGACCTCGTCGCCGATGTCGGGCCGCTGGGCAAGCTGACGGATGCGGTCGTTGCCGCGGATGAAGGTGACGTCACCGTCGGCGGTGTTGTTGTCGGTCATGGGGTGCCTCCGTGCTGGCGTAGCCAGGCGTCGACGAGCGCTTCGCCGCGGGTGGCGGCGCTGGCGTAGAACACGTCGCCGATCGTCTTCTTGTCGAAACCGATCAAGGCGAGCACGACGTGGTCGTCGGCCGGGAACCAGCAGATGATCCGGACAGCGGCCTCCGGGTCGAACGGGTGCGCGACGCGCCACAGCTCATGGCGGCGAGCTTGCCGCACTCGCTTGAAGGTCGGGGACTCCTCAGCGGGTCTGGCTGGGAGATCCGTGAGTGCCTACAGGAGCGCGACCGCGAGGGCGAGACGGCGGCCTCCCTGTTCTTCCGCCCGGGTCAGCCAGCGGTCGAACTCGTCGGTCCAGTCGACGATCACTTCCCGAGTATGATCCCCGCTTAATACAACGTCAAACTCATACCCAACCGCGGGCTGCAACATCGCCGACCTCAGCGGGCGGCGCGTCCGCCTGCATTCAATATCATCTTGCAGCCCCGAGCGTGACGAGTGCGAGTGGCCGCGGCGAGCCAGTAGGGACGCGCTCCGCTACACAGCGTCCACCCGGTGGCCCTACCAGACGGCCCTGGAACTCCGCGCCCATGAAACGAACCCGTGCAGCGAAAATCGCGCATAACAGACAATCGGCACGGTACTGCTATGAGCTTTGGGTAACCGAACGAATCAGTTATCGCTATCAGTGCTGGTCCGCAACATCTCGATCAGCTACCTTAAGTAGCTGCACAACTACGGAAGGTGCCCCCAACGGGGTTCGCAGCAGACCCGTGCAGGACTGACGAGCGTTTCAGCGTCAGGACGGCTTGTCGTCAAGGGTGATTTTACGCTTCCCGTGCGTGGAAGTGCCAGGTGAGCGCGCCGGGCGGTCGTGGCGGCCACGGGGCAGGGAACTCGGCCGTCCGTGGCACCACTGTGATCATGGTGTCGGTGTGGGGCTCAGTTTCCTGTTCGGCTTCGGCAATACCTGGGCGTTGGGACTCCATCTGGGGGTGCCGCCGTACGTCGCGCCTTTGGTCGCCCCCGCGGTCGATTTGCCTGTTGTTGGCCTTTTGCCCGGGATCCGCCAGCTGGCGCTCGGCGGAGCGACTACCCGGCAGCTGCGGCCGGCCTGGCGTCTGCTCGTGTTCGCTCTCCCGCGAAAGCTGTCTGCTTTCCCGGCCTCACCTACGGCATCAGCGTGCCGGCATCCACGTCACGAAGAGCCTGTCTCGCTCATGACGAGTGCAACGGTCATGTCCCTGATCAGCGGTCTGCCGATGCATCCGGAACCTGGTGACACCACTTTTTCGATCAGGACTGACGAGGGGATCACATCATGCCAGGTCCGGAGGCCGGGAGCCCCGTTGCGGGGCCACGAAGAAGGTAACGGGAGGCTCACTGACCGGTCCGAGCCCGGTCGACCGCGGCAAAGCCGGCTCGAAACTGCACGTGCTCACTGATGCCGCCGGTCTTCCGCTGGTCGTCGGTGTCTCCGGGGCCAACCTCCATGACGGCCACGCGCTGATCCCACTGGTCACGGGGATCCCCGCGATCCGTTCCCGACGCGGCCCGCGGCGCCGCAAGCCAGGCAAGTTGCGCGCGGACAAGGCCTACGACAGCGACGACCTGCGTCGATTCCTGCGCGCCCGCGGGATCACACACCGGATCGCCCACAAGGGCATCGAGTCCAGCGAGAAGCTCGGCCGCCACCGCTGGAAGGTCGAGCGGACGATGGCCTGGCTCGGCGGCTACCGGCGTCTCACCATCCGCTGCGAACGCAACGGCCATAACTTCCTCGGGTTCCTCACACTGGCAGCGGCACTGACCTGCTGGAAGAAGCTGGCCACATGAGACAAGCTCTAAGCCGATGAGGCCCTGCCGACACCGGCGGCCCGGCGACAGGAGGTACGTCGAAAAGAAGCCAAGACCCTTTCAGGACGATGCCCCCGGAATGTTGATGGGAAGAACGATACCTTCGTGCACGGAGACGCATGGACAATCCCGTTCAACTGGAAGGTCGGGCAGGGTCTCCTTAAGCAGCACGCGCAGTCGGTCCGTGTTCTCAGCGAAGATGCGGAAGACCTCTGGCTGCGAAACCGAAGATTCCTGGTCCACGCCCGCATCGAAGTCGGTGACGAGTGCGACCGTGGTATAACACATGGCGAGTTCACGTGCGAGCGATGCTTCCGGGTAGCCAGTCATGTTGATCACGGAACATCCCGCCGCCGCGTACCATCGCGACTCGGCGCGGGTCGAGAAACGTGGCCCCTCGATTACCAGCATCGTTCCGCCGTTCACGATCCCGAGCCCCAACCGGTCGGCGCTCTTCGCGAGGACCGAGCGTCCGACCGGGCAGTAGGGATCGGCGAACGAGACGTGAACCGCACCGGTCTCAAAATAACTCTGCGAACGTCCGCTGGTGCGATCGATGAGCTGATCCGGAATGACGAAAGTGCCGGGTGGCTGGTCGGCCAGCAGTGAGCCGACCGCGCAGGGAGCAAGAATTTGCCTTACTCCGAGGGCGCGAAGTGCCCACATGTTGGCACGGTAGTTGATCGCTGATGGTGGATATTCATGACCGCGCCCGTGGCGAGGTAGAAAAGCGACAAATCTGCCATCGATCTGCGCCACCGTGAAAACGTCTGAAGGCTCCCCGTACGGGGTGCTGACTCGAACTTCTTTGGTGTTGTCGAAAAGGCTGTAGAGGCCGGTTCCGCCAATCACTCCCAGTTCGATTCGGTCATCTTGTGTCGCATGGGGAATGCTTGCCACAAAATCCTCCTTGAATGGTTGCAACCCTGCTTCCGAAGAAGTGTGAAAGCTTGGTCCTGAGTCCTGCTGGAACGTATCGGCCGGCTACATCAAGCCTGAACCTCTAGGTGTTCCCGTTCCCGATCGATCCATCGGTATTCGGAACCGGATCCAGGTCAACCTCGCCAAAGTCGGTGACTTCCCGATGCTGGCTGGAACCGACGGGTTCGCGAAGGCTTCTTATGACCCAGAAACTGGACCAGCCGGCGGCCTTCGCCGCGTCAAGCTCCGCTACTACGTCCGAGAGAAAGAAGATCCGTGACGGGGGCAGATCGAGGAACCGTGCAATGAGTTCGTAGGAGTCCCTAGACCTCTTCGGCCCGGCGTTCCTGATGTCGAAGTGCCTTGTGATGTACCGAGAGAGATCTCCCAATTGAGTATGCTTGAACCACGCCTGCTGGGCGCGGACCGAACCCGAGGAGTAGATATTCACGGTTAGGCCCTGATCGACCCAGGAAGCCAGGGCAGGCGGAACGTCCCGGTACACGTGCGAACACAGCTCGCCGGCCTCCAGTCCCTTCTCCCAGATCAGCCCCTGAACGCTCTTGAGAGCAGCTGCCTTCCGGTCTTCACAGATCCATTGCCGCAGCGTCGCACCGAGGCCGCCGGGTGCCGCAGCAGACGGGCCGGCGGCCGATCGAAGCTCGTCCATGAGATCCGGGTGTTCGGCGCCGCAGCGCTCCAGCCACTCCTCGATCCGTTCGGCCGAATACGGGACGAATGTGTCTTGGAAATATTCCAGCGAACTCGTCGTGCCCTCGATGTCGAGAACGACCGCTCCAGTCATGCCACAATTTCGTCAAGCGAGAGGATCCGCGACGACACCGGATCCCCGCTGAAGTCGCCGACCCAGCCGTCCTCATTCAGGAAGAAACGTATCGCGCAAAACTCTGGATCGCTTCCCATGTCGAACCAATGACGGACCCGGGCAGGAATCGACAACAGATCTCCGGCCTCGCAGACGAGGGCGTAGACGTGGTCGCCAAAATGGAGGTAGAAACAGCCTTTTCCTTCGGCGAAGAAACGCACCTCGGCATCGCGATGTGTATGTTCCTCCAGGAACATCTGGCGAGCCTCAGACACGCGCGACGGACGGTGCGGATCTCCCGCGCCGCGCACCATCCGCACCACGTCGACGAATCTGAACCGGTGTTCGTTGATGAGGCGGTCCACCTCGGCACGGTACGCGTCTAGAATTTCTTTACCGTCTGGAGCAAGACCTACTGGTCGCTGTACCCTCCAGCGCTCGAAGTGCACATTCTGGGCAGCAAGCTCCAGGCTTATCCGTACCGGATCGCTCGTACTCAGGGCCGCCCTTCCCCCGCCATCCGGAATGATCTGCATCAAGGTCATGTCTCAGCTCATTTCTATTCCGCCTACCGCAACCGTCAATTGATCGAGAAGGTAGAGGCGGCACAGGATCTCAAGGCTTTCCAGCTGGATTCGGGCTGAGGCCAGGTCGCTGCCCCAGGCAGTGGCACCGTGGTAGGAGATCAAAAAAATGTTCGGGGAGTGCGACCGCCCGGGCCCGGCTGCGTAGTAGTCGCGGACGTCGGCTGCGATCCGCGAGACGTCGCGATGGTTCCGGAAGACCGGAAGACTGATCTGGGGGTCGTCCGAGCCCCCGAAGGCCTTGATGATCTCATAGTTCTCAAAGTCGACGGAACCGAGACCCTGCCGCGCGGCCTGTGCCGAGATGGTCGTCGCGAACGGTGGATGGGCATGCGCGACAGCTTGGCAATCTGGAAAGGCCTGATACAAAGCGAGATGAATCGCGGTCTCGGCCGAAGGCCGAGGACCTCCGGACGCGGGACGGCCAGTCTCGATGTCAACCTCGGTGATGTCCTGTGGGGTCAGGTCACCCTTCTCGCGTCCGCTCGCCGTGATGGATATGGCCGCGTCCAGGTCTCCACGTCGGATTGACAGATTCCCCGCAGTACCCTCCATCCAGCCGCGTGCGTACAACCGGCGGGCGGTCAGTACTAGATCCCGTCGATCACGATCTGCCGGGTTCGTCGTCATTCATTCCACCCTGTTAGTCGGTGGGGGCGGACACGACGTTCCTCCCGGCCACCACAACGCCAGGTTCGATAGTTCATTCCAGCCTCACGATAAAAACCTCGCACAGCCGGTGTACCCCTGTTGTGTTTATCGACCGATGAGCGGGTCGAGCGGCTGATCTGCTACTTCAACGCCGTTGGCGAGAATATTATTCTCGGTTATGACGGCAGTGACCAGATCGGTCGGAGTGATATCGAAGGCAGGATTGAATACGGTGGTACCTGTCGGCGCGACCTGCATTCCCGCGAAATGTGTCACCTCGTCCGACCGCCGTTCTTCGATCACGATCTCGCTACCGGTGGCGAGCGCCGCATCGAGGGAGGACTCCGGGCTCGCCACGAGGAACGGCACACCTGCGTGCCGGGCGGCGGCTGCTAACGCGTACGTGCCAATCTTGTTCGCCACGTCACCGTTCGCGGCAATCCGGTCTGCTCCGACGAGCACACAGTCCACCATCCCGCGATACAGCGCGGCGGCGCCGGCGGAGTCGACGCATAACCGGTGAGGAATTCCGGCCTCCGCTAGCTCCCAGGCAGTGAGGCGGGCACCTTGCAGGAGCGGTCTCGTCTCGCCGAGAAGAACCTCGTGCACTCGATCCAGGTCCGCCAGTTCGCGGATGGCGCCCAGCGCGGTGCCCCAGGCCACGGTTGCCAGACGGCCCGTGTTGCAGTGCGTGAGTATCCGTACCCGGCGTTCCGGGAACAGCCGCATCACGAGCTGGGCAACACGGCGTGAGACCGCCCGATTCGTCTGCTCGTCCTCGTTCAGCATCCGCAGAGCCTCTGCCAGGACTGCCCGAGGGCCCTCGGACACGCGGTTCAACGCCCGCCTCACCCCCCACTCCAGATTCACCGCGGTGGGCCTGGCGGCGGTGAGGCGCGCCGCGTCCCTCCGTACCGCGGCCTCGTCGACCACTCCCTCTGTGGTGTTCAGCGCGCTGGAAAGTGCGACTCCCAGCGCCGCGGCCACACCTATCGCGGGCGCACCGCGGATCGCTAGACTGGAGATGGCCTCGACGAGTTCGTGGACGGATGTCAGTCTGAGTAGGCGCAGCTCACGGGGGAGTGCCCGCTGGTCGACCGCGACGATGGCACCCTGGTCCCAGGACAGGGAACGTTCCACAGGCTGTCTCCTTCCGCTCACGCCGGCAGGGCATGCGGCACCGTCGTGGGCGGGCCGGCATGCCGCAGGCCGGCCTTCAACAACCACACGAATCGGTGACTGCCGGGGCTGCGATTCTGCTGATCACGTGCCGGAGGCGCTGGGCTCCTCCGCCTGGGCGGTCGCCTTCCACTGCCCTGCGTCCAGCCATTCGACCAGGTCGCGATAGTCGTCACCGGAGCTGAAAGGTGTTCTACTCGCAAAGGCAGAGATCGCCGCCCGGTCGACATCGGACCGATGGCCGCTCGTCTTCTGTGTGATTTTTACCTGATCGATATGGTACCGGAACGTCAGGATGGCCGGTAGAAGCTTCTGATAATAGCTGAGTGTGTCGCCCATATGCTCGCCATACAGGAGCTTGGGATCTATTTCGCTCGCCGTCGTCAGGAGGGCTTCGAAAGAATCCTCGCCATCTTCTATCAGCTCGATCCTGCCAGTGAATTTGACCGAGCAGTAGTTCCAGGTCGGTACAGCGGGCTGACGCTCGTAGCAGGTCGGTGAGACGTAGGTATGGGCGCCGGCCACCAGGCCGAGGGTGGGGTGTGGCCGTGGCCAGGCCCTCGGATGCGGATTGGTTCTGCTGACATGCCCGAGGAGCGTCAAATCTCCTTCGGTGGCTTTCAGTACAGTGAGCGGGACACGTGAGACTAGATAGTCGTCCTCAACGAAATCGACGAGCTCGCAGAGCGGATACCTCCGCAGCAAGGCAGCGGCGAGCTCCAGGTCACCTCCTTCGACTTCGACAGTCATGAGGCAATCAGCTCACCCAACAGAATCATGAGATAGTTGTTCTCGCCCTCGTACAGCTGGTTCAATCTCACGTCCCGGTATAGTTTCTCCATCGGAAACTCCTCCATATATCCGTTTCCGCCCATCAGCTGCATGGCTTCCGAGACCACCTCAGTCGCCTGCTCGGAACAATAGGTCTTCACCATGATGGCCAGCTTGTCATCCAGACGGTCCGTGTCCTCGGCCTGGAGGAACGCCGTGTAGGCAAAGGCGCGAACCGCAGCCACGCGAGTCGCCAGACGCGCGAGCCTCACCTGGACAGCCTGGTGCTCGACCAGCGCCCTGCCGTTCTGCACCCGGTTCCGGCAGTATTCGAAAGCGATGTCGTAAGCCCGTTTGGCCACGCCCGCGCTGGAGATTCCCACTCCCGGCCGGGCGAGCGCGAGGGTCGAGGTGAAGATGTGCGCACCCTGGCCAGCCACCCCCACGAGGTGGTCCGCGGGCACGAAAACATCGTCGAAATGTAGTTCTCCCACACGGCTCGTGCGGTGCCCGAGCTTCGCGGGCTCGGCACCGACGCGAAATCCCTCGCTCGTCGTGTCGACCACCAGGAGGACTGGGCCTTCGCGCGAAGCACAGAGCGTGACGACATACGAGGCGATCGGCCCGTTGGAGATAAATCGTTTGACGCCGCGCACCACCCAGCCGCTCTCGTCCCTCTCAGCCCAGGTATTCAGGCCAGTACCGGTCCTGGCGGCGCTCAGTACGTCTGATCCGGACTCTGGTTCAGTACCGGCGACCGCGAAGAAGACCCGGCCGTCCACGTCGTCTCGGATGATTTTTCCGAAGCGTTCCCGCAGACCGTAGTCACCGAACTGCAGGATCGGGGTCAGCCCGAGTGTGTTGCCACCGATGATGTCAGTGCATCCGAGGTCGGCATACGCGAGCTCCTCCAAGATGATCCCGACGGAAACCAGATCGAGCCCATTGCCCCCGTACTCCTTCGGGATCGCAGCCCGGCCGAAGCGTTGGTTTATCTCCCAGGCCGCGGACTCGGGCAGTGCTTGTCGGCGTGCGTCGCATTCACGTCCCAGCGGTAGCAGGGTGCCGCGCGCATAAGCGCGAACGGAATCACGCAGCTCTGTCTGTGCCTGCGTGAGCGTCAACGTGGGCATGTGAGTGTGCTCCCCGTCGGGCCGACTTCCGCCCTGACGATGCGGTCAGCCAGATCAAGCAGTCTCTCCTCGGACCAGGCGGGTCCGACAATCTGGATCCCGGCGTGAAGGCCGGACTGCAGACGGACAGGTATCGTAACGGCCGGCAGACCGAGCATCGACACCATCCAGGTACAGCGCTGGGCTGCCAACAGATGCGCCTCGCCCCCGTCGTATTGGACAGTCTGAACTCCTGACGGCTGGGCGGTGACGGGCGAAGCCGGAAGCAGGATGACGTCTGCCCGTCCGAACAGCTCGGCTGCATCCGTCCGCAGGTTGTGTCGTTTGATGGCGGCTCGCGCGAAGTCGGCTAGATCCACCGGGCTGCTCGCCGCGAGCTCAAGGAAATTCTGCAGTGTCGGCCCGATCAGTTCTGGATGCGCCATGAACAGGCCGAGGTCGTTTGGATCACCACCGTAGCCGCCGGCCAGCGCCCAGAAGAAATCCTCGGACTGGTCAAGGAACTCGGCACCCTCATCCAGGATGGTGAAACCGAGCGAGGAGACGATCGCGCTGACTTGGGACAGCGCGGCCGCGACGCCGGGGTCCAAGGGGACCGGCCCGATTTGGTCGCACACTATAGCAAATCCAGTGCTGCCCGCCGATGTAGGTCCAACTGGTACCGAGTACGGGTTCAGCGGATCGTGGGCGGACATCACTCCGAGAAAATACCGCAGATCATCAACCGATGATGCGAGCGCGCCGAGAACCGCCACCTCGTGCCAGGCGTCCGGGCTGTGTCCCTGGGCCGGCACCAGCCCCGGGGTCGGCTTCAAAGAGAAGCACCCAGACCACGCAGCCGGCAGGCGCAGTGAACCGGCGAGGTCTGACGCAATGCCCAGACTCGCGCAGCCGAGCCGAACCGCGACGGCGTCACCCGAGCTTGACCCGCCCGCGTCAAGGTGCGGATCGTCGGGATTGGCCACCGCGCCGAAGAGCGGATTGTCCGATGTCAGGCCAAGGGTTAGCTCGGCGCAGTTTGTCTTGCCCAGGACGATGGCACCGGCGGCGCGCAGTCGCGCCACCGCCCTCGCGTCCGAGACTCCGACTCTATCGCGAAAGAACAGTGACCCGCTGGTAAAGGGCGCGCCTGCCACCTCCAGCGCATCCTTGACCGTGACTACGATGCCGTCAAGCGCGCTGAGCGGCTGACCATTCCGATAGCGCTCGGCTGATGCTCTCGCCTCAGCGCCGGCGTCATCGGATCGGAGATGGACGATCGCGTTCGAGCGGACACCGAGCTGCTCGACCTGCCGCAAGCTCATCTCAAGCAGGTCGACTGGCGTGAGGTCGCCACTACGGTAGCGGGCTGTGATCCCCGCGATCCCACCGAGCTCAAGCACACCTGCGGAGTGGTGTGTCAGTGTCACTGCGTCACCTCCAGAATCCTTGCCCAGTAGTTTTGCTCGATGCGCTTGCGCACGGGCTTACCGGTTGCTGTCATCTCGCCCTTCTCGACATCGAGCGGTGCGTCGAGAAACACGACGTCATTGATGCGTTCGTCAAACGGCAGCCGGGCCACGTGGCGGCGGAGTTCGTCCAGAAACGCGGTACGATTCGCGGCGGTGTTCGGTCGGAGATGGACCACGGCCACCGCGCGTTCGAGGGTGTTTCCGACGAATGCGATCTGCTGGCAGTTCGGCGCCGATGAGAGTAGACCTTCCAGCTCCTTCGGAAAAAGCTTCTTCCCGGTCTTAAGGCAGATCGAGTCCTTCTTGCGCCCTCTGAGGACGAGAAAGCCGTCGTCGTCGAGGTCTCCTACGTCGCCGGTGCGCAGCCAACCGTCGACCAAGGTATCGGCAGTCGCCCCTTCGTTCCCCCAGTACCCGGCAAACACCGACTCGCCTCGGACGAGTATCTCACCGTCATCGGCGGTCTTGACATCGACTCCGTCGTGCGGCAAGCCTACAGTTCCTTCTCGAAATCCTGACGGAAAATTGAAGGTCGCGAGCGAGCAGCACTCGGTCATCCCATATCCTTCGTACAGTGGAAGACCATGCGCCCGGTAATAGGCCAGCAGAGACGGTGCCACCGGAGTCGTCCCAGTGTAGAGCTTGGATGCCCCGCCCAGCAGTTCGGCCAGGCTCATCGAGCCCAGGAGGTCCGCATGGACCGTGGCAATATCCTGGAAGAACACCGGTGGGCTCGCGACGAACGTTGGCCGGTACTGGACCAGCTGGTGTACTAGATCGCGATAAGGATTCGCGAAGCCAATCGTTCCCGCGCACTCCAGGAAGAAATAGAGATCGTTGACGCGGGTCTGAGCGAGTGGCAGGAAGATCAGATTCCGGTCACGCTCCCCTAACGGAATCTTTTTCGTGAAGATCTCGCAGGCGTACCGTGCATTACGGTAGCGAATAGCGCACGCTTTGTATCCACCGGTGGTGCCTGACGTGCTTGCGAGATAGAGCACGGCGTTGTCGTCATGCTCAATGGGGAATCGGGATAGATCGATGGGCCGATCCACCGCGTGTTCCGCGATTAGCTCACGGACCAGGACCGCAGCAGGCGATCCGGTCTCGAGTAGCAGCGGGTCCGACTCCTCCGCGACGATGACGGAGGGCGTGAGGAGCTCAACGAAACTCCGCTTCTGGTGGGTCGCCGCGCCAGGGGCCAATGCGAGTGGCAGCGCTCCCAGCAACTGGGCCGCCAGATCGATGGCCACCCATTCTACGGAGTTGCGCACCGTGACGAGGACCCGGTCACCGCGGCCGACGCCGCGATCCCTGAAGGAATCCGCGAAGGACACGGCCAGGGCGAGGAGCTGCTCACGGGTGAAAGTACGGCGCGTGCCCCGGACGTCATCGGTCAGGAATATGCGATCGGGTGCCCGCTCGCAGGTCTCAAGAAACTTCTTGAGCATCCCCGTTCCTTTCTAGCATGGCGCCTTTGAAGAGGCCCGGCAGTCGCATGTAGCCGGCTCGTTCGAGGAGGCTGAGCGACGGTGCGTTCGATGGCTCGACATCGCAGACAATTGTGGTGAAGTGAGGTCTTAGCAAGCTCAGATGTCGGGAGGTCAGCCAGTATGCAAGTCCATGGCCACGGAACTCGCTGCGCACCACCAGGAATCCGACCATTGCGATTGAGAATTTGTGGTCTACGAAATGTGTGCCGATCGCCCCGACCAGGTCGGGGCCATGGAAGAGGCCGAGGAAGAATCCATCCCGGAGCGCGCCGAGATGATATCTGCTGACTCCCGTCTCGCGATACAGACGAGCCAACTCCGGATGAGCGTCGTCACCCAGCCTGTGCAGGCTGTACTCCCGATTCTCTGGGCACGCCTGAGCGCTACCCCGAAGCGCAAGGCGGACATAGTGTTCGGTCGCAACGGGATGATAGCTGGGGACCGACAAAGAAATCGCCGGCGGTGCGAAGGAGAAGATGTGCTGCTCGCTCGCGGAGTGCTCGATTCTCCAGTCGACTGTGGCACCCTCGGGCGCCCGGCCGAGAATATAGGCGTGGACCACGCGTGGCAGCATCGGATACAGCGCACAGGCGGGTGCCTCGACCACGCAAATATCGTTCACGATCCGGCAGATGTAGCCCTCGGTGAGCTGCCGGCAGAACAGGTAGGCGTTCTGGGCAATGGCGGTCGTAGCGAGAGCACGAGACCGGGCCAGCGATCTTGCTGGAGAGGCAGCGGAATCTTCCGAAGACTCCGCCACGTCTCCTATGCTTGGCTTCACGCGCTCTCGGTGGTGCTCTGCGGGCGAGTCCAGGACTCATAGCGGGAGTAGTATCCGATGCGGTCCAGTGAGATGTTTGATTTTGAGAGGCTGGAGTCGAGGTTCCACCCGCCGGCGCACTCTGGCAGCGCCCGTTCTCTGAGAAAGGATCGGAGGAAAACCCGTGCACCCGGGCGCGAGACACGGCTGACTGCCTGCCAGACAGTCAGGTAGGATTCTTCGTCGCACCAGTCGAGAATGTTGCTGAGATTTATCGCGTCGACGGACCTGGGTGGGAGGGACTCAAGGGCATCGGCGAGATCGGCGACAACCCACTGGATTTTTCTGCTCGTCTGGCGAACGGTGTCGAAGCTGTCTGGACGAGCGAATTCGGGAAGCTCCGCCTCTTCGGACCAGGCACCCGATACAAGCCGGGAGAAGAAATAGTTTTCTTTTGCATATCGCGTCACCATCTGTCGAAACATGATGTTGTGAAAGAAATGCGAGAATGGGACCTCTGCCATCATGGGAAATGCCCAGCTTGGAATGAATGCGCCCGAGATCTTCTCGTCCGCGAGATAGTCGTCGAGAAAGGAGACAACCGAGGGGCCGGCCAGGTGGGCTTCCCAGAGTTCCAGTCGCCGCGACGGGGAAGAAGTGTTGAGGATGAGACGGAGCGCGTCGTCTCCCGCCGTGGCCAGGCCTCGCCGCAGGCCTTCGAGGAACTCCTCGAGGTGGGAGAAGGCCGCGAGACCGCCCGATTTGGATACCTCGGACCGCTGCAGCTCCCGGAGCGGGACAGCGGCGGCGTGTTGGTCAAGTATCCGATGCACTTCGTGACTCGGTGCTTTTTGATACCCCATCGCAACGGCGAAGTCGCCGTAGGTGGCCGCTGTCATCAGCCGCTGTTTGGCCTTGCAGAGCTCGATCTGCGCGGAAGAGACGTCCACCGCGATGACCTCCGCCGCGCTGGTGCACGCCGCGTTGAAGGCGTTGTCGCCACCCGACGCGATTGTGACGACAGTGTCACCCGGCTGGATCTGTAGAGAGCGTTTGATGACCCACCAGTCCTCCATCACCTCGGAGTACGTGGGCCGCTCCAAGCCCTTCACCGGGAGGTGGCGGCCAGCGCCCTGCCGGCAACGTAGGCCCGGAAGACGCCGTCGAGCAGCAGCCCCTGCAGGTGTAGCGACTCCTCCAGGACCCGGCGGATCGCCACTCTGTCCTCTTCGCTGCGAACGGCCTCCTTGATCGCCCGGCGCACCCCGTTGAAGTGGGCCTCGTCGATCGTCGAGTGCTCGACGAAGAAGGTCATCTGGTCGTCGCCCAGACCCATCGCACGCATGGCGTCCGTCAGGTCACGAATATGTGTGTAGCAGCTCTCGGCCCAGTAGCTGTAACCGAGGCGCGCAACTGCTCCCTCCAACATCGCTATTCGGTAGAGATATGAGATGAAGGCCAGCGACTCGGGCAGAGGCCGGCTGTTCGCGACCGGTTCGGTGTCGTAGTCGGCGGCGGCGAGGTCGTGGATGACCATCTGGTCGTGACCGGCCTCGGCGTACGCGTGATGAGTCGCGAAACGCAGGAGGGGCAGTTGGTCGGAGAAGACGTTGACCGCGGCGAGGGCCTGGTTCTGGGTGTTGTGGCGCGTGTAGTGATAAATCTCGCGCATGAGAAGGTAGTAGAGCTCGCGGTTCAGACCTTCGTTGCGAAGGTGCTGCCAGAAGGGCATCTTATGGATCTCAGCCCACTTGACGGCGGCGATTTTGTCGAGTTCAGCGAAGAAGTGTTCCATGGATTCTCTCCTATTTTCGTTGTTCGGTACGGACGGCCGACATGGGATGACGGTCGAGGTGTCGAAGACAGGCCTCGAACACCGCCACCTGATTGAACGGATCTTGTCGTCGAGATTTGCCGCCCCTTGTGGGCCGTAATGAGGCTGGTATCTACTATGGAAGGCTCGGCGTCGGCATTGGGGACGTCGGTGAACAGGCCCTTGAGACGAGGTCACCGTGAATAAGGTGCGATAGATGTAAATACTGTCGGGCGAGAGAGCTGAACGACAGAAAAAGAGGTAGAAGGCCCGGGGATGGGCTTTTAAAGATGGACACCAGGCCCGGATGGGAAAGGTGAACGAAGGGTCTCAATCATGAAATGCGCGATATTGTCAACGGCTTGATTTTTGGTTCGTGATTGTCAGGTCGGAGAGGCATGGCATATCTGAAGCGCTGCCTACCGCCAGATCTAGTGACGCCGACCCTGCTGCCGATGGAGCCTGTGTTAGTGGGGATCAACTCGGTTGGTCGGCTGTACTGGAGTTTCGTAGATTTTTTATGCGATCGCCGGGGAGACGGTCCGACGCGGCGTAACACGGCGACGCTGTTGCGAGCGTTCGACTAACTCGAGGATGTGCCCCTGAACCACGGCGTATCGCTGGGAGCTGGCAGAGCCGTGCGAGAGCGTGTGGTGTGAGAGTATCCGAGCACCGAACCGACGCGAGTACAGGACTGCCAGTCTCGGCTTGCAGACGGCGAACCACTGCCGGCAGTCAAGCTCCTCGAGCAGCTGCTCAGCGGAGTCGCCCACGAGAATGTCAAGTATTTCGGTGCCTCGGTGCCTCGAATCTACCAGCAGCCGCGATATCTCGACGTATTCGCCGTCGTATTCGCCGTCGAGTGAACCGAGGATGGCGTGACGGGAGGGCAGATCGAACTGCGGAAACCAGTCTTCGACCTCTGCCGAGTAGCGGATCGACGCCGCGATGCCGTCCAGATACTGGATGTAGTACACGTGCGAACGCTGGTCTGGTACGTCGACTCCCTCCGTATCGACCTTCCGGGAGGAAACGACATGAGGGTCACTGCGCCATAGGTGAACAATGCGGTGCAACTGGATCCGAGCCAGCTCGCGTGAGGTGCGGGCCTTTCGAACTACGAGGCCTTCTGCAGTTGTCGCCTGGCTCGAAATCGTGACTGTTCGGCTATGGGCGCCGTCTTCCAGTCCCACACATCCCCCTTGTGTGCGCCTTCGCGAATTTTGCAAAGCCTTGAAGGCCTATTCAACAGCAATCTGACTGATAATGGACGTGAATGCTGGAGGCTTTCGTCGGCCAGAAGGAACGTTATATGTGGATTATTGGTGTGTCAAGAAAACTACGTAAAGTTACAGTCGATCCGACTGCTATCTACGCCTTGACGCGGCGCATCCTCTGTGTGTGGATCAAGATTGATGGTCGGATCTGTGTCCATGAGCTGCAAGAAGTCATACTCAATGAAATCGATCGAAAACATCCGATGGGGTTGTGGGGAATGGCGGCGTGGCCACCCCTCCGTCGCCTTCCGTAGTCGAGCGGGTTTGCATCGGCTTGGAGTGCTCGACCGCGAACGTTGCTCGGACGGACGCCTCCGGGCTTCGTCCGCACTCTTCTGCTGTGTGTTTCCACGGAGTGCCGAGGCCGTCCGCAATCTGGCCTCACCTGGATCCTTGACGGGGCAACGGTGCCCGGCGGCGTGTTGTCCCGTCGCAGTTCGGCCGGGGCAGTACCCAGGGCCCCGGCAAGTTTGCTGACGCGTAGGTGGTGGTCAGGCCTGGGGTTTCTGGTGGGGCTGTGTAGCGGGATGCGGGCATGTGGTCGGGGGCCCCGTGGGCACGGGCACGACACCTGAAGATCATGAAGGTTCCTACGCCATCATGATCGACCCGAGGTGCCGTGCCCGCCGTACCAGTATCACCGCCTGTCCCTGTTCTCGATCATCTGGCTGCCACCGTCACCGATGGTCATTACCGGCCGTCGTCGGCGTCGGTTCTGCTGGCGGTCTTCGACCGGGTCCCGGATCCGCGCAAACCCCAAGGAAGACGGCACAGCCTGGCCGTGGTGCTGACTTTGGCGACGTGCGCAGTGCTCGCCGGCGCGCGGTCGTTCACCGCGATCGGTGAGTGGGCCGCCGATGCCGGCCTGGCGGTCGCTGAACTGCTTGGTATCGTCCGGGTGCCCGACGAGTCAACGTTCCGCCGGGTGTTCGCCGCGCTTGACGCCGGCGCGCTGGACACGGCGCTGGGCGTGTGGGCCGCCGTGGCGACCAGCCCGGACACCGGGACACGGCGGCGGGTCGCGGTCGACGTCAAGACCCTGCGTGGTTCCCGCACCGGCGACGCTGCGGGTCGGCATCTGCTCGCCGCGCTGGACCATGACACCGGTGTGCTTGGCCAGGTCGCGGGGGACGCGAAGACGAACGAGATCCCCGCGCTGTCGGTCCTGCTCGCCGGCCTCAATCTGACCGGTGTGATCGTCACGGCGGATGCTCTGCATACCCGGACCGAGACCGCTCGCTGGCTGGTCGGCCGCGGAGCGCACTACCTGCTGACGATGAAGGCGAACCAGCCCAGCCTGTATGCCCAGCTCGCAGCCCTGCCCTGGCGTCAGGTTACGACCTCCGCGCGGACCGTCGAGCGGGGCCACGGCCGCCGCGAGCAGCGCACCGTGAAAGCCACCGAGGTCCGCGCTGGGCTGCTGTTCCCGCACGCCGTGCAGGCGGTGCGGATCACCCGCCGACGCCGGCCGCTCGCCGACGGGCCCGCCGAGACCGAGGTCGCCTAGTAGCTGATCACCAGTCTCCCGACCCATCAGACCAGCCCGACCCAGCTCGCCGCGTTCGCCCGGGAGCACTGGCTGGTCGAGAACCGGCTGCACTGGGTCCGCGACGTCACCTTCGGTGAGGACTTCAGCCAGGTCTGGACCGGTCACGCGCCCCACGTCATGGCCAGCCTGCGTAACCGGGCGATCGCGGTCCTGCGCCTGGCCGGCGTCGCGAACATCGCCGCAGGAATCCGTCACCACGCCCGCCACCCCGAACGCCCACTAGAGGCGATCATGAAGCTTGCTTGCTAAGCGACAACTTTGCCGGGGCCCTGGGGCGGTACCGGGATTGAGGTGAGCATGTGATGCCAAGCGGATCCGCAGCGTCTAATAGTGGAATCGGGTCAAACGCTCGCTCAGGACCCGGTCGAGCGCCGCCCTTCCCGCCGGACCCCACGTCGGCTTGCCGCCGGGCAGGCCGCGGTCCCCGTTCTGGCCCATCAGCATCAGGAAGAGGCTCTTCAGCGCGGCCAACCCGCGGGCACGCCGGACCGTCGCCTCGTCGGCCGCCGCGTACGCGGCGAAGAAGCGTGCGGCCGCGCCAGCCGGCAGCAACACCCAGGCGGCCGCCAGGTCCGACGCCGGGTCTCCGACGAACAGGTCGCCGAAGTCGACAACGCCCGCCAGCGTCCCGTCCGCGACGACGACGTTCGCGGGGTGCAGATCGCCGTGCACCCACACCGGCGGACCCTCCCATACGGGGGCCGCCACGGCGTCGTCCCAGACAGCCCGGACGTCGGCGGCATCGGAGCCGATCGCGTCAGCGTCGACGGAGTCGAAGAACCGGTCGAAGCCGTCCGTGCAGTCCTCGGGGTGCGCTCCGCGGCCCGTATCAGCCGGTGCGTCGCCGGGCGCCGCCACATGCAACGCCCGGAGGAACGCCGCCAGGGTGTCGGCCGCGCGCTCGCTGCGGGTGATCGACCCGTGGTCCAGCGGCAGGCCCGGCACCCACGTCATGACCGTCCAGATCTTGGGGAACCGCTCGGAGGACGCACCACTGCGCACCGGGACGGGGATTGGCAGCGGCAGGCGTGGGGCGAGCAGCGGCAGCCACCGGCGCTCCTTGAGCTGGTGATCGGGGTCGGTGTCCATGCGCTGGATCCGCACGACCAACTCGTCCCCGAGGCGCCACATCTGGTTCCCCCAGCCGCCCTCCACCTCGCGCAGCGGCAGCTCGGCCAGGTCCGGATGCTGGTCCCGCAGCAAATCGCGGATGAGACCCGCGGTGATCTCGGTCATGCGGAGCAACCATACTGGTTCATCGCGACACTTCCTGGGAGCAGACGCGAAATGATCCTCTCAAACGGGCCGGCCTCCACCGAATCCAGGGCGTTTCACTGCTGGTGAACTTCGCCTAATGCGATTTCTTGGTCTTTTCTGGAGCCATCAGATCTGACATGCGGTTGAGTACTTCGGCGGCGCGTGCGTCTTGCTCTTCTTTCGGCAATCTGACGACGGCGAGCTCTGATGCGCACCTTTCCCGGAGGTCGTCTCGGTCGAACCAGCGCAGGGGGTGCCGGGGGTCGGTGGGGTCGTAGATGCCCTGCCCGAACGCTTCCATGACTGCCAGGTCGTACCGGCGATGGTCGTGGCTGTCGTCGGGTGGAAGGAGGCCGCCCACCATACGGTTCATCCACGTCTCCCTGGTGCCTGCCTCGTCGTCGGGATCGTCCACGTCGGCGTCGTAGCCGAACACATCCTCCGTGTCGCGCAGTCCGGGAAACGTGTCGAGAACGTCGCCGATCTGGGGCGGGTCGGTGTTCTGGATGACGAGCCACAGCGCGTACTCGTCGGCGAGGCACCGCGGGTGGGGGAGGCGTCCCTCTCCGAGTTCGCTGCCGATCCGCATGATGCGCTCGCCCATGCGCACCAGCCAGTGGTTGTTGACCTGGGTGAGAGCCAGTTCGGGCAGGTCGCACAGCAGGGGGACGTCGCGGAGGGTCGCCTCTCCCTTCAGATAGGCGGCGAACTCGTGACCGAACGAGCTGTCCAGGTGCAGCTCGCCGTCTGAGGTGGGTGCGAAGTCGGAGAAGTCGATAGTCGTGGACAGGGCCATGGCGTCGGCCGGTGTAAGCGGGTCACCGGTGAACGACTTGTTGAACAGCCTCACCAGGTCGACCGTTTGTCGGTCGACGACGACAGGCCGTTCGCCCTCGCCTACCTCCGACTCGTCCCCGGGTTCGGCGCCGGCCAGTCGACGCAGCGCCGCGAGACTGAGCTTCAGCGCGCGTGCGAACCCTTGCAGGTTGTCCATCCGGAACCCGTCCAGCGCGCCGATATCGGCCGCTGTGTTCTCGAAACGTCGCCAGGTCGCGAGGGACACGTCAGCACGCCGCGCAGCCTCCTGCTGGGTGAGGTTCAGCTCCGCGCGCCGCTGCTTGATCGCGTTGTCCGCCGCCACATCCACCACTCTCCTCGACGAGTGCTTGTTGAGCGCTCGCAATGCTAGCACTCATTGAGCGCTTGCGAGCGGCGGCCCGGTCGTGCCCGCATGGGTGCCGGCCGATGCCGGTCGGTGGGGTGAGCTGGGGCCGTGAAACGCCACCCGACGGATCGCCCGGGTTCGGGCCGCGACGTCTCGAGTGCGGGTGCAAGTGCGCAACGACGCGCGGCCGGGCTCTCTGCTGGACGTGGCATGCGACGTTCCGAAGTCGATCAGATCCGACTGGTGGGCCGCCCGTCCAGGAAGGGGCGAACCCGTGCAGCCCGCGGGACCGGGTTCGTGGCGCGCAAAGACCGTCGGCACCTGAAATGGAAGCGTGATGCGACTATGGGGACTCTTTGGGTGAGAAAGTGCTGACCCAACTAGCCTATTAAGTTCATTGGGTAGTCGATCGACTACCCTCGGGTGCCCCCAACGGGATTCGAACCCGTGCTACCGCCTTGAAAGGGCGACGTCCTGGGCCGCTAGACGATGGGGGCCGACTGGCGATCGGGGGTGGCCCGGCATCCGCCCGACCAGACCTCGATCATCTGTAGCACTGCCAGCATAGGGGATGGCCCGGGTGGGCGACAAACCCCTTGTCGTCCGATCACGCTGGGAGTCACCGCAGAGCCGGGCTCGGGTCGGCCCAGCGGTAGCGGGAGTGGAAGAACGCGCGGACCGGCCGGCCGCCGATCGCGATCGAGTGGTCGATACGCGCCGGCCCAGCCTCCGCGCCGGAGCCACCTGCCCCGACCGCGGCGAGGCCGCCGAACTGGGCGAGATCGAACGACATGGTGACGTCGTCAGCTCGGGCGACCGGGGTGTTCGGGTCGTGGACGCGCAAGGTCACCACCGTGCCGAGCTGGCGGTAGGCGTAGGCGAGGACCTGGTGGTTCAGGCCGAGCTGGCGGGGGTCGGCCGAGCGGACCGTGACGATCCCGATCGGTGCGAGCCGGCCGGTGTCGAGGTCGAGGCGGATGCGCGGCCACTCGTCGGCGAGGCTGCGGGCACCCACGCCCGGCCGCCCTCGCGGGCCAGCGTCGGGGCCGCGCATGAGGCCGTAGTAGCGGGCGACACCTCTGGGCAGGTCGAAGCTGTCGAACAGCCGGCGCACCAGATACGCGTACAGCGGGCTGCCCCGGGCCGGCGGCGTCGGGTCCGGCGATGGGTCGAGGCGCGCTTCGGCGAGGTCGCGCACCGCGAAGATCATTCCTCCGCACAGGCCTCGGCTGGCGTCGCCGATACCGATGCCCCACGGCAGGCCGGGCGCGCGGACGCCGAGCAGCGGCTGCGCCGCGAAGTCGTTCGAGAAGCGGAACGCCCGGGTGCTCGGCAGGAAGCCGGGAACGGCCGAAGACGCCTCCCAGGCCGTGGGGCGGCCTGGCAGGCGCACGGACGAGCCCGGCGGACGGCCTGGGCCGTCCGCCGGTTCCCCGAACAGGTCCACCCTGTGCCCTCCCGGTGCTCAGGTGGTCCTTGACGCGCGCAGTCTCGACGCGCGGGTCCGGATGCCAGTCTCGCGGCTGGCAATCCAGATTTTTGCACTTTCTTCACACTTGATGACCCAAGGGTGCGTCTCGCAGGCCCCCCGAAGGTCGTGTCAGCGACCGTCGATCCCACGCCGCCAGGCGCGAGCACCGGGACCCCGCAGGGTCTCCGAGCCGCGCGCGGACGGGACGGGATGGTGCCTGCCGGCCACCCGCCGGGCGAAAACGATCTAGATGTCGCCTCCCATGCTCGGAACACCCTTGAGCAGGGCACGCACCTCGGCCTCCCGATACCGGCGGTGCCCACCAAGGGTCCGAATCGACGTCAGCTTGCCGGCCTTCGCCCACCGGGTCACGGTCTTCGGATCAACCCGAAACATCGTGGCTACCTCGGCGGGCGTCAGCAGTGGCTCGGCGTCCGGCGTTCGTGTCGTCATTGTGTTGGCCTCCCGTCACAGAGCGTCGCTCCGTCCCATACAGATCGTGCATCCTTCGGGGGCATTTCGGACATGGCACGTCAGGACCATCTGCTGACTAGTCACAGCTCGTCCGAAGCAGACGGCGACTCTCTGTTAACGGAATGCGTCGATCAGCTTGCGGATTCCCGTGCCTGCAAGGGTCTCCACCTCATGAGGACCCGTTCGTAGGCTTCGACCGCTAGGTCTGTTCGCCCACGGCGTAACGCGCTGACAGCCTCGACGATGTCCTCTACGGAGTTGTCGCCCCGAAGCATGTCATCGTCGAGCAGGTCAACTAGCCCGTCGTAGTCCAGTTCGACCCTGCTCTGCGGATGGAAGGACCCCAGCCAACGGGCCAGATCACCGATGCCCTCGACGGCGGGCGCGTCCGCCGAACCGGACCGCAGGGTCTCCACCGCCTCCACCGCGCGGCTGGCCCGGCGCCGCGCCAGGCTCATCGTCGTCCGGTAGATCATCGATCGCTCGGCGGTGTCGCCGGTCACCAGCGAGCGCTCGGCCGGGTCGAACAGCAGGAACCACGGCGGCGGCACCATCCAGGTGGACGTCTGCACGTGGACCTTGAGCATCGGGCGACGCGCCTTCCAGCGGTCCAGCTCGACCTCGGCCGGCTCGGTCAGCCGCCGCGGCAGGAACGCCTCCGCGACCCGCTCGGGCAGCGCGCCGCGGAACTCCACCGCCGCCTGCCACACCCGCATCTGCGTCGACCACGGGCACACGAACATCAACCCGTCGATCCACTGCACGAACGCCGACTCGTCGGCGACGTCGAGGGTCGGTCGGACCGCCGCGAGCATGGAGACGACCCGCTCCCGCCGGGATCCGGCCCGGCGCGACGGCGGCCCGGCCGCCGCGTACCGCTGCCAGCGACCGCGCTCGGCGACCGGAAACGCGGCAAGGGGCTCATACACCCGCAGATAGGCCGCGGGCGAGACGACAGCCATCTCAGCTCCCCAGGACCGCCGCGAGCGCCACGGCCGCCGCTGGCCGCCGACGCGGGCCCGGCCCCACGGCGATCCTCGGGGGCAGCACCGGACGCGCCCGCACGGCGCGCCCGCCATATCGGGACAAGTCCCTCAACGAGCGCCGGGGCGCCGCAGACGACACCCACGCGGATGCCCTGGAACCTGGCATGGCTCGATCCTGGCACGACCAACCGGGCGCCGTCCGGCCTACCGCCGCCGTAGGGTGCGCCAAGGGGCGACCGGGTGCTGACCGGCACCGTACCGGGCGCCGTGCGGCGCGGTTGCGCGCTGCGGCGAGCGGGCTCGGCGGGCCGGTCCGGGCGCGCGCCGTCCGGCGCGTGGCCAGGTCGGCCAGCCGCCAGGAGGTGCGTGATGTCATCGCTGTTCGGCGCTGTTCGCGAACACGAACAGGTGCTGCTGTGCTCGGATCCAGCCACCGGCCTGCGGGCGATCATCGCGGTCTACTCGACCGCGCTCGGCCCCTCCCTGGGTGGCACCCGCTTTCACCCGTACGACGACGACGGCGCCGCCCTGGCCGACGCGCTCGCGCTCTCCCGGGCGATGGCCTACAAGGCGGCCTGCGCCGGGCTGGATCTCGGCGGCGGCAAGGCGGTCATCATCGGCGACCCGACCCGGGACAAGTCCGAGGCGCTGCTGCGAGCCTTCGGCCGCCACATCGCCTCGCTCGGCGGTCGCTACATCACCGCCTGCGATGTCGGCACCTACGTCGCCGACATGGACGTCATCGCCCGGGAGACGCGTTGGGTGACGGGCCGCTCCCCGGAGCACGGCGGGGCGGGGGACTCCGGCGTCCTGACCGCCTTCGGGGTGTTCCAGGGCATGCGCGCGGCCGCGCGGCACCGGTGGGGGACGCCGAGCCTGAGCGGGCGGCGGGTCGGGATCAGCGGTGTCGGCAAGGTCGGCAGCCGGCTCGCGGCGCATCTCGTCGACGACGGCGCCTCGGTGGTGGCGACCGACGTGGACAAGTCGGCGTTGGCCCGGCTCGCCGCCGACGCGCCCAAGGTGGAGATCGTCGATGATCCGGACAAGCTGCTTGATCTCGAGCTCGACGTCTACGCCCCCTGCGCGCTGGGCGGCGCCCTGAACGACGACACCGTCGCCCGGCTGCGGACAGCGGTCATCTGCGGCGGCGCCAACAACCAGCTCGCGACGCCCGGGATCGGCCAGCGGCTCGCGGACGCCGGGGTGCTCTACGCGCCCGACTTCGTGGTGAACGCCGGCGGTCTCATCCAGGTCGCCGACGAGATCGAGGGGTACTCGCCCCAGCGCGCGCGGGCGCGGGCCGCCCGGATCCTCGACACGACCGCCGAGGTGTTCCGCCTCGCGGACGACGAGAACGTGACACCGGTGGAAGCCGCGGAACGGCTCGCCGAGCGCCGGATGGCCGATGTGGGGCGCCTACGCCGCTTCCTGCTGCCGTAGGGGCCGTTTCGTCGGTCCTGTCCGGGTTGGCCGCCGCGCTGGTGCGGCCTACCTCGCCGGCGGTCGTCCGCGCGGTCCACGGCGTTCTGAGCGCCCTTCTTGGGCGTAGCGGTCGGATCCGGCGGAGGCGGGGCGCAGCCGGACAGGGCCTGCATGGGTCGGGCGGCTGGGGCGTGGTGGGGCTGGGGCACCCAGCGGCGCGGTCCTGCCGTCGGGGCGGCAGTCGGGGGGCGGCAGTCGGGGGGCGGCAGTCAGCCCGTGGGCGCCGGTTCCCGGCGTCCAGCAAAACGTGACGGTCGCCACATAGGACGGGGGTCGGCCATCTCTCGGCCGGCCCGCCGGGCGGCCCCGATCCCCCACGTGAACCGCAGGACAGGCGGCTTCACGGAGCGCTTCCGATCGTGGACATCTTGTCCGAGGACAGGCAACTGTCGGGTTGGCGTGCCGAGAGGGCTCCGGTCCCTGTAGTCTCGGGAAGCACGAGACAGTGAGAGCACCGGGGCGGGTCCCCGTCGTCATGTTCGAGGGGGTCGAGCCATGGGGCGCGGCCGAGCTAAGGCCAAGCAGACGAAAGTCGCCCGCGAGCTCAAGTACAACTCGCCCAATATGGATCTCGACCGATTGAAGGCGGATCTGGGCGCGGGCTCGACGCGCGAGAGCACCAGCGACGAAGCACATACAGATGACGATTATGGCTATGACGCCTACGCAGACGACGAGGATGATCGTCGTTCCTCGCGCTGAGTAGCGTCACGCCGTTAATCGCCCCGCCGCGGAAGGCTCACCGCGGTGTCGTCGCCGACAGCAGTCGCCCAGGCTCCGGTCTGGGCGATCACTGTCATACCGTGGCGCCTCCGGCCTGGCCGGCTGACGCCGCATAGTGGCGTGGTCTGAGAGTGGCCCATGCCCTGCTGCCCGCGAGCCTGTCACGGCAGCCACGCCGATCTGCCATGGGCAGAAGCCGGTGGGTACAGCCGAGCGGCCTCGCTGGGCGCATCAGCGCGGCCACGGCCGTGGCCGCGCGCAGGTCGCTCGCGGCCGGGCAGCCTCTGCTGTCAGGCGGGGTGCCGGCCGATCAGCCGCGCGCCGGCGGAGTCCCGACCCTCGCCAGTTGCGGCCTCGACCGCGCCGCCGCTTCCCTTGGCCGCAGCCGGGGACTGCTCGCCAATCGAGCCGATGAGCCACGCCGGCACGCCACGCTCGGCGAGCAGCGCCAGGGCGTCCCCGGCGGCCTCCGGCGCGAGCACCGCGACCATCCCGACACCCTGGTTGAACGTGTTCTCCATGTCCGGCTGGGCGACCTCGCCCCGCTCCGCGAGCAGCGCGAAGATCGGCGGCACCGGCCAGGTCGCCCGGTCCAGCGTCGCGACCAGGCCGGCGGGGATCACCCGGGCGGTGTTCGCCGCGAGCCCGCCGCCGGTGATGTGGGCGAAGGCGTGCACCTCGACGGCCGCCGCCAGCGCCAGGCAGTCCTTGGCGTAGATACGGGTCGGGGTGAGCAGGGCGTTGCCCAGCGGTTCGCCCAAAGACGGGACGTACGACCTGAGCCCGGCCGCAGCGGCCACCGAGACCCCGCCGGGCTGGTCAGAATCGACGGGACCGCTCAGGATGTGACGTACGAGCGAGAAGCCGTTGGAGTGGATGCCGGATGAGGCCATCGCGACGACCACGTCCCCGGGCCGGACGCGCTCTGGCCCCAGCACGGCGTCGGCCTCCACGACCCCGACCCCCGTCGCGGCCAGGTCGTAGTCGTCGCTGCCCATGAGCCCGGGGTGTTCGGCGGTCTCCCCGCCGACCAGCGCCGCCCCGGCCTGCTCGCAGCCCGTCGCGATCCCCGCGACGATCTGGGCGATCCGTTCGGGCACGAGGCTGCCGCAGGCGATGTAGTCGAGCAGGAACAGCGGCTCGGCCCCGCAGACGACGAGATCGTCGACGACCATGGCGACCAGGTCGATGCCGACCGTGTCGTGGGTGTCGAGCGCCCGGGCAATCGCGATCTTGGTGCCGACGCCGTCCGTGGACGACGCGAGCAGCGGCTGCCGGTACCGGCTGGTGTCCAGGGCGAACAGCCCGGCGAAACCACCGAGCGAGCCCACCACCTCCGGACGGGTGGCCCTGGCCACGTGCCCACGCATGAGGTGGACCGCTCGGTCCCCCGCGACGACGTCCACCCCGGCCGCGCGGTAGGACGTCCGCTCCCCCGAGGTCACGCCGGCCTCGCCTCGGCCAGATCGGCGTCGTGCCCGTCCGGGGACGGATCGGCGCCGTTCATGCCCAGCGTCACCTCGCGGCGCATCGCCTCGGCGATCATCTCGGCGGTGGTGCGCGCCCCGCCGGTCTCCTCCAGCCGGTGTTTGCCAAGCTTGTCGGTCTCGGCCAGCGGCACCGGGTACTCGCCGTCGAAACAGGCCCGGCACAGGGATCCGGCCGGCTGGTGGGAGGCCTCGATCAGGCCGTCCAGCGAGACGTAGGCCAGCGAGTCCGCGCCGAGCGAGACCCGGATCTCCTCGACCCCCGCGCCGCTGGCGATGAGCTCGGTCCGGGTGGCGAAGTCGATGCCGTAGAAGCAGGGCCAGCGCACCGGTGGGGAGGAGATCCGGATGTGGAC
The DNA here is from genome assembly GCF_023243045.1 of Frankia sp. AgB32. Taxonomy (GTDB): domain Bacteria; phylum Actinomycetota; class Actinomycetes; order Frankiales; family Frankiaceae; genus Frankia. The sequence continues at coordinate 54,651 of NZ_JALKFX010000027.1, forward strand.
CTCGGCGGCGCCCGCCTCGCGCAGCATCCGCACCAGCGCGCGCTGGGTGTTGCCCCGCACGATCGAGTCGTCGACGACGACCAGGCGGCGGCCCTCGATGACCTCGCGCAGCGGGTTCAGCTTCAGCCGGATGCCGCGCTGGCGGATCGTCTGGGACGGCTGGATGAAGGTGCGTCCCACGTAGGAGTTCTTGACCAGGCCCTCGCCGAACGGGATGCCGGACTGTTCCGCGTACCCGACGGCGGCGGGCACCCCGGACTGCGGCACGGGGATGACCAGGTCCGCGTCGACCGGGGCCTCCCGCGCCAGTTGGCGGCCGACGTCGACGCGGGTGGCATGCACCGAGCGGCCGGCGATCGCGGTGTCCGGCCGGGCAAGGTAGACGTACTCGAACAGGCAGCCGTGCGGATTGGCGGTGGCGAAGGTGTGCGAGCGCACACCGTCCGCGTCGATGACGATCATCTCGCCGGGTTGGACCTCCCGCACGAAGGTCGCGCCGACGATGTCGAGGGCCGCCGTCTCGCTGGCCACGATCCACGCCCCGTCGGGATGTTCGGCGAGGCGGCCGAGCACGAGCGGATGGATGCCGTGCGCGTCCCGGGCCGCGTACAGGGTCGAGGCGTCCGAGAAGACCAGCGAGAACGCGCCGGCGAGCCGGGGCAGCACGGCCATCGCCGCGTCGACGAGGGTCGGGCCGGGATGGTCCGCGAGCATCGCGGTGATGAGGTCCGAGTCGGTGGTCGCCCGCAGCCGGTCCCGGCCGGCGCCGAGTTCCCGGGCCAGTTGGACGATGTTGGTCAGGTTGCCGTTGTGGCCGAGCGCGATCGGGCCGCCGTAGCGGGAGGTGCGATAGGACGGCTGGGCGTTCTCCCAGGTCGAGGAGCCCGTCGTCGAGTAGCGGGTGTGACCGACGGCGACGTGGCCGCTGAGGCTGGACAGCTTCACCTCGTCGAAGACCTGCGCGACGAGCCCGAGCTCTTTGAAGACCACGACCGTGCGCCCGTCACCGACCGCGATGCCGGCCGCCTCCTGGCCACGGTGCTGCAACGCATACAGTCCGTAATAGGTGAGATTAGCGACATCCTCGCCGGGAGCCCAGACTCCGAAGACGCCACAGGCGTCCCGAGGACCGGGATCGTCGGACAGCTCGGACCACGCCTCAGGGGAGCCGTTGCGAGCGGCGACGTCTGACACCAGGACTCCTCGACTGGTCAGGGACACCGGCAGGAGGCGGCGGGCGCCGGATCGCGCGTCCGCGCCGAGCCCGTCCACCGCGGGGACGGGACACGCCGCGGGCGGGGCCCGGCCACCGCCTCGCCCGGCAGCAACCAACGTCCACGCTAGCAGCGACGACGCACATCGGCCCTTGCTACTCGTGCGGTGCCTGCCGGACCTGCCACCCCACCCGGACCTGCCGGACATCGACATGGAGCCGGCGTGGACCCGGCAAGGACCCGGTGGCGCCGAGCCGTCAGAGCAGCGGCAGGTGTTCGGAGAGGTCCGCACGTTCCCCACTGGCGGTGATCCGGCCGTCGGCGACCGCCTCGGCCCAGGCCAGCCGCCCGGCGCAGACCAGGAGGAAGGGGACAGGGCCGGCCTCGACGACGTTCGGCGGCGTGCCCCGGGTGTGACGGGGGCCTGCCACGATCTGGACGGCGGCGAACGGCGGGACCCGCAGCTCGACCGCGTGGCCCGGGACCCGCGCGGCGAACAGCTCGGCGACCAGCCTGGTGGCGAGCCGCAGCGCCGGCCGCTCCGGCTCGACGCCGAGGTCCAGCCCGTGCACGACCGCCTCGACTGCCCGGGTGCGCAGAAACTCCGTCATCACCATCGGCCCGCCCGGCGTCATGACCAGCGGATCCGTGCTGATCTCCAGGTCGGGCCCGGGCCCGGGGCCGGGCAGCGGACCGGGGCCGGCGAGTCGGGCAAGCGCCGCCCTTGCCGTGGCGACCTCGGCCGCGAGGCGCGGGCGTGCCTCGGCCTCCCCCACCGCCGTCGCCAGCCGGCGAGCGGTGCCCGCGACCTCCTCGGCCCGCACCCCGGTTCCGCTCAGGTAGTCCGTCGCCGGGACGGGACGGCCGGCAGGCCCGGCAGGCAGCCGGGCGGCGGCCGGGGCCGTGCCTGGCAGCACCTCGGCGAGGGCCTCGGTCACCGCCGTCGCGGACCTGGCGACATGCATGACCAGGTCCGCGGTGGTCCAGCCGGGCAGGACGCTCGGCGCGGCCAGCGCATCGTCCGGCAGGACGGCGACCACGTCGACGATCTTCTGCCACTGGGCCAGGACGGCATCGGCGAGTTCGGGCACGGCCGCCGCAGCGTCCCGCCGACGGGTTCGGGGAGCCATCCATCCATCCTGCCGGCCGACCGCCCCGCTCCTCACGCTGCCCGGCGCCGGCGCGACCTGCCCGCGCGGACCGGTGCCGCCCCGACCGAGCGGCGGGGACAAGGATGGAGCCGTGTCAGTGACCACCGCACGCGCTGCGGCCGACGGGTATGGGACCGACAGATACGGGGCCGACGCGATCAGGCGGCGGGTGCTCGACTCGTGGGGCGCCTCGCCGGCCCGCTTCCGGGAGGACGCGAACGCCGAGGAGGACGCGGCCCTCGGCGCCTACCGCGACCGTCTCGTGGTCGAGCTGCTGCAGAACGCGCTCGACGCCGCCCGCGAGGCCGGCGTCCCGGCGCGGACGTACCTGCGGCTGACCACGCTTCCGACCGCGCCGGGTGCCGGACCCGGCGGCCTCCTGGAGGTCGCCAACACCGGCGCGCCGCTGTCGGCCGCCGGGGTCGAGGCTCTGTCGACCCTGCGCGCCTCCTCCAAGCGGGACACCACGGCCATCGGGCGCTTCGGAGCCGGGTTCGCGGCCGTCCTGGCGGTGACGGATGAGCCCTCAATCGTCTCGGCTGTCGCCGCCACCGACCAGCCCGCCACCGACCAGCCCGCGACCGGGGTCGCCTGGTCGCGAACCGCCGCCATCGACGCCGTCACCGCGCTGCGCCCCGGCCTTCACCAGGACGTCGACAACGAAACTCGACGCGACGTAACGAATGGCGACGTAACAAATCTCGATCCGGCGACGGAAGGCGGCGGCGCGACCGGTGGCCCGGCGACGGGCCTGGCCGCGGAGCTGGCCCGACGGGACGGAGCCGCGCCGATCCTCCGGCTGCCGTTCGCGATCACCGCCCCGCCGCCCCCGCCCGGCTACGACACCGTGGTGCGCCTGCCACTGCGCGACGCGGCGGCGGCGGAGCTGGCGCGGACCCTGCTCGGGGGCCTCGATCCGACCCTGCCGTTGGTCCTCGGCGGGCCGGGCGAGATCACTGTCGATGTCGATGGCGAGATGCGGACGATTACCTGCCGGTGGATCCGCGGCGGTCCGGACGGCGAACGGGCCGACCCGGGCGGGCAGAACACGCCACGCCAGCAGGTCGCGATCGCCGACCTGAACGGTGAGCGGTGGCGCGGTGTTGCCCGGCTCGGCACGATTCCCGCCCGACTGCTGGCCGACCGGCCCGTCGAGGAACGTCAGCGCACCGGCTTCACTGCCCGGGCGATGGTTCCCGACGGTGACTGGCCGGACGGGGTCGCCCGGGTGCTGCGTGCCCCTCAGCCTACCGACGAGCCGCTGTCCCTGCCCGTCCTTGCCAGCGTGGAGCTGCCGCTGGACCCCTCCCGGCGGCACACCATCGCCGGCCCGCTGCGCGACTGGCTGACCGACGAACTCGCCGCGGCCATCGTTGCACTCGCCGCCTGTCTGGGCACCGGGGACGCACTGGACGAACCTGCCCAGAACGCGGCCACGGACAGCGGTGCAGCCAGGTCAGGCGTCGCCCGAATCGGGGCACCCGACCCGCGGACCGCCCTGGCCATCGTCCCGACCGGGCTGCCGCGCGGAGAGGTCGACGGGCGGCTGCGGGACGTCCTGCTGCGGCAGCTCCCCGAGGCGGCGTTGTTCCCCGGCGGCCGGCGCGGCTGGGAGTGCTCGGTCTGCGATCTCGGACCCGCCACCGACGCGGTCACCGAGCTGCTGGGCGAACCCGCCGACACGTCCGCGGACGGGCCCACCGACGGGATCGACGACGGGATCGACGACGCGGCGCTCGTGCCCGGCCTGCTGCCGGCGTCCTACGCCTCCCGGCGGTGGCGGTCGGCGCTGGACCTGCTGGGGGTGCGCCGGGTGGACAGCGCCACGCTGGTCGAGCTGCTGTCCGGTGCCACCCGTCCGCCGCACTGGTGGGGACGGATCTACTCGCTGCTGGTCAGCGCGCCTGACCGCGATGCGCTCGGCGCGCTGCCGGTGCCCCTCGCCGAGGTGATGGACGAGGACGCCGCTCTGGGCGTCCGGATGGTCACCGGCCCGCGGGGCACCCTGCTGCCCACCCCCGACCTCGACATCGTGGCCCTCGTCCGCTCCGGCCTGCCGCTGCGGGTGGTCCATCCCGAGGCATGCGCCGACGCCGCCCGCGACGCGCTGCGAACCCTGGGCGCGGTGGAGGGCACCCCCGCAGGGGTGCTGCGCGACCCTGCGGTCCGGGAGGCCGTCCTCGACGCCGACCCTGACGACCATCCGGACGATCTGCTCGCCCTGGCCGGCGCCGTGCTGGCGCTCGCCCGGGACGCCGGCGAGGAGGCGACCGGCCTCGACTGGCTGGAGGACCTGCTGCTGCCGAGCGCCGACGGCGAGTTCGCCACGGCCGGCGAGCTGCTCGTCGCCGGGGGTCCGCTGGATCAGGTCCTCGACGAGGACGCCCCGTTCTCGACGTTGTCCGCCGAGCTGGCCCGGGCCTGGCCCGCCGAGGTGCTCGAACGGGTCGGCGTGCTGCACTCGTTCGGCGTGCTGCGGGCCTACGACCTGCCGTTGGACGCCGACGAGCAGATCCTGCTCGACCTCGACGACAGCGACACCTGGGTGGACGACGTCGCCGCCGGCGATCACGGCGCGCCGGGGGACTCGGTGAACCTGCGCCGTCCGCCGGCCGGTGGGCCGCCGGCACCGGCGATGATCGGCGTGTTCACGGCGGTCCGCGACCTCGAGCTCGTCAACCCGCGGTCCTGGCCGCAGGCACTCGCCCACCTGGCCCGGCCGCCGCTGCGCGAGGTCGTGTTCACCCCGGAGCCGTCCTACACCCGCTGGTGGCTGGCCCGGCACGCGGTGCTGCCGGTGCTCGGCGGTCCGGCGCTGCCGCCCCGTGAACTGCTGCTGGCCACGGCGGATCCGCTGCTCGCCGGGCTGTTCGCCCCCGCGGCTCCGCTCGACGGGGTCGACGACGATTTCCTTCGCCATCTCGGCGCCCGGCTGACCCTCGACGACGTCCTCGGCGACCTGGGTGCGGTGATGGACCTGCTCGACCGGCTCGGGGACGCCGACCGGGAGATCCCGTGGGCCGCCGCGCGGATCCTGTACATCGCGGCGGTCGACGCCGTCGCCCGGATGCTGGCCGCGCCCCACCGGACCGCCCGGGACGAGCGGTTCGATCCACCCCTGACCGTGCGGACGCCCGACGGGGTCGTGCCGGGCGAGCAGGCCGTGGTCGTGGACGCCCCGGACCTGCTCCGGCTGGTGGGCGGCCGCGGGGCGCTACGGCTGCCGCTCGACCGGGCCGCCGAGGTCGCGCACGTCCTCGGGGTGCCGCTGGCCGCCGAGACGGGTCCCTGCGACGTCGTCTCCACCGCCGAGGAGTCGGGACGTGCCCCGGACGGCACGCCCTACCTCGTGCACCGCCCCCTGCTGGTCGAGGACCTGTCCGGACGGCCGACCCCGGTGCCGTGGCGGGTGGTCGGCGGGATCGGTGGCGAGGTGCACGTGGACGCCCAGGCGGGGCCGGACGCGCTGGCGCGGGCACTCGCCTGGCGGGGCGGCCAGTGGGATCGCCGGCACGCGCTCGCCGCCGAGCTCCGCGACCCGCACGGCGCTGCCTTCCGCGGGGCGGAGGACGACCTGGACGAGACCTGACCGCCGCCCCCGCCGGCGGCCTCGCGCCGTGGCCGCCGGCGCGACGCTCAGCGCAGGCGGCTCGGGCGCCGGACGACGATCCACAGGCCGGCCAGACCGAGGACGAAGCCGCAGATCGCCGTTGCCAGCCACCACAGGTGTCCGTCGTCGCGCAGATCGTCGAGGAAGAACAGCATGACGACGGCGGCGAGCGCCCACAGGACGGTCCCGACGGCCACCGAGGCGACGCCGTCGTAGGGCAGCGGCTCGGGCGCGGGCAGATCGTCGATCGTGTCGACCCGCGAGGCGCCGACCGGCGAGGCGTGGGCCGGCGGCACGGGGCCGGCCGCGTCGGGTGTGGCCGGGGCGGCGTTACCGCGCGCGCTGTCCCCGGCGGCACCGTCTCCGCTGGCTGGAGAGTTCATCCCGGCTGACGCTACTCCGGTCCACCGGCGGCCCGGTTCCCGGCGGACGGAAGCGGTCCCGGCCGCCCGCCCAGCGCCCAGCGGAAGGCGGAAGGCGGACAGCGGGCGCGCTGCCGGCCTGCGGCTGGCGGGCCACCGGGTGACGGCGCGCCGCTGGAGCTGGTTTCGGCCAGCTTTCCGGCCCATTCTCCACTTCCCCGGCCGACTATGTGAAGCAAGTCACAGTTAACTGCCCTTGGCTACAACCGGAACCGTGTGTTTCCGTTGCTCTTGTGTTGAAGCGGCTGATCCTGGTCACCCGGAGCCACATCGATCTGCTCCGCGTCGCCTCGGCTGCCTGTCCGGCTGGCTGAGCACCCGCCGGCCGCCCTGCCGCCGGCCCGGACCGATCGAACACCGCCGTATCCCCCGAGCGTCAGGCCGGCCCGCGTATCCCGGAGCCGCTGACACCGCCGCGCGGCGGATCGATCCCGACGCAGTCACCGCGATCACCCGGATCCCCTGTGCGACACCGGTAGGACCAGCCTCCAGACGCCCCTGTCAGCGGAGACGGGGCGGGCCGGCGCAGGTCCACCGGACCAGATCGATGATCCACCCCTCCGGACTCCGACCATCCGGCCCGCGACCATCTGGCTCCCGGCAACCGGACATACCACTGACCGAAAGGCCAGCGATGTCCCCGCAAACGACCGTCCTCCCGTACCGGGCGCCCCGCCTGGCGGCCCTGCCGTCCCGCTCAGCCGCCGGGACCGCGACCCTGCCCCGCACACCGCTGCCCACCCCGCCGAACCATGCCCGGCTCGCCACCCGGCCGATCCGGCCCGCCGAACCGGCGGCCCCGCCCCGCCGTGGCGTGTGGATCGACCGCACCACCTGGCTCGCGACCGTGGACGGCCGGGCCCTGCAGCTCACCTACCTGGAATTCGAGGTACTGGACTTCTTCGTCAACAACCCGGAGAAGGCCCACAGCCGCCAGGCCCTGCTGTCCACGGTGTGGGGACGGCGGGTGGACGACGACTCCGCTCCCGACCTGCGCACCGTCGACGTTCTCGTCACCAGGCTGCGGCGCAAGCTCGGTACGGAACACCGGCACCGCATCGAGACGATCCGCCGGGTCGGCTACCGCTACCGCCCTGTGGACCCGACGCTGGAGCCCTGACCGGGGCCCGGTCCCGCGGTGACCGGGCCCCGGTCCAGGCCCGCACACCGCAGGACCGGTCAGGCCGGCCCTCGGCGGCCGGTCAGCCGCCAGGAGGCCTGTTCCTGGTAGTCCACGGGGCTGCCCGGCGGGCCGTCGACGCTGCGCATGAGCACGATCCGGTCGACGGTCCACGGCAGCGGCGCCACGTCGGCCCGCAGCAGCCCGACCAGCGTCTCCAGGTCACGATCGACGGAGCCGGGCACCCGGGCGAGGGTGAGGTGGGCGCGCAGCGGCCGGCTGTCCGCGCCGATGACCGCGGCGCGCTCCACCGCCCGTCGCACCCCCGTCGCCAGCGCGACCAGGGCCCGATCTCCGCCGATCGAGGTCCCCGTCAGCCCGGCCGCGCCGCCCGCCACCGCGCGCACGCCGGTCCACAGGACACGGTCGCCGAACCGCCCCCCGCCGACGGTCTCCACCGGGATCGGGGCGTGCCGGCGGGCCACCCGGGCAAGCCGGTCGTCGAGTTCCACCCGCCGCTCGTCCGGCACCGGGCCGAGGAACGCGAGGGTGACGTGCCACCGGTCACTCCCGGACCAGCGGAGTTCGGGCGCCGCCCGCCGGGCCCGAGCCGTCGCGACGGCCAACGCGTCGACGACGGTTGCCGGTGGCAGTACGGCGACGAACAGCCGGGCGGTCAGCGCGGTGTCCCCGGGCTGTCCGGATCGCGTCCGTCCGCGGTGCGGGCGGACGCGCCGGGTCGGGCCGTCCTCAGGATGGCGCGGGTGCCCGAGCTGAGTCTGCGTGTCATCGTGGCCCCACCTCCTCGGCCGAGCCGGCGGCGCGCATCCCGACACCGTCAGCTCCGCGTGACAATTGGCGCTGCTGCCCACCAGAGCGACCCGGCGGGGGCACTATCGAACCGTGACGACGCTTCCCGAGATGGTGCCACCGCGTGATCCGGTGCTGTCCGTGAGCTGGCGGGAACAGCGCCGCACCCACCGGCGCCGCCAGCCCGATCTGCCCCTCGCCATGGCCCTGGTCACCGACGGGTCCGACAGCACCACGGCCGGGGTGCTGCGGGAGGCCGGCGTCGACGTGGTCGGCCTGCTGGCACCGGAACCCCTCGAGTCGCTCGCCTGGGCCGCGGAGGCGGGGGTCCCCCGCGCCTACGCCGATCCGATCGCCATGCTGTCCGACGACATCGAGGCGGTCTGCGTGGAGACCCGCCCGCCCGGCTCCGACATCATCGCCCGGCGGTCGGCCGAGGTCGGCCTACACGTGCTGCTCGCCGGCCCGGCCAGCGCCGAGGCGGAAACCCTGCGCGCCGTCGCCGACCTCGCCGAGGAGGGCGACCTCGCCCACGTCGTCGCTCTGGACGGGCGAGCCTGGCCGGCGGCGACGCACGTCGCGGCCACCGTGTCCTCGCTCGGCCGGCTGACCCAGATGACCGTCGTGGGGGCGCCGACCGGGCCGAACGGCCGCGTCGAGATCGTCGACCTCATCATGCGCTGGTGCGGGGAGGTGCTGGCGGTCTGCGCGGACCCGGCGGCGATGCCCGCCCCCACCCTGACCCCGGACGCGCCGGTGACCTTGGCCCTGCTCACCTCGAGCGGAGCCACCGTCCTGGTCAACGAACGGATGAACGGACATCTCGACACGGCCACGATCACCGTGTGCGGCGAGGCGGGCCGGGTCGTCGTGCAGGGGCGCCGGATCCGCCGCCAGGACGTCGACGGGGTGCGTGACCTGGTCATGCCGGCCGCCGCGACCGCCCGCCCCGGCCTGATGGAGGCGACCTACGATGTCGTGCGGGTCACCGAGCTCGACGACACCCGGCTCGTGCGGGGCGCGACGTTCCACGACCTGCTCGCGGCGAACCGGCTGATCGCCGCCGCCGGTACCTCCCAACGCCGGGGCGGCTGGGTCGAGCTCTGACCGACCTGACCGACCCGGCCGTCAGGAGCCGGCGAGCGCCTCCAGGACGGGTGCGGCCCGCGTCAACGCGGCCACCTCGTCCGCGGTCAACGCGGCCAGCTGGTCGGTGAGCCACTCGTCCCGGCGCCGCCGGTCGTCGCTGAGCAGCGCCCGTCCCCGGTCAGTCACCTCGACGATCACCTGCCGCCCGTCGGTGGGATGGGACCGGCGTTCCACCAGGCCTTCCAGGGCCAGATGGGCGATCACTCGCGTCATCGACGGCGGTTGGACCCGCTCGTGGGCGGCAATCTCACCCAGTGTCATGGGCCCACGCCGCTCCAGCGAGGCGAGGGCCGACGTCTGCGTGGGGGTGAGCTGGCTCGATCGCTCCTGGCGCATCCGTCGGGACAGACGCATCACCGACAGTCGCAGCGCGGACGCGAGTTCGGCGTCGCGCGCCGTCCCGGTCTCCATTGTCCGACGGTACTCGCAGGTACTATTCGGATTGGGAGGGGCCCTCGCATTCCGGCCCGGACGGCCGTCGGGGCCAGCCACCCCCCGGCGGTAGCCGACCCCGACGCGGTCCGATGCCCCTGCGCGGACGACCGCGGTGGACGACGATCCGTGCCTCCAGGCTCCACCCTGGCACCAGTCCCTGACTTCGGGGCCAGCTCCACCGTGGGCCAGGGGTTCCCCACGACAAGATTGCGGGGTAACCCGCAGCTTGGGCCAACGCGTGTGCGACCCTTGTCGGGTGAGTTTCTGGCCACATAGCGTCGACTGACGTGCCTCATCCGCGCCTCCCCGACCGCCTCTCCGCCTGCGCCGCGAAGCACCGCTCCCTGTGCCTGGCTGTCAGCGGGTCGGTGACGGCTGCCCTCTCGATCGCCTGCGAGTGGCGGTCCTTCGGGCCCAGCCCGTTCGCCGCCAGCGTCAACGTGGCCGTGGCACTGGCCTTCGTGCTGACCGCCGCCATGCTCAACGGCGAGGAGACGCTCGGCAGCGTGACCGGCGCGCTCGCGCTGGGCGGCCTGCTCTGGCCGCTGTCGTGGACGGCGGGCTGGGAGACGGGCCCGTCAGCGTTGCTGTCGACCTTCGCCTACTCGCACTTCTGGATCTGCATCGGCTGGGGCGTCCTGCGCTACCCCACCGGTCGGCTGCGCAACAACGGCGAGCGGGCCCTGCTCGCCGCGGCCGTGCTGATCATCCCGTTGGCCAGCCTGGGACTGATCGGCATCTCCCGGCCCGCCTGGTTCGGGTATCGGGAGAACTCGGACGTCTGGTGGTACGGCTCACCGATCGACATCGGCACGTTCCATCTGGTCGTCGACGTGCTGGATGTCCTGACGGTCGCGCTCAGCGTCCTGTTCCTGCTGGTCGTCCGGAACCGCCTGCGGCGGTACTCCGAACTCGACCGACGGATCTTCCGGCCGGTGGCGCTCGCGCTGCTGGTGGCCTTCCTCATCGCGGCGACGATCAATGCCGTGGCCTACAACCCGAGCAGCCCCTACATCGGCCCGGAGTTCGCGGCCGTGTCGCTCACGCTGCTGACCATCCCGCTGGCGTTCGCGGCGGCGGTCCTGCGCCGGGTGTTCGTCCGGGCCCGGATCGCGCAGCAGCTCGCCACCCTGCCGAACCCGCCGACCGTGGGCGCGGTGCAGTCGGCGCTGCGCAACGCCCTGGACGACGACTCCGCCGAGATCCTCCTCTGGCTGCCCGAGGAGGAACACCACGTCGACGCCACCGGCACGACCCGTCGACCACCTGGTCCGCACGCGGCGGACGTCATCACGGAACTGCGAACGTCGACCGGCAGCCCGCTCGCGATGATCATCGCCGCACCGGCGATGCGCCGAAACCGCGACCTGGTCACAGCCGCGGTGCAGACCTGCGTGCTGGCGCTGGAGAACGCCCGGCTGCACGCCACGGTGGCCGCGCAGCTCGACGCGGTTCGCTCCTCCCGCGCCCGGCTCGTCGAGGCGGGCCTGCACGAACGTCGACGGCTCGAACGGGATCTGCACGACGGCGCCCAACAACGCCTGTTGGCTCTGGCCACCAGACTCGGACTCGCCCGGACGAAGGCAACCGATCCCGATACGATCTCGGCCATTGATGCTGCCCGGGAGGACCTGCGCCATGCCCTCGCGGATCTGCGCAGCCTGGCCCGGGGCATCCACCCGGCCCAGCTCAGCCAGGGTGGCCTGCGACCGGCTCTGGAGGCCGTCACGAACACGCTGCCGCTGGACGTCGGCCTGGACGTCACGACGGAGCGGTTCAGCGCCGTCCTGGAAGCGGGCGTGTACTACACGATCTGCGAGGCGCTCACGAACACGGTCAAGCATGCCGGCGCGGCGCACGCGGTGGTGACGGTCAGCCGCGTCGGCGAGGTCGTCCGCGCCGTCGTCGCCGACGACGGCAAGGGCGGCGCCACGACGGTCGACGGTGGTGGGTTGGCCGGCCTCACCGACCGGGTACGAGCCCTCGGTGGCACCCTGGAGATCACCAGCCCGTCCGGTGGCGGCACCCGGCTCGTCGCGGACATTCCGTGCGACCCACCCGCCACGGCGTCGTCGGGATGGAGCGGCACCGCCGTCACCGCGCCAAGGGTGCGACATGTAGTACCGCTCGACGAAGGGGGGATCGATCCATGCGGGTAGTGATCGCGGATGACTCGACGTTGTTCCGCGAGGGTCTGGCGATGCTGCTGACCAGCTCGGGCGTCGAGGTCGTCGCACAGTACGCCGATGCGAACGAGCTGGTACAAGGTCTGCCGGAGACCCGGCCGGATGCGGTGATCCTGGACATTCGGATGCCACCGACGTTCACCGACGAGGGTCTGGTGGCCGCGGAGCGGATCCGCGTCCAGCATCCCGGGACCGCTGTCCTGATGCTGTCGACCTATGCCGAGACGCCCTATGCGCTGCGTCTTCTGGGCGACGGCAGCGGAGGCCTCGGCTACCTGCTGAAGGACCGGGTGGACGACGTCGGGGCGCTGCAGGACGCCCTGCGGCGGGTTGCCGAGGGCCGGCTGGTGCTCGACGAGGAGATCGTCGCCGGCCTGCTCGCCCATCGGCGCCACTCGGACGAGCTGGCCCGACTGACCCCCCGGGAGCGCTCGGTGCTCGGGCACATGGCCGAGGGGCGCTCCAACCAGGGCATCGGCAGCCGGCTGCATCTCGCGCCGAAGACCGTCGAGAACCACATCGCGGGGGTGTTCAACAAGCTCGGGATGCCGGCCTCCGCGGACGACAACCGCCGAGTTCTCGCCGTGCTGACCTGGCTGCGCGCCGCCGGCGTCGGGACCGGGGAACCGCTTGCCGCGGCCGGGCGGCCCACCGGCCCGGCGGCCACCGGTGTACGTGGCGGCCAGGCGACAGACACCTCCCCGTTCGGGTAGGTAACGGACCAGCTCGCAGTCTCGCCGGAAACTCACCCAGCGTGCCCCACCGCGGGGCAGAGGTGGCGAGCGCGGCCGCCCGATCGGGGGTGGCGCAGCCCACGTGGGATGAGGCTCACCGATCACGCGCATGTGCAGGCGAGAGCGGCCAGACTTGGGAAGAACATAGTGAGCCAGCGAACCGGCGTGAGCGCTCCGTATCCGGATGCGCGCCCCGGCTGGGGCCAGAGCCGTTACCGACGGCATCGCCACCGCGAGAGGAGCCCGGCGTGTCCGAGCAGGTCAGCACACTGACTGTTACCGACAACCGAACCGGAAGGACCTACGAGATCCCGGTCTCGGATGGCACGGTACGCGCGAGCGCGTTTCGTTCGATCAAGACGGGCGACGACGACTTCGGTTTGATGGCCTACGACCCGGCGTTCACCAACACCGCCAGCTGTCGCAGCGCGATCACCTACATCGACGGCGACGCCGGCATCCTGCGCTACCGCGGCTACCCGATCCAGGAGCTCGCCGAGAAGAGCAGCTTCCTCGAGGTCTCGTACCTGCTGCTGGCCGGCGAGCTGCCGTCGTCCGACGAGCTGTCGACGTGGGAAGACGAGATCACGCACCACACCCTGGTGCACGAGTCGATCAAGAAGTTCATCGACGGCTTCCACCACGACGCGCACCCGATGGGCATGCTGGTGTCCACGGTCGGCGCGCTGTCGACGTTCTACCCGGACGCCAAGACGATCGACGACCCGGGCCTGCGCCGCCTCCAGATCGTGCGCCTGATCGCCAAGATCACGACGCTGGCGGCGTACTCGTACCGGCACTCGGTCGGCTTCCCGTACGTCTACCCGGACAACGACCTGTCCTACGCCGGCAACTTCCTCAACATGATGTGGAAGGCCACCGAGCTCAAGTACGAGCCGGACCCGAACCTCGAGCACGCCCTCGACGTGCTGTTCATCCTGCACGCCGACCATGAGCAGAACTGCTCGGCCAACGCGATGCGCGCGGTCGGCAGCTCGCAGGCCGACCCGTTCTCGGCCGCCGCCGCCGCCATCGCCGCGCTCTACGGCCCCCTGCACGGCGGGGCGAACGAGCAGGTCCTGCGGATGCTCGCCGAGATCGGTTCGGTCGAGAACATCCCCGCCTTCATCGCCAAGGTGAAGGACGGCAAGAAGAAGCTCATGGGCTTCGGCCACCGGGTGTACAAGAACTACGACCCGCGGGCCCGGGTGATCCGCCAGGTCGCCGACGAGGTCTTCAAGGTGACCGGGACCAACCCGATGCTCGACCTGGCGATGGAGCTGGAGCGGATCGCGCTGGAGGACGAGTACTTCGTCTCCCGCAAGCTCTACCCGAACGTCGACTTCTACACCGGCATCATCTACCAGGCCATGGGCTTCCCCGTGGAGATGTTCCCGGTGCTGTTCGCGATCGGCCGGATGCCGGGCTGGCTGGCCCAGTGGGAGGAGGGCCTGCTCGACCCCGAGCAGAAGATCGCCCGCCCGCGCCAGCTCTACGTCGGCTACGACCAGCGCCCGTACACGCCGATGGACAAGCGTGCCGCGGGCAGCGACGCCGACAGCGACCCGATCGCCGCCCAGGCCGCGCAGGCCGCCCCGGAGCGCCCGCTGCGCTGAGGCCCACGTTCCTGCTCCCCGCATGGAGAGTACGGGGCCTCGAATCGCCCACCGAGGGGCCGGTGAGCCTACCAGCTCACCGGCCCCTCGCCGTTGCGCACGCCGCCCAGAGCCACGACCCCGCTGCCCGTCGGAAGCCTCGCGAACATCGTGGTCTCTCACGCGTTCGTGCCCAGCCAGGCGGGAAGCGCTGGTCGACAGCCAGCCCGAACGGTACGATCGAGTGCAGTCACCGTGGCCGAAACGGCGAAGTTTGCTCATTTCCCAGCCCGAAACTGCAGCCCACGGGACGCCGAGGATGCTTCTGCGCTTCCGGGTGGCGAACCACCGGTCGATCCGGGACGAAGCGGAACTCTCGCTCGTCTCACCCTCCTTGCGAACAATCACTCCCCCAGGCGGCGACTGGGCCGCCGCCACGACTCGTGTCGCAGCCATCTACGGGGCCAACGCTGCAGGCAAGTCCAACCTGCTCGACGCCATCGACTTCGCCATCGGCGCGGTCCGCAAATCCGCAACGGCCTGGGCCGAGCGGGAAGTCTTTCCATTCCAACCTTTCCTGCTCGTTCCCACCGAGGATCGCGGCCCCTCGTTCTACGAGTTCTCACTGGTGGAGGGTGGCGTCCGCTACGATTACGGCTTCCGCTGCTCCGAACGTGGCGTGCACGAGGAGTGGCTTTTCAGCTACCCCGAGGGCCGACGCCGACGACTCTTCGTTCGACACGGTCCCGAAAATGTATCCATTATCTTCAGCCGGAACCTCAGCGGCGAGAACGCGGCACTGTCAAGCCTGGTGCGACCGCGCACCCTTTTTCTTTCGGTTGCCGCCAACGCCGAACATAAACTCCTCAAGATGATTCACCAAAATATCGTACAGCAATTCTACTATGCACGATACAATGAGTTCGATAAAAATTTTCCACTTGCAATGATTATGCAACAGATCGAGCGGGAAGATTCCCAAAAGAATGCGATTGCCCTACCGAAAATGGCCGACATTGGAATCGTTGGCGTAAGAACAGAGACGAAAAAGATCTCCGCCCGCCAAAAGGCGATTCTACTTGCTGCGCTTGGCCCTAAAGAAGTAGACACGCAAGCACTCGGCGAAGGCCAGAGGTTCCTCACTTTCACTCACGCGACGAAGCACGAGGCCGACTTCGAGATTCCGCAGGACGACCAGAGTAGCGGCACGCTGGCGTGGCTTGCGCTGGCGATGCCTGCGCTGCACGCCTTCCAGCACGGCGGCGTGCTGCTTGTGGACGAACTGGACGCGAGTCTTCATCCGCACCTGGCAGCCGCGCTCATTGGTATGTTCAAGGATTCGGAGATCAACCGTAGCGGAGCGCAGTTGGTCTTCACCACACACGGCACCGCGTTCATGAGTCCGGAATCTCCTGTGACCCTCGAGCCGGCGGAGATCTGGTTCACGGAGAAAGACGCGGACGGAGCGACCGAGCTGTACTCGCTGGCCGAGTACCCCACTCGCGCGTCGGACAACTTCTCCAGGCGCTATCTAGGCGGACGTTATGGAGCAATACCGATTATCGACCCGGATGCTCTCAGCGAGGTCCTCGGCGGGGCCAGGACATGAGCCCACGGACGCCACAACCGGCAACGGCGATCTACGGCGAAGACGCGGCGCTCGGCGAGAACACACTCGGATCCTGATCGTAACCGAGGGAAAAAACACGGAGTACCAGTACTTCAATGGGCTGGTGCGTACGCTGCGCGAGACAGGCGCTCGAGTGGTCAGCGCAAAGGTCATCGGGATCGGCAAGGATCCAGAATCACTCGTACGGAAGGCTCTTGCTTATCGCGACCGCGACGACGACCTAGATGGGTGCTGGTGTGTGGTGGACGTCGACGCCCATGCGAAGCTGCGGCAGAGCATCTCTCTCGCGGCGAAATCTGGGGTCATGCTTGCGATCAGCAACCCGTGTTTCGAAGTCTGGCTGCTCTGGCACTATGAAAATCACACCGGCCACATCGAAAGAGCGAACTTACGCCGGATGGTCCGCCGTTACGGACATCCAGACAACAAAAATCTTCCAACCAGTTTTCCGTTCGACAGAAACAGTGCCGCCTCCTCGCGAGCGGCCCAAGCAGCACCCGCGTGTGTGCCTGGAGCATGCGGGCCGAATCCGTCCAGTTCGGTGGTGACGCTGGTTGATCACATAACCGGTCGCACCAGCGGGCCGAGGAAAAGCTAAGTCCGCGGCCCGCCGGCACGTAGCGGAGAAACTCCGGTCAGAGGCGCTCGACGATGTAGTCGATGCTGGCGGTGAGGGCCTCGACGTCGGCGGGGTCGACCGCCGGGAAGCAGGCGACGCGCAGCTGGTTGCGGCCGAGCTTGCGGTACGGCTCGACGTCGACGACATCGTTGGCGCGCAGCACCTTCGCGACCGCCGCCGCGTCGACACCGTCGAAGTCGATGGTGACGACGACCTGGGAACGCTGCGCCGGGTCGACGACGAACGGCGTCGTGTACGCCGTCTTCTCCGCCCAGGTGTAGAGGGTCGAGGACGATTCGGCGGTGCGCCGCACGCACCAGTCGAGGCCGCCCTGGCCGAGCATCCACTCGATCTGGTCGGCGAACAGGAACAGCGTCGACACCGCCGGGGTGTTGTACGTCTGGTCCTTGCCGCTGTTGTCCCGCGCGGTCGTCAGGTCGAGGAACGGCGGGATCCACCGGTCGGTCGCGGCGATCTCGGCGAGCCGCTCGATGGCGGCCGGCGACATCAGCGCCGTCCACAGGCCGCCGTCCGAGGCGAAGCACTTCTGCGGAGCGAAATAATAGACGTCGGTCTCGGCGACGTCTACCGGCAGGCCGCCGGCCCCGGAGGTCGCGTCGACCAGGTGCAGCGCGCCGGAGTCGGCACCGACCGGGCGGCGCACCGGCCGGGCAACCCCGGTGGACGTCTCGTTGTGCGGGGTGGCGTAGACGTCGATGCCGGGTTCCGGCGCCCAGTCGGGATGCGTGCCCGGCGCCGAGGACACGACGGCGGGATCGGCCAGGAACGGCGCGCCCTTCGTCGTGTCGGCGAACTTCCCGCCGAACTCCCCGAAGACCAGATGCTGGGAGCGGGTGCGGACCAGGTTGAACGCGGCCGCGTCCCAGAACGCGGTCGCGCCGCCGATGCCGAGCACGACCTCGTAGCCGGCCGGCAGGGAGAACAGCTCGGCCAGACCGGCCCGAACCCGGCCTACCAGGCCCTTCACCGGCTTCTGCCGGTGCGACGTACCCAGGTAGGTCGGCCCGCTGGCGGCCAGCGCCGCGACCGCCTCGGGACGGATCTTCGACGGGCCACAGCCGAAGCGCCCGTCCACCGGGCGGAGGCTGTCGGGCAGTTCGATCGCGGGGGCCACGGCGGTGTCAGCCACGGGGCACCCCCGGATGAACGTCACCGAGCGGGCGGGGCGCGGGGCCGACATACCGCGCGGACGGACGGATCAGCCGCCCGGTGCGCTGCTGTTCGAGAATGTGGGCGCTCCAGCCCGCGGTACGTGCACAGGTGAACATGGACGTGAACATATGGGCTGGCACTTCCGCGAAGTCGAGCACCACAGCGGACCAGAACTCCACGTTCGTGCGCAGCGGGCGGTCCGGGAAGCGGTTGGTCAGTTCCTCGATGGCCGCCGCCTCCAGGGCCTCGGCCGCCTCGTACCGGTCGGATCCGAGGTCGCGCGCGGTGCGGCGCAGCACCCGGGCGCGCGGGTCCTCCGCGCGGTAGACCCGGTGCCCGAACCCCATCAGACGCTCCTTGCGGTCCAGCGCCCGGCGGACATATCCGAGCGGGTCCCCGGTGCGCTCGACCTCGTCGAGCATCGCGAGCACCCGGGATGGCGCGCCACCGTGCAGCGGCCCGGACAGGGCACCCACGGCGGCGGACAGCGCGGCGGACGCGTCGGCACCGGTCGAGGCAACCACCCGGGCGGTGAACGTGGACGCGTTCATGCCGTGTTCCGCGGCCGACGCCCAGTAGGCGTCGATGGCCTGGACATGCTTCGGGTCCGGGTCACCACGCCACCGGATCATGAACCGTTCGGTGATCGTGCGGGCCTTGTCGACCTCCTTCTGCGGCACCGCCGGCTGGCCGAGACCGCGGGCGGACTGTGCGACGAACGACAGCGCGACCACCGACGCCCGGGCGAGGTCGTCGCGGGCCTGTTCCGAGCTGATGTCGATCAGCTGCCCGAGCCCCCAGTAGGGCGCGAGCATCGCCAGCGCGCTCTGCACGTCCACCCGGATGTCACCGGAGTGCACCGGCACCGGAAACGGCTCGGCCGGCGGCAGACCGGGTTCGAACGACCCGTCGACCAGCAGCCCCCAGACGTGGCCGTAGTCCACCTTGCCGACGAGATCCTCAATATCGACGCCGCGGTACCGTAGCGCGCTGCCCTCCTTGTCCGGCTCGGCGATCTCGGTCTCAAAGGCGATCACGCCTTCCAGACCGGGCTTGAAATCGCTTGTCTTCTCGGCCATCGAGTCCGGATCTCCGCTTCTGTCCGTTGGTTCAACCGGCGGCCGTCAAGGTCCTGCCCCGTCGGTCCTGCTCCATCCGATCCTGCCCCGGCTCCTCCGGCGGCGCCAGAGCACCACGGCCACCCGCGCGCCGTCCGATCGCCACCAGACCCTCGATGCTCACGCTAGGTAAATGACTGACCACGCGAGCACCAAGGTGTAGCGCAAACTGAAGTCACTTTGTCCAATTAGATGGCTATTTGCGGGCAACTGCCTATCGCTAGTCAGGGGGACGATCCCCGCCGGCGGAACACCACCGGCTACGGTCATCCCGGGCGCATACCGCGAATGCCCAACGGTCATGGCAGGCATCAGCCTGAAACGGGAGACCTCGGGGGGACCATGGCGTTCGTCTTCATCAGTCATCGCGCGGCGGACATCGCCACCGCTGAGCGGCTGGGACGAGCAATCAGCGCCGTGGGTCACGCGGTGCACCTCGACCGCTGGGAGATACGCATCGGCGACGTCGTGCCCATGTTCATGAATGAAACTCTCGCCAGCGCGAACTATCTTGTACTCGGCCACTCGACCCTCGGAATACACGCACCCTGGATAGCGCAGGATTTCCTGCCGTCCCTGGCCGTGGAACTCAACACGCGGGGAATCGGCCTGCTCCCGGCGGTTCTGTCCGGCACCGAGGGGCCCACGCGGCTGGGCGGCCGGCCCTGCATCGACCTGACCACCGACTGGGATCGCGGCATCGCGACGATCCTGCGTCAACTCGGCTGACGGTCCGCGGCGCCTGGCACGATCCAGGGGTGTCCACCACTCCGAATGCCGGACCGACGCCGCACCCCAGGCCCCGCCCGGAGAACAGTACGGTGACCCCGCCCGACCCCGCCGAGCTTCGGCGGAGCTACGAGGCGGGCCGGTTGGAGCCGGAGCAGCTGGCGCTCACGTGGGTCGAGCAATTCGCCCGCTGGTTCGCCGAGGCGAGCGACGCCGGTACGCACGTGGGTCTCCCCGAGGCGAATGCCGCTGTCTTCGCCACCGCCTCGGCCACCGGCCAGCCCAGCGCCCGCACAGTACTCCTCAAGGGTTTCGACCACCGCGGTTTCGTGCTCTTCACCAACTACACCTCGCGCAAGGCGCGGGAGAGCGCGGAAAATCCCTTCGGTTCCCTCGTTCTGCCCTGGTACGGCCTGCAACGCCAGGTGGTCGCAATCGGAGCGGTCGAGCGCGTCAGCACGGCCGAAACCGAGCGTTACTTCTCCTCACGCCCCCGCGGATCCCAACTCGGTGCCTGGGTCAGCCACCAGTCGCAGGTGATCGAGTCCCGCGAGGTGCTGGACGCCCGCACCGCGGAGCTCTCCCGGCGATGGCCCGCGGGCACGCCGGTGCCGACTCCGCCGTTCTGGGGCGGTCTGCGCCTCGTGCCCGAGACCGTGGAGTTCTGGCAGGGGCGGGCCGACCGCCTGCACGACCGGCTGCGCTACCGGCGGGTCACCGAGGGAGCGGATCTGTGGGTCGTCGAACGCCTCTCACCCTGACCAGCGGGCCCGCGCCCGGCATCGGGGCTTTTTCAAGGAACGTCACAGCCCGCCAGCGACCTCGACAGATCTGATAAAGCCGCGTCGCCGCGGCCTGGCCGTCGGCCAGGGTGGCTCCCGTGCGGTCGACGCCTGTCCTCGGGATACCCCGCCAGGGGAACCTGCGCGGGTATCGCCGTTCGGGGGTCCACCGCAATTTCGCCACCCAGGGGCCGTGAGCTGGTGATACTCCTGGCTGAGGCCGGCCGGCGGAACCTGCCCGGACCCCTCGCCGCCGCACCGCTGCGCCCAGGACGAGCACACCCGCGGCCACCCCAGGTCCGTCGGATACGCAACCGGACGGCGCGCCGCGCCGGCACTCGCGCAGCACTTCGCGGTGCACAGTCCAGCGGTGGAAACGTTTTCTGCCCCGCGTCGGCGCGGAGGCGAAAACCGGCGGCCGGGCCCGCTCTCCGCCCCGACCCGTCGACCGGGATGACCTCCGGCCGTCGACAGCTTCGCGCACGTCGCCGCGCCGGCTCTTTCCGAACGACTTCTCCGGACCGCCGCGCACGGGCAATAGGAGGCTCAGAAGTGCACCCCCGGCTTCCCACTAAAAGGTAATTCCCGCCCCCAACGGCCCCGCTACAGCAGACCCGGCCTTTTCGTGCCGGCCGATGCGTTGCTACGTTCTTTCTCGATCAAGGCTTCCCGTCGAGGCTTTTCGGCCCGGCAGATGTCGAGGGGACGGATTTATGCGCAGGACCGGATCGCGGGCCATGGCGGCCGGCATTCTCGGGGCGGCGGTGATTGTGCTGGCTACACCCGCATCGGCAACGACGCCGAACCCCACGGCGACCGAGGCGGTCGCCGGCAGTCCGGCCTCGACGCCGGCGTCGGCGACCGCGGTCGCCGGATCCGCCACGCCTCTCCCGCCGGCGCCGGCCGCCGCGTCAGCCGAGGACAAGCCGACCACGACCGCATCGGCGGCCACGTCCGGCGGTGTCGCCGTGCCTGACATCGACGTCGACGTGGACGCCTCACCGGCCCCTGCGCCCGGGGGCGCGACGAGCGCGGGGGCCAGCCCCGGTGCCTCATCGACAGCGCGCAGCGCGGTCGGGTCGGGCGTCACGAAGGATTCCGGTCTGGTCGGCACCGGCGACAGGGATCTCGACAACTACCTCGATCTGCTGCCGTTCAAGATCCCGTTTGACAAGCAGGTCAACGGAATCAAGGACATCGACGTCAACCCGCTTGTCCTGATCTACAGGTGCAAGGGGGTCGAGGCGTACTGGGAGCTGAAGAACACCTCGATCAAGAGCTTCGGATTCGGCTGGTTCGACACGAGTCTGGGCGGCGGTGTCCTCGCCATCGGCCCGCTGCAGACCGTCGTGATCCCGTCGAAGGCTCTCGCCGTCATCGTGTCGCCCTGGGACGCCAGGACCAAGCGCCTGCTCGTGACCGTGCCGACGGTCGGCGTGGCGAAGTGCGGCGAAGGCATTCCGGCCATTCCGGTCGGCGGCGTGCCCACCGTCGGCCCCGTGGGCGGAGTTCCCGGCGGCGGCGTCCCCGGCGGCGGCGCTCCTGGTGGCGGTGTCCCCGGTGGCGGCACGCCCGGCGGGGGCGTTCCCGGAGGCGGAGCGCCCGGCGGGGGCGTTCCCGGAGGCGGAGCGCCCGGCGGGGGCGTTCCCGGAGGCGGAGCGCCCGGCGGGGGCGTT
>NZ_JALKFX010000181.1 GCF_023243045.1 Frankia sp. AgB32
AACAGACACCGGCACCCGACATGATCAGCCACCGAAGATCATCCTTGCCCGGACCGCTTAACTAAGCGCCATTGGGCGAAGAGCCGTCAACGAGAAGGAGTGCCACCGCCACGGGGGCGCTATTGCCCGCGCCGTGACGGTGGCACGCACGTGGACGGCCAGCGGCCTGGGCAGCGCGCGGAATCGTGCCCCCCGTGAAGCACGGATGCAATGTCATAGCGGAAGCATGCAAAGCACCGGTTCGGCGTGTCGGTCTGGTGTGCCCCGTTAAATCCGGACAGCCGCTATTAAGGTGGTCTATGCGACGGAGTCGGGTGGCCCGGGGGAATCGCACCCCCGGGCTCCCGCAGATCCCGGCGTGACACTCTCGCGTCACCGGGCTCTTC
>NZ_JALKFX010000182.1 GCF_023243045.1 Frankia sp. AgB32
GCAGGAACGACGTGAACATGCTCCCGCCGTCCTTCGTCGGGGCTTTCCGGGGACGGAACGTGTACCCCAGGAACGTGTACGACGTCCGATCGTAGTCCTGACGCCGATTCCGATCCTTGCAGTACACTATTCCGGTCTTGTCGGGATGCACACGCAGCCCGACACTGGCCAACCTCTCAGTTAGCTCCCCCAGAACCTGCCGGGCCTGCCGTTCGGTCGCGCAATGCGCCACAACGTCGTCCGCGAACCTCTCGAACGAGACAGCCGGATGTTCCCGGACCATCCACAGGTCCAACGCGTAACGCAAGAATAGGTTGGCGAGCACGGGTGACACGGCCGATCCTTGTGGAGTACCGCGATCCCGTTTCACCAGCCTTCCG
>NZ_JALKFX010000183.1 GCF_023243045.1 Frankia sp. AgB32
TGGCAATGGCTGCCGAGGCGCGTACCTGGGGGCGCGGGGGAATATCGGTGGTATCGAGGGCGACCGGGTCGGCGCGTGCCACGATCTCGCGAGGTCTCACGGAACTCGACGAGGAACCGAAAGGCACGGCACGTGTGCGGGCGCCGGGAGGGGGTCGCAAGAAGGCTGAGGTCGCAGACCCCGGGCTGGTCGAGGCACTGGACGGGCTGGTCGAGCCCGAAAGCCGCGGGCACCCGGAGTCGCCGTTGCGTTGGACGACGAAGTCGACCCGGCACCTGGCCGAAACGTTGACCGCGATGGGGCGCGAGATCAGCCATTCCGCGGTCGCCTCGGTCCTGCGCGGGCAGGGTTTCAGTCTGCAGCAGATGTTCAAG
>NZ_JALKFX010000184.1 GCF_023243045.1 Frankia sp. AgB32
ACGCTCGTCAGGATCGGCGACCATCCGCAGCGTCGATCCCCGATGGCCGTCCTGCCCGCCGGGCCTGCGGCCGGTCTTCGTCCGCAACGATTTCGGGGGTGGCTTGGCCAGCCCGTCCGAACTCGGCGGCTTCGACGAGTTCCGCGACGTCTTCGCGACCTGGGCTTCCAGCTCGGCGATCCGCGCCCGAGCCTGTTCCACCTCGGCCCGCAACCGCGTGATCAGCGCCGCCTGCTCCACCACCAGCGCCGCGAGCTCGTCATACGACGGCACCGGCAGCGCGGGCGGATCATCGGACACACCCGAACCCTACGGACCGATCAACCACGCGACACCAACGCTCCGGCGCTACCAGATCACCGAACAGCCCCAGC
>NZ_JALKFX010000185.1 GCF_023243045.1 Frankia sp. AgB32
GCGGAGGGTGAGGCGGCGGGTGTCGCGTTGGGTGGCAGGGTCGGTGGTGATTGCGTGGGCGGCGGCGACGAGGCGGTCGAGTTGGCTGGCGGTGCAGTGGTGGGCGTGGTTGAGCCAGAAGGGTTCGGTGTCGGGGGTGGCGGTGCGGGTGATGGCGCGGACTTTGGAGTAGGAGAGTTCGCCGGCGGCGAAGGCGGCGCGGATCTGGGGGAGTTCTTCCAGTGCGTGGGCGGTGGCGAGGTGTTCGCGGGCGGCGCGCAGGCCCAGGCCGCAGCGCCAGGACAGCCAGTGGGCGCAGGAGTTGATGCCGATAGCGGTCCAGCCGCGGCGGCGGTCGAAGGCGGCGAGCAGGCCGAGCCAGCCGCAGGT
>NZ_JALKFX010000186.1 GCF_023243045.1 Frankia sp. AgB32
TTTGTGTCAACTATGATCTCCTCCGGACTGCCCCTATTCTAGTAGAGGCCCCTGTCCGGAATTAACGGGGCACCTCAGGGTTCGCTTCCCTCCCGAGGTGATCGTCCTGGCGGTGCGGTGGTACCTGCGCTACGCCTTGTCCTACCGGGATGTGGAGGAGCTCCTTGCCCCGAGCGGGGCCTGGTCGTTGATCACGTGACCGTCTACCGGCGGGTGCGCCGGTTCACCCCGCTGCTGATCGACGCGGCCCGGCCATGCCGGCACACACCGGGTGATCGTTGGTTCGTCGACGAGGTGCGCCACGAGGCGCTGTGGATTCCTGTGGAGGTGAGAGACCTTCACCGCTGGCCTGTCGC
>NZ_JALKFX010000187.1 GCF_023243045.1 Frankia sp. AgB32
CTGCCTTTGCAGGAGCCCGTTCCACCAGCGTTTGGCCCGTTTGAACGCCTTCAACCGTTCGAATTTCCTCCGCGCCCACCGCACCAGGTAGGTGTTGATGCGGCGCAGGAGAGCGTACATCTCGGTTCGGTAGAACCTGCCGTAGTAGTTCATCCAGCCACGAATCACCGGATTCATCCACACGGCGAGTTCCCCGATGTCCGAGGTGGTACGCAGATGCATCCGCCAGCGCCTGACGGTCCGGCCCTTGTCTTTCAGGGCTTCCCGACTCATCGCAGGCAGGAACGACGTGAACATGCTCCCGCCGTCCTTCGTCGGGGCTTTCCGGGGACGGAACGTGTACCCCAGGAACGTG
>NZ_JALKFX010000188.1 GCF_023243045.1 Frankia sp. AgB32
CTGGGCGGCCAGGCGCACGTGCGGGGCGTGTCCGGGGTGTGGCGGGACCTGACCGAGTCGGTGAACTCGATGGCCGGGAACCTGACCAGCCAGGTCCGCAACATCGCCCTGGTGGCCACCGCGGTGGCCCGCGGCGACCTGAGCCAGAAGATCACGGTCACCGCCCAGGGCGAGATCCTGGAGCTCAAGGACACCCTGAACACGATGGTGGACCAGCTCTCCTCGTTCGCGGACGAGGTGACCCGGGTGGCCCGCGAGGTCGGCACCGAGGGCGCGCTGGGCGGCCAGGCGCACGTGCGGGGCGTGTCCGGGGTGTGGCGGGACCTGACCGAGTCGGTGAACTCGATGGCCGG
>NZ_JALKFX010000189.1 GCF_023243045.1 Frankia sp. AgB32
CGGCTTTCAGGCGGCTGTGGTCGGATTCGATCCGATTGTTCTCCCGTGCGGCATCGACGTGGCAGGCCCCGGGAAGCGGTTCGTCGAGGACCCGAGGGTAGACAGGGGCCTTGTCGGTGGTGACCTCGACCGGCCGGCGGCCGTGGGTCGGTGCCGCGGTGAAGAACTTTCGGGCCGCGGCCTGGTCGCGTCGTTCGCTGGCGACGACGTCGATGACCTGCCCGGGCTGGTCAACCGCCCTGTACAGGTACGTCCGCCGCCCGGCGACCTTGACGTACGTGTTGAGTCGGCCTGGAGCGCGGTGCTGACGTTGCCGCCAGTCCGTTTCTCCAGACCG
>NZ_JALKFX010000190.1 GCF_023243045.1 Frankia sp. AgB32
GCCAGAAGTCCAGGTAGAACGTTTCGAGGGCGCGGAGTTCCTGCGCGCGTTGCTCCATCAGCGACGCCACGGCGTCAGGAGCTTCCGCGTCCTTGATGTTCGGATTCAACATCAGCGCCTGGACCTGCGCGCCGAGATCGACCAGCCGCTCGAAATGGCGCCCGGCGCGGTCGGTGTAGTCGGCGCAGTTGGCGGCCAGCCTGCCGGCCTGGTCCGGGCTCAGGCCCAAATCGGCCGCGGCGTGTAGTTCGGCGGCGTGCAGGTCGCCGGCCGGGGCGATCGGCCCGGCGGCGGCGTGGAGCAGGGTGGACACGGATCTCCA
>NZ_JALKFX010000028.1 GCF_023243045.1 Frankia sp. AgB32
GTCAGACCGGGAGCGCCGTCCTGTCGACGACGGCTGCGAGGCAGAGGCTTACTCATGCTTCATGACTCGCAACGGTAGGGCGCGGGCGGTCTGCTGGTCGGCGGGCAGGAACATTTCGAGCGCCAGTTCCGAGACGGTCACGTCCATCGGGGTGTTGAACGTCGTCATGGTGGAGACGAACGACAGCAGCTGGCCGTGGACGAGGATGTGCAGGGGCAGCGCCAGCGCGGTCGGTGCCGGCGGGTCGGCCGGTGACAGGTCCGTAGTCGGATCGTTGTCAGTCGGATCGTTGTCGGTCTGATCGTTGTCGCGGGCGGAGTCCGGGACGGGATAGGCGGCGACCTCCTCGTAGAGGGCGCGCAGTGCGGACGGTGCCCGCGGAATCATGTTCCGGTGCATCCGCTCCAGCAGGTGAGCCCGCCATTGCGGCAGATTCACGATGCGCGGGGCGAGGCCGTGCGGATGCAGCGCGAGGCGCATCACGTTGATCGGTGGTCGGAGCAGTTCCGGTGCGACACCGTCGAGCAGCGCGAGCACCGGGTCATTGGTCATCAGCACGTCGAACTGCCCGTCGAGCACCAGTGCCGGGTTCGGCGCGCAGGCGTCGAGCAGGCGGACAAGCCCGTCGCGCACGGCGGCCATCGCCGGGTCGGCCAGGGGGGTCTCCGGATAGGCCGGTGCGTAGCCCGCGGCGACCAGCAGTGTGTTGCGGTCCCGGATGGGAACGTCGAGATGTTCGGCGAGTCGCAGGACCATCGCCCGGCTGGGTGTCGACCGTCCGGTCTCGACGAAGCTCAGATGGCGGGCGGAGCTGTCCGCCCGAAGGGCTAGCTCAAGCTGACTAAGCCGGCGTCGTTGACGCCACTGCCGCAACAGCGGGCCCACGCCCGTCCGGGTGT
This sequence comes from Frankia sp. AgB32, assembly GCF_023243045.1. Taxonomy (GTDB): domain Bacteria; phylum Actinomycetota; class Actinomycetes; order Frankiales; family Frankiaceae; genus Frankia. The sequence goes on from NZ_JALKFX010000028.1 coordinate 900, forward strand.
CCCCGTTCGGCGTTGCGAGCGAGCGGTTTTCGGTGGCGGAACCCGTCATACGGGTGACCGTAGCCAGTCTGGCTGGTGCAGGTCGTTCCGTCGTTCGTCAACAGGTGTCTGTGTGTTCATTAGTTGTGTCGCCTGTGTTCAATGATGTGCGCCACGGAGGGCTTGCACTGCCAGCCGGAAAGGTTGCGCAAGATGCCCGGACTGGGCGAAATGGCCCCGACTCGACCGCCCCCTGGGGCCTCGGCGCTGGACAAACACCCGGAAGACTCGACGACCGGTTGCGTGACGCTTGTGCAGGTCTGCGACAGGATGACCGGGTGCCTCCCCGTCGGTCGACATCCCCTCGCGCGATCCCGGCCGCCGTCTCTTCGCCCCGGCGTCCCCGCGCGATATCCGTGACCCTCCACCCTGATTCCGATCAGGCCAGCCATCAGGCGTCGTTGCCCATCCAGGTTTCGCGCCGCCGGCAACCCGCAGCCGGAGTTCATCTGCCCGTCACGGCCAGTTGTTCTGGCTGTGACGAACGGTGGACCGATCCGGCCACGACCCATTGCCGATCGTGCCATCAGAGCTGGCCGACGGTGGAGGGTTTCGACGATCATCTGATCGACTGCCCGGCGCATCCCGTCATCGCCGCCCGCGCGATGAAGCGGGAAGGCGCGAGATCCGGCGTGGGCGTCAGATGACGGTCAACTGACCCGTTAGCCGCGAGGCCTTGTCCTCGCGGCGAAACTCCGCGGACGGACCTTTCGCGGCCCGTCTGGTTCATTCCACGTGACCGCGGGGTCGCGGGGTCGCGGAGCTGTTACGTTCCGGCGCTGGAGGACTCCCCTCGGCCGCCCTCGACGCGTCTGTCTGCCGCGTGCCGGGCACGGCGAGCGGGGCTCAGAGACGGAGGCGCCGATGACTGTCTGCGGGCTCGCCCGACTGGACGGTGCCGACGTACGGCGCGCGGCGCTGACCGCGATGCTGGCCGCGTCGGCCCGCGGGCTACCGGCCGCGCGCGGGGTGCATCTCGACGGGGTGTTCGGCGCGGTCACGGCGGCGGACACCGACGACGACCCGACTCCACCGGTCGCCGTGGACGAGGCCGGCCTCGTCGTGATCGCCGATCTGGAACCGCTGCCCGTCGGCCCGCGGCGATCGCCGCCGGTCGCCCACCGGATCGCCGAGCGGGCCGCGCGGCGCGGCGCGGCGGCCCAGACGATCACGGTGGTGTGGGAACCGACGCGGTGCCGGCTGCTCCTTGCCCGGCCGAGCGCCACCCGCTCCGAACTGATCACCTGGACGGACGGGCGGGTGTTCGTCTTCGGCACCGAGCTCGACCAGATCCGGGCTGCCGGTCTGGCGGTCGGCGGAACCCGCCGGTCCCCGCCGCGATGGCTCGCCCGCGGCGAGGTCCTGACGGTGCGGGTGCCCGCCCGGCGACGGCCGCAACGACTCGTGGTGGTGCCCCCACGGGCCAGCGCCGCCTCGGCCCGCGACGCCGCCCCCTGCCAGTAAGCCCGGACCGGCGATCGACCTGACGCGCGGACCAGGCCGCCCCACGAACCCGCTGGCGGGCGGTCAGCGGGCGGTCGCCCCCGCGGATCCCCCGGCGGCGGTGCCGGGCCGGACCGGGGCGGCGGCGCCCGCCGGGGGCGTCAGGAACTGGCCGCGGATCTGGCCGCTGACCCAGCGCTCCGCCACGAACGACAGGAACGGGATGGTGCCGGCAAGCATGACCAGGACCATCCGCGGCAGTGGCATGCGCGTGCGGCTGGCCAGGTCGAAGGTGGCGGCCAGGTAGACGACGTACAGCACGCCGTGGACCGGGCCGACCGCGGCGACGACGGCGCTGTTGCCGCCGGCGTACTTCAGCGGCAGGCCGATGCAGACCAGGACGATCAGTCCCACGCCGACGACGTAGGCGATGACGCGGTACCGCAGGAGGGCGGCGCGGATCGCCGGTGCGGCGGAGCGTCCTCCGGCGGTGCGGGAGGGGGCGGGCAGATCCGTCATCAGCGGACTCCGTTGATGTGCTTCGGGGTTCCGGCCCCGCCCGGGCGCTCAGCCCGAGCCGGATCGTCAACCTGGTTCGGATGGTCGAGCTGGTCGAGCTGGTCGAGGGGGGAGATCTGCCGCTGGTCGGGCCGGCGGGCGTTCTCGAGCTGTGCGGGGGTGAGCTGGCGCAGGGCATCGCGCAACGCGTCGCGCTCGTACAGCGCGGCGAGGTAGCGGTTGTAGGCGTCGACCTCCTCGTCCGGCTCGGAGGAGTCGCCCGCGGTCAGCATTCTGGGACCGCCGGAATCCGGCTGCCAGGCCGTCTCGGGAGCGATCCGGCCGCCGACCCCCCACTGCGGGGCGTTCGGGTCCTTCGGCGCCAGGTCTTCCTTCATCATCTTGACCCACCAGAAGACGACGAAGGCGGCGAAGATCGGCCACTCGACCCCGTAGAAGAGGTTCTGCAGGGTGCCCTGGGCGGACTCGCCCTTGGACAGCTGCCAGATCCCCATCCGGATGAACACGGCGATCAGGGCGAGCGCGAGCAGATGACGCGCGATCCACGAGGGTGCAAACAACAGCCGGCGCACGCCCTCGACGCTACCTCTCGGGTTCCCCTCGGCGTGCGGGCCGGTGCGTTCCCTGGCTGGTAGGTCACATCGTCGACGGTCCACGTGGCCGGCTGGATGACCGGGGCTGGCCAGCCTTGGCCGGACCGGCCAGCCCCGGGATCGCGGTGCGGCCCGTCCGCCCGGCTGGGGGGGGTTAGCCGGGACGGCCGAGCCGGAATGCCCGCCGGACCTCCTGGCGCGGGGGCCGGAGGAGCATTCACCAGGACAGTCGTCCGTGGGGCCCGTTTGGTTGCCGTGGTCGACAAGATTTTTCATTTTTTTTCGTGACCTGTTCTATCCACAGGCCATCCCAATAAAGGGGTAGAGACGTTGTGTGCGGCGTCATGGCGGCCTGTCCCGGACAGTTCTCGCGGCCAGCCGGCCGCTTCAGGCCATCCCATGGCTCGGACGGGTCAGCGCAGGACGACCGCCGCGAGCGTCCAAGGCGCCGATCCCACCCCGGCGATCGACACCGTGGTCGCACCGATGCCGGCCGGCAGGGTGAGCGTGATCAGGGCGTCGGAGGAGCCGTCGGCCAGCGGTGCGGGCAGCGACACGACGAAGGAGCGGGAGTCCTTGACAGAGCCCACTGTGATCCGCGCCTGCCCCGATGGCGAACCCAGGTAGATCTGCAGCTCGCGGGAGCCCAGCACGTACGTCGACACCGTCGCCGAGCCGCGCACCGACAGCCGGCCGGTCTGGTTGACGCCGAACGGTGCCGGGAACCCGCCGATCCAGTCGAAACCGGAGGCCGAGCTGACGGGGGTGCCGACCACGAGGGTCTTCAGCAGCGGGATCGGCAGCGCCGCCCGAGCCTGAACACCCTCCCAGCCGGAACCGAACAGCACCCAGTCCGCGGCAGCGGCGGGAAGTTGGACGCGCGAACCGGCCGGGAACCGGGCGGTCGTCGCCGTGTAGATGCCGGTCTGCTCCGGGGTCGGAGCGCGCTCCACCCCGGCGGCCGGGGCTGCGGGATGCGAGGCGCCAGCGGGTCGGGAGCCGGACGTCCCTGGCGCGGTCGAGGACTTCGTGGGCGGAGCCGGCGATCGGTCGGACACGCCGTCACCCGGGGGGATGGCAGGCGTGGCCGAGGGGGTCGTGGGCAGGCGGGTCGGGGTGCCGGTGGTCGAGGTCCAGGACGACGCGCTCGGATGGGGCGGGGCGGTGACCGTGCTGGTCGAGGGATCGAGCGAGTTCGATCCCGGCATGCCGAACAGCGCCAGGGCCGAAGCCGTCGTCAGGCCCAGGACCGCGCCGACCGCGCCGACGAGCCCCCGCCGTCGCCCGCGCATCTTCGGCCGGGACGCGGCGGGCTCCGACCGGCGGCTCGGACGGCGACCGCGGTGCCGCGACCGACGCCCGCCGCCGGGTGTGTAGAGCGGCGCCGGGCTGTCAGGCGCCCGCAGGTGGAGGTCGGAGCCGGCGGCCCGGTGGTCCAGGGCCGCCTCCGTCGGGACGGCGAGACCATCCGGCGCGGCGACGAGGCCAGGGCCGGCGGGGGAAATCACGGCGGTCCGGGCCGCGGTGGCGGCGAGGCGGTCGGGCGTGGCCCCGTCGCCGGCAGCCAGCGGAACAGCCGGCTCGTCCTGACCGTCCTGGCCGTCGTGGTCGTCGTCGTACTGGTCGTACTGGTCGTACTGGTCGGGGTGGTCGTCAGGAGGGAACCGCACCGCCTGCAGGAGCCGCCCGCCCCGGGCCATCGGATCGGCGGGACTCGTCGAGCCGTCGAAGTCGGACTCGGAGTCCGACCGGTCGGCTACCCGGATCCGACCGAGCCCGGTCGGCCGGTCGATCACCACGCCGGCCGGATCATCGCCGTCGTCGAGGTCGATCGGGCGGGCGTGGCGCGCCGCGACGACGGCCGCGAGTTCCGGTCGGTTGCGGGTTGAGGGGCCCACCGCGGGGCCCTCGGTGCCGTCGTACGGGGTGAACACGGTCGGGGCGGGGAACGGTCCGAGGTAGGGGCCGTGGCCGGTCGCGGCGGCGATCCGCCGCCGGATCTGGTCCGAATCGGGCCGGTGCAGGCTCATCTCGGTGCCGAGTAGACCGCGCAACTCCGCCGGGAAGGGCGCGGCGGCGGCGTCGCGACCGTCACGGCTGGCGTCCAGGACGCGGCCATGACGCCCGCCGTCCGCGCCTCGTCGCCCCGCGACAGCGCCAAGGCGCCGTCCGGATCCCGCCGCGCCAGGCGGCTCCGGCCCAAACTCCTCCTCGTGTCGCGGCCCGGTGCCCCGGAACCAGGAGTTCCCGTCCCGGGCCGGGCCGGGCGCGCTGCCGTCAGCGGGTGGCGTTTCGGACGCGGGGCCGGCGACGGGGAACACGTCGGCGTGTCGGGCGTCGGAGGGCGCGTGTGCTCCGGCCGGCAGCCGCTGGTCGGAGCCTTCGAACTCCGACGTGCCCGGGGCCATCTAGATCTCGCCGACCCGCCACAGCGGCCCCCGCGGGCGGGCGAACGTGGACAGACCGGGGCCGCCGGGCTGGCCACCCTCCTGCACACCACCGGGGCGCGGCGGGTCGGGCCGCGCAGCGCTCACCACCCGGGAGGCCTCCGGGCGGCTCGTCGAGCCGCCGCGGGCAACACCGCGGTTCACGGTCACGCCCGGGGTCACCTCCTCCGTCGTCGTCTCGGCCGGCGACAGCGCACCGCCCTTGAGGATCCGCTCCAGATCGGCGACGCCGCGAGCAGTCTGGCTTTTTACGGTGCCGATGGAGATCCCCAGCGTGCGAGCTACCTCACCCTCGGAGAGGTCGAAGGCGTACCGCAGCACCACGCAGGCCCGTTTCCCCGGCGGCAGCGCCATCAGCGCGGTCCGCAGGTCCACGACCGCCGGCACGTCGGGCACCGGTGCGGACCGCTCGGCCCGTTGGCCGAGGGCAAGCAGCCCACGTCGTTCGCGCACCACCTTGCGGACGCGGTCGGCCGCGAGGTTGGCGACGATGCGGCGTACATAGGCCAGCGGCAGGTCCGCCGCGCGCACGCGGTCCCAGTGCGTCCAGGCCGCGGTGAGCGCGTCGGCGGTGATGTCGTCGGCGGCGTCGTGATCCCCGATCAGCAGGTAGGCGAAGCGACTGAGCTCTCGATGGTGTCGTTCGAAGAAGGCACGGAACTCCGCCTGTCTGTGGGGATGTTCGTGTTCGTCGTCGCTCGCGACCGCTTCCACTGGCACGCTCCCCGGGCGCGTCCAGGCCGGCGCATCCCCGTAGCCGGCCAGACAGTCGATGCTGTGGTGGTCTGTTGCTGATTGCAGAGAACCATGAGTTCAGGGTGATGTGCGACTGACGCTAGCGGTTGTACCTAGTGTTGGGAGTGGCCCTTCGGTGGTGATCGATGGCCACACCGTAAACACGGTGAGACGGACGTGGTGTCTCGAACCGTCCGCAACCAGCGTGGCGATCGTCGAGCCCGCCGCCGCCGGCCGGAACGTCCAGGTCAGGCCGCTGGCAGGCCCGAACGGTCGAGCGGGGTCGGGCAGGGTCGGTGCGCTGCCCGACCTCCGCGGGAAACCATCTCGTCTTCCAGGTCGATGCAGGGATGTCATGACCCCCGCCGTGGTGCCCCCGGTGGGATGGCGGTTGACCAGGTTGATCCGGGGCTCGAACCGCCGGTGCGGGGCGTCGGCGGCGCTGCGCGGGTCGCCGCGACGGCGTGGGATGCTGGGACGATGTTTCCGCGGCGCTGTCTGCCGGGTACGGCGGGTCCTATGTCCAGCCCGTTCCCCCCGTCCAACCCGCAGGGTGCGCGCGCGGAGGCATCCGCGGGAATCCGTCCGCACCGCCCGGACTCCCCGCCGCCGCCCCTCGACCCCGACGCGCCGATCCCGGACGATCCGGGGCCGCTGCTACCCGACACGCCCGATCTGCCGCCGGCCCCGCACGAGCCGTCGCCCTACACCGAACCCGCACCGGACGCGCCGGCGGAACCGGAACCCGAGCCCGTCTGAGCCGGCGGGTCGGGCGAGCCGGACGGCAGCCGTGACGAAGGAGTCCACCGTGGCCCAGCTTGGCCTCACGTCCGACGAACTGCTGACCACCACCCGCAGCGTGCGCCGCCGGCTCGACCTCGACCGCCTGGTCGAGCCGGAGATCATCGAGGACTGCCTCCGGATCGCGCTGCAGGCCCCGTCCGGCTCCAACGCGCAGGGTTGGCACTGGATCGTGGTGACCGATCCGACGCTGCGCGCCGGGATCGCCGAGTGCTACCGGCGCGCGGCGCTGCCCTACCTCGACTCCCGGGCGGCCGAGCCGGGGTCCGCGGACGGCGAGAGCGCGGCCGCCCACCAGCGGGTCACCGACTCGGCCCGCTATCTCACCGACAACCTGCACCGGGTGCCCGTGCTCGTGCTGGGCTGCCTGGCCGGGGACGTCGAGCAGATCCCGCCCGCCTACCAGGCCGGGTTCTGGGGTTCGCTGTTCCCGGCGGCCTGGAGCTTCATGCTCGCGCTGCGCGCGCGGGGCCTGGGCAGCGCCTGGACGACCCTGCACCTGCAGTACGCCGCCGAGGTCGCCGAGCTGCTCGGCATCCCGGCGGGGTACAGCCAGGGGGTTCTGCTGCCCGTCGCCTACACGAAGGGGACGGATTTCCGTCCCGCCAGGCGGGAGCCGCTGGAGACGGTCCTGCACCGCGACCGCTGGTAGCCCGCCAGGCCCGTGCCGCGACGGGGGCCTCGGCGGCGGTGCCGGCGGCTCCGCGGAGATAGCGTGGACGGGTGCGCGCGGTGACGGTGTCGGCCCCTGGCGGGCCTGAGGTCATGTCCTGGACGACCGTGGCGGATCCGCCCCCGCCCGGGCCCGGCGAGGTCGCGCTCGACGTGGCCGCCACCGCGGTCAACCGGGCTGACCTGCTTCAGCGTCAGGGGTTCTACCCGCCGCCGCCCGGCGCTTCGGAGATTCTCGGGATGGAGTGCGCCGGTACGGTCGCCGCCGTCGGGCCCGGGGTCATCGGACTGGAGCCCGGCGCGCGGGTGTGCGCGTTGCTCAGCGGCGGGGGGTACGCGTCCAGGGTGAACGTGCCCGCGGTCCAGGTGCTGCCGATTCCGGCGGGGATTGATCTCGTCGAGGCGGCGGCCCTGCCCGAGGTCGCCTGCACGGTGCATTCCACTGTCTTCGGCGTCGGCGGCCTGCGCGACGGCGAGGTCTTCTGCGTGCACGGTGGCGCGTCGGGCATCGGCACGTTCGCCATCCAGGCCGTCCGCGCGCTGCGGCCGGCCGCGGTCATCGCCACCACGGCGGGCTCCCCGGCGAAGCTCGCCCGGGTTCGCGAGCTCGGCGCCGACATCGCCGTGTCCTATCGGGACGAGGACTTCGTCGAGGTCATCCGCGCGGCCACCGACGGGCATGGCGCGGACGTGATCCTCGACATCATGGGAGCCGCCTACCTGCCCCGCAACGTCGAGCTGCTGGCCGTCGGCGGCCGGCTCGTCGTCATCGGCATGCAGGGCGGCGTGAAGGGCGAGCTCAATCTCGCGACCCTGCTCGGCAGGCGGGCCTCGGTGCACGCGGCGTCGCTGCGGGCCCGGCCGCTCGCCGAGAAGGCCGCGATCGTCGCGGCGGTGCGTGCCGAGGTGTGGCCGGCGATCGAGCGCGGTGCGATCCGGCCGGTGATCGACCGGATCCTGCCGATCACCGACGTGGTCGCGGCCCATCAGCACCTCGCTGACCTCGGCCACGTCGGCAAGGTGATCCTGACCGTGCCGGCCTGACCGTCACCGCCGGCCTGACCGTCGCCGTGGCGGGGCCTGACTGCCGCGGTGCCGGGCTGAACGGTTGCCGAAGCGGTGCCGTGCGTCGGCGGCGGAGGGGGCAGGATAGGAGTCATGACGGATCAACCGGAACCTCGCGTCGTGGTCGTCGGACCGGACGGCGCGCTGCACGAGGCCGTGCAGGCGCCCGGCCATCTCGACGGGACGGGCCTGCCGAGCGCCGAGGCGGGCGCGACGGCGGCCGGCGACGGTAATCCCATCGCCGATCTCGTCTCCCAGCCCGACAAGGTGATGCGTATCGGCACCATGATCAAGCAGTTGTTGGAGGAGGTTCGCGCGGCGCCGCTGGACGAGGCCAGCCGGGTCCGGTTGCGGGAGATCCACCGAAGCTCGATCCGTGAGCTCTCCGAGGGGCTGGCGCCGGAGCTGCGCGCCGAGCTGGACCGGCTGTCGTTGCCGCTCGACGAGCAGAGCATCCCGTCCGACGCCGAGCTGCGGATCGCCCAGGCGCAGCTCGTCGGCTGGCTGGAGGGCCTGTTCCACGGCCTGCAGACCGCGCTGCTCGCGCAGCAGATGGCCGCCCGCGCGCAGCTCGAGGAAATGCGCCGCCGGGCCCTGCCGAGCGGTCAGGGCCAGCAGCAGCCCGGCGGCGAGACGTTCGGCCGCGGCGCCTACCTCTGAATCCACCCGTGAGGCCACCCGCCGACGGCAGGGGACCCCGCGGGATCAGTTCGCCGGGCTGACCGAGCTCATGTTGAAGTCGGCGACCCGCATCGGTGGCATCCGGGCGAGCGTGAACCAGTCCGCCCACTCCCGGGGCATCGTGCGGATCGTCGCGCCGATCTCGCTGGTGCGGCCGAGCAGGTCCACCGGGGACTCGTTGAACCGGAAGTTGTTCACCGCCCCGGTGACCTCCCCGTGCTCGACCAGATAGACGCCGTCGCGGGTCAGCCCGGTCAGCAGCAGCACCTCCGGGTCGACCTCGCGGATGTACCAGAGGCTGGTCAGCAGCAGCCCGCGCGAGGTCGAGGCGATCATGTCCTCGAGCGACGCGGTGCCGCCGCCGTCGAGAATCAGATTGTCGACCATCGGGGTGACCGGGCCGCCCGCCGAGCGTGCCGACGCGCGGGTCTGCACGAGCGCCGCGAGCCGGCCGTCGTGGATCCAGTCGGTGGCGCCGAGCGCCAGGCCGTTGTCGAACACACTCGACGTCGACGACGAGGCGGCGGCGGTCACGAACGGGGTCGAGGCCAGCTCGGCGTCCCTGGGATCGCTCGCCAGGCGGAGCCCCGTTGGCCCGAGGGCCTCGCCGAGGCGGGTACCGCCGCCGGCCCGACTGAACACCGTGCGGCCCTCGGCGGCGTCCCGGCCGGCGGCGGACCAGTAGAGGTTCACCATCAGGTCGGCCACCGCGGACGGCGGCAGCAGCGTCTCGTAGCGTCCGGCCGGCAGGTCGACGGACCGCTCGCACCAGACCAGCCGGGACCGCAGCAGCGCGTCCGTGGCCGCGACATCCACGTCCGTGAAGTCCCGGGTGGACTGCCCGTGCCACACCGATCCGCCGGGGACCCCGCTCTTCGCGTTCCACTCGACGCTGCCGGTGGGCTGGCTGTGCCGCAGTCGCAGCCCGGTCGACGTACCCAGCCACGTGGTGGTGACCGTGTGCTCGGCGAAGCCGAACATGCGCCGGCTCTCGGCGCGCGCCGCCGCGAACGCCTCCGCGAGATCACCGGCGAACGCGGTGAACACCGAGGTGCTGGTGCGGACCGCCGGGTCGGTGAAGGCGCCCTCGCTGGCGGATCCGCCGGCGGTCGCCGGTCCCAGCAGGTCGGCGAAGTCCTCGGCGTCCGCCGCCTCCCGGGCGGCCTCCTCAGCGGCGCGGACGAGCCCGGCCAGGCCGTCGGCGCCGCCCGGCGCGTCGATCGTCGAGGCCGACCGGACCCCGAACGACCGCCCGAGGACGCTGACGACCGTCACCGACCGGTCGCGGCTCGACCCGTTCGTGGTCAGGGTGTTGTTGGCCCAGCGCAGGTTCACCGTGCTGGTCTCGGTGGCGATCACCACGCAGCCGTCGGCCCGGGACAGCGCGAGCGCCCGCTCGACGATCTCGGGTGCGGACGCCGGCACGGAGCCGGCCCGGTCGGCGTGCGGCTCGGTTCCGGTCATCTGGCTCATCGGCCGGCCTCCCGCCGGGTGTTGAGGACGTTGACGCCGCGGAACAGCGCCGACGGGCAGCCGTGGCTGACCGCGGCGACCTGGCCGGGCTGCCCCTTGCCACAGTTGAACGCGCCGCCGAGCACGTAGGTCCCGGGGCCGCCGACGGCCTCGAGGGAGCCCCAGAAGTCCGTCGTCGTCGCCTGGTAGGCCACGTCCCGGAGCTGGCCGACCACGCGGCCGTGGCGGATCTCGTAGAAGCGCTGCCCGGTGAACTGGAAGTTGTACCGCTGCATGTCGATCGACCAGCTCTTGTCGCCGACGACGTAGATGCCGCGGTCGACCCGACTGATCAGCTCCTCGGTCGACGGGCCGCCCGGCGCCGGCAGCAGCGACACGTTCGCCATCCGCTGGATCGGGACGTGGCCGGGGGAGTCGGCGAAGGCGCAGCCGTTGGACCGCTCCGCGCGGAGCACGGCCGCGTTGCGGGCCGCCATCGAGCGGTCGAGCTGGTAGCCGACGAGCGTCCCGTCGCGGACGATGTCGAACCGCCGGGTCTGCACACCCTCGTCGTCGTAGCCGATCGTGGCCAGACCGTGCAGGGCCGTGCGGTCGCCGGTGACCGTCATCGTCGGTGAGCCGTAGCGCAACGTCCCGAGCTGGTCGAGGGTGGCGAACGAGGTGCCGGCGTACGCCGCCTCGTAGCCGAGCGCCCGGTCGAGCTCGGTGGCGTGGCCGACGGACTCGTGGATCGTGAGCCACAGGTTCGACGGGTCGATGACGAGGTCGTAGGGCCCGGGCTGCACCGAGGCCGCCTTCGACTTCTCGACCAGCAGACCGGGGATCAGGTCGATCTCGCCGTCCCAGTCCCAGCAGCCGGCCGCCGGGCCGGCCACCATCCACTCCCAGCCCCGGCCGACCGGTGGGGCGATCGTGCGCATCGACTCGAAGCCACCGCCCGGGTCCACCCGGGTCGCCTCGATCTGGCAGAGCACCCGGACCCGCTGCTGGGTCGTCGTCGTGCCGGTGAGGTCCGCGTAGTACTTGTTCTCCCGCACGGCGTCGAACCTGCCCTCGACGTGATCGACCTCGGGCGCGGCGAAGAGGGTTCGGCACAGCCCGCCGACCCGCTCGATACGGTCGCGCGCGTCGACGTCGAACGGGTCGGCGGCGTACGCCGACACCCAGACGACGTCGCCGTGCGCCGGCTCCGGGGCGAGCTCGACGGGCTCGGAGTTCAAGGGCGCCGCGACCCGCGCCATCTCGACGGCCTCCCGGGCCAGCCGGACCGCCTCGTCGGTGGTCAGGTCGACGCCGGCGGCGAAGCCCCAGGCGCCGCCATGCACGACGCGCACGGCGAGGCCGACGGTCGCGCCCTCGTGCCGGCTCTCCAGGGAGGCGTCCCGGAAGGACAGCGACGACTCGCGAAACCGTTCGATGCGGATGTCCGCATGGGAGACGCCGAGGTCGCGGGCGGTCTGCAGGGCCGCGTCGGTGAGGGCGGAGCGGGGCAGCGCGAGGAACTCGGCGTCGACCTCGTGCGCCGGCAGTCCGGACGAGGCCGGTTCCAGATGGACGGGGGTGGCCATGCACCTATCCTGGCCCGTGCCGACGACCAGAGGGCGCAGACCCGCCCTGCCGGGGTCGTGGTGTTTCGCCCGCGTTGCTGCCGTCGGCCGCGGCACAACCCGGCCTCTCCCGCCGCCGAACCGGGGTGCTGACCGGTCAGCGCCACCGTTGCTCCGGGCCGAGGCCGCCGGGGTCGTCCGGCTCACCCTGACCCACCGGCTCGGGTCCCGGCGCCGCTCGGCCAGATCCCGACGCCAGCCGGGTCCAGCCGTCGAGCAGCATCCAGCGCCGCTCGGCCTCGCGGACCGCGGCGGCGAGGGGGTCGGGACAGTCGGTCTGGCAGGTGCCGACGAGCAGGTCGGACGCCGCGGTGAAGGCATCGACGAACCAGTCCGTGGCCGGTGCTCGCAGGTCGACCCGGGCCGGCCGGCCCGGCCTGGGAACGGCGGCGGCGAGGAAGTCGCGCAGCAGGACGGACATCCGGTCGGACAGCGAGTCGAAGGGGACATGATCGAACGTCGTCCCGCGGTCCGGGTCCTGGCCGGCGGCTGGAAGGTGGGACCGACGGCGCCCGGGGCCGCGGGCGAGCGCCTGGGCCGTCACCATCGTCGCCGCGACCGTCGCCACGGTCACGGCCAGCGGCCACGACGGCAGCGTCCCGAGGATGGCGGTGCCGTCCAGCGCGGTGGGGGCGAGCGCGCTCACCGGCGCGGTCGGCGTAGAACGGTCATGCCTGGGCCCGCGGTGGCTGGCATCTGCGCGCGGCTCGTGGCCGGGACGGGCCGTGACGGTCGCTGGACGGTTGGGCGCATGCGACCTTCCCATCTGACGGCGGGTCACCGGGCGTTCGGGCGGCTTGTCACAGCCTGGTCCGACGCGGCTCGGCAGTCGTGGGGCAGGCGGGACACGGACGCTCGGGCCGGCGGTCTTCCGGCGTGCTCGGCGTCGCAGCGGGTCAGGGGGACGGGCGGTCAGGAGGGACGGGTGGCCTTCCCAATCATCCGGCGCGATGCGCTGAATCTCAAGGAAATACTGGAATATTCCCAGCCTGGGGTTGGCGGGCGGGTCGGGACCTCGCGGGTTCCCGGCGGGTGGCCGACGCGTCACATGATGCGTGGGCGAGCGGGAAGGCGTCCATGTCCAGGCCGATGGCGCGACGGGGTTGCGGGGGGTTGGTCCCGCTGTCCCCGGCCCGGCCGCCGGGCTCCGGACCCGGGGTTCGACGGCCGGCTGTGCGCGGCCCGCGACCGGCCATGGCGACCACGAGGTTTCAAGGAAGGGGCCGCCCGCGGAAGCATCGCAGGAACATGTGGGCACAAATATTCACAATATAACTCTATGTAGTGACTCGAGAAGGCTCAATTCGCTGAGGGTCCGTTCTCGCTCCGTTGCGACCGGGCTGGCACTGGTAGCCGGCTGACCTCACGCTTCGGGGGGTTGGGTAGTATTTACCGCACTCTGCACGGCCCGATTCCCTCGGAGCGCTTAAATCTCTAGGTAGTTACGTGAGCACCTAGAGTGCCAGTGATATTCATCGGCAGAGGGTCTGGCCGGGATACCTGTGACTCAGAGTAACTGTTTTTGGCCGGGCCGATAGGCAAATTGATGTTATGCGGCGAATCGCGCGAATATTCTGGTTCGCGGCGATCGAGGAGAGTCACCGACGCGCGACGTCCCGATCCAGACGGGAGGTCTGGATCTCTAGGATGGTGCGCAACGGTGCGGAAAGGACAGGAGCCATGCAGCTCGTCCCGATCGCCGGCGCAACGTGCGCCAGCGCGAACTGCCCGACGGTGTACGTGAACGACGAGGACCAGGACATCTTCGTCCAGGGATACAGCGTCCCGGACCAGCGGCTCCCGGCCGGTCCGATGCCGCCCGGCGAGGCGCTGGTGCGCATTCCCCGCGAGGTGTTCCTGGCCGCCGCGCGGGACCTGCCCGCGAGGGCGTGACGGCAGGGCACCCCCCCGCCGGTCGGGCCGGCGGTCGAGATGGTGGCGGAGGTGGCGATGGAGTCGGAGGCCCCGGATCCGCCGCTGCCCGCGTCCGCACAGGAGCTCGGGGCCGAGCTGGCGCGGCTGCGGCACGAGCGGGGGATGACCGGCCAGGCGCTGGCCGCTGCCGTGGGCATCAGCCAGAGCAGCGTCTCCAAGATTGAGAACGGTCTGCTCCGGGTCAGTCCAGCCGACGCCGAGCGGATCGCCGAGGCCCTGCAGGCGCCGCCCGACGAGGTTCGGCACCTGGTGGAGCTGGCCGTGCGGGGGCGGTCCGAACCCGTGCGCCGGCCCTCCCGGCGGCGCGTCGGGGCCGGCGGCGAGGAGGCGGCCCGGCTACTCGGCGTGAGCCTGGACCAGCAGGAGGTCCTCGACGCCGAGCGGCAGGCGACCCTGATCCGGGAGTTCGAGCCCATCCTGCTGCCGGGTCTGATCCAGATCAGCGAGTACGCGCGCCGGGTGGTGAACGGCTACCACCGCATCACCATCGGCGGTGACGAGGGCACCTGGTACCAGCGCACGGCGGAGAAGGTGAGCCAACGGATTCGACGGCAGAATTTGCTCTATGAATCCGGTCGACGGTTCGAGTTCATTCTGATGGAGTCGGTGCTTGGGAACCGGTTCGCCCCGCCCGAGTACATGATCGGCCAGATCGGAAGAATCGCCGCCGTGGCCGAGCTGCCGAACGTCATGGTCCGGATAGTTCCGAGCAGCGCGCAGCTCGAATACCCGCACGTCCAGGGGTTCACGATTCTCGACGAAAGCCTCGTCGTGGTCGAGACACTGGAGGCGACGGGATACGACCACCCCGACCAGATCCGGATCTACGGAAAGATCTTCGACGAGTACGCCGCGCTGAGTGCATCCGATCCGCAGGCCATTCTCGCCACCTACATGAGCACCTACGCCGGGCTGCTGACACCGCGACGGACCGATCCCACCGGACCGCGCTCGGTCGCACCCGCCGAGACGCGGGGCGCCTCCGAGGTCCCGCGCGAGTCGCCGGACGTCAGTCCGACGGCGGGAACAGACGTTCCAGAATGAGGGCGACCCCGTCCTCGTCGTTCGACGCGGTGATCTCGTCGGCGGCGGCGAGCACGTCCGGATGCGCGTTGGCGACGGCCACCGAGTAGCCGGCCCAGGCGAACATCGGCAGGTCGTTCGGCATGTCGCCGAACGCGATCACATCCGCGGCCCCGAGCCCAGAGTCGGCCACCAGCTCGGCGAGCGCCACCGCCTTGGACACTCCCGCGCCGGCGATCTCCACCAGGTTCGCACTCGACGTGGTCACCACCGCGTCCGTCCCGGCCAGTTCGACGATCACGTCGTAGACCTCGGCCAACCGGCCGTTGCCGCGGCACACCAGCAGCTTCGTCGCCGGCAGCGTGACCACCAGGTCGGGGAGAGCCGCGACCAGTTCCTGGGGATCCGGCCACATGGTCTCGAACGCCGGTTCGCGGCCGAACCGCAGGCCGCTCTCGACCGCGAACGTCACGTCCGGCACCGCGGCCCTGATGTCCCGGGCCAGGCGCAGCGCCGTCGCGTGCTCCAGATAGCGGTGGCGGACCGCCCGGCCCGAGTTGAGGTCGAGCACCAACGCGCCGTTGGCGCAGATCGCGAGGCCGGACATCGTCGTCTGGGCGACGACCCCGGCCATCACGCGACTCGGCCGGCCGGTCACGAACACGACCATCGCACCACAGGCGCGCACCCGGAGCAGGGCCGCGCGGGTGCGGGCCGAGACGGTGCCGTCGCCGCGGAGCAGCGTGCCGTCCAGATCCGTGGCGACAATGGCGGGCGGGGACACAGTCGTCCAGTCAACCAGCAAGTCAGTGGACGGGGCACCGGGTTTGCCGGCATCGGTGGAGGTCACCGGGCGGGCAGGGACTTGACGCGGCAGTCGGTCCGCCGCCTGCGGGTAGCATGCCGGGCATGATTCCTGCCGATCGGCCCGGTCCGTCGACGCCCGGGGTCTCCGCGCGGCCCGAGGCGGGCGGGGGCGCGTCCGGTCAGGCGCGCGCCGCCGAGGGGGCAGGCGTGGCGCCGGGCTTCGCGGCAACCGCCGGTGCGGCTACCTCAGCTAACAGAAAGACATTCGACGAGCTGTTTGTTGAGGTTGCCGAAAAATGGCGCCAGCGGACACCGGAGTCGGGTACGGTCGCCGCCCTCGACAAGGGGGTTCACCATCTCGGCAAGAAACTTGTCGAGGAGGCTGCGGAGGCCTGGATGGCGGCCGAGTACGAAGGTCGGGAGCGGGCAGCTGAGGAGATCTCGCAGCTGCTCTACTGGAGTCAGCTGCTCATGGTTTCGCTGGGCCTTTCCCTGGACGACGTATACTCCCACCTGTGAACGCGCCCTGGTCCATTCGTGTAGACGCTGAGTAGTGACGATGCTTCGTATTGCGGTTCCCAACAAGGGGGCGCTGTCCGCGGCCTCCAACCAGTTGCTTGCCGACGCCGGCTACGAGGCCCGGCGGGATGGCGCGGAGCTGGTGGTCAGTGATCTCGAGAACGACATCGAGTTCTTCTTCCTGCGACCGCGCGATATCGCCGTGTATGTCGGGTCGGGACGGCTCGATCTCGGGATCACCGGGCGTGATCTGCTGCTGGACAGCAGCGCCGCGGCGGAGGAGTTGCTGCCGCTCGGCTACGCTCACGCCACCTTCCGCTACGCGGCCCCGGAGGGCGAGTACGCGGACGTCGCCGACCTGCACGGCAAACGGATCGCCACGTCGTTCCCCGCGCTGGTGCGGGCGGACCTCGCCGGTCGCGGGATCACGCCGGCCGGGGTCGTGACGCTGGACGGCGCGGTCGAGACGGCGGTTCGCCTCGGGGTCGCGGACGCGGTGGCCGACGTGGTCGAGACCGGCCGCACGCTGCGGGCCGCCGGGCTGGAACTGCTGGGCGAGCCGGTGCTGCGCTCCGAAGCGGTCGTCATCGCCAAGCGTGGTGCGGTGCTGTCGGTCGGGCACGAGCGGCTGCTGCGCCGGGTGCAGGGCGTTCTGGTGGCCCGCCGCTACGTGATGATGGACTACGACGTCCCGACGGCCGTGCTGGAGAAGGCGTGTTCGATCACGCCGGGCTACGAGTCGCCGACGATCTCTCCGCTCGCGCGGGAGGAGTGGGTCGCGGTGCGCGCGATGGTGCTCCGGGCGGACGTCAACCGGACGATGGACGACCTGTGGGACATCGGTGCCCGCGGCATCCTCGTGTCCGGCATTCAGGCCTGCCGGCTGTAGTTCCAGCCGGGCGAGTTCCAGCCGGGCGAGTTCCAGCCGGGCGAGTTCCAGCCGGGCGGCCCGCGTTCACCCTGCGTGCAGGGCAGGTCGCGGGCCGCCGGGGGTCGTCAGCGGCCGCGGCCGCCGCCACGCAGGATCAGGGACATTCCCTCGCTACGGGTCGCGGTGCTGAGGAACTGGCCGCGAACCGCCGAGGTCACCGTGGTCGCCCCTGGCTTGCGGACACCGCGCATCGACATGCACAGGTGCTCCGCCTCGACGACGACCATCACCCCGCGGGGCTCGAGGACGTCGACGAGCGCGTCGGCGACCTGGGAGGTCAGCCGCTCCTGGACCTGCGGCCGGCGGGCGTACAGGTCCACCAGCCGGGCCAGCTTCGACAGGCCGGTGATCTGACCCTTGTCGTTCGGGATGTAGGCGACGTGCGCCTGGCCGGAGAAGACGACCAGGTGGTGCTCACACAGCGACGAGAAGTCGATGTCCCGTACGAGCACCATCTCGTCGTGGCCCTCGTCGAAAACGGTGGTCAGGACCTCGCTCGGCTCACGGCCGAGTCCTTCCACCGCTTCCTGGTAGGCGCGGGCGACCCGGTCGGGCGTCTTGCGCAGGCCCTCCCGGTCCGGGTCCTCCCCGATGCCGATCAGCAGCTCACGGACGGCCCGGGCCACCCGCTCGTGGTCGAACGGGCGTACCTGCCGGGGGCGCGCCCGATCACGCTTCGCGGCCGCGGCCGCCGGACCGGCACCAGTAGCGGCGCCGGTAGCGGCGCCGGTGCCGGGGCCGCCGAAGCTGTCCGATGCCGTGCTGCCGGCGTCCATCCCCTCGTCCACCGAGGTGAACCCGTCGTGGGAGTCGGACGTCAACGGCGTCTCCTATCGTCGTCGTTCGGCCAGGGCGGGGCCCAGGGGTTGTGGATCTGTGGCCCGTCGGGCGGCGCCTCGCTGCCCGGAGCCCCCTGGCCATGGGGATAACCATGGCCGCCCGGACCGCCATTCCCGCTCGGCGGTCCGTAGCCACCCTGGCCGCCGTTCCCGCCGGGGCCGTAACCGCCCTGGCTGCCGTGCGGAGCGCCGGTGGGCTCGACACCGGACGTTCCCGGCGCACCGTTGCCCGCCGGGCCGACGCGGTCCCGGCCATTGCCATGGCCGGGACCGACGTTACCGGCGCTGCCGTGGCCGGGCTCCTTCACCAGGTCCGCGACGGCGGTGGGGACGAGGCCCAGCTCGGCCGGTGTCTGCACCGGTGGGCGGTCCGACGGGATGCGCCGGCCCACTCCGGTGTAAATACCGCGCACCGGGCGCTTCTCCACCGTCGCAAAGGTCTCCGCGACCTCGTCCTTGCTCAGCGTCTCCGTGTCCATCAGCCGCAGCACGAGGTTGTCGAGCACGTCGCGGTAGGTGACCAGCACCTCCCACGCCTCGTCGTGCGCCGACTCGATCAGGCGCCGAACCTCGACGTCGATCTCGCTGGCGACCTCCTCGGAGTAGTCGCGCTGATGCCCGACCTCCTTGCCGAGGAACACCTCGCTGTTCTCGGTGCCGAACTTGATCGCGCCGAGCTTGTCGCTCATCCCGTACTGGGTGATCATCGCCCGGGAGATCTGGGTGGCCTTCTCGATGTCGTCGCTGGCGCCTGTGGTCGGGTCGTGGAAGACCAGCTCCTCGGCCGTGCGACCGCCGAGCAGGACGGCGAGCCGGTCCAGCATCTCCGAGCGGGTGGACAGGTACTTGTCCTCCAGCGGGAGCTGCATCGTGTAGCCGAGCGCGCGGCCCCGGGGCAGGATCGTGACCTTGTGCACCGGGTCCGCGTTCGGCAGCGCGTGGGCCACGAGTGCGTGCCCGCCCTCGTGGTAGGCGATGCGCTTCTTCTCCCGGTCGCTCATCGCGCGGGTCTTGCGCTCCGGACCGGCCATCACCCGGTCGATCGCCTCCTCCAACAGCGCGGAGGAGATGAACTTCAGGTTCGACCGGGCGGCCAGCAGCGCGGCCTCGTTGAGCACGTTGGCCAGGTCGGCACCGGTGAAGCCGGGGGTCCGACGAGCGATGATCAGCATGTCGGCGTCGGGGCCGATCGGCTTGCCCTTGGCGTGCACCCGCAGGATGGCCTCCCGGCCGAGCAGGTCGGGCCGGTCGACGACGATCTGCCGGTCGAACCGACCGGGCCGCAGCAGCGCCGGGTCGAGGATGTCGGGCCGGTTCGTCGCGGCGATCAGGATAACGCCGCCCTTGACGTCGAACCCGTCCATCTCGACGAGGAGCTGGTTGAGGGTCTGCTCGCGCTCGTCGTGCCCACCGCCGAGGCCGGCGCCGCGGTGCCGGCCGACGGCGTCGATCTCGTCGACGAAGATGATCGCCGGTGCGTTCGCCTTGGCCTGCTCGAACAGGTCACGGACCCGGCTGGCGCCGACACCGACGAACATCTCGACGAAGTCGGAACCCGAGATCGAGTAGAACGGCACCCCCGCCTCGCCGGCGACAGCCCGGGCGAGCAGGGTCTTGCCGGTTCCGGGCGGCCCGTAGAGCAGGACCCCCTTGGGGATCTTCGCGCCGATCGCCTGGAACTTGGCCGGGTTCTCCAGGAACTCCTTGATCTCCTGGAGCTCCTCGATGGCCTCGTCCGCGCCGGCCACGTCACCGAAGGTCGTCTTGGGCGTGTCCTTGCTCACGAGCTTCGCCTTGGACTTGCCGAAGTTCATGACGCGGTTGCCGCCGCCCTGCATCTGGTTCATGAAGAAGAACAGCAGGAGCACCACGAGCAGCACCGGCAGCAGGTTGAGCAGGAGGGAGACCAGGATGTTTCCGCGGTCGACCGAAACGTCGTACGGGACCCGACTGGTCCGCAGTTCATTGGCCAGATTGGCACCCTGCTGGGTGACGTAGGACGACGCGTACTTCCGGCCGTCCTTCGTCTGGATCTGGATGAGCTGCTTGGAGTCCTGGATCTTGGCCTTCGCCACCTTGCCATCGTCGATCTGTTGCTGGACGAAGTTCAGGTCGCGTTTGGCGTACTCACTGGGACCCGACAAGACGCCCGTCGTGAGGATGATCACGAACAGGACCAGGAGCAGTAGTGGCACCCAGCCGCGGAAGATTCTTCTTGGAGTCATCTGTCTGGAGCGCCGGACACGAGCGCTCCACCCTCCTGACGTGTGTACTGCCCTCGATCGGGATTCCCTTGTGCCGAGGGTACCGCCGGTGCGCGTGTCTCACCGCGCGCACATCCGACCAACGGATCGGCGGCCTGTGCTGTTCCGACCGGGGCGCACGGGGATCCACCGGGGTGCATCCAGGTTGGTGGCCCGCCCGGTTCGCCCGGTCCGCGCCCGCTCGGCCGGTCAGCCGCGAGCACCGCGCTCGATCGCCGCCGCCGTCAGCGTGCCGACGAACGGGAGAGTGCGATAATACTCTGAGTAATCAAGGCCATACCCCACGACAAAAGCGCTGGGAATATCAAAGCCGACATAGCGGACATCGATGTCCACGGTGAGCGCTTCCGGCTTGCGGAACAGCGCCAGCACCTCCAGCGAGGCGGGTCCCCGGGAGCGCAGGTTCTTCAGCAGCCAGGACAAGGTCAGGCCGGAATCGATGATGTCCTCGACGACGAGCACGTCCCGACCTTCGATGGACCGGTCAAGGTCCTTGAGGATGCGCACCACGCCTGAGGACGATGTCGACGACCCGTACGACGACACTGCCATGAACTCCATGGTCAGTGGCACCTGCAGGGCCCGGGAGAGGTCGGCCATCACCATCACGGCGCCCTTGAGCACGCCGACGAGCAGAATCTCCCGGCCGGCGTAGTCCGCGTCGACCCGTGTCGCGAGCTCGACGATTTTCGCGGCGATCTCGTCGGCGGATACCAGGACCTCGTCGATGTCGGGATGAGGGCTGGTCGCCGGCGCGTCGTCGCGTGGGCTGCCGGCGTCGGGCGTCGTCGTCGCGGCCTGACTCACCTGGTCGTCCTCCTCCGTGTACGCCGACGGGGTGCTGCCCGGTCCCCGGCCGGCCGATCCGACCGGTGACCGCGTCGCGACCACCGGTCCGGTCAGTGTGATCTGGTCGGCCCAGCGGCGCGCGAGCACGCCCGACGGCAACGGGACCGGTTTCTGGCCGCGCCACCGGGTCACGAGCTCCTCCACCGCCCAGATGTGCTCGGCGAGCAGGGCCGACGGGGATGATCCGACGTCGACGGCGGCGCGGCGCAGCACCCGCCCACGCACGGCGGCGGGCATGGCGGCCAGTTCCCCGACCTCGAAGCGGACCTCGGCGCCAGCCGGGCCGGCGGACCCGGCGGCAGTGGTGGCAGTGGTGGCGAACGTGGCAGTGGTGGCGAACGTGGCGGCGGCGGTGGAGTCCAGCGCGTCCGCGTCGGCCCGCAGCAGGGTGGCGCCCCGGGCCAGCGATTCGGCGATGCCCGGGCCGAGCTCGGCTTCCAGCAGCGGCAGCACACTGTGCCGCACCCGCGCCCGCGCGAAGGCGCGGTCGGCGTTGGTCGGGTCGTCCCACACCGCGAGTCGCTGCGCGCCGCAGGCGGCGCGGGTGTCGGTGCGGCGAAGGCCGAGCAGCGGCCGGCGCAGCAGGCCGTCGCGGGGGCGCATGCCGCCGAGCGACCGGGCCCCCGCACCGCGGGCGAGCCGCAGCAGCACGGTCTCCGCCTGGTCGTCCAGGGTGTGTCCGAGCAGCACGGCGCGGGCACCCAACCGGTCCGCCGCGGCGAAGAGCGCGGTGCGGCGGGCCTCCCGGGCGGCGCCCTCCGAACGCGGGGTGTGCGCGGACAGCACCTCGACCGGCCGGAGCTCCAGCTCCCGGCCGAGGTCCGCGACGCCGTGCGCGCGAGTCGTGGAGTTCTCGTCCCAACCGTGATCGACGACGAGCAGACCGGCGCGCAGTGCCCGCCGGGGGGCGACAAACGCGAGCGCCGCGGCCAGTGCCAGCGAGTCGGGCCCGCCGGAGCAGGCGACGAGGACCAGTTCATCCGGGTCGAGATCGGCGATGGCGGAGCGGACCGCCAGCCGCACGGCGGCCACCGCGGGAATCGGACCCCGGCTCGGGCGGTCGCGCGGCGGACCATCGGGATGATCGCCGGTGAGCGTGGAGATCACCGGGGCGGCCGGACCGTGGAGACGCCGACGACTCCGCGGGCCATGCCGGTCACGCCGAGATCGACGGACGACTGCCCAGGACGCGCTGCATCCACGCGGTCGGGTCGGTCAGCTCGGCCCGGGTCGGCAGCGTCGCCGGCGACTCCCACACCGTGTTGAAGCCGCCCACGCCCGCCTCGGCGACGACGGCCCGCACGAACGCGCCGCCCTGGCGGTACTGCTGAAGCTTCAGGTCCAGGCCGAGCAGGCGCCGGATGAACCTGTCCACCGGCGAGCCGCCGTCGCGCCGGCCCTCGAACTTCGACCGGATGTTGGCGACGGTCGGCACGACCCGGGGGCCCACGGCGTCCATCACCTGGTCCGCGTGGCCCTCCAGCAACGTCATGATCGCCTGGAGTCGGTCGAGCACGGCTCGCTGTGCCGGTGTCTGCAGCGCCTCGACGACACTCGGGCTGTCCGGCCCGCGGTCGAACACCGCTCCGCGCAGGGCCGCCACCGCCGAGCGCACCCGGTCGGCGAGCACATCCGGATCGAGGTCGGTGGCCTCGATGAACGCGGTGATCTCGGATTCGAGGTGGGCTCGCAGCCACGGCACGGCGGTGAACTGGCTGCGGTGGGTCTGCTCGTGCAGGCACACCCACATCCGGAAGTCCCGCGGCACGACGCCCATCGTGGCCTCGGCGTGGGCGATGTTGGGCGCCACGAGGCTGAGCCGGCCGACCGCTGCCGCCGCGTCGGCGTCCAGCGACTTCGCCTGAGCGTCCAGATACTCCTCGGGCGGAAGGAAGATCTCGAACTGGCCGAGCACCTTGCCGGCGAGGTACGCCAGCGCCGTGCCGAGCTGGACTCCGGTGACCCGTCGCCCGACGGCGGCCGAGAACCTGCTGCGCTGTTGCTCGGAGAGCTTGCTGAGCAACGGGGTGGTCAGCACGCGCAGGCCCGCCACGTTCGAGCGCACCCACTCGGGCCGGTCCACCACGTTGATCGGGGTCGGCGCGCCGGCCGGCGTGAGGTGGGTGTAGTCCTCGACGTGCCGCTCGGCTTCCACCGCGAGACGACGCAGCTCGGCGACGACCTCGGCGGCCTGCTCACGGCTGATCTGCGGGCCGGGGCGGACCAGCTTCTTCGCCGTCGTCACGGCGAGTTCCCAGTCGACCAGCTCGGCATCCACGAATCCGAGCGTACCGGGCTGGACCCAGGTCTGCCCCCCGCGTCGTGGATGCCGGTCCGGGCTGGTGTATCGAACACCTGGCGGGGACGGCGTGTCCGGCCGGCGCGGCACGGTCGGCATGGACCGCGCGGGCTGGTTCCACAGGCTGGTTCGGTGCCGGTGCGGCGGAGATCAGCGGGCCGGCGCGGGCGAGCCGGCCGCTCGCGCCGGCGCCTGGCAGCCGCAGCCGGCGAGGGCGGTGGCGATCCGGTCCAGCGCGGTCTTGGTCCCGCCGGCCTCCTCGGCCGGGGAGAGGAACGCGAACAGCAGCAGCCGGCCGTCGGCGTCCACGACCTGGCCGGCGAGGCTGCTGACGTTGCGCAGAGTGCCGGTTTTCGCCCGTACCTCGCCGGCCCCCGCCGCGGTGTCGCCGGAGCCGAACCGGTCGCCGAGGGTCCCGGAGAAACCGGCCACGGGCAGCCCGGTGAGCAGATCGCGCAGCGCGGGGCGGACGGGGAGGACGGCCGCCCGCAGCAGCGCGACGAGGGTCGCGGGCTCGATCAGGTCGCCTGTGGACAGTCCGCTGACGTCGTACAGGGTCGCCCCCGCCGTGGGCAGGCCCAGCTCGGTGAGGGTGCCGGTCACGGCGCGGACCGCCCCGGCGAACGACGCGGGCAGACCGCGGTGGCGAGCGAGCAGCCGGCCCAGGCTTTCGGCCAGATCGTTGTCCGACTCCGACAGCATCTTCCCGACGAGGACCCGGACCGGCGGGCTGTCCACGGCGGCGAGCTGGTGGGCCGACGGCTCGGCCCGCCCCGTGCCGACCGAGCCGACGTGGATCCCCGCCGCCGTGAGCGCCCCGGCGAACGCGGCCGTCGCCGCCGCCGGCGGATCGGCGGCGCGCGGTCCCGTGGCACCGGGAGCCGGGCGTCCCGCGTCCAGCTCGAGCGCGGACACCGGTGCGACGTCGCCGTCGGTCACGTAGTTGTCGCGCCAGCCGGGCGCCCGGTCAGGGCCCGCGAACAGCGACGCGTCGCCGACCACCCGGCTGACGGAGGTGATGCCCGCGGCGCGGACCTGGGTGACGAGGTCCGCGAGCCGGGCGAGCGTCGGGTAGTCGTCGGACGCTGGGGAGGCGGTGAGCGTCGGATCGCCGGCACCGACCAGCCACAGGGTGCCGCCCGGCGCCGTCGCGGCGCCGCCGGCGGGCGGGCTGTAGACCACCGACGTCCGCAGCCGGGTGTCGGGAAACGTGGCGAGGGCCGCCGTGGCGACCGCGGTCTTGAGCGTGGAGGCCGGGGTGGCCGGCGTCCGTCCCCGGACGTCGAGCAGCACCTTCCCGGTCAGCGCGTCGACGACGAACGCGGCCGGCCCGGCCAGGACGGGGTCCCTGAGCGGACCGGCGAGCCGGGCGGTGAGAGCCGTGGGGCTGGGTGTGGGCGCCGCGGGATCGAGGCCCGTGAGGATCGTGCGGGCGCTGGTGGGCGCCCCGGCGCCCAGCGCGGCGGCCGGGCGACCGGCGGCGGGGCCCGCGGCCAGGGAACCGGCGAGCAGGGCGCCGGCGAGCGCGGTCAGCGCACCTGTCCGGGCGACCGGCGCGGGTGAGGTCACTCGCCGGACACTACGCAAGCCGTGCCGCCTGCGGGGTCACGTGGCCCGGCTGCGTGGCCGTTGCCGCCGTTCGGCCGGTGCGGGCCGGAGTGCGGGCCGACGTCCGCGGTGGCGGTCACCGGTCGGGGTGTGTCACCGTATGGCACGAGGTGCCAGCCCGGCGGTGCTCCGCGAGGACTGTCACCGGACTGCCTGCCGTGGACTCGGCAGACCAGGACAGAAGCGCCCGGTGGCGCGGCCGGAGGCGGGGGAGTCGATGCCGTGCCCGGCGGGCACCGGCCAGAACCATCCGGTTGGGCGAACCGTGCGGCATCGCGTTGTGGCGATGCCGACCGGGTGGCTCGGGCGGGGGGTGGCGTCCGCGAGACTGGGAGGGGTAGCGGTCGTCATGCGCGGTACCCGTCCGGGTACCGCCGGGGCCGTGGCGCGTAACCGGCGCGGGCTACCCACGCCCGGCCGCCCGCGCGAACGGCGGCCGGCCAGCGCCGGCGGCCGGGAGCGGCGCACACGTGGCAGCCGCCCGGAACGGACCGGGCGGGCCTGAGCATGAAGGAGACAGGGAGCGGAGTGGACCTTGAGTTCGATGTGACCATCGAGATCCCCAAGGGGCAGCGCAACAAGTACGAGATGGATCACCACACCGGGCGTATCCGGCTTGACCGGATGCTGTTCACCTCCACCCACTACCCCTCGGACTACGGCTTCATCGAGGGGACTCTCGGGCGGGACGGTGATCCACTGGACGCGCTGGTCCTGCTGGAGGAGCCGACCTTCCCCGGCTGTCTCGTGCGCTGCCGGACGATCGGCATGTTCGAGATGACCGACGAGAAGGGCCCGGACGACAAGGTGCTGTGCGTCCCGGTGGCGGACGTCCGCCAGGAGCACCTGCGGGACCTGCGGCACCTGCCGGAGTTCGACCGTCTGGAGATCCAGCACTTCTTCGAGGTCTACAAGGATCTGGAGCCCGGCAAGTCGGTCGAGGGCGCCTCCTGGGTGGACCGCAAGGAGGCCGAGCGGGAGATCCTCGCCTCGATCAAGCGGCTGCGCGACGCCGAGGCACAGGAGTCCGGCGAGCACGAGGAGGCCGAGCCGAAGTCCGCGTGACCGGCCGACCCGCACGACGGCGACGCCTCTTCATGCACCGGCCCGGACGGGTCGCGTGGATGGAGAGGCGAACGTCGCTTCTGGCGGTGCTCTGTGCTCCGGGACGGCGACGGCCGCGGGTCTGTCGGCGGACCATGATTGCCGGGGAGCGCGGGCCGGCGACGGGAATCGAACCGCCGATGTACGCCAACGGGGTCACGACACCTCTGCCGAATGATCGCGCACCGCTAGCTCACCCGGGCTGCCCGGCAACCCCCAGGACCGTCCTGGTCCAGGATCGGAACAGTGTGCTCGCGGGCGGGCTTGTGGCCGGGCTCGGGCTCCTGAGCGGGTTCTGAGGCGGGTTCGGGGGCGGGCCCTTGGGCCGGCTCGCGATCGGGCTCCTGGGCGGGGTGGTCGGGCTCGTGGGCGGCCTCGCGTACGGGCTCGGAAGCGGACGCAACTCGGCCCGGGGACGTCTGTGGCACTTAGTTGAGGACTCGGACCGGTGCGCTACTCCAGCGTGATCGCTGCTAGTTTGGTCCGGCCCTGGTCAGACGGGGTGTGAGCCGGAGGCGGGGATTGAACCCGCGACCTATCGCTTACGAGGCGATTGCTCTGCCACTGAGCTACTCCGGCGATCGGCCGGGAAGTTGCCGGCCGGGGTTGAGTATGCCAGACGGCGCTCCGGGTCGACGCTGACGGTGGCCGCAGGCCGGTTCCGGCGCGGGTTCGCCGGTGGGTGGGGGCTGGCACGACCCCACATTTTCGCTACTTAAAGTAAGTAAACAGTTGCTTCTGGCAAGAATTTGCTCACATTGGCGTGTCGAAGGGCGCAAATCGCCACCCCGGTCGCAGTGGTTCCGGAGAGGATGCGTAGGGTTTCGCTCCATGACCGGGGCCGGGGACGCTGCGCCTGCAGCGACGACGCGAGGAGCCTCACTCCTCGTCGCCGAGGACGATGAGGCATCTCGCGTAGCACTTGCGCGAAGCCTGGAGAGATTCGGCTATCGCGTGCTGGAGGCCGCGGACGGCGAAGCCGCGCTGCGCCTTTTCCAGACGACGGAGATCGATCTGGTTGTGCTGGACGTGGCGATGCCGCGGATGGACGGGTTCGCGGTGCTCAGCCGCCTGCGCCAGACGAGCGAAGTGCCGGTGATCATGCTCACCGGGCGCGCCGAGGAGGTCGACCGGGTGGTCGGCCTGGAGCTGGGTGCCGACGACTACGTCGTGAAGCCCTACTCCCTGCGGGAGCTGGTCGCCCGGGTCCGGGCCCGGCTGCGCCGCCGGCCGGCCGAGCCGCCGCCCCAGCGCAGCGGCGACGGCAACGACCCGCTGGTCTACGGGGACGTCTCCATCGACCTGCGCGCCCGCGAGGTCGCGGTCGCGGGTGAACGCATCGACCTGACCGCGCGTGAGTACGAGCTGCTGGCGTTCCTCGCCCGCCACCCGCGACGGGTGTTCAGCCGGGAGGAACTGCTCGAACAGGTCTGGGGAACCCGATTCCAGGACCCCGCCACCGTCACCGAGCATGTTCGACGGGTCCGCACGAAGGTGGAAGGGCGTCCGCCGCAGCGTCGGCTCGTCACCACCCTGCGCGGGATGGGCTACCGCTTCGACCCGTGATCGTCGGCCGGCCCGTGGGCGGCGTCGTGTGCCTGCCGGGAGGGGCACACCGACGCCCGTGCACAGGAGCTCCGCCCCCCGCCGTCCAGCGCGACGACCACCTCCTGACGGGGCACGTCGTGCCGCACGACCCGGCCCTCGCCCGCCGGCGTGCGGGCCCGCTCACCGACGGCGGGAACAGCGTCGGCGAACTCCTCGTACAACGGGTGTTCGTAGCGCAGGCAGCACATCAGCCGCCCGCAGGCGCCGCTGATACGCATCGGGTTGAGCGCCAGGTCCTGATCGCGGGCCATCCGTAGGCTCACCGGCTCGAAGTCGGTGAGGAACGTGGCGCAGCACAGGTCCCGCCCGCAGGAACCGATGCCGCCCTGGACCCGGGCGCTGTCGCGGGCCGAGAGCTGCCGCAGGTGCACCCGGGCGGCGAGCGTGCGGTTGAGATCCCGGACCAGCTCCCGGAAGTCGACCCGGCCGTCCGCGGTGAAGTAGATGGTGAAGGCGCCGGAGTCGGGTGTGTGGTCCACCCCGACGATCTTCATGGCCAGGTGGTGCTCGCGGGCGAGCCGCCGCGCGGCGACCCGGGCCTGGGCGCGGCGGCGCCGCGACGTCTCGGCGCGGTCCACGGCGTCCTGCCCCGCCAGCCCGGCCAGCACCGGCAGTTCCCCGATCTCCTCCGACACCCACTGGGGCGCCCACATGCAGGTGGCGACCTCCGGCCCGGCGTCGGTGGGCACGAGCACCCGGTCACCGACCCGCGGCGTGAGCTCACCCGGATCGGCGTAGTAGAGCCGGCCGCGCGGGGAGAACGCCACCGCGCACATCATCGGCATCCGGCCCTCACCTCCTGGCGCGCGCACCGACCGGACCGTGCCGCGGATCAGAATATGCCCGGCTGACCGGCACGTGGGCGCTTTCGCCTGACTCGCGGGCCGCCCGGCGCCGAACGTCAGTCCTCGCGCAGGGCCAGGACGAGCGACTCGACGGCGAGCAGCGGCACGAGCCCGGGATTGTCGGCCAGGGCCGACCGGGTCGCCAGCACGGCCTCCAGCCGCCGCAGCGTCCGCTCGGGCGTCGAGGCCGCGCCCAGGCTGGCGGCGTCGGCCGCATGGTCGGGATGGATCGGCTCGACCGGCGCGCCGAGCTGCTCGGCAAGCACGTCGCGGTACAGCCCGGCGAGGTCCACCAGGGCCCGGTCCAGGGAGTCCAGGACCGTGCGGCGGCCCCGGCTCTTCTGGTTGCGTTCGAGTTCCTTGAGCGCGCCGACGGCGCCGCGGACCGTCATCGCGCGGGCCTTGGCGCCGGCCTTCGGGGCGCGGGCCGACGCCGACCGGCCGCCCGCCGCGGTCGCGCCGACCCCGAGGGCGGTCTTCAACGCCGCGGTCTCGGCCTCGTCCCGTTCGGCGTTGGCCGCCTCGGCGTCGGCGGTGGCCGCCTCGACCAGGGCCGCGGCCGCCGCCAGGCAGTCGCCGACGCGGCCCAGCCGGGTCGGGATGCGCAGCACCGCCGTCCGGTGGGCCCGGGCCGCCTCGTCGGTTGCCAGGCGGCGCGCGAAACCCAGGTGGCCCTGGGACGCCGCTGCCACTGCCCGCGCGGTGCGCTCGTCGACGCCGTCGCGCAGGAGCATGGCCCGCACGTCGGCAGCGGCGGGCAGGCGCAGGGCGACCGTCCGGCAGCGGGACCGGATGGTGGGCAGGACGTCCTCGACCGACGGCGCACACAACAGGAACACCGCTCGCTCCGCCGGTTCCTCCAATGCCTTGAGCAGCGCGTTCGCCGCGGACTCGGTGAGCCTGTCCGCCTCGGTCAACAGTAGGATCCGCCACCGGCCGCCGGCCGGGGCGCTCGCCGCGTCCCGAACCAGGGCACGGACGTCCTTCACTCCGAGGGAGAGGCCCTCGGGGGTGACGGTACGAAGATCGGTGGCAGTGTCGGTGAGCACCGTGTGGCAGCCCGGGCACTCTCCGCAGCCCGGAGGCTCCCGTTCGCAGCTCAGGCTCGCGGCGAAGGCGCGGGCCGCGTCCTCCCGGCCGGCGCCCGCCGGACCCGTGAACAGCCAGGAATGGGTCATCCCGGACCGCTGTCCGCCCGTGGCGCCTGGACCGGTCGTCGAGCCGGACCGGGCGGCCGCGGCGGCGGCCCGCAGCGTCGCGACGACCGCGTCCTGCCCCACCAGCGCGTCCCAGACCGTCATCCGCACATCATGCCCCGCGCCGGACACCGGCCCGGCGGGAAGGGGCCGGGACGGCGGGCTCAGACCGGTGCGGGCTCAGACCGGTGCGGGCTTGGCCGCGAGGGCGAGCTTGCTGGCCACCGCGGCCCGGATCTCGCCGTGGATCTCGTCCCGGGGACGGGTCGCGTCCACGACGAGGTAGCGCCGCGTCGGGTCCTGGGCGAGTCGGCGCAGGCCGTCGCGTAGCTGCCGCTGGTGGGCGAGCACCTCGTCGTCGATGTCCGCGGCCCGAACCGCGTCGTTCGGGGTTGCTGTGCCGTTCGGGGTTGCCGTGTCGTTCGGGGATCCTGTGTCGTTCGGGCTCGTGGGGTCGGTCAGGGCCGTGGTGAGGGCGTTCGCTCGGCGCATCCCCACCTCCGCGGGGAGGTCGAGCAGGACGGTCAGGTCGGGGACGAGGGCCTGCGTCGCCCACATGTTGATCATAGCGACGTCGTCGGCGCCGGTGGCCGGGCTGACGGGCTGGCCGGCGAGCGAGGAATCGGTGTAGCGGTCGGTCACGACTATTGCGCCCCTGGCCAGAGCCGGCTCGATGACCCGGGCCACGTGCTCGGCGCGGTCCGCGGCGGCCAGCAGGGCCTCGGTGCGGGCGTGCAGCCGGGCGGCCGGATCGAACAGCAGCGAACGCAGCCCGGCGCCGGTCTCGGTTCCGCCGGACTCGCTCGTGATGACAACCTCGCGGCCGTGCTCGGCGAGCCACGACCGCAGCATCTCCACCTGGGTGGTGCGGCCGGCGCCCTCGATCCCCTCGACGGCGATGAACAGGCCGGCGTGGCGGGGCCGCGTCGGCGTGGGCCGGCGTCCGCGCAGCGCGTTCCACAGCTCGGGCCAGACCGCGATCCCGGCCTGCTCGTCCATCTGGCGGTAGGCGAACAGGCCGACGGCCACCGCGAGCAGTCCACCACAGAGGAGCACGACGGTCACACCATCGGCACGAACGGTGATGTCCCCCCAGAGGTGGATGCCGTGCGAGCCGATGAGGCCGACCAGGCCGGGTGCCGCAGCGAGCACCAGCAACAGGTCGATGCGGACCAGCGACTGCACCAGCGCGAACGTGCGTCCCCGCAGTTCGTCGGACACTTCGGCCTGCAGCAGCGTGTAACCCGTGACCCAGGCGACGCCGGCGAACGCGCCGACCGCGACGACCAGGATGCACGCGATGACGAGGTTCGGGATGACGGCGACGACAACGAGGGTGACGCCGGCGCCCGTCACGCAGACGCCGAACAGGCGGGTTCTGCTGTAGTCGCCGAGCAGCTTCGGGCCGGCGCCCATCCCGGCGGCCAGGCCGACGAACACCGCGCCGAACAGCACGCCGTACGCCGAGTCGCCGCCGCCGAGGATCTCGACGTAGAGCCGGCCGAGGGCAATCACGCAGCCGGCGCCGGCGAACCCGCCCAGGATGCCGACGACCAGGCCGCGGACCAGCCGGTCCTGCCCGACGTAGCGCCAGCCCTCGGTGATCGAGGCGAGGAAGCCGGGCTCGGGACCGGCCTCCGGACGGGCCGCCCGGCCGATACCGCGCAGGCCCCAGATGACGACGGCCGAGCCGAGGAACGTCGCGGCGTTGAAGTAGAGGGCCAGGTCGACCGACGAGTCCCGGAAGAACGAGACGCTGGAGCCCAGCGTCCGCGAGATCGTCGAGAGCAGCGTGAAGATCGCGGCGGCGAGCGGCGCCGTGCCGTACGTCATGATCAGGCTGAGGGTGTTGGCGGCGGCGAGCCGCTCCCGCGGCACCAGGTGCGGGACGCTGGCGTCCTTCGCCGGCGCCCACACCAGTGTGACCGCCTCCACCAGGAACGACGCGATGAGCAGCCACTGCAGCGTGCCGATGATCGGGATGGACGCGAACAGCCCGAACCGGATCACGTCGGTGACGACCATGGTCAGCCGGCGGTCCAGGCGGTCGGCGAGCGCCCCGGCCAGCGGCCCGAGGATCAGCGCGGGCATCAGCCGGACGATCAGCAGCGTGCCGATCGCGTAGGCCTGCCCGGAAAAACTCGTCTGCAGCTGGGTGACCAGGGCGGTCGTGGCCAGCAGGCCCAGCCAGTCGCCAAGGCTGGACAGGCTGAGCTGGATCCACATCCGGCGGAACTCGGGGATGCGCAGGACGGCCCGGATGTCGCTGTCGTCTCCGGTCGCGCCGCCCGACCGGGGCGGCGGGGAGGGAACCGTCGTGACGGGGTGCCGGCTCGGAATGCGCCGCGCGCAGGAGCGACGGCGACCGGCCGTCTCCGTCCCGCCCGCGGGCCGGCGTCCCAGCCGCGAGCGACGTCCGGCACCTGCCGCGGGATTGCCCGGTGAGGCACCCGCCGGGGGGTCGGCCGGCCGGGAGTCGTCCACGGGCGCCGCAGGCCCGGCTGCGGCGTCGCCGTCCGGGACGCTGGCAGCGGGCTCGGCCGGCGAGCCCGCGGGGTCGGTGGCGGCAGCGTGCTCGGCAGCACTGATCGGCGCGACCGAGGCGGCCGGGAACGCCACGACAGGCTCAGCCCGCGCCGTGTCGGCCGATCCGTGGGACCGGCCGATCGGCGGGACCATCAGTCCGCCTGACGGGCGTCGTCACCAACCGCGCCGGTGTCGGGATCCGCCGCGTCGGACTTCGTGGCTGCGGCCTTTCCGGTGCTGCTCTTCTTCGCGGTGGACTTCGCCGCGGTGGACTTCGCCGCGCCGGACTTGCCGGTGGCCGTCCTGGCAGCGCCGGCCTTCGACGCGGCGGCCTTCGACGTCCCGGACTTGGCGGTTCCGGACTTGGTGGTACCGGACTTGGCGGTTCCGGACTTGGCGGTTCCGGACTTGGCGGTTCCGGACTTGGCGGTTCCGGACTTGGCCGGGGTGGACTTCGCGCCGGCGCGGGTGGCGCGCTTCGGGGCCGGTCCGCGGGCACGGCGGTCGGCGAGCAGCTCCGCCGCGCGCGCATCGCTGATCGTCTCGACGGCGTCGCCCTTGCGCAGGCTCGCGTTGGTCTCCCCGTCGGTCACGTACGGCCCGAAGCGGCCCTCGCGGACAACCATCGGCCGCTCGGTGGCCGGGTCGGTGCCCAGCTCGCGCAGCGGCGGTGTCTGCGCGGCCTGCCGGCGGCCCCGGGCCTTGGGCTGCGCGAGCAGCGCCAGCGCCTCGGCCATGGTGACGCTGAACAACTGCTCCTCGGACTCCAGGGACCGGCTTTCGGCGCCCTTCTTCACATACGGGCCGTAGCGGCCGTTCTGCGCGGTCACCTCCTCGCCGTCCTCGGCGGCGCCGAGGTTGCGCGGCAGTGACAGCAGTCGCACGGCGTCGTCGAGGGTCAGCGTCTCCAGCGACATGGTGCGCAGCAGGCTGGACGTGCGCGGCGGATCCGTGTCGGTGGTGACATACGGCCCGAACCGCCCGGCCTTCGCGGTGATGGTCGCGCCACTCGCCGGGTCCACCCCGAGCTCCCGGTCGCCGCTGGGCGCCGCCAGCAGCTCCAGGGCCCGCTCGACGGTCAGCTCATCGGGCGCGAGGTCGTCGGGAACGCTGGCCCGGCCCTCGCCGTGCTGGACGTAGGGGCCATACCGGCCGACCCGGACCACCACCGTGGTGCCGTCCTCGGACGCGCCGAGCGGGATCGAGTTCACCTCCCGGGCGTCGATCTCGCCCAGCCGCTCGCTGACCAGCGTCTTCAACCCCGGGTCGGCGACCGCGGCGGCGCCGTCACCACCACCACCGACGCCATTGCCGAAGTAGAAGCGGGTCAGCCAGTCGGTGGACGCCGCCGTGCCGGCGGCGATGTCGTCGAGGTCGTCCTCCATCGACGCGGTGAACCGGTAGTCGACCAGCCGTCCGAAATGGTCCTCCAGCAGGCCGACGACGGCGAAGGCGACGAAGCTCGGGACCAGCGCCGAGCCCTTCTTCCACACGTAGCCGCGGTCCTGGATGGTGCCGATGATCGACGCGTAGGTCGACGGCCGGCCGATCCCGAGCTCCTCCAGCGTCTTCACCAGGCTCGCCTCGGTGAAGCGGGGCGGCGGGCTGGTGCTGTGCCCGCGCGGCATCAGCGACCGGGTCGTCAACGGGTCGCCCTCGCGCACGTCGGGCAGGCGGCGTTCGCGGTCCTCGAGCTCCGCGTCCGGGTCGTCGGCGCCCTCGACGTAGGCGCGCAGGAACCCGGGGAAGGTGATGACCTTGCCGGAGGCGGAGAACTCGGCGTTCTCCCCGGCCGACGAGGTCGCGCCGAGGCGGATCGTGGCGCTGGTGCCGCGGGCGTCGGCCATCTGGCTGGCGACGGTGCGCTGCCAGATCAGCTCGTAGAGGCGGTACGAGTCGGTGTCCAGTTCGCCGCGCACCTCGCCCGGGGTGCGGAAATGGTCGCCGGCGGGACGGATCGCCTCGTGCGCCTCCTGGGCATTCTTGACCTTCTTGGTGTACGTGCGGGGCTTCGCCGGCACGTACTCCGCGCCGTACAGCGTCTGGGCCTGCGCCCTGGCCGCGGTGAGCGCGGTCTCGGACAGGTTCGTCGAGTCCGTTCGCATGTAGGTGATGTAGCCGTTCTCGTACAGCCGCTGCGCGATCTGCATGGTGCGCTGGCTGGAGTACCGCAGCTTGCGCCCGGCTTCCTGCTGCAGCGTCGAGGTCATGAACGGCGGGTACGGGGAGCGGCGGTACGGCTTCGTCTCCACCGAGCGCACGGCGAACGCCGCGTCGGCGAGGCGCTCGGCGAGTTCACGCGCGCCCTGCTCGTCGAGCCGGGTGACGCCCGCCGTGGTCAGCTCGCCGGTGGGGGCGAAGTCCCGGCCGGTGGCGATCCGGCTGCCGTCGAGCGCGACCAGGGTGGCCGGCAGCGGGGTGCGTTCCACCCCGGCGCCGGCCTTGCCGGCGGTCGGTGAACCGTTGCCGTCCGGGTCGGCGGCCCAGCCGTCGCGGGCGACGGTCGCCCCGAACAGGCCCTCGATGTTCCAGTACTCGGCGGCGCGGAACCGCATCCGGGCCCGCTCCCGCTCGACGAGGACCCGGGTCGCGACGCTCTGCACCCGGCCCGCCGACAGCTTCGGCATGACCTTCTTCCACAGCACGGGGGAGACCTCGTAGCCGTAGAGCCGGTCCAGGATGCGGCGGGTCTCCTGCGCGTTGACGAGGTTCTCGTCGATCTCCCGCGGGTTGTCGACGGCGCGGAGGATGGCCTGCGGGGTGATCTCGTGGAAGACCATCCGCTTGACCGGCACCGTCGGCTTCAGCGTCTGGAGCAGGTGCCAGGCGATGGCCTCGCCCTCGCGGTCCTCGTCTGTCGCGAGATACAGCTCGGTGGCGTCCTTGACGAGCGCCTTGAGCTTGCTGACCTGCAGCTTCTTGTCCGGCGTGACGACGTAGAGCGGCTCGAAGTCGTTGTCGACGTCGACGCCGAGCCGGGCCCACGGCTTGCCGCGGTGCGCCGCCGGGACATCGGCCGCGCTGCGCGGGAGATCACGAATGTGCCCGATGCTCGACTCCACCTGCCAGCCCGGGCCCAGGTAGGCGGCGATCGTCTTCGCCTTGGCCGGGGACTCGACGATCACCAGCCGGGTTCCCGACCCGGGACTGGGCTCGGCATCCTCGCTGGCGGAGCCGCTCGAACCGGCCGCCGCCGTTCGGCTGCCGGCCCGCCGGGTGGTCCGACCCGTCGCGGTCCGGCTCGGGCTCGGGGCGGCCTGGTCGGCCGTGCGCGCGGCCGGGGGCACCTCGGCCGAGGTCACGCTCGCGCCGGGACTCGGCGGTGCGCCGTTTGCCGCGGGCTCGCTGGCCTCGGCGACCGGTGCGGAAGACCGCGCGGTCGTCCGTGTCGTCGTCTTCGTGCGCGGTGGCACTTCTCTCCTCGCTGCGGCGTGCTCAATGCGGTGCCCGGTGGGCGAAGCGTAGGTCGACCCTCCGGAGCGTAGGTCCCGGATATGGCGGATGTTGCTCGGGCGGAGCGTGGTTCTGGTTCTCGCATGGTTCCGAACGGGCATCCGGCGAGTGCTGATCGGGCGGGCGGCGGTTGCCGGAGTGAGAGCGCCGCCCCGCCAGACCGTACGCCGCCGTCGGGATGTGCGGAGCTTCCCGTCCAGGCATCGCCGGGTGGTCCGACGCCTACCCCGGGTATTCCCGATCATGCCTCGACGGCCCGTCAGGGCCCGCACGACGGTGTAACACGGCCGCACCGGCCGCCCCAACTCCGGCCCGCCGATGACACCCTACGTAGTCCCACGAAAGCATGAAGTGGGCAGGGCGTGGCGACTGGATTCACGCACCGCGCCACCCACGCACCGTGTGCCGGGTCGGCCGATGCGGCTCCGCCGGCCCGGCCTGGTCTGCCGGGCCGGCGGGCAGCCTGATCAGGCGTTGATCTTCTCGGGGTCGCGTGGTGTCGGCTGCGCGACCGTTGGATCATCACCGATCGTCGAGCCTCGACGCCGGGACACAACGATCGCCGCCGCGATGGCGGCGACCGCGACGAGCGCGACCGCGACCCGCAGCGGCGTGTTGCGGTCGACTCCGACCGAGTACTTCACCACCGTCGGCGCGATCAGCAGGCTGACCAGGTTCATGACCTTGAGCAGCGGGTTGATGGCCGGGCCGGCCGTGTCCTTGAACGGGTCGCCCACTGTGTCGCCGATCACGGTGGCGGCATGGACCTCCGAGCCCTTGCCGCCGTACGAGCCGTCCTCGACCAGCTTCTTCGCGTTGTCCCAGGCGCCGCCGGAGTTGGCGAGGAACACCGCCATCAGGACGCCGCCGGCGATCGCGCCGCCAAGGAATGCCCCAAGCGGGGGATACCCGAGGCCGAAGCCGACCGCGATCGGGGCCAGCACCGCCAACGTGCCCGGGGTGATCAGCTCACGCAGCGAATCGCGCGTGCAGATGTCCACGACCGCGCCGTAGTCGGGTCGCTCGGTGCCGGACATGATGCCGGGCCTGGAGCGGAACTGCTTGCGGACCTCGAGCACCACCCGGCCGGCGGCCCGCCCGACCGCGTTGATCGCGAGCCCCGAGAAGAGAAACACGACAGCCGCGCCGATCACCAGTCCGACCAGGGCGTCGGGATAGGCGATGTTCAGCCCGCCGACGGTGCCGCGGCCGGCCTCCGGGCTTACGCCCGCCGCCGCGAGCGCGGTGGTCACGGTGTCCGTGAAGGAGCCGAACAGCGCCGTCGCGGCCAGGACCGCGGTCGCGATCGCGATGCCCTTCGTGATGGCCTTCGTCGTGTTGCCGACGGCGTCGAGGGAGGTGAGGATCGCGCCGCCGGCCTCGTCCATCTCGCCGGACATCTCGGCGATGCCCTGGGCGTTGTCGCTCACCGGGCCGAAGGTGTCCATCGAGACGATCACGCCGACCGTGGTCAGCAGGCCGGTGCCGGCCAGCGCCACCGCGAACAGCGCGATCGTCACGCTGCCAGAGCCGAGCAGGTAGGCACCGAAGACGGCCGCGGCGATCAGCAGCGCCGAGTAGACGGCCGACTCCAGCCCCACGCCGATGCCGGCGAGGATGTTCGTGGCGGGCCCGGTGTTGGATGCCCGGGCGATGTCCTGCACGGGCCGGCGGGAGGTCTCGGTGAAGTAGCCGGTCAGGACCTGGATGGCGGCGGCGAGAGCGACACCGATGAGCACCGCGCTGATCGCGATCACGCGGGGATTGCCCGACTGGGTGCTGGCGGCCAGCCCGGGAAAGCCGTCGAAACTCGTCGGGAGGTACAGCCACGAAACGATCACCACGCCGATCGCCGAGACCACGGCGGAGACGAAGAAGCCCCGGTTGATCGCCGACATCCCCGTGCGGTCGCCGGGACGCGGTGATACCGCGAAGATCCCGATCACGGCCGTGATGACCCCGACCGCCGGAATCAGCAGCGGGAAGACGAGGCCGCGCTCGCCGAACGCGCTGACCCCGAGGATGAGCGCGGCGACGAGGGTGACGGCGTAGGACTCGAAGAGGTCGGCGGCCATGCCGGCGCAGTCGCCGACGTTGTCGCCGACGTTGTCGGCAATCGTCGCGGCATTACGGGGGTCGTCTTCCGGGATCCCCTGCTCGACCTTGCCGACCAGGTCCGCCCCGACGTCCGCCGCCTTGGTGAAGATGCCGCCACCGACCCGCATGAACATCGCCAGCAGGGCGGCGCCGAATCCGAATCCCTCCAGGACCTGCGGTGCGGTGTCCCGGAAGACAAGGACGACGACGGCCGCGCCGAGCAGGCCGAGGCCGACGGTGAACATTCCGACGACGCCGCCGGTCCGAAACGCGATGCGGACCGCGGCCCGCTCGCCCTGCGTCATGGCTGCCGCCGCCGTGCGGGTGTTCGCGCGGGTCGCGAGCGACATCCCGACGAATCCGACGAGCGCCGAGAAGAGCGCTCCGATGACGAAGAAAACTGACCGCCCGACCTTGGCTCCGGTGTCGTCCGCCGGAAGAACAAGCAGCACGAACGGGATGACGACGACAAATCCGGCCAACGTCCGGAACTGCCGTCTCAGATAGGCGGCGGCACCCTCCTGCACCGCGCGGCCCACCTCCACCATCCGGGTGGTGCCGGGATCCGCGGCCAGCACCTCCCGTGCCAGGTAACCGGCCACGACGAGCGCGAGGGCTGCGACGATCGCCACACCGGCGACCAGGCCTAGGGATCCGCCACTAAGGTTGATTCCAGTGCTCTCCGACTGGAGGGCTTGGGTCGGGGACATGGCTCCTCCCGGTCTTCTCCGTGCGCCCTCCACCCCTGCCCGGATGGCCCGTCAGTGCCAGTTCGGTAAATGCGGACCGTACGGATAGAAGGTGGCCGGCCGCCGCATCGGGCGACGTCCGGGTTGAGATCCGTCGGATTCATCCCGATTTCGATGCATCCGGTGGCTCGTCCTGGGAGCACATGGGGAATCCCCGACGGTCGTCCAACCGTCCGCGAGATGCGGCGGAGTCTAATCACATCGATGTGACGCGCGCTGCTTTTTCTCTGGCTGACGGCGCGGTCGCCGAATTTGGGCTCTCAGGCCGGATCATTCGCGCAAACCACGGCAATCTTCGCCCATGCTGTTTTGTCGGGAATTTCGGCTTCCGGGCTATGTGTGGCGACATTCAGGCTCCGTCGCCGGTCATCGCGGAAGTCCGCCGCAGGGTCCAGGCTGGCCGCTGGCGGGGTTCGCCCGCGTCGAGGCCGTCAACGCGTGAGACGCAGATGCCCGGCCGCCGGTGACGGCGGCCGGGCGGTCGACCGCCGGTGTGACGGGTCAGGAGTGCTTGGCGAGCGCGGCGTCGAGGCCGAGGTGCCACGTCATGGCGACGACCGTGCCCACACCGTCGGGGCCGCGGGTGACCTCGACCTCGTCGACGAGTCCCTCGATGAGTGCGAGTCCGAGGCCGGGCGGAAAGCCACCACCGTCGTCGCTGTCATCGTCCGTCGCCGCGGCCCACCAGGGCGGATCATCCGA
The DNA here is from genome assembly GCF_023243045.1 of Frankia sp. AgB32. Lineage (GTDB taxonomy): Bacteria > Actinomycetota > Actinomycetes > Frankiales > Frankiaceae > Frankia. The sequence continues at coordinate 40,329 of NZ_JALKFX010000028.1, forward strand.
CGTGGGCTCGAGGTCGAGCAGGGTGGACGCGGGGGCCAGCCCGCCGTCCGGTCCGGCCGCGACCTCGTCCCAGGTCCGGCCGCAGTCCGCGACCTTGATGGTGAAGGAGTCAGGCGCGTCGATGAGCGCCACGTGCACCGGGGACGTCGGCGCGTGCTTGCGGTTGACCCGCACCGCCCGGGCGCATGCTTCCGTGACCGCAAGTTTGATCTCGTCGGCCGCGCCGACGGGGATGCCCGCCCGTCGACTGACCGCCGTGGCGATCATTCGAGCGGTTCGGACGTGCCCGTCCAGCGCGGCGAACCGCAGCTCAACGGTGGGCATACGGCGGCCCTGCCTTTCCGAAGGCGTGATGTCCGGCTGATCACTCGTGGGCGGCGAGTGCATCCTCCACCGAGGAGTGGATCGGGAAGACCTTCGTGAGGCCGGTGATGCGGAAAATCTTGAGGATGCGCTCCTGGGTGCAGACCAGACGCAGGGAGCCCTCGTGCGCGCGAACCCGCTTGAGGCCACCGACGAGCACGCCGAGGCCGGTCGAGTCGAGGAACTCGACGCCCTCCATGTCGACCACGAGGTGGTAGGACCCGGCCGAGACGAGGTCGATCAACTGCTCGCGGAGCTTCGGCGCGGTGTACACGTCGATCTCGCCGCCCACCACGACGACCGTGTGGTTGTCTTCCTGGCGAGTCGTGAGCGACAGGTCCACGGATCCTCCTTGTATACCTCTGGCCGGCCCGGGCATCGGGCGACCGACATCACGGCGCCATTACCCTCCCATGAGAGGGATCAATCCGGTGGCCCGCGACACAGATCGCTGGATCCGAATCGCGGCGGCGCGGCAGAACGATGTCTGGTGGAATCTATCCCCGATCTTGTCTCCCCGGGGGTCGGTCGGCGGTCCCGCCCCGCGGTTGTGGTCCGGGTTGTTGGTCGGATGGTCGACAGTCGTCGGCCATCGTCCGACCGTCGGCGACCGGCGCGGGCCCGCGCGTCCGCCTGACCTGCCGCCCGGAGATACCCGCCTCCCTGCGGTGCCCGGCCCCCGCGACGGACGGCGCATCATGATCACATCCTGGTCACGGATATCCTCGACGGTCGTGGGTTCGCCGGCCAATATCGACGGCGCGGACACGGTCCTCGCCGGGCTGCTCCGCGATGTGCGGCGCGCCCGCTGCGTGACGCACGTGGAGCAGGTCCCGGCCCGGCCGGGACGGCATGCCCCCTGGCCGGAGTGGGTCGATCCGGTGCTGCGGACACGGTGGGCGGCAGCGGGTATCGACGAGCCGTGGAGCCATCAGGTCGCGGCCGCGCAGGCGGCTCACGCCGGCCGAAGCGTGGTGCTGGCGACCGGCACCGCCTCCGGCAAGTCGCTGGGCTACCTGATGCCCGTGCTGTCCCGCCTGCTGGCCGAGCCGACGTCGCGCGCTCTCTACCTCGCGCCGACGAAGGCGCTCGCGCACGACCAGCTCCGGTCCGTGCGAGCACTGCGCCTCGCCGTGCGATCCGCGACGTACGACGGTGACACCCCGGCCGCCGAACGGGACTGGGTCCGGGCGCACGCCGGCCTCGTGTTCACCAACCCCGACATGCTCCATCGCGGGATCCTGCCGCAGCACCGGCGGTGGGCCCAGTTCCTGCGCGGCCTTCGCTTCGTCGTCATCGACGAGTGCCATGGCTATCGGGGGGTGTTCGGCGCGCACGTGGCCGCGGTGATCCGCCGGCTGCGGCGGATCTGCGCGAAGTACGGCGCGAACCCGATCTTTCTGCTCGCCTCCGCGACGGTCGCCGACCCCGGGCTGTCCGCCGGCCGTCTCACGGGGGTCGACGTCGAGGTGGTCGACGGCGACGGTGCGCCGCGCGGGCCGATGGACTTCGTGCTCTACGAACCTCCGCTGCTGTGGACGGGTCAGCCGTCCCGAGGTGGCGGCGAGGACCCAGGCGAGCAGCACGGCGAGGGCGAGAACGGCGCGCCGGTGCGCCGCTCGGTCACCGCCGAGTCGGCGGACCTGCTGGCCGATCTTGTCGCCGATGGCGTCCGCACGCTGGTGTTCGTGCGGTCCCGTCGGTCCGCCGAGGTGATCGCGGTGACCGCGCGCCGTGAACTCGGCCGGGTAGCGGCGGACGTCGCGGATCGGGTCGCCGCCTACCGGGCCGGCTACCTGCCAGAGGAGCGCCGTGAGCTGGAACGACGGCTGCGGGCCGGCGACCTGCTCGGCGTCGCGGCCACCTCGGCTCTGGAGCTCGGGGTGGACATCAGCGGCCTCGACGCGACGATCACCGCGGGCTTCCCGGGCACCCTCGCGTCGCTGTGGCAGCAGGCGGGCCGTGCCGGTCGAGACGGGCAGCGGTCCCTGGCGGTCCTGGTCGCCCGGGACGACCCGCTCGACACCTACCTCGTCCACCATCCTGAGGCGGTGTTCGGCCGCCCGGTGGAGGCCAGCGTCTTCGACCCGGAGAATCCCTACGTCCTGGCCCCCCAGCTGGAATGCGCCGCCGCCGAGCTCCCCCTCGCCGAGGGCGACCTCGAGCTGTTCGGCCCGACGACCGCGCGGGTTGTCGACGACCTGGTCCGCCGCGGTCGGCTACGGCGGCGCGCCACCGGCTGGTTCTGGACCCAGCGGTCCCGGCCGGACGTCGACATCCGGGGAACCGGCGGCCCGCCGGTCCGCATCGTCGAGTCGGCCACCGGGCGACTGCTGGGCACGGTGGACGCGGCCGCCGCCCACTCCGCGGTGCATCCCGGCGCCGTCTACCTGCATCAGGGCTCGAGCTTCGTGGTCGACGACCTCGACCTGCTCGATTCGGTGGCATTCGTGCGCGAGGAGTCGCCCGAGTGGACGACGATCGCGCGGGAGCACACCGACATCCGCATCGTCGAGTCGACCCGGGAGCGGATCCTGCAGGACGTGGCGGTGCACCTGGGGGTCGTCGAGGTCACCAACCAGGTGGTCGGGTACCAGCGTCGGCTGCTCGCCACGGGCGAGGTGCTCGGCCAGGAGCCGCTGGACCTGCCGCCGCGCCAGCTGCGGACCCGCGCCGTCTGGTACACGGTCACCGACGTGCTGCTCGCCGACGCCGGCATCGAGGCCGCCGACGTCCCCGGTGCGGTACACGCCGCGGAGCACGCGGCGATCGGCCTGCTTCCCCTGTTCGCGACCTGCGATCGCTGGGATATCGGCGGGGTGTCGACCGCGCTGCATCCGGACACGGGCCGGACGAGCGTGTTCGTCTACGACGGTCACGCCGGCGGCGCGGGTTTCGCCGAGCGGGGCTTCCTGCGGGTCGGTGGCTGGCTGGCCGCGACCCGGGACGCGGTACGCGCCTGTGAATGTCCGGCTGGCTGCCCGTCGTGCGTCCAGTCGCCCAAGTGCGGCAATGGCAACGAGCCACTCGACAAGGCAGCGGCGTGGCGGTTGCTCGCTGCGGTGACCGCCGCGCTCGACTGAAGCGCGGGTCACCTTGCGGACGCGGATCAACCTGCGCCCGTGCGGTTCCGCCGCCTCCTCATGAGGGTAGGCCGAGCCCAGCGGCTTTTCGTGGCCGGTCCCGCACCCATGGATGGTTCTGGAGGTCCCGGTGGTAACCGTCGGTGTCGTGGTGTTGCTGGTGGTCGGCGTTCTTGGCGCTGACCTCGTCCTCGAGAACAGTGGCCACACAGATGTAATGATCATGGGGCAGTCCCTTTCCTTCGATATCTGGGGCCTGTTCCTGCTGGGCCTGGCTGCGGGGGTACTCGCGGTCGCTGGCGTTCATCTGCTCGGATACGGCGTGGCGCGGGACCACCAGCGGCGGAAGATCCAGCGGCAGCGGGAGCGGGAGCTGGCCGCGGTGAGCCGCCCGGCCCCCGCACCGACCCCCGCGGTGGCGGCGTCCGCGGCTGCGAGCGCCGCCCCGAACGCCACCGCCCCGAACGCCACCGCCCCCACGGCTCGCACCGCGACGGCCCCGATCGCCGCGCCTGCGAACCCCGCCCCGCGCCGCGCCGCGGCTCGGGCGGGCACGCCGGCAGGGGCGTCCGCCACGGCCGTTCCCAGCACGTCGAAGCCGGCTGGAGCTCCCACGCCGACGGCGGCCACGGAACCGCTCGCCACCACGGCCGCGTCCGCCGACAAGCGGCCCGTCACCGCGGCGGCAGCGGATCGCCGAGCCACCGGCGCGCGCGACCAGAGCGAGCGGTCCGGCGTGAACATCGCGAAGGCCCGCGACACCGGAATCCAGAACGCGGAGCCTCACGACACCCGCTCCGGGGACGCCTCCGACGGTCGGTCCGCCGTACGAGTTCCCACCCCGGCGCGATCCGACTCCAAGCCGGCGGTCTCCGCGCCCTCGCCGCAGCCGGTCTCCCACCCGCGCCGCGGCGACCGGATCGTCGCCAGGGTGGCCGATCTGCGGCGCCGCGGCGACGACGAGGCCGACGACCGCACGGCCGCCCGATCCGCCGACGTGCGGTCCTGACCAACCGCCTGAACGGGTTCCGGCTGGTAGGCGCCGCCCGCGCGGCCCCACGGCCCGGCGCGGGCGTGGCCGATCACCTCGGCTCGCACGCCGATCACCGCCGGCAGCCGGACCCGAACGGCCACCTCGACCGCGTCGGCGACGATGTGACAGCTGACCAGCCGCCCGCCGTTGGCAGCGCTGACCCGAGCGGCCACCGCACACACCGAGCCCTCGTCCGCGGGTGGCGTGCCGGCCGCGGACAGTGCGGCCAGGTCAGCGGCGCCGGCGGCCCGCTGCCGAACGCCGCCGATCACCGTGACGGTGAACGCGACGCCGGCCAGGGACAGCAGGGCGAACATCATCGCGAGCAGCCACACGGTCGCCGAGCCGCCGTCGCGGTGCTCTGCCGCAGCGCCGGGCGGGACGCTCCCGCCCGCGCGCGCAGCCGTGGTCACGACGGTCCGGGGCCGCCGCAGGGCGCGGCGGGGCAGCTGGGTGGTTCGGCGGGGGCTTCGGTGGCGGTGGCGGCGGATGTGGCGGCGTCGGTCGGGGGGCTCTCGACGACGGCGGCCTCGTCCGGAACGACGGCACGCGCGGACACGACCAGGTCGGGGACGAACCTGTCGAGACCGGGCCGGCCGAGCCGGGTCGACACCTCGACATCGACCAGACCTTCATGGCGTCGGAGCCGAATGTCGGCACGCGGCGGCGCGGCTCGGGCCACTGCGCGCGTCACCGTCGAATCCGATTCGCCGCGGGCCGCCAGCCGGGCACCGACTCGCGCCGCGTCCGCGCAGCGGGCCTGACCGGACACGGCGCCGAGCAGCCAGGCCGCCACGAAGAAGGCCGCGAACAGCGACGGCAGTCCGACCGCGAGTTCAGCGGTCGCCTGGCCACGGTCCGCCTGGCCACGGTCCGCCTGGTCACGGTCCGGCCGGCGTCGGGTGCCGCATAGCTGCCTAGAACGACACGGACAGTGCACGCTGCACGACCGAGGAGATCAGCGAGTGGGTCGCGGCGCTCGACACCACCGCGTAGAGGACGCCAGCGAAGGCGACTGCGGCCAGCGTGCCCACCGCGTACTCGGCGGTGGACATGCCGTGGTCGGGTCGAGTGCCGGACCGCCGCGCGGACAGGGCCCGGCGCAGCGCGGATCGGATCCGCGGGCGGCGCGGGAGGGCGCCGAAGGACGGAAGGTCGAACGGCAGCATCACGGTGGCACCTCCGGGTTGGGAGCGGGACGCGCGCGAGGGCGCGGGAGGCCATCGGGAGCCCGGCGGACGGGGCTCGCTCAGGCGGGCAGCAGGCCGGGAAGGGAGCCGAGCACGACGGGCACGACTCCGAGCAGCAGAAAGGCGGGCAGGAAGCACAGGCCGAGCGGCGCGACGGCGAGCACACCCGCCCGCCGCGCCGCCGCGATGATCTCGGCGTGCGCGTCGTCCCGGGCGCGTTCGGCGAGGCGGGTCAGCGCGGCTGCCGGTTTCGCACCGGAGGTCTGTGCCCGCTCGAAGGCCGCGACCGCCGCGCCTGCTACCGCCGGCCAGCGAGAGGTGGACGGGTGAGGCCGTCGCAGCAGCCGGGCCAGCGGATCGGACCTCCGGGTGGAGACGGCGGCGATCAGCGGCGCGCAGGCGGCGGCGACGTCGGCGCTCGCCGCGAGGGCGCTGGCGGCGCCGCGCAGCTCCCGGCCCAGCACGCCGCCGGTGGCGGTGCCGACGGCGGAGAGTCCTGCGCCGACGGTCGAGCCGCCGCGTAGGCAGACGGCGATCAGATCCAACGCGAGAGGCAGATCGGCGATCAGCTGCGACCGTTCGGCGGCCGGGCTGGGCCGCGGGCGTGACCCGGCTGCGTCGAGGGCAACCGGAGCGGCCCGCCGTTCCACTCCGTCCGCGAACGCCCGCAGCCAACGTAGGCCGGCGAGGTCGGCGAGTCCGCCGACGACGAGGCAGGCGATGCCGCCGGGGGTGGCCACCAACGCGTGCAGCGGGGCGGCCCCGGCGAGTGATCCCAACGCGAGGCCGGCCAGCGGCAGGGCGGCGACCAGCCGCCCGGAGGCCCGCGGACCGGCCAGCGCCGCGGACAGCTCGCCTGCCCGCACGGCGTCCGCCCGGGCCAGGGTGGCCAGCATCGCGGCGACGGGTGAGAGCCGGGCGCCGGCCCGGGTGCAGACCTGGTAGGCGATGCCCAGCTGCCGCACCGCGGGTGCCTCCATCCGGTGCAGCACGGCGCCAGGGTCGTCCGTGCCGGTCAGCTCGACGTCCAGCCGGTCGAGCGGGATCCAGGCGGACGCGGAGTCAACCGTGGTGTCGAGATCGCCGAGGCTGCCCGCCGCAACCCGCAGCGCCGGCCCGGGTGGCACGCCGGCGTCGAGCTCGGCCGCGAAGGCCGCGAGAAAGTCCTCGGCGTGCGCCCGCACCGCGACCTGCCGCCGCCGCTGCCTGCCACGCCGCGAGGCACGAGTGAGGCAGCCGCCGGCGACGGCCACGACTCCCGCGACGACGGGCCCGGCGAGCAACACCGCCGCGCCGATGATCAGAAGGTGGCCGAGCGGCGCGAGGACTCCCGAGCGGCCCGCTCCGCGGCGGGGCCGGCGCCAGCCGGACCCGCGGTGAGACCCGGCGCCGGCCGACCCGGGCGAGCTGGCGTTCACGCCGATCGTCCCGCGAGCGCGGACGCGGGCAGCGCGACACCGCGGGCGTTCAGCAGGCGGCGCAGCAGTGGCAGGCCCGGCGCGGCCACCGGGTCGTACCGCCGCGGGCCGTGGCGGCCGGCGGCCACGGGCGGCGTGATGAGCGCGGGCACGACCCGCACCAGCCCGTCCGACGCTCGGTGGAAGACGCCGATCGCGTGGACGCGACGGCGCCCGTCGGGGTCCCGGGTCAGGTGAACGGCGGCCTGCAGGGCCGCCGCGACATGGCTGTGCAGCGCCGCACGGGACAGCCCGGCGAGGGCGGCGAGTGCTTCCAGCCGGGTGGGCACCGAACGGGTGTCGTTGGCGTGCACCGTGCTCAGGCCACCCTCGTGGCCGGTGTTGAGAGCGACGAGGAGGTCGAGCACCTCGGGACCGCGCACCTCGCCGACCACCAACCGGTCCGGACGCATCCGCAGCGCCTGGCGGACCAGGTCGCGCTGGGTGACCTCACCCGCGCCCTCGATGTTGGGCGGTCTGGCCTCGAGCCGGACCAGGCCGGGCCGGGTCACGACGAGTTCCGCGGTGTCCTCCACGAGGACGATGCGCTCGGTTGGCCGCACCGCGCCGAGCAGGGCAGCGAGCAGGGTGCTCTTACCGGTTCCGGTTCCGCCGGTGACGACCGCCGCGAGGCGTGCGGTGAGAACCGCGTGCAGCACCGCCGCGACCAACGGGCTGATCGTTCCGGCCAACACCAGCTCGTCGAAGGTGAACGGCCGCCTGCTGGGTCGGCGCAGGGACAGGCATGTGCCCCGCACGGCCGTGGGCGCGAGAACGGCGTGCATCCGCGTTCCGTCCCGCAGCATGACGTCGGCGAACGGCATGGCCGCGTCCAGACGTCGCCCGGCGGCTGCGGCCAGCCGGACGGCGAGGCGGCGGACCGATTCCTCGTCGGCGAAGGCGACCGAGGTGCGCAGCAGCTTGCCCCGCCGTTCCACCCAGACCTCGTCGGGCCCGTTGACCAGCACATCGGTGACGTGCGGGTCAGCGAGGAACGGATCAAGTGGACCGGCCGAGGCACCCTCGGCGGGCCCGACGTCCGTCGAGGCGGCCGGTTCCGCGGGCGGCGCGCCGCCGCGGCGCCCGCTCACGACCACTCGCCGGACTCGACGGGACCGTCGAGGATTCCCAGCCGGGCCAACAGCCGGTCGCCGAGGGGCGGGACGGGGGTCGTCGGCGGTTGTTGCGCCTGCGACGAGCGGTCGCCCTGCACCGGGACCGACCCGGCCGGTTCGCCGCCGTCCGTGATCACGCCGGCGAGGGGGGTGCCCAGCAGTTCGCCGACCTTCGCCGGAGCGAGTTCCACGGCGGCGACCGTCCGCACGACGGCACGGACGTCGCCGCACCGGCGCCGCACGGCGGAGCAGACCCGGCGGGCCGTCGGGATCGACGGGGGATCGGCCCGCAGCACGACCAGCGTGGTGCGGCAGGTCTCGAGGGCGAGCGCGGCGGCGGGGTCCGGCTGCCAGGGAAGATCGACGACCACCAGGTCCGCTGTGGCTCTCGCCGTGGCCAGCAGGGTCTCCATGGCCGCGGTGGGGAGTTCGGGGCCGCACTGCTGATCCCAGTAGACCACCGACAGCTCGCCGTACCGACCGGACGCGGTCCCGGGCGAGGGCGGGCGGGCGGCGGGCCGGGGGGCGCCTTCGACCGTCGGCATCAACCGCGCGAACGCCGTTCCGAGCCCGCCGCCACGTGGATCGGCATCGACGAGCATGGTGTCCAGCCCGTGGCGCTGACCCGCGAGAGCGAGCGCGGCGGACAGCGTCGACGCGCCGCTGCCGCGCCGGCCGGCGACCACGCCGATCGTCGTTGCCGCGCGCCGGGTCGGTCCGCCGAACTCGGCCAGTATCCGCACCAGCCAGGATTCGGCCGCGGGAAGGAAGACCACGTGATCGGCGCCGAGCCGGGTGCCGGCCGACCAGACGCTGCGGTCCTCGACCCGGGTGCCGACGAGCACCACGCGCGGCCGGGGCGGAAGGCCGGCGGCGATGCAGGCCTGCGCACGGTCCATGCCGACGACGACCAGCGGTGCGTGCGCCCAGGAACGGCGTACCGCGGCCGGATCGGCAGCGACCGTGGCGTCCACGCCGGCCGCGTCGGCGAGGCGAAGCAGGTCGTCGAGGAGGTCCGGGGCACCGGTCACGAGAAGGGGCCGGTCGGCGGGGCCGCGGGCTTCTGCGGCGGTCAGCAGGGGCGGGGCGGGGGACATGGCGGCCTCGATTCCCGGTCGGTTGGGAGACGAGGCCCACCATGCGCCGACGGGGGCCCTGTGGATGAGCGCCATCCACAGGGCCTGATCGTGGTCCAATGGAGGATTCGAGGCTGATCGCGTCGAGCGGGCCGGGTGAAGCGCCGGCCGGTCCGTGGGCGGTCGGCGAGGCGGTCTCGAAGGGGGTGAGGCCGCCTCGCGGACGCGGCCCGCTGGCCCCGGCAGTAGGAGAAGCTACCCAGCCCCGACCTGATCAAAACGGACGATAGGCCACATATCCCCACCCTTCCGAGGTTGGGCGCCAGGCCGGGCCAACTCAGGCGCGCCCGAGGGCCTCGCAGACCGCCAGCGACTCCCGCGCGGCCAGTTCCATGGCCCGGGCGCAGTGCCGCACCCAGGCGGCAACGCCCTCCGCACCGCCGTGCACGTAGGCGTCGGCGGCCTCGCGGTAGGGCAGCACGGCATCCGCCGGGCTTGGCTCGGCACCCGCGGCGGCCGTCCCGTCCGCGGGCCCGCTGCCGGCTGGCTGGTCCTGGCCGGCCTCGAGATGGCCGACATCGGTGGCGGTGAGCGCCTTGGGGTCAAGACCTCGGCTGATGAGCACCAGCCGGGAGGCCGCGCGGGCGATCACACCGTCCAGGGCGCCGAACGGCCGCAGCGCGAGCAGCTCGCCGTGCACGACGGCGGCCACGACGATCGCGGGGGCGATGGTGGGGGCGACGAGTAGCCCGGTCAGGCCATCCAGCCGGATCGAGGTCTCCACCGAGGTGGGCGGTGGACCCAGCCGCAGCGGATCCGTGGCTTCGCCGAAGCCGGCGTCGGCCCGGGGCCGGCCAAGCACGTCGTCGGGCAGCACGCCGCGGCCCAGCAGGACGTGCATGCGCGCCAGCGCCTGCCGGGGCGCCCGCTCCCAGGCGGGTGCCAGCACCCCGAGCTCACCGTAGAGACGCACCGTTCCCAGCATGACCGGCGACAGCTCTCCGGCCGCCTGGTCATCGCTGTCCGTCAGGTGGCGGCGCAGGAACTCCAGCGCGACGTCCTCGCCTTCCAACGCCGCGCAGGCCCGGGCGGCCCGCAGGGATGCCTCCGTGGTGACCTCTGCGCTCTGCCGGCGCAGGATCCGATGCCGCAGCAGGGTGTCGACGGCCGCGCGAGCCGTGTCCGCCGCCTCCCGTATGCCGGGAAGCTCGGCGACGCGGGCAAGCGGGTCGGCGGCGAGGACTGATCCCGACGGTCGTTGGCTCACCGTTCGCACGCTACCGGTCCGCGTTCCGCCAGGCTGCCGGTCGGCCGGCCGCGGCCCGCCGGCAGTCGGCGGTGGACCCTCGCGCGGAGGGCCGTCGGGGGTGTCACAGCGCGTCAGCCGCGTCGTTCGCCCCTGCGAGAGGCCTGTTGGCGGGAGACTGGGGTCAGGACATGGGGTGCTGGACCGGCCGGTGCACGGGCCGGTCCCGCTGCGGCGTCGGCGGTGTGATCCCGCGGGGTCCGGGCCGGTGCCTGCCGGCCCGACCCGGGGTGGAGCACCGGCGCGTGCCACCCCGCGCTGGGCAATCGGCCGCGAGGCCCGACCGCTGCGGCGGGCGGCGGCCAGAGGGAGGACGAAGCGTGTCGTCGACTACTGCCGGGAAGGCGCCGGGTGGCCGGGAGCCTTCCCTGGGCGAGCTGGTGGCGCTGGCCACCCGCGACGTCTCACTGCTCGTCCGCCAGGAGATCAACCTTGCCAAGGCCGAGCTCGCCAGGCAGGCCGTGTCGGCCACGCTGGGAATCGGCTTCCTGGGGGTCGCGGCGGGCCTTGGCCTGGGGGCGCTGATCGCCATCACGGTCTTCCTGGGTGAGCTGTTCACCTGGGCGGGCGTCGAGCGGTTCTGGGCGTACGGGCTCACCGCGCTGCTGTACCTGGTGCTCGCGGGTGTGCTGGTGCTCTTCGCGGTGCTGCGTTTCCGCCGGCTCTCACCGCCCGAACGGACCATCCAGACGGTCCGTGACGACATTGCCTGGCTGCGCAGTCCGACCGCCGCCCCGGCGGGCGCCCCGGCGCAGGCCGCTCGGCCCGGCCCGTCGCCCCGTTCGGTTGCCACGCCGCCGCCGGGCGCTCCCGCCGGGTCCTGAGGCAGGTCCGGGTGCGGCCCCGCCGACGCTCGGACCAGCCGCTCACCACCACCGCCGGTGGCGGTGGGCAGGGGGTCTGCCATCCTGGCAGGGCGATGGAGGACACCGTTCCCGAGCCCGGCAGCGTACTGATCGACGGGCCGTGGCGGCATCGTGACGTGTCCGCCAACGGCACCCGGCTGCACATCGCCGAGCTCGGCCGCGGGCCGCTCGTCCTCCTGCTGCACGGCTTCCCGCAGTTCTGGTGGGCCTGGAGGCACCAGCTCACCGCGCTCTCCGCCGCCGGCTACCGCGTCGTCGCGCCGGATCTGCGTGGCTACGGGGCGAGCGACAAGCCGCCGCGGGGCTACGACGCGTTCACCCTGTCCGACGATGTCGCCGGCCTGATCCGGGCACTCGGCGAGCGGGACGCGGTCATCGTGGGGCACGACTGGGGCGGGCTGCTCGGCTGGACCACGGCGGTCCGCCATCCGGTGGTCGTACGCCGGCTGGCGGTCCTCGCCATGCCGCACCCGCTCCGGCTCCGCCACCAGATCGCCGTGGACCCCCGCGGCCAGGGCGCGGCAAGTCGGTACATGCTCGGCTTCCAGGTGCCGTGGCGGCCGGAGCGAGGGCTGGTCACCGGGGACGCCACCCAGGTCGGGACGCTGCTGCGGGGCTGGGGCGGGGCCGGCTACCCGGGCGAGCAGGAGGAGCGGCGCTACCGCGCGGCGATGCGCATCCCGGGGGTCGCGCACAGCTCGCTGGAATACCACCGGTGGATCTTCCGGTCGCTGTTCCGGCCGGACGGCGCGCGTTTCGCGAACGTGCTGCGGCGCTCGCTGCGGGTGGACACACTCCAGATCCACGGCGCGGCCGACCGGTGTTTCCTGCCGTCCACGGCGCAGGGCTCGGGCCGTTATGTCAGCGCTGCCTACTCCTGGCGGCTGCACGACGGCGTCGGGCATTTCCCGCACGAGGAGATCCCGGACGTCATCAACGCCGAGCTGGCGGCCTGGCTGGAATCCTGAGCGACACCGGCGCGGGTCAGTCGCAGCCCTGGGTGCTCACCGCCGCCATGGCGGTATGTCCGACGGTCGCCGAGGAGGCGACCTCCGCGGCGCTGAGCACGTAGCCGGTGTCGGAGTCGCCGATCGCCGCGGCGAACACCACACCGAGCACCGTCCCGTCCGGGGCGAGCAGCGGGCCGCCGGAGTTGCCCGGCAGGACCTGGCCGCGCACCGAGTAGATGTCGCGGACGACGGTGCCGCGTTCGTAGATGTTCGCCGCCCGGGCCCGCTGGTGGTCGCGGACGCGCGCCGCGACGGTGGTGTAGGGCCCGTCCTGCGGGTATCCGGCGATCACCGCCGGATCCTCCTCGGCGGCCGCGGGAGACGACCGGAACCGCAGCGGCGGGCGCTGCAGGTCCGGCACGCGCAGCACGGCGATGTCGCGGTCCGGGTCGAACAGGACGACCTCGGCGGAAAGGGTCCCGGTCGACAGGACGACGGTGGGTCGGCGCACGCCGGCGACGACGTGCGCGTTGGTCATGACGCGCTGCGGGGCGATGACGAACCCCGAGCCCTCGACCCGCTGACCGCAGGATGGGGCGACTCCGCGGATCTTGACGATGCTCGCGGCGGCGTCCCGCACGCCGGTGGCGGTGGTCGTCGCCGGGTCCGGCGGGCTGGCGGAGACGATCCGCTGGCTGTGGATGCCGGCGAAGACCTCGGGGAACTCCTGGCCGTTGGCGAGTTGCCGCAGGTCGGCGAAGGCGTCGCGGACCTGGTTCGGCATGCCGGCGTCCACGGCCGCGAGGACGCGGGAACTCGCCACCGACCGGGCGAGCGAGGTGTACGGGGAGCGCTGCACGGCGGTCGCCAGCAGCCAGGCGACGAGCAGCACGGACAGCGCGGAGAGCACCCCGCCGGCGAGGGCGTCGACGGTCCGGCCGGGCTGCCAGGTCAGTCGGTCGCGCATCGCGACCGCCAGGGCCGTCCCGAGGATCTGGCCGGCCATGGCGAGCCCGAGCACGACGAGCAGGCCGATGATCGCGCCGTGGTCCTGCTGGTTGATCAGATCGGTGAACGGCTTCGCGATCTTCGCGCCGAGGACGCCGCCGCCCAGGAAGCCGACGAACGACAGCGCGCCGACCAGAAAGCCGTGTCGGTACCCGGAGATCGCGAAGAGGACAGCGACCGCCAGCAGGACGACGTCGAGCAGATTCGGCACAGCGCCGTCCCCGCCCGACTCAGGTGATCTTCAAGGTGGCCGTCATATTGGGATGCAGCGTACAGACCACCTGGTAGTCCCCTGGCTTGGTCACCGTGAACGTGACGCTCTGCTTATCCCCGGCGGAAACGATCTTCGTGTTGGCGCCCGGGATGGTGGGGACGACGAAGTTGTGCGGCGCGGAGCCCGCCGCGACCGAGAAGTCGACCCGGATCCGGCCCGGCTTCGCCACCAGCTCGGAGGCCGAGAACTTCATACTGGGCAGGCCGGTCACCGCGAACACCTGGACGCCGTCCGCGCCGTCGGTCGCTGCCAGGGTCGGCCCGGCGGACGGGCTCGAACCGCCCTTCCCGCCGCAGCCGGCGGCTCCCAACAGGACGGCGAGCACCACCGTCAGCAGCGCGAGCCCAGCTCGTCGACCGGGGCCGCCGCGGCTCGGGGCCGCGCCGGAGCGCTCGGGCCGATCGTCGCGGCGCGGCTGGCCGGCCGCCACCGCGCGGTCCGCGGTACAGGTCATCGGTAGTGGCCTCTCGGGTCTGGAGGGTGGTTCGGCCGGCTCAGGGCGCGCTCGCCGGGCCGGTCGGCCGCGCTCCACCGGCGCCCGGTGAGGCTGTCGTGGGCGCGGAGCTCGGCTGGCGCTGGAAGGGGTAGTCGACGATCACGGCCGGGGTCCATGGCTGTTCCCAGCCGCCGAGCCGCAGCAGCCCGTCGAGGATCCCGGCGGTGAACCCCCAGACGAGCATGCCGTGCACCCGGAACGCCGGAGTGAGCAGGTCGGCCGAGTGGCGCACGGCGATCCGGTTCGCCGGATCGGCGAGCTCGGCCAGCGGCACCCGCGCGACGGAGGACGTCTCCGCCAGGTCGACCGGCCCCACCGCGCGCGGGCTGTGCCACCACGCGAGGACCGCAGTGACGAGGTGATGGCTGGCCCGCAGGTAGAACGGCGGAGTGGTGGCGAGTACCTCGACTCCCGCCGGGTCGAGGCCGACCTCCTCGGTGGCCTCCCGCAGCGCGGTGTCGACGCGGTTGGCGTCCGTGCTGTCCACCCGTCCGCCGGGGAACGCCGGCTGGCTGGCATGGCTGCGCAGCGCCGCGGACCGTTCGAGCAGCAGGACGTCGGGACCAGCCGGGCCGTCACCGAACAGGACCAGCACGGCGGCGGGTCGGGCGCCGTCGGCCTCCGGGCCGGGCACGGGCAGGGTGCGGGTCAGCTCCGCACCCGCCCGCGAGGCGACGGTACGCAGCCAGGGCGGCGCGGCCGTGGCATCGGTGGACGGCTCGGGGGGCGGCTGCGCGGACGGCGAGGTTGGTGTGGACATGTCCGTCACTGCAGCGCTTCGATGTCGCCCTGTGTTCCCCGCACCAGCCTGGCGGCCGGCTCCGCCTCGGTGGGCCCCAGCCCGAACGAGGGGCACAGCCGGGCCAGCGCGCAGGCGCCGCAGGCCGGCCGGCGCGCGTGGCAGTATCGCCGACCGTGAAAGATCATCCGATCGGACGCGACGGTCCAGTCCCGGCGCTCGATCAGCGCGGCCAGGTCCGCCTCGACCCGGACCGGGTCGGTCTGCTCGGTCAGCCCGAAGCGGCGGGACAGTCGCCCGACGTGGGTGTCGACGGTGATCCCGGGGGTGTCGAACGCGTGTCCGAGCACGACGTTGGCCGTCTTGCGGCCGACGCCGGGCAGCGTGACCAGCTCGGCGAGGGAGCGGGGCACCTCGCCGCCGAAGCGTTCGGTGAGCGCCGTGCCGATCCCGATCAGGGAGTTCGCCTTCGCCCGGAAGAAGCCGGTGGGGCGCAGGGTCTCCTCCAGCTCCGCCCGGTCGGCGCCCGCGTAGTCGGCGGCCGTCCGGTAGCGGCCGAAGACTCCTGGAGTGACCTCGTTGACCTTCTTGTCGGTGCACTGGGCGGAGAGCACGGTGGCGACCAGCAGCTCGAGGGCGTTGTCGAAGTGCAATGCGATGCGGGCGTCCGGGTGGATCTCGCCCAGCAGCCGAACGATTCGCCGGGCCCGCCGGGTCCGCGCGAGCGGCGTCTCGGTTGCGGCGTCGACGGCGGCGGGCATGTCTGGCAGCGTATCCGGCCCCTCGACCGGCCGGGCCCGCCATGGTCGTCGACGCCCGCCGGGGGTGGCCGCCGGTGCCTCACCGCCCACCGGACACGCGACACGCCCACCCCCGGTGCGGCCCGCGGCCGATCGTCAGCGACCATGGGGGGGTCATGTTTGCCATTGCAGCGGTCTGCTTTCCTCTCCTGCTTCTCGGTCTTCTGCTGGCGATGGAACGGGTGGAACGTCCGTTGAACGCCGCCGACACCGGCAAGGGACTCGAGGGCTTCCTGGACAACGCTCAGCCGGACGAGGTCGACACTCTGGCCAACCAGGGTCTGCCGGCGGCGCTGGAGCGATACCGGCGCCGGCTACGCCGACCGCCACCCGGCAAGCATCGGGCGGTCTGAGTTGTCGGGCGGTCTGAGTTGTCACGCGGTCTGAGTTGTCAGGCGGTCTGAGTTGTCAGGCGGTCTGACCGGCGTGCGGGTCCGACGGGCGGCCTCCCTTGCCATATCACATGGATCGCGACATACCGGGCTAATCGGGCCAGGCCCGGATGGGCATCGAGTGACCTCGCTTCCAGATGTGCCCTCGGTGTCGCCGACGCTGCCGCGGCCAGCTCGGACCCTGTCCGCGGACCCCCTTCCGGCGGTACGGGAGGTCCATGGCCGTCCGGGCCGCACCGCCCGCGCGGCGGATCGTCCTGCCTGTGGCCAGTCGGACCGTCCGATGGCGGCGGGGGACGATCGGGCCGGGGCCGCTTGGGACGATCGACCTGTCGGGACCCGGCCCGTCCGGGCGGCGGCGCGCTCGTCTCCCCGGGCCGGGTGTCCCGAACCGGGCAGGAAACACCCGGACGTGTCATCCAAAAGTGCCTGATCAGCCGACGAGCTTGACAATAGGTGCATGGTCGGTTGCAGCGTGTGTATGTCGGCGGGGTAATTTGAGGTGTAGGGGTCCCTGCTCGTGCCCTCCACCCTCACTCCTGGCATGCTCAGGACCGTGGAGGATCTGCTTGCCCGCGTACCGCTGTTCGTGGGGCTGTCCGAGCAGGACCGGCTGGCCCTCTCCGACCACCTTGATCGGCAGGATGTCACTCGTGGTGACGTGCTGTTCCGAGAGGGAGACGTCGGTGATCGGGTCTTCGTGGTCCTGTCCGGAAAGGTGAAGATAGGGCGTCAGTCTGCCGACGGGCGGGAGAACCTGCTGTCCGTCATGGGTCCCGGTGACCTGTTTGGCGAGCTTTCCTTGTTCGACCCCGGCCCACGTACGGCCACAGCCACCGCCGTCACCGACGCCTCACTGTTGTCACTCGAACACACCGCACTGCGCCCATGGCTGCGTTCCCGCCCCGAGGCGGGCGCGATGCTGCTGCGGGTGCTGGCCCGCCGCCTGCGTCGCACCAACGACAACGTCGCGGACATGGTGTTCACCGATGTTCCCGGCCGGGTGGCCAAGGCGCTGCTCGACCTCGCGGAACGCTTCGGTGAGCCGGCGCAGCCCGGAAACGAGGCCGCCGGTGTCCGGGTCGAACACGGCCTGACCCAGGAGGAGCTGGCCCAGCTCGTCGGCGCCTCCCGGGAGACGGTGAACAAGGCGCTCGCCGACTTCGCCACCCGCGGCTGGCTGCGACTGGACTCCCGCGCCGTGGTGCTGCTCGACCGAGAACGCCTGTCCCGCCGGGCCCGCTAGGCGCTTTCCTGGGGATCTTGGCGGTTCGGTGGCGCTCTCGACTCCGGCGCTGGCCGCCAGGGCCTCATCGGCGCGACCGGTTGCTCTGGCGGTTCCGGCGTCCGGTAGCGCGGCCGGGCCCGACCCTCCCGCTGGAGAGAGCCGGGCTGGTGGGGATAGTCGGGCGGGGGCGGTCGCCGTGGGTTCTGACGGCTGACGGTCACCCGGCCGCGCCTGCGAACCCCCGTGTCGTGCTCGCTGTTTCGGCGGTCCCCGTCCCGTGCGGGGCGTCCGCGCCCACGCCGCCGCTGCCGACCTGCCGTGATTGATCCAGCTCCTCCGTCGCGGCCGGTCGGTGCGGCGCGGCCGCGCCGCCGTCGGCTGGCCCGTCGTCGTCGCCCGCGGGCGTACCGGACGTCGCCGCACCGCCGCTGGGCGGCAGACCGGCGAGCAGCCGGCGGGTCTGCGGCGCCTCGCTGACGGCGTCGGTGGCGGTCGCCGCGGCCAGCGCCCGCAGGTAGGCCCGCCGACCGCCCTCGAGATCGCCGCAGGCCACCAGCGCCGTGCCGAGCGCCCGCCAGCCCAGCACCTGGGCGCGGACATCCTCAGCGTCGACCGCGACGGCGCGCCGGGCGACCTCCAGCGCCTCGGCCGGCTGGCCGGCGTCCAGCAGGATGCCGGCCAGGTGCGCGTAGGCCTGCCGACGGGGGAACATCAACGTCGCCGGTTCGCTCGCGGACAGCGCCTCCCGCAGCAGGTCCCCGGCGTCATCGAGCCGGCCGCGGGCCCGCGCGATCTGCGCGACCAGCACCTTCGCCCCGAGCTGGGCGTGTGGGCGAAGTTCCAGGTGCTCCAGATCGCTGAGCGCGATCTCGGCGGCCTCGGCGGCCCGGTCGACCTCGTCGGCATCGAGCAGGGTGAGCCCGAGCAGCACCTGGGCCAGCGCACCCACCACGACGTGACCGCGACTCGCCGCCTGCTCACAGGCCTCGGCCAGATAGCGGGCCCCGCGGGCCGGTTGCCCGGCGCCGCGGGCGGCAAGCCCGCGGGCGACGAGCACCAGGACCGATCCCCAGGTGTCCCCGGATGCCTCGAACAGCTCGGTGGCTCGCTGACTGTGGGACTCGGCCGTGGCGATGTCACCCAGCTCCGCCGCGGCGATCGCGTCGATCGTCAGGCAGACCGCCATGCCCCACTGCTCACCCACCGAACCGGCGAGTTCGATCAGCTCGCGGGTGAGCTTGCGGGCGCGGGTGAGCTGGCCGGACAGCAGCAGCACCAGCCCCTCGGTGCCGCGGCACCAGCCCAGCCCGCCGGTGTCCTCCAGCCGCTCGAAGACCGCGGAGGCCTCGCGCAGCCTTCGCTCGGCCTGCGGGTAGTCCCCGCGGGTGGTGGCGCTCCAGGCCAGATGCTGCAGTGCCCAGCCGACGCCGCGCGGGTCGTCGACCTGACGCGCGATCGTCAGCGCCTCGCGGTAGCGGTCCTCGGCGGCGCTGATCCGCCCGGCGTTGTACTCCAGCATGCCGAGCCGGCGCAGCGCTGCGGCCGTCGCCCGGTCGTCCCCGGCCTTGCTGGCCGATTCCAGCGCGGTGAGCAGGCACTGCGCCGCCTCCTCCGGCCGGCCCTGCTTCTGCCGCAGCTCGCCGAGCACGGAAAAGGCGGCGGCGCGCCGCGCCGGGGTGTCCGAGCGCAGCGCCGGGCGCAGCGTGCGCTCGGCCTCGTCGAGCTGGCGCAGCGCGACGAGCGCCTCGGCGTGCAGGACCCGGACGACGTTGTCCTCCCGGTCGTCGATCACGCCGCGGCCCAGCCGGCGCGCGTGGCCGAGCAGTTCGGCCGCGGCCCGGTGGTCGTCCCGGGCCAGCGCGGCGCGGCCCAGCCGGACATGCGCATGGAAACCGGACATCCGCGACGCCCACGCCGGATCTCCCGGCGGCAGGCTCATCGACGCGGCCAGGTCGTACGCCCGCAGGGCATGGTTGGCCACGAACGTCGACACGGACCGCGAGGAGCCGATCATCGCCGTGACGCCCCAGCGCGCCGCGGTGGCATGCCGGCGGGCCCGCTCCACCTTTGGCAGCCCGGCGTAGGCGACGTCGCGGGCCATCGGATGCACGAAGCGCCAGCGGGTCTCGCTCGCCCGCGGTGGACGGACGAGCTGGCGCTCGGTCAGCACGTCCAGCGCCCGGGTCACCTCGTCGGCGGGCCGCTCGTCGACCATCGGCAGCGCCTCCGCCGGGAAGCGCCGGCCGAGTATGGCGGCGGCCCGCAGCACCGCCTTGGCGGCCGGGTCGAGATCGTCGATGCGGGCGGCGAGCACGGACTGGACGCCAGCGGGCAGCGGGGTGTCGGCCAGTGCCCCGTCGAGCACCAGTTCCGCGTGCTCGCCGTCGCCGTCCCCGCGGGTCGGGTGCAGCAACCGGCGGTCGATGAGCAGGTTGAGCAGCTCGACGAGAAAGAACGGGTTGCCGTGCACCCGGGCGAGCAGGTCGGTTCGGGTGCTCGGTTCCAGGGTCCGGCCGCGCAGGTGGCTCTGCAGCAGCAGGCCGGACGCCTCGATGCCCAGCGGCTGCAGATCGATGCGGTGCACGTTGGGCAGGCGGGTCAGCCGGGGGCCGGCCCGGTCGAGCAGCACGAGCAGCACCGGCCCGGACAGCAGCGACGCCAACCTGTTCATCGCGTCGCTGAGCTGGCTGGTGGCCCATTCCAGGTCATCGATCACCACCAGGACGGGGTTGTCCCGTGCCATCGCGCTCAGCAGCAGCGCGACCGACCCCACGGTCGCCTCGATGGCGCGCTGCTCGGCCTCCTCCACGTGCGAGGCGCGGGCCGCCGGGTCACCCGGGGCGGCGGCGGCAATGCCGGCGGAACGTCGGTCGATCGGCACCCCGAGCAGGGCCAGCAGCCGGTCCGCGATGCCGGCGGGCAGCCGCGCGCCGGTCTGCGGATGGGCCAGCTTCGCCACGGTGCCCCGGACCCGGTCGGCCACCCGGTCCAGCGAGTCGCCGTCGGTGATCCGGCAGGCGTTGCGGACCACGTCGACGAGCGGGGCGAGGCCGCGGCCGTCGCCGTGGCGGACCGTGCGGCCCCAGAGCACCACCGCGTCCGGCACCCGCACCGCCTGGTCGGCGAGCTCGCTGGCGAGGCGGGTCTTGCCGATGCCCGCCTCGCCGACGAGCAGCGCGACCTGGGGCGCCCGCCTGGTCACGACCTCGTCGAACAGCGCCCGCAGCGTGGCCAGCTCCGCGTCGCGGCCGAGGAACGGCGCGTCGTCGGCCAGGCCGGGCCGGGCGACGTTGGACGGTCGCAGGCTGATCAGCTCGTAGGCGGGCACCGGTTCCCGCTTGCCCTTCAGCGAGAGATCGGCCAGCTCCCGCCAGCTCGCCACCGTCCTGGTCGCGAGGACGGTGTCCCGACCGGCGTACACCGTGCCGATCGAGGCGGCGGCCGACAGCCTGGCCGCGGTGTTCACCGTGTCGCCGATGACGGTGTAGGACAGCGCCGCCTGGACACCGGCGAGGACCTCGCCGGTGTTGATCCCGACGCGCAGGCCCAGGCGCCCCTCGGCGCTGTCGCCCGCGGTCTCGTGGACCAGCCGGCGGACGGTCTCCTGCATGGCGGCGGCGGCGCGCACGGCGCGCTCCGGGTCGTCCTCGTGGGCGGTCGGCGCGCCGAACACCGCCATGATGCCGTCGCCGGTGAGGTTGTCGACGCGACCGCCGACCTCCTCGATCTCGCGGGCGAGCGCGGCGAGCACCCGGTCGGTCATCTCGCCGACGCGCTCGGGATCACGGTCGTCGGCCCAGCCGGTGAAGTCGGACAGGTCACCGAACAACACGGTGACGACGCGGCGCTCCGGCACGTCGGACGCCGACGCCTCGGCGGAGCTGAACTCCAGGCCGCAGTGATAGCAGAACCGACCGCCGGGAACGGCTGCGGAGCCGCAGCGGGGACAGTTCAGCGGGCCGGTCTGCGGCGCCGTGATCACCATGGCCGCGGCCTGGTCGGTGTGAGTCTCGCGGGCACCCTCATACGCGGGCCTCCCGGGGTAGGGGACGGTGCCGGAGCCGTCGGCGGGCCGAGAGCCGGCCCGGTCCGGTCACGCTGTCTCCGGCTGGTCGAAGTCGTCTTCCTGCACACGAGCGGTTCCCTCCACGCTCGAGCTTAGTGGCCTGGGTCTCGTTTCCCGGCTGCTGTGAAGTCGGATGACCGACCGCG
Organism: Frankia sp. AgB32; assembly: GCF_023243045.1. Taxonomy (GTDB): domain Bacteria; phylum Actinomycetota; class Actinomycetes; order Frankiales; family Frankiaceae; genus Frankia. The sequence goes on from NZ_JALKFX010000028.1 coordinate 61,917, forward strand.
GCCCGGGCGGCGCCACGGGTGGTATCGGACGGTGGGGGAGGCCGCCAAGGTGACTCCGGCAGGCACGATCGGGCACTGCCCGGCAGCAGCCGCCATCGCGGCTGGCAGCGCAGGTCACAGGCCCGCTGGCCGTGGGCGCGGGGTGTTGCTGGGGCGGCGCGATGCCGAGCTGGCCGGCGGGTGTCCGGCCGGATCCGGTCCCCGCGAGGTATGCCGACGGTGGCAGCCAGCACAAAGTGCCTGGCCCTTTCAGGGCATGTCCGGCTGGGTGGCCAGGTAGTCCAACTGGGCCCGCACGGAGAGTTCGGCCGCCGGCCACAGGGCCCGGTCGACCTCCGCGTACACCCGGCGGACCACCTCCGCGGGATCCGCAGCGGCGGCGGTCGTCCCCAGCTCGGAGAGGGCGTCGCGAACCTGCGCCAGGCGGGCCGCCCGATGCTCGAGGTAGAGCTGCGCGGCGGCGCCGGCGGCCGGCAGCTCCGGCCCGTGTCCCGGCAGGACCGTGGTCTCGCCGAGCTCCCGCAACAGCCGGAGGCTGTCGAGGTAGTCCGCGAGCCGGCCGTCCGGATGGGCGACGACGGTGGTGCCCCGACCGAGGACGGTGTCTCCGGTCAGCACCGCGGGTCCCGTGCCCACCCCGGCCGTCGCGTCCCGTTCGTCCCCGGCCAGCAGGAACGACAGCGAGTCCGACGTGTGCCCGGGAGTGGGCAGGACCCGCAGTTCCACGCCGAGCAGCGCGAGCACGTCGCCGGCGGCGAGTCCCGCCGAGCCGAGACGGTGCGCCGGGTCCAGGGCGCGCACCGGGGCGCCGGTGAGCTGGTGCAGGCTGGCGGCGCCCGCGCTGTGATCGGGATGGCCGTGGGTGAGCAGGATCAGCTCGACCGGTCCGGCGGCCGCGGTGGCGGCGAGATGTCCCGGGTCGTCCGGGCCGGGATCCACCACGATGCAGCCGGGCTCGCCGGGGGCGCGCAGCAGCCAGGTGTTCGTACCCTCCAGGGTCATCGGTCCCGGGTTCGGCGCCAGCAGGACGGCGGCCAGCGCGGTGACCTGCCGCGGCGTCGTCATCGCGGGCTACGCGGGCTCGTCGGCGGGCGCGGCGCCCGCGCCGGTCGGGTTCTCGTACGCCTCGTCGTGCGGCAGCAGCCGGTGCGCCTCGTCCCCACTAATCATGATCCTCGGGATGATCGGCGACAGGTCACGCCCGTGCGCGGCCGCCAGCACCGACGCGACGTCGTCGTGCTCACTGAGCTCGGCGAGCGTGAAGGCGGTCGGCCGCAGCATCTGCATCGTGCCCGCGTCATGGCGTTCGAGCGCGTGGGCTGGCCGGATCCACTCCATCGAGGAGGCCTCCCGGTTCGGCTGACCCGGGGTCTGCCCGGCCGGCAGCGCCGCGACGAAGAACCGGGCGTCGTACCGGCGCGGTTCGATCTCCGGGGTGATCCAGCGGGCCCATGGCGCGAGCAGGTCGCCGCGCAGGGCCAGGCCGTGTTCCCGGAGCAGGTCGCTCAGCGCGAGCTCGTGGCTCTCCAGCGCGACCCGGGCGGCGACGCGCACCGCCAGTTCGCGCAACCGCGCACCGGGCTCGTCCCGACCGTCCGGAACGTCCTGGCCGCCCGCTCCGGCGGGGTACGTCGCCGGCCCGGCCAGCAGGACCCCGCACTCCTCGAACGTCTCGCGGACCGCCGCGCACACCAGCGCCTGCGCCAGCGCGGGGTCGGCGGCCAGGACACGCAGCGCGTCGTCGGCCGGCGGGCCGGCCCAGGGCAGGTCCGGCCCCAGATCGGTCGGATCCACCCGGCCGCCGGGGAAGGCGTACATCCCGCCGGCGAAGTCCATGCCCGCGGCCCGCCGCAACAGGTACGCCTCGACACCGCGCCCGCCGGGCGCGTCGCGCAGCAGCACGACCGTGGCCGCGTCGCGCACGGCCGTGGGCCGGGGCGCATCGGGCGCCCGGTCGCTGCCGCTGCCGCCGGCGTCGGCGCCGGCGCGGCCGACCAGGGCCATCGGGTGCCGCGGGCGGGCGGACAGCGTGGCTCGGTGCTCGGCAGGTCCAGCCCTGTGGTCGGCCATGGCCCCGATGCTAGGGGACAGACACCGCCGCGGGCTGCCGGTAGTGACGACGGCCGGTGTCGGCCGGCCGCTCAGCCCGCGGCGACCCGGACCACGATCTCGATCTCCACCGGCGCGCCCAGCGGCAGCGCGGCCACACCCACGGCGGAGCGGGCGTGCCGGCCGGCGTCGCCGAAGACCTCGACGAACAGCTCACTGGCGCCGTTGACGACCCCGGGCTGCGCGGTGAACCCGGGCGCGCTCGCGACGAACCCGACCACCTTCACGATCCGGAGCACGCCGTCCAGGCCGCCGGGCGCCTGCGCGGCGACCGCCGCCAACGCGTTGAGCGCGGCCACGCGGGCCAGCGTGGCGGCCCGCTCGGCGGTGACCGCGTCGCCGACCAGCCCGGTCTCGAGCAGGCGGCCGTCCACCAGCGGGAGCTGTCCGGCCGACCAGACAAGCTCGCCGTCGCGCACGGCGGGCAGGTAGGCGCCGGCGGGGCTCGCGACCGGCGGCAGCGTCAGCCCCAGCTCGGTCAGCCGCTGACTCGGGCCGGCCATCTCAGGACTGCGCCTTGGGACGCTTGAAGTAGGCCACGAGCCCCTCGGGGTTGGTGGGCGCGGGAATGACCTGAACCAGCTCCCAGCCGTCCTCGCCGAACGTGTCGAGGATCTGCTTGGTGTTGTGGATCAGCAACGGAGCCGTGAAGTACTCCCACTTCGTCTGCATGACACCGGACCTTAGACCACTGCCGGCAGGCCCCGGACAGCTCGCCCACGCTGGGGCACCGTGCCGTCGCGGACGGGGTCCCATGACTGTGGGCACCCTTGCCGTCCAGCGTGTGCCGTCCAGCGTGTGCCGTCCAGCGTGGCGCCGACGGGCCACGCGGGTACGGTCGAGGATGTGAGCGGCAGACGCACCGTGACCGACGACAGCGCTCCTGGCGGACCCGAGGCCGACGGCCCATGGGACCGACGGCTGCACATCGTCACCGGCAAGGGCGGCACGGGTAAGACGACGATCGCCGGCGCGCTCGCGGTCGCGCTCGCCACCGGCGGCCGCCGTGTCCTGCTCACCGAGGTCGAGGGCCGCCAGCAGATCGCCCAGCTCTTCGACACGCCGCCCCTGCCCTACCAGGAGCGCAAGGTCGCCAGCGCGCCCGGCGGCGGCGAGGTGTTCGGCCTCGCCATCGACGCGGACGAAGCCCTGCTGGAATACCTGGAAATGTTCTACAACCTGCGCCGGGCCGGGCGGGCCCTCGGTCGCATCGGCGCCGTCGACTTCGCTACGACGGTCGCCCCCGGCGTACGCGACGTGCTCCTGACCGGCAAGGTCAAGGAGGCCGTCAACCGGCCCGACGGCACCCGCCCCGGCGGGCTGGCCTACGACGCGGTTGTGCTGGACGCTCCGCCGACCGGCCGTATCACCCGCTTCCTCAACGTGACCGCCGAGGTGGCGGGGCTCGCGAAGGTGGGGCCGATCCGGGCGCAGGCCGACAGCGTGATGGCGGTGCTGCGGCCCGAGCGCGCGGCGGTGCACCTGGTCACGCTGCTGGAGGAGATGCCCGTCCAGGAGACCGTGGACGGCGTCGCCGAACTCGGCCGGGCCGGGCTACCGCTTGGCGGTGTGATCGTCAACATGGCCCGCCCGCCGCTGCTGAAGATCCGGGAGCTGCGGCTGGCCCGCCGCGGCGAGCTGGACCCGGAGGAGATTGCCGCCGGGATCAAGGAGGCGGGCCTGGAACCGACGCCGGCGCTGGTCGAGGCGTTGTCGTGGGAGGCGGCGCAGCACGCCGACCGGGTCGCGTTGGAACGGACCGAGCGGGCGGAGATCGCCGCGCTCGGCCGACCCGTCTACGAGATGCCGCTGATGGCGGACGGAGTCGACCTCGGCACCATCTACCGTTTCGCCGAGCTGCTGCGCGACCAGCAGATGGTTGGCTGACCCGGTGACCCCGACACCCGACGACGAACAGCCGCCCGCCCCGGCCGACGCACCAGGGCCGAAGGCACCGTCGCCCAAGGGGACGATGGCGAAGGCGGGCGGGCGTCGTGCGGCGACCGGCGCGAAGGCGAAGTCCGGCGCGGGTGGCAGCCGCCGTTCGCCCGGCAGGTCCGAGTCCGACTCCTCGCCGGGCGGCGGGGACGGCGCCGTCCCCGGCCGGGGCGCGAGCCACCCGGTCCGCCCGCATCCGGCCGGTGTGCCGCTGCTCGACGTGGACCAGATGCTCGACACCGAGCGCATCGTGGTGTGCTGCGGCTCCGGCGGGGTGGGCAAGACGACCACGGCGGCGGCGCTGGCGCTGCGGGCGGCCGAACGCGGCCGTTCCGTCGTCGTGCTGACCATCGACCCGGCGCGCCGGCTGGCCCAGGCGCTGGGCCTGACCGCGCTCGACAACATCCCGCGGGAGGTCGCCGGGGTCGACAGCACGGGCGGCGGGCGCCTCGACGCGATGATGCTGGACATGAAGCGGACGTTCGACGAGATCGTCCTGACCCACAGCACCCCCGAGCGGGCACAGGCGCTGCTCGACAATCCCTTCTACCAGTCGATGTCCTCCTCCTTCTCCGGCACGCAGGAATACATGGCGATGGAGAAGCTCGGTCAGCTCGACGCGACCTGTGAGTGGGACCTCATCGTCGTGGACACCCCGCCGACCCGATCGGCGTTGGACTTCCTCGACGCTCCCACCCGCCTCGGCACCTTCCTCGACGGCCGCCTGCTGCGGGTGCTGCTCGCACCGGCCAAGGCCGGCGGCCGGGCGTACGCGAAGGTGCTGGGCGCCGGGCTCGGGATGTTCACCCGGGTGATCACCAAGGTGCTCGGCGCGCAGTTGCTCACGGATCTCAGCCAGTTCGTCGGAGCGCTGGAGACGATGTTCGGTGGCTTCCGGGCCCGGGCGGAGGAGACCTACCGGCTGCTCGGGGCGCCGGGTACGTCGTTCGTGGTGGTCGCCACGCCGGAGGCTGCGGCGCTGCGGGAGGCGTCGTACTTCGTCGACCGGCTGGACGCCGAGGGAATGCCGCTGGCGGGGCTGGTGGTCAACCGGATGCACCACAGTGACGCCGCGGCGCTCACGGTGGAGCGCAGTCTGGCCGCCGCGGAGAACCTCGACGAGCATCGGGAGCATCCGCTCGCGGCGGCCGTCCTGCGTATCCACGCGGAACGGGTGCGGCTGGCGAGCCGGGAGGCCCGGTTGCGGGAGCGGTTCACCAGCGCCCATCCGGACACCCCGCTGGTGGAGGTGGAGGCGCTGTCCGGCGACGTGCACGACCTCGACGGCCTGCGCGTGATCGGGGCTGCGATGGCTCGGGTCGAGCGACTGGAACAGGCTGGCTGAGCCGAGCCTGCCCACGGGGACCGACGGGCCAGGGGGCTGATCCGCCCTTGGGCGATCGGCGGAGGGAGAGCTGGGGGATCCGGGCCGGGACGGCGCTGTCCTCGGTCGGAGCCGGACGCGGGCGGGAGATCCCTGCCGCGCCGGTCACGCTCGGATCAGGCGGGTCTGTCCCAGTACGGCGTCGGAGCGGTCAGGTGAGCGCGCCGGCCGGTCGGCTGGGACGTACCCGGCGGGGTTATCCGGCGGAGGCCGATCGGTGATCGGCCTGGGCGTCGGCGAGCAGCTTGCGCCAGGACGTGACGTCCGGACGGCGACGCAGCAGCGCGCGGCGCTCCCGTTCGGTCATGCCACCCCAGACACCGAACTCGACGTGGTTGTCGAGGGCGTCGGCGAGGCACTCGGTGCGGACGACGCAGCCGAAGCACCGGGTCTTCACCCGGTTCTGGGCGGCGCCCTGAACGAAAAGCTCATCCGGGTCGAGATCGCGGCAGGCGGCGTGGGCCGTCCAGTCGCCGTCGACGGTGGAACCCACGAGGCGGGTCGGGTTGGCGTGCAGGGTCGCGGTGACGGCGGGGGCCGGGCTACTGGTCATGCCACCTGCCTTTCTTCTCGAGTCCGGGTCAGGGGGCCCGTGCGGGTGGTGACGTGGCGTTGACCCGAAACCGTACGGAGTGGCGTTGCCACGGCACAGACCCCACACGGGTGGTTATCCAAATGACTAGACCGGGCCATTGATCCGGAACGCCGCGGTAGTGCTGTCTGTGACAGCGGTGTGGCGGTTGGGTGACAATCCGGTTTCGCCGCCGAACTGATGTAGTTCGTCCATCGTCACGCCGCTGGGCCGACATCGGAGCCCCGGTGCGACTGCCGTCGGGCAGCCCTGACCGTTCGGGCGGGAGGTGTGACACGCGTCCGGCAAGGTGGATGTGGAGGTCGTCACGCTCGTCCAGGGCTCGCCTGTGCCGGCCGTCTGCGAGCCGGCCGCCAGATTTGTCCCGTCCCAGGTCAGGGCGGTATCGACCTGCTTGGACGACCGTTCAACCGCAGTTCTACCGGCCGCACCATTCGGGCTGGGGCCGGTTGATCAGATGTTGGCCCGTATGCTTCGACTGGTGTCCCAGCCTGGCTGGACGGAGGTCCGTAGATGACCACGCCCCCCGGGTCCCCGGCCCCCTCGGGGCCGTCGTCCCAGGGCCGGCGCCCGGCGTCGCCGCCTGGCCGCGCGTCCTCCGCCGCGGCGCAGCGGAACTCACCCAACCCCCCAGGGCCCCCGCCCCCGGCGCGCGATGCGCCGCCAGCGCAGTGGGTCCCGGCGGTCGCGGTGGACGCCACAGCGCGGACCAGGGCGGCCGGCGCGACCGCCGCCGAGATCGGCAGCCTCTACCGACCGGGGCCCGGCGCGGGTACCGCGCGCGGCGCCGGGTCGCCTCCTGGCGAGGGCGGCGGCCGGCTGTCTGGCGGCCGGCTGTCTGGCGGCAGGGTGTCTGACGGCGTTGCCGGGAGGCTGGTGGGTGGCGGCCGGCCAGGGCGGGCCCGGCGGTCGATCCGGCTGGTCCGGCTGGCCGTCGGCGCCGGGCTGATCAGCGTGGCCGCCGGCGTCCTCGTCGGCATGCTCGCGCTGCCGGTCGTCGGCGCGGTCGGGCTGACCGCCAAGGGCGGCGCTGACGACTTCATGAACCTGCCCGCGAACCTGACTGTGCCCCCGCTCGCCCAGGCGTCGCGCATCCTCGACGCGCGCGGCAACCAGATCGCCGTCCTGTCCGGTGAACAGAACCGCGAGGTCGTGCCGCTCAGCCGGGTACCGCAGGTGATGCGCCAGGCCATCGTCGACATCGAGGACTCCCGGTTCTACGAACACGACGGGCTGGACTACAAGGGCCTCGCCCGCGCGTACCTGACGAACCGGGAGAACGGCGAGGTCACCCAGGGCGGATCCACCCTGACCCAGCAGTACGTCAAGAACGTTCTGCTGATGTCGGCCACCACGCCGGCGGAGAAGAAGGCCGCCACCGAGCAGACCGTGAAGCGCAAGCTGCGCGAGGCGCGCTACGCGCTCTATCTGGAAGCGCACCTGACCAAGGACGAGATCCTGGAGCGCTACCTGAACATCGCCTATTTCGGCGACGGCGCCTACGGCATCCAGGTGGCCTCCCGGCACTACTTCAACGTTGATGTCGACAGGCTCTCCCTGCCGCAGGCGGCGATGCTTGCCGGGCTGGTGAAGAATCCGACCGCCTATAATCCGGTGATTCATCCGCAGGCGGCCCAGGAACGCCGCAACGTGGTGCTCGACCGGATGCTCGAGCTGCACCACGTCAGCCAGGCGGACTTCCGCCGCGCGCACGACAGCCCGGTGGTCCTCGACCGGCCGGCGACCTCGGCCGACCCGTGCGCCGACTCCAGCGCGCCGTTCTTCTGCGCGCTGGTCCGCCAGCAGCTGCTCAGCGACAGGACCTTCGCGCCCACCGAGGAGGACGCGCGCAGGTTGCTGTTCGAGGGCGGTCTGACCATCAGGACGACGCTCGACCCGGTCGCGGAGCAGGCCGCGCAGTCGGCCGCCAGCGACATCATCCCGGTCGGTAACCGGGTGGCGGCGAACGTGGTGATGATGCAGCCCGGTACCGGTCAGGTGCTGGCCGTGGCGATCAACCGCCAGTACGGCCCCAGCGACGACGGCAAACCGCCCAGCGAGACCACCGACTTCACGCACACGAAGCAGGTCTACCCGGTGGACGAGAACTCCTTCAGCCCGGGATCGACCTTCAAGGTGTTCACCCTCATCTCCGCGCTCGAGGCGGGCCTGCCGCTGTCCACGACGCTGCACGCGCCGGTCTGCTACCACTCGAACGTCTTCAACAACCCGGCGCCGAAGGACTGCTTCGGCAACGCGGATCCGAGCGAGGACGGTTTCTACTCGCTGACGACCGCGACCTGGGGTTCGGTCAACACCTACTACATCCAGCTCGCCGAGAAACTGGGCGTGCGGCGCACCGCTGACATCGCCCGGCAGATGGGCGTGTCCTCCTGCCGCATCCGGGAACAGGGCAACGACGACCCGGAATGCAAGGACATCGACGGCATCGGCTCACGCGACGGGTCGGCGGTCCTCGGCGCCAACGAGATCAGCACGATGGACCTGGCGACCGCCTACTCCACCCTGGCCGCGCGGGGCCGGCGCTGCGACCCGCGCACGGTGTCCGCGATCACCCAGCGGGTCGGCGGCGCCGACCGGCCCCTGCCGTTCAACGCGGGCGCGTCCTGCGAACAGGTGCTCGACCCCGAGATCGCGGACACGGTCAGCGCCGTCCTGCAGGGCGTCATCAACCACGGCACCGCCAGCGGCAACGCCCAGATCGGCCGGCCGGCAGCGGGCAAGACGGGAACCGCCGAGGGCTTCAGCACGGCCTCCTTCGCGGGCTACATCCCGCAGCTCGCCACCGCCGTGACCCTCGCCGACCCCCGCGGGCCGCAGTCGCACCCGCTGACCGACGTGTTCGGCCGCAACGTCTTCGGCGGCGGCTACCCGGCGCAGATCTGGGCCCGCGCGATGACCCGCACGATCAACGGTCTCAACCTGCCGGTCGCGCCGCTGCCGCCGGAGGACCTGACCCAGCCGCAGGTGCCGACGAAGGTCGTGCCCAACGTCATCGGCCAGCCGCAGCAGGTCGCCGAGCAGATTCTCGCCCAGCTCGGCTTCCACACCTCGGCGCAGCCGGTGCCCGCCCCGTTCGCACCAGGGACGGTGGTGAACATGTCGCCGGCCCCGGGCAGCCAGGTGTCGCTCAACACCGAGGTGCAGCTCCAGATCTCCGGCGGGCTGACCGGAGTGCCGGTGCTGCCGGGCAGCGGGACACCGCAGCCGGGCACGGGCCTGCAACCCGGCGGGGCGCCGGTGCCCGGCACCACCTTCCAGACGAGCCCGCGCGAGCAGCTGGGCGCGGCCCTCGGTGGCGGGGCGACCGCGACAGACGCCGCCGCCGGCGGTCGCCGCGGCCGGGGCCGGGGCCGGGGCCGCTAAGCCCTGCCCCGTCGGGCGGGGCGGCCGGCGGCCCCGCCGCGCCTCGGCCTGCTGGTGGGCCGGCTCAGCTGCCGGTGAGGCGCGCCTTCACCAGGGCGGCGACGCGCCCGCCCTCGGCCCGACCGGCGACCGCGGCCTGCACGGACCTCATCGCCGGGCCGATCGCCTTCGGCCCGCTCAGACCGAGCTCGCCGAGCACCCGATCGATGATCTCGGTCAGCTCGTCGTCTCCGAGCTGGCTGGGCAGGTAGGCGCCCAGCACCTCGCCCTCGGCGCGTTCCCGCTCCGCCGAGTCCGTCCGCCCCGCGTCCGCGTAGGCCTCCGCTGCCTCCCGGCGCTTCTTCACCTCGCGCGTGAGGACCTTGAGGACCTCCGCGTCGTCGAGGGTGCGTGCGGTGTCGCCGGCGACCTCGGCATCCTTCACGGCGGCCAGGGCCAGCCGCAGGGTCGAGGTCCGCAGCTGGTCGCGGGACTTCATCGCCGCGGTCAGGTCGGTCCGGAGCCGCTGCTGCAGTGGGCTCCGTTCCGTGGGGGTGCTCATAGTCAGAGGAGCCTATGGGCCGATGGGCGACCTGGTCACGCCCGACCACGCCGGGGTGGTGGCTGTGGCGGGAGGTCGGCGAAGTGAGACCGTGGGGCCCGCAGAGGCGCGGCGGCGCCGCCTGGAGGTGGTGCCACGCACGGGCCGGTAGGTGGTGGAGCCGGTAGGCGGTGGAGAGGAGACGGCGGTGCCAGGAGGAGACGGCGGTGGGTGAGGTTCGCAGGACGGCGCGGAGGCTGGCCGGGCTGGGTGCGTCGGCCACCGCAGCCATGATCGCCTATGGCGCGGGCTACGAGCGCACGGCCTACACGCTGCGCCGGGTGCCTGTCCCCGTGCTGCCCGACGGGACGCGGCCGCTGCGCGTCCTGCACCTGTCGGATCTGCACGTCACCGCCGGGCAGCGGGACAAGCTGGCCTGGCTGTCGGAGCTGGCCCGGCTGGTGCCGGACCTCGTCGCGCTGACCGGGGACGTGGTGTGCGCGAACGAGGCCCGCGGTCCGCTGCTGGCCGCGCTGGAGCCGCTGTTCGCCTTTCCCGGCGTCTTCGTCCCCGGGAACAACGACTACTTCGTGCCGACCCCACGCAGCCCGCACCGGTACCTGCGCCGGGATGCCCCCGCTGATCCCCGCGGTGAACCCCTGGACTGGCCGGCGCTGGCCCGGGCGCTGGCCGTGGACGGCGGCTGGACGGAGCTGACCAACGCGCGGACCGTCGTGGGGCTCGCGGGCCTGCGGCTCGACCTGCGCGGAGTGGATGACGCTCGGCTGCGTCGCGATCGACCCGCGCTGGTGGCCGGGCCACCGGAAGCCGGTACCGACGTCGCGATCGGTCTGTCGCACACGCCGGAGCCGCGGGTGCTCGACGCCTTCGCCGCCGACGGCGTCGGTCTCGTGCTTTCCGGCCACACCCACGGCGGCCAGGTCCGGCTGCCCGGCCTCGGTGCGCTGGTGAGCAACTGCGGCCTGGACCGGGCCAGGGTGCGTGGGCTGTCCCGCCACGGGGGTGCCGGCGGTCCGACCTGGGTGCACGTGTCGCCCGGCCTGGGTACGTCCCCGTACGCCCCGATCCGGCTGGGCTGCCGGCCGGAGGCGACGTTGCTGAGCCTGGTGGCGAGCCCCGCCGCGGCCAGGGGGTGACGGAGGTGCCGGCCGCCGGGCCGGATCGACCCCCCTGCCGCCGCGACGTCCCGTCCGTCAGGTATGCTTCTCCTCGGTCGACGGGGTGTGGCGCAGCTTGGTAGCGCGCTTCGTTCGGGACGAAGAGGTCGTGGGTTCGAATCCCGCCACCCCGACCAGTTGTTGCAGGTATGAGCCCTGGCCATCGAATCGGATGGCCAGGGTTCGATTTTTTTCGAGCCGAGAGATTCGGCCGCTGGCGCAGCATCCGGGTCGGCGCACTCCTCCTGCCCGATTTGCCCTGCCTGGTTGGGCGCCGAAAACCGCGGTAACCGGACGGCGCAGCGCGGGCACGTTGCGGTGCCGATGTTCCTCCTCGCGGCGTTCGGCCATCCGTTGCCATCCGCGGGCCCGGTCCAGCTTGCGCGGGCGTTGATGGTGGCGCGGCTTCGGGCGGTGGCCAAGGTGGGGCATTTGGTGGCCGACCGGACGTGGTGTCGCGCGGGATGCGGAGTGTTCTACCGTGTACCCAGCACCCGCCGGGCCTCATGATCTATCAGGCGCCCGACTACGTTAAGATCGCATGATGGAAAAGGGGAAGCGGGAGACTGTGGCCAAATACCGTCGAGTGGTCGTGAAGCTGAGTGGGCGGGCAATCGCCGGCTCCGCGGAATTCGGGTTTGACTCAAACGCGCTGGAGCATCTGGCCAGGGAAATCATTGCGGTCCGGCAGTCCGGCGTCGAGGTGGCGATCGTCGTCGGCGGCGGTAACCTCTTCCGCGGTAACCAGTCCGACCGGTGGGGAATCGACCGGGTGGAGGCCGACAACATCGGCATGCTCGGCACCGTCATCAACAGTCTGCTGCTGCGCGGGAAGCTGACGGCGCTCGGCGAGGACAACCTGCGGGTGATGACGGCGGTTCCGGTTCCCGCGGTGGCGGAGCCCTATATCCGGCTGCGCGCGGTGCACCTGCTGGAGAAGGGGGCCACCGTGATTCTTGCCTGCGGTAACGGGCAGCCCTTCCTCACCACCGACTACCCTGCCGTCCAACGTGCGCTGGAGCTTGGTGCCGATGCGGTGCTCGCGGCGAAGGATGGCGTCGACGGCGTCTACGACAGTGATCCGAAGATCAATCCGGAGGCGCGGCGCTTTTCGCACCTCAGTTACGACGAGGTAATCAGCCGCGGGCTGCGGGTGATGGACCAGTCAGCATTCATTCTGGCTCGGGACTTCGGTATCCCGCTGCACATCTTCGACATCGAGCAGCAGGGCGCAATGACGGCGATCTGCCGGGGAGAACACCGCGGCACCATCATCTCCGGCGACAGCGGCGAGCCGGCCGAGCCCGCGCTCGCGGAATCGGCCGAGTCGACGGTCTGAGGCGGACTGCCGGGCGTACGCCGGGCGGCGCACGCCCGGGACGGTCAGCCGCAGGAGTAGGAGACGGCCTGCGAGGTGTCCTTCGCCGTGACTCCGTTCGCGGTCGCGGTGGTCACGGTCTTGAACTGGGTCTGGCCGCCGAAGTTGCAGGGGACGGTCGCGCCGTCGCCGACCCCGGTGCCGCCCCAGAAGGACCTGCTCACCGGCTGGCCGGCGTCGGTCCACTTGCCGCTGGCGTACTTCCGTAGCTGGTTGGTGATGGTGATGTTGCCGGAGTACCAGTTGTCGCAGACGACGCTGCCGTTACCGAAGATCGTCGCGCCGCCGGTCGGCAGCCAGGCGGTGACGCTGCAGCCGGTCGACGGCAGGGACGCCGAGGCGGAGGCCGGTGCGGCGGCGGCGGCGCCGAGGAAGGACGCCGCCATGGTGCCGCTCGCGCCGATGGCCGCGAACCGCAGGGTCGAGCGGGTGCGGGGCAAGGTGACCTCCTGAGGTGGGATCGTCGGGTGCGCGGGATGGATGGTTGGTGTGACGACCAGGCAGGGTGCTGCCTGACGGGGGTGGCCGGGGCCGCCCGGGCCGAGGCGGGTGTTCAGACCGCGGTCGACCCGACGGAGTAGACCCGTCGTGGCGGTGCCCCGAAGAAGGTGCTGACGGTCGCCAGCCTCGGTTCGTCGGTGAAGGTGACGGCGTCCAGGCCGACCAGGACGACCTGTCCGATGCTGTCGCGCAGGCCCCACTCCCAGCGCGCGCAGTGGTGGTGCACGTCGACGCCGCTGGTGCGGATCGGCCGGTGGCCCGGATAGGGCGCCAGGAACTCGCCGATGAGCTCGGCGAGCCGCGCGACACCGACGGCCTCTCCCAGCGGGTTCGCATAGACCACGTCGGGTGTGCAGCAGGTGGACAGCAGTTTCGCCCGGGGGACGAGCTCGCCTTCCGTCCAGGCCGCGTAGAGCCGGTCGGCGAGGGTGGCCATCCGCCGCGCCGTCGCCGCGTCCGCGCCGTACGGCTCGTGGCGCGCCACGGGCATCATGGTCATCGCGGCCGCCGAGGAGGAGTCGGCCGGTGCGAGTTCGGCATCAGGGGGCAGGCCTTTCGTGAACAGGAGTCCCCGCCCGTCGGTCCGCGCGGGGACGGCGTCAGGGAGCGAACCGCCGGCGTGCCTCGGCCCGCTGGAGCTTGCCGGACGGTGTCTTCGGCACCGAGCCAGGGGCCAGCACGACCACGGTGTGCGGGGTGACGCCGAGGGCGGACCGGACCTCGTCCGCGACGGCGCGCCGCAGCGCCGCGTGATCGGCCGACCTGGTCTCGACGGCGACGGCCAGCCCCTCGCCGCCGGGATGACCCGGGCGTTCGTAGTGGAACGCGACGATGTTCCCGACACGGGCGCCCTCGGCCCGCGCGGCGGCGCGCTCCACCTCCTCGGGGTAGATGTTGCGACCACCCAGGATGATCACGTCCTTGCGGCGCCCGCAGACGACGAGCTCGCCGTCGACCGCGTACCCGAGGTCGCCGGTCTCCAGCCAGCCGTCCCGCGCGCCCAGCCGCACCGCCGAATCCGGGTCGTCCTGGTAGGCGGCCGCCACCGAGGTGCCCTGCACCTGCACCTCGCCGACCGCCCGCGCGGGCAGCACCACGCCCGAGTCCGGATCGACGATGCGCACGGCCAGCCCCGGGATCGGCGCTCCGAGCCGGGCGAGGCGCCGGGCCCGCACGCCGCGGCCTGCGGACTCGACACGACCTGGGACCTCGGCGCCGGGCTGGTCCGCCTCGGGCGAGTCGGCCGGGGCGACGGGCCGCGCGGTGCCGGCGGCCAGCGCGTCCGCGTCGACGGTGTCGTAGCGCGGCCCACGGCCGACGGCGGAGAACGTGACCGCGACCGTGGCCTCGGCGAGCCCGTAGGCCGGCATGAAGGCCCCCGGCTGGAAGCCGTGCTCGCCGGCGGCGGCCAGGAAGTCGTCGACGACCGCGGGATCGATCGGTTCCCCGCCGCACAGCGCGTAGGTCAGGCAGGACAGGTCGAGGCGGGGGGGGGGGGGGGGGGGGCGGCGCCGCGCCCGCCCCCCCCCCGCCGGCCCCGCCGCTGTCCGCGCGGGCCGCGGTGCCGTTGGACGAGGTCGCCCTGGAGATGGCGGTCGACGGTTC
>NZ_JALKFX010000191.1 GCF_023243045.1 Frankia sp. AgB32
GCCAGAAGTCCAGGTAGAACGTTTCGAGGGCGCGGAGTTCCTGCGCGCGTTGCTCCATCAGCGACGCCACGGCGTCACGGGACTCCGGGTCCTTGATGTTCGGACTGGACATCGCCGCCTGGACCTGCGCGCCGAGATCGACCAGCCGCTCGAAATGGCGCCCGGCGCGGGCGGTGTAGTCGGCGCAGTTGCCGGCGAGCCGGTTGGCCTGATCCGGGGTGAGTCCCAGCTCGGTGGCGGCGTGGAGTTCGGCGGCGTGCAGGTCGCCGGCCGGGGCGATCGGCCCGGCGGCGGCGTGGAGCAGGGTGGACACGGATCTCCA
>NZ_JALKFX010000192.1 GCF_023243045.1 Frankia sp. AgB32
CGGGCCCGGGCGGGCGCGGGCGGGGCCGCGCGCGGGCGGGCGGGGAGGGGGCGGCGGGGCGCGGGGGGGCGGCCGTCGCCGACGGCCGCGGGGAGTCGACCGCGCCACCGCGGGCGGGATCGGTCGCCGTGAGGCCGGACCGCCCCGGATCGCGGTGCGCGAGACCCACGAGCAGCAGCGCGACGGCGACCGCGGCGAGCGCCGCGCCGAGGGCGGCGACCAGCGCGATCCGCCGACCCGCCGCCGGCCACGTCCGCGCCGGCCGGCCGATCACCCGCGCACGCGGCCCGGTGAGGGGATCGGGCAGGGC
>NZ_JALKFX010000193.1 GCF_023243045.1 Frankia sp. AgB32
GAGCTTGGCGATCTGGCGGGTCAGGATCTCGCGGGAGATCGGGTACTCGTCGCGCAGATAGATGTAGACGTCGGTCGCCTCGACCACGTGGGCACCGATCAGCATGCCTTCCAGGAAGCGGTGCGGATCGGTGTTCAGGTAGAGCTGATCCTTGAAGGTGCCGGGTTCGCCCTCGTCGCCGTTGACCGCCATCAGCCGCGGGCCGGGCTCGCCGCGCACGGAGCGCCACTTGCGGCCGGTGGGGAAGCCGGCGCCGCCGAGGCCGCGCAGGCCGCCATCGTCGAGGACCTTCAGGACGTCGTCGAC
>NZ_JALKFX010000194.1 GCF_023243045.1 Frankia sp. AgB32
GCGACAGGCCAGCGGTGAAGGTCTCTCACCTCCACAGGAATCCACAGCGCCTCGTGGCGCACCTCGTCGACGAACCACCGGTCACCGGGACAGTGCCGGCAGGGCCGCGCGGCGTCGACCGGCAAGGGCGTGAAGCGTTGGGCCTACCGGTACACAGTTACGTGATCGACATCGATGTCGCGCTCAGCGAGCAGCTCCTCGACGTCCCGGTACGACAGCGCGAACCGTAAGTACCAGCGGACCGCCAGCACGATCACCTCGGGTGGGAGCCGGAACCCGG
>NZ_JALKFX010000195.1 GCF_023243045.1 Frankia sp. AgB32
TCGTAGAACTGGGCTCCATCGCCAAGGCGGCCGACGCGCTGGACCTGTCCTCGGCCGCGCTGAGCAAGCAGCTGCGCGCGCTCGAAGCCCATCTGGGCGCCGTGCTGCTGCAGCGCACCACGCGCCGCATGAGCCTGACCGACACGGGCCAGGCCTACTACGCAGAGTGCTGCAGGCTGCTCGATGAATTCGATGCGCTGGAGCAGTCGGTGCGCGCGCAGTCGCAGCAGGTGGCCGGTCGGCTGCGCGTGAATGCGCCGCTGTCG
>NZ_JALKFX010000196.1 GCF_023243045.1 Frankia sp. AgB32
GCACTACGCCGAGAAGGTGCGGCGCGCCGAGCACGACCTCGACGAGAGCGAGATCAAGGCGTACCTGCCCCTCGAGCGGATGATCCAGGCGGCGTTCGACACGGCCGCCCGGCTGTTCGGCCTGACCTTCACGGAACTCTCCGACGTGCCGCGCTACCATCCCGATGTCCGGGTCTGGCGGGTCGGCAATCCCGACGGGTCCGAGGTCGGCCTGTTCCTGGGGGACTATTTCGCCCGCGCCTCGAAGCGGTCCGGCGCCTGGATG
>NZ_JALKFX010000197.1 GCF_023243045.1 Frankia sp. AgB32
GTTCTCGGTCGACGGGATCGCGGCCGGGACCACGACCCGGGGCCACCGCTTCCTGGCGCCGGAGCCGTTCGAGGTGCGCCGCTTCGACGATTATGCCCAGGCGCTGGAACGCGCGCAGGTTATCCTCGATGCGGACCGGCGCAAGGACATGATCCTGCACGACGCCCGCGACCTCGCCTTTGCCCGCGGCCTCGATCTGGTCGAGGACGAGGGCTTGCTGGAGGAGGTCGCCGGCCTCGTCGAGAAGCCGGTCGTGCTGATGG
>NZ_JALKFX010000198.1 GCF_023243045.1 Frankia sp. AgB32
GGCAAAGTGGCGCATCGCCGAGAACAGGAAGGCGATCTTCTGCTTGTGATGGCGGACATAGGTCGCCTCGTCCCGAACCTCGACCAGCAGGACGATGTCGGTCTCGGGATCGAGATCGGAGAGCGTCGCGATGCGGCTGTGAAGCTGGTCGCCGAGCAGCAAGCGCAGGGTCTTCACCGCCGCCTCCCTCAGCCCTTTGTGCGCAGGCGGGAGCGCCCGCCATCGACGCCGATCACCTGGCCGGTGACGTAGCCGGCCTGCGG
>NZ_JALKFX010000199.1 GCF_023243045.1 Frankia sp. AgB32
CGGCCGCGCGCGGGGCGGCCCCGCCCCCCCCCCCCCCCGCGCGGCGCGGGGGCCGGGGGGGGGGGGCGGGGCCGGGCGGGGGGGACGAGGCCGGTCGGGGCCGTCACGACGCCACCCCGGCGGCGGCGGCGAGCTGCGGGGCGGGCAGGCCCGCGTCGAGCGGCACGACCTCGCCGCGGGGGCCGGGCGCCGCGCCGGGCGCCACCTCCGGGCGGGCCCGCGGCGGGTCCTGGGGGGCCTATGCGTCGACGGGGGGG
>NZ_JALKFX010000200.1 GCF_023243045.1 Frankia sp. AgB32
GGGATAAACGGCATGCAACGGCGCGGCGGATGCCTCGAAGGCCGGCAGCACGCGCACGAGCCGGCCGGCGTCGAGATCGGCGCCGACGTCCCAGATCGACTTCAACGCAATGCCCGCGCCTTCGAGCGCCAGCGTGCGCGCCGCGCCGCCGTCGTTGGTCAGCAGCGCGGCCGTCACCTCGACCGCCACGCCGCCTTGCGCGCCATCGAACCGCCATTCGGCACGCGGCTGGTCGCCCATCACGATGCATCGATG
>NZ_JALKFX010000029.1 GCF_023243045.1 Frankia sp. AgB32
TTTCGGTAGTATGCGGAAATCTGTAAATCCAATCTTCGAGATGTATCGAGTGATTCTCGATGGCCTTTGGAATAGCTCATCGACAGAAGTAACCTTGCAGCGCCTAACGTCAAATCCGACCCTCAAGTCCTCGCTGAGGGTCATGACGGAAGACGATCGCATACATGGTCGAAACTATACGACGCAGACAAAGAATCTCGTGGCTCTCAATGAGATACTCGCTTCCGCTTCGACTTGCAACATCTGCGGCGCTAGGGGAATTCTGAGGTCGATGACGGTTGATCATAAGATTAGAAAGCAGGATGGCGGCCTGGCGTCCCCTCAAAACGCCCAGTTTACCCACCCCTATTGCAATTCTGGATACAAGGAAAGCATGCACGCCCGTGCATCGCAATCGTCGCAGTGAAAGAGTGCGGCTAGGGATGCGCTGGCGGACGAGCCCTACCAATTTTCCTAGGCTCAGCGGAACACCGCTAACATTCAGATATCTACCTAGATTTGACGCACCTCCGCCGTAGATCACGGCAAGCAGGCCGCAGCGGATGGCAGCCGAGCCCGCGAACATCGGCGGACGGTCACAGACTCGGTGTACGAGGTCGAACACGTGACCGCCCCCAGCGGACGTCCGCGGACATCGGCAGACGAACCACCTATGATCGCTTGGCGGCTCCTGTCAGGGCGCCGCACCACGGTCTCAGTTCTGGTCTCGTTCACCACCGTCCGGGCTCGTCCACCGAAGGTCAGTCAGCGGTTGCGTACCACGCTCGGACCACTGTGAACGGCCGCAAACGGAGCTCCGCAGACTTGGAAAGCGTGTTGGGGGCAACCCCTCGAGAGTTCGAATCTCTCATCCTCCGCAACGATCATCCTGGGCTTTCCGGAGTGGCCGGGCGTCAGGCGATCCCTGCCCGATCTTCCGCTTCGATGCGGACGTCGCGTCGAGTGAGGAACAGCCGCGGCGAGCGTCTCGGCCGCTCTGGTCTGCCGAGCGCAGCAGATGCGTGTATGAGGCTCCGAACTCTCGCCGGCACCAGCCGCCGCCGGCATCCGCTTCAGCTCCAGGAGCGCGGCGTCCAGCAGACACAGCTGCGGATCCTTCAAGAGCTCGCCTCGGTGGGATCCACGCGCTTCGACTGCCTCACGATCCTGGCCGTGTACGTCGTTGGCCGCGGCGGCGGAACCTGATCCACCAGGTCACGTCACTCTCGGGCGGCAAGGATGCGGCGGACCGCTTCGATGTCGGACGGCCGCTCTCGTCGAAGTCGACCCTGGCTGGTGCTCGCGAGATCGGACGGTCGGATGACGACCAGGCGCAGCCCATGCGCGGGGATTAGCTCATCGCGTCGCCGGTCGTAGATAGCCCGCTGCTCCCCGCGATGCACGCCGCTGACGGTCAGCCGGTCTGGCTTGTCGAAGTGCGCCACGGGCTGGTCATGCTGTATTTCGCGGTACTCGACCACGATCCGGTGCTTGGACCAGTAGCCGTCGACCTGAAGCCGCCGCTGCCTGCCTGCCCGATCCGGGTCGCCGAGCAGCCAGTCGAACGTGTGCTGTCGGGACACCTCTTCACCGAGCACATCGGCGCAGAGGTTGAGCACGTACCATTCATCGCTGTTTTCCCGGTTCATGGGGGGATTATGCCGACGTGGCGCTACCGCCCATGTGGCCGCCGATGATAAAGGGTAGGCACGGCGTGCGCGGATGAGGGGAACTGCTTCGCGTCCGGCAAGGACGGAGACGAGAACGAGAGATCCCGTATCCCGTAGCCAGGAGGGACCGAAGCGATGGACGGCGTTCCAGACGCGCTTCCCGTCGTCGTGCGTGAGGCGGCTGGGCGTCACCTTGGATCGGTGGACTTCGCCACGGCTGTTCAGGGCGGGCAGAACAACGACTTTGCCGCCGTTGTCCACGGCGGGGCCGGGCCGGTGTTCGTCAAAGCGGTCCGCGGGATCAGCCGGCGTATGCGCTGGCTGCGTAACGAGATCACGGCCGGGACGCTCGCCCCGGGCATCGCGCCAGCCGTGATCTTTACCGAGGACGTCGAAGCCGACGGCGACCCCTGGCTCCTCGTCGGTTTCGAGCACGTCCTCGGCCGGCCCGCCGACCTCGCACCCGGTTCGGCCGACCTCGCGGTCGTCGGACGGACGCTCGACCGGATCGGCGTCCTGCCGGCGCCTGAAGTACGTGGCCTGCGTGATCGGTGGACCGTTAGGGACTGGTGGCATCGCCTCAGTGACGTCGCCCCGGATGTCGTCACCGGCGTCGACGTCGAATGGATGGACCGGTTGGCGTCGCTGGCGCCTGAGGCCGTCCAGGGCGACCGGCTTGTGCACACCGATCTGCACGGTGACCAGTTCATCATCGGCGCCGCCGGTGAGGTTCACGTGATCGACCACCGCGTTCGCGGCGTTCGTCGCAGGCCTGTGGACGTACCGGGCTGTTACGGAAGGCATGGACGGTTCATGGGTTCGAGCCGCCCGTGACTACGCTGCCTGGCGAGTCGGCGCATCGCGTTAGGGACACGGTCATCCGCTGCCTTTGTCGCGGCATTCGCCAGCCTGCCGGCTTGCATCCGGCACCCAGCCGCAGGCTGGCGGTCGTGACCTGGCCCGATAGCATGGGCCAGGTCACGATCCTGTCATCTCGGTTCTGGTCTCACTCGACCTTGTGAAAGCGTTCTAACGCCCCCGGCGCAGTCGACCGGGCCTGGCGGCCACCTCCGTGAAAATCAGGTCGGTCAGTCCCAGGTTCCCAGGAGCGTGTAGCCGCTGAAACCGCCGCCGGCGATGGCCTCCGCCTTGACGACGCCGCTGACCTGGACCGGGCGCAGGCTGTAGGGCGGCGTGGTGGTGCCGTTACCCAACTGCCCGTAGTAGTTGCTTCCCCACGACCACACCGTGCCGTCCCAGCGTGTCGCGTACCCGCTGAAACTTCCCGCGGAGATCGCGGTGACGCCGACGAGGCCGGTGCTGCCGCTGACCTGGACGGGCAGCGAAGAACTCTCGTCGTCACCGTTTCCGAGCTGTCCTGTGTTGCCGAGGCCCCAGGCCCAGAGGGTGCCGTCCCGGCGCAGGGCGTAGCCGGTGTTGCCCTCGCTGCTGGCAGCGATGGCGATCACTTCGGTGAGGTTGTGGACCGGCGCGGGCACCAGATGCTCGGTGGTGGTCCCGTCGCCCAGCTGCCCGTCGTCGTTCGCGCCCCAGGCTCGGACAACGCCGTCCCAGCCCAGTGCGAAGCCGGACTCCTGGCCGCCCGCGATGGCTCGCACCCCGCGCAGGCCGCTGACCTGGACGGGCGTCATACGGTCAATGGTCGTTCCGTCGCCGAGCTGTCCCTCGTCGTTGTAACCCCAGGCCAGGACGGTCCCGTCGCCACGCAGCGCGTAGCCGGACTGGCCGCCGGCGGCGATGGCGATGATGTGGTTCAGGCCAGGGACCTGGACGGGCACCGTGCTGTTGACGGTCGTGCCGTTACCCAACTGGCCGAGGTTGTTGTACCCCCAGGCCCAGACGGTGCCGTCGCGGCGGAGCGCGTACCCGTTGATGGTGCCGCCGGCGACGGCCGCGACCTGGGTCAACCCGGTGATCCGGACGGGAACGGTGGTGTTCGCCGTCGATCCGTTACCGAGCTGTCCGTAGGCGTTGTATCCCCATGACCACGCGGTGCCGTCCGCGCGCACCGCATAACCGGAGTACCTGCCCCCGGCGATCCCCACCACCCGGTCGAGACCGGTGAGGCCGCTGACCCTGACGGGCACCGACCGGTTCGCGGTGGTGCCGTCTCCGAGGGCGCCCAGGCCGTTGTATCCCCAGGACCATTCGTTGCCGGACGCCGCTGCGAGGGGGTGTGGTTCGGGTGCCGCGGCCGCCGCAGGGGTCATGGCAATCGCGGCTGGCAGTGCCAACATGCCGGCAGCGGCCAGTGCCACCATCCCGTGTGGCAGCCGTCGTCGACGAAACATCGTTACTCCTCCTCGCGGGGGTACCCTTCCGGCACCAGATAGACACGAAGAGTAGTCGTCGGTCGACGAAATGACCTGAGATGCGAGGAATGCTTCGTACGCTGCGTGTCTCTTGATGCGTCGCCCGGCGGTTCCGTCGCTCGGCTTTCTGGATGCGGACGGAGCGGGTCCCCGACCCCTGGAAGCGCATCCGGTCGCTCTGGAGGGACAACCCCGACACCGGGGCCATACAGAGCGACCATCCGGCAACGCCGCCGGCCCCTCCGGTCGGGCGGCCTCCCGGCCGGGGCGACGCCCCGGGATGAGGGCGGTCGGCCCGGCCGAGGGAGAACCCGGGTCGGTCAGGAAGCGCGGTCGATGTTCGGCCGGTCGCGTTCCGCGTGCGGGAGGCCGGCGTCGACGCGTTCCTGCTCGGTCCGTTCGGCGAGGACGTCATCGTCAAGCGGACCCTGCTCCCCGCCGTGACGCGCGGGATCCCGCCAGCCCGCGGAGACCTTCGCGGCGGTGTCCTCCGGCCGACGGCTGTCGTTCCCCATGATCTCGCTCCTTTCCTTGACCTACCCGGGTGTCATACCCAGGTCGTCGCCGGCGCGGGGCGCACCGGCGGGGAAGCAACTCGCATCCCCCCGCGGTATCCGACAAACCGCCCGGCCCGCGGCCAGGCGCCGCCGCCCTCAGGCCAGCCAGCGGCGGTCGCGCCGGCGGGCGAGCTTCGGCCAGCGGGCGGCGAACGCGTCCCGGGTCTGGCGGGCCTGTTCCTGCTCGCGGCCGAGCAGCAGGCCGTAGGCGAACGAGGATTCCCCCGCGTGGTTCGCCGCGATCGCGAACTCGCGAAGCACGCTCTGGGCGACGACACAGTCCTGGTGCTCACCCAGACTGTTCTGGATCTTCTTGGCCCGGTTGGAGTGCTTCGCCGCGTCCTTGCCGTAGATCAGTGTGACGGTCTCGCTCGCATAACGCAGTTGCTTCGCGGCTTTCCGCGCGAGGTGCAGGGCGGCGTCCTGGTCGGCTCCGGCCGGGGTGCTCAGGGCGTGGTCGACCCGGCGACGCAGCTTACGGTCAGCCTTGCCGACCGGGGAGCGCAGGACCGACCCGGCCGGCTGGTGGCCGAGGGCCGAATACGGCGGCTCGGCGACGAAGGCGATCAGCTCGTCGAGGAAGTCCAGGTACTCCGAGTCCCGCAGCCAGACCAGGGCCTGCTCCCGGCCGCGAAGACGCTGTGAGCGCAGATGGCCCTGCACCCGGGCGGCGACCGGACCCAGTACGTCCCGGCCGTCAAGGGCGGCCAGCCCGGCGGTGAACCGCTCAAGCTGGACCTCGCCGTCGCGGGCGGCGTTGAGCAGGAGGTTCAGCTCCCGCAGCCGGGCCTGCAGCGCGCCCGCCGGGGCCGGCTCGAACAGCCGCTGGAACGTGCGCAGCGCACTGCGCAGCCGGCGGGCCGCGACCCGCATGTCGTGCACGGACTCGGGGTCGTCCAGACGCACCCGGGCGTCCGCGGCGAGCAGGGCCCGGGTGTGGGTCGCGAGATAGCGTCGGACGGCCTTGCCCGCGGTCTCCGGCCCGGTGGTTGCCTCACCCCTGGCGCCGTCGACGGGCAGTTCCGGACGGGCCGCCCGGGATCCCAGCGCGCGGGCCAGCTTGGACGGCCCCGCCGCCGGCCTGGCCCCGGCCCGGCGCAGCGCCTTGCCGGTCACCGGCAGGACACCGAGATCATCGCCGAGCGCCTCGACCTCGATCTCCCGCCACCGGGACAGCGTCGTCGACGCACCGAGGGTCTGGGCCCGGACCTCGTCGTCGGCGACCTCGGCCAGGTCCCGTCCCTCGAGGTCGCGCAGCGTCGTCGCCCGGCGGGTGGTTCGCACCCGCGCGACGGGGGCCAGCGGCCGGCCCCGGGTGGTGGCGGCCACGATGTCGGCGAGTTCGCCGGGGACCGTCCCTTCGGCGGAGGGGTCGCGTTCGATCGCGTCCAGCGGACGGCTGATCTCGTCGCGGCCGACCTCGGCGCTCGGCAGCTTGAGATGCCAGCCGGCGTCATGCCCGCCCTGACGGCGACGCAGCGTGATGCTGTTGCGAGCCAGCCGAAGATCGTCGGTGTCGTAGTAGATGGCTTCGAGATGTTCCTCGATCGGCTCGGCGGCCGAGGTGATCCCGGCAAGCCCGGTCAGGGTCGGCACGACGAAGGTCGAGTCGACGTCGAATTTGGTTTCGACCTCCCGGTGCCCGTAGGCCGGTGCGCGCATAGCACCCTCCGCATCTGTTCGAACGTCTGCTTTTCGGCCCTACCCGCTTCGATCGCCGTAACCCGGCCGGTGTGCACGGTGGCCTGCCAGCCCTTCTCTGCCCACGCACGCCAGTCACGCAACGCGAACGCGATGGTGGAACTTCGGTGTACGACGAGCCGTCGCACACCGACGCCTGTGGTTAGCCTGCGGCCACCTGTGCGGGACACACGTCCACCAACGGGTCTGGCGCTGGGAACCGGCCTAGTAGGTCGTGTCCGGCCGGTCATGGTGAGGGCATCCGGACACCGACCCCGGCACAGCGACCGGTCGGCAGCGCAGCCGGCCCCTCCACGGAACCCGACCGGCCAGCCTCTGGAGGGGGCCGGTGGTCGCTCTATGCGGGACATATCGGACGTCGAACGTTCAGTAGAACCGTCGTGGCCCGCCCAGCCACACCAACTCGCGAGCAATGTCAACTCGGCGTGAGGTTCGGCGGGCATGTCCGCTGCCGTCGGTGTTCCTGGCGGGGCACCGCCCTCCTCCCGGCGGTGCGGTCCGCGTGCGTCCAGTGCGGCGTCGGGCGGGCCGGTGAGCCGACCCTGGTCGGAGCCTTTTGGCGAGGTGGGCGGGGAAACCGGTCGCCGCGATCGGTCGCGCGGGGGGCGGGTGGCGGGGTGAAGTTGACGGCGGGCAAGCTGATCGGGTCTGGCAGGCTGTGGTCGGCCAGGTGCCAGCGGGACGCGGGCGACGCACGCGGGAGGGGTGGTGGCATGCGGTCACGGCCGTGCTGGCGGCTGGTCGTCGCGGCGCTGGTCGCGGCGGTCCTGGCAGCCGGCTGTGGGTCCGGCGGTGGCGGGGGCGCGCGGCCCACGGCGGCGGCCGGGCCGACCGGCGCCCAGTCGCAGCCGGTGGTGGGCACGCCACCGGACTCCGGGTCCTCTCGGGTGACCGGCGGTCGGTACGTGGCGATGGGCAGTTCCTTCGCCGCCGGACCGGGTATCGGCCGCGACATCGGGGCTGGTTGCGGCCGCTCGGCCCGCAACTACCCGCATCTGGTGGCACAGCGGCTCGGGTTCGCGCTCACGGACGTGACGTGCAGCGGTGCCACGACCACGAACCTGCTTACGACTCCGCAGCGGGGGCATCCACCGCAGGTCGACGCCGTCACCCCCGACACCCGGCTGGTGACCATCACGGTGGGCGGCAACGATCTGGGCTACTCCGCCGCGACGGCGGAGTGCGCGGGCGCGACGGCCGCGGGCCGGTCCTGCGCTGCCCTGCTCCCGAGCCCGGCGGCGACCGCTGCGGCGGCGGTCAGGCTGCGCGGCAATCTCACCCGGCTGCTGCGGGCCATCGACACCGCCGCGCCCGGCGTGCTGGTCTACCTGGTCAGCTACCCGCGGATCTTCCCGGACCCGCCGGTCACCTGCCCGGACAACGTCATCAGTACCGCCGACACCCGCACGCTCGCCGGGATGGGCGGCACGCTGGAACAGACCCTCCGGCAGGTCGCGACGGAGCGGGGCATCCCGCTGGTCGACGCGTACGCTGCGAGCGCCGGGCGGGACGTGTGCGCCGCCGCGAACGTCCGCTGGGTGGAGGGCTCCCACACCAGCGGCGTGCACTACCACCCGAACGCCGACGGCATGGCCGCGGTCAGCCGGCTGATCGAGAACGCCCTGGCCGGCGCCGGGCGGATCGAGCACCGCACGCCGCAGGCGACCGCGACGCGCGGCTAGGTCGGGTCCGGCCGATCATGGTGAGGGCATCCCGACACCGACCCCGGCACAGCGACCGGTCGGCAGCGCAGCGGGCCCGTCGCGCGGGCACACCGGGCACCGAGCCCCATCGGGCACCGGTCAGAAGCGCGCCCGGTCCCGCCGAGGGGCAGCCAGACCCTTGATCGCTACTCCCCGCAGCGAGGCTGAGGGGCTGAGGGGCTGAGGGGCTTTGTGGTCGCTTGGTATAGACAAAACGGGCGCCGAACCATGCAGAACGACAACCGTGGTCCCTCTGAACCGCGGCGGCCCCTGACGAACGGAGACGCACGGTGAGCGAGCGGCATGACCGGGACGAGATCGCCGACGTCCTGTTGCGTTACACCGTCGGCATCGACCGCCGGGACTGGAAGCTGTTCCGTACCTGTTTCACCGACCACTGCACCATCGACTATGGCGACTTCGGGGCGTGGCAGGGCGCGGATGCCTTCAGGTGCAGGGTAAGCCGTCGGTGCGTCGGCGGGCGGACTGACGGCTGTGGATCCGCAGCAGGTCGCCGGTGGGGGGCAGGGTGGAGCCGCACGCCTGCCACTGCTCGCGGCTGATCGCGTAGACGTTGCTCGCCCGCCACGGGCCGACGTCCGCCACCCCGCGAAACGTCATGCCGAGCCGGCGGGCGATCGCGTTCATGCCGACGTTGTCCCGGTGCGTGGTGGTGATGAGCTCGGCCACGGGGAGCCGTTCGAAGCCGAACTCCAGCGAGGCCCGGATCGCCTCGGTGCCGAGCCCGTGTCCCCAGCGGTCCCGCCGGATGGACACGGCGACATCGATCCCCGGCCAGCCCTCGGCGGCGTAGGAGCCGGCGCGCCCCAGGAACTCGCCCGTGCCGCGTTCCTCGACCGCCCACATGCCGTGCCCATGCAACATCCACATGCCCAGCAGGTGGGTGACCAGGCGTTCCGTGCCGACCTGCCCGAACGGTCCGTTGAGATAGCGCATCGTCTCCGGGTCGGCGTTCATGGCCGCGTAGGGGGAGAGATCCGCGGGGCGCCAGCCGCGCAGGATCAACCGGGACGTGAGGACGGTCGGGATCTCGGTGCGGCTGGGTGCCCCATAGGTCAACGTCATGTGAGTGATGGTCCGCTTGCGAAGGCCGGTCGGGAAGTACTCTGGGCGACGATTCCGTTCGTGTCTCCTTAAATGCGGAGATTTTGAGCATTACTTAACGCAGATGCGGCAAGAAAGTGCCGGATCGTGATGCTGGGGCCATTATGTGGTTACCTGGCTACGGTTCCTCTACCGCGATGCATGTGATCATCAATGGCAGGTCGCCCGGTAGGGCACCCCGGGCAGGTAGTACCGCCAGGACGACGCGTCCAGACCAACCTTGGCCATCCCGCACGCATAGGCGATGACCCGGCCCTGGCGAAACGCGTCGACCGCGGCGAGCCGCCACAGCCGGATCGTCCCGTCATAGCCGCCCGAGGCCAGCAGCGCGCCGTCTGGGGAAAAGGCTACGGACAGCACGGACCGGGTGTGCCCCGCCAGCGGTTGCCCGATCGCGCGCAGGACACCCGGCGACGCCGAGCCCGCGCCGCCACCGGTCGAGGCGGCCGGAAGGTCGGCGGCGGCGGTGCTCCACAGATGCACCCCGGGGCCGGAGTCGACGCTGGCGAGCAGGGTGCCGTCGGGCGAGAAGGCCAGGGCCCGGGTCGCGCCGGTGTCGGTGCCGGCCCGGGCGAGGATGCGCCGACCCCCCACCCCGTCGACCGTCGCCACCTCGATCTGGCCGTCCTCGCTCCCGCCGGTGCCTGCCTCGCCCGCCTCGTCGGCGTCGGTTCCACCGGCCGCGCCGGCAGGTTCGTCGCCGGACCCGGCGATGCCGCGGCCATCCGCCTCGATCAGGGCCGTCGGAGACCGGGCGAGGCGCGGGTCGGGTGGCGCGGAGCCACCGGTGGGCGGACCGGGCCGCCGGGGCCGGGCCGGGTCGGTCAGGTCCCAGACCAGCGCGATGCCGTCCGCGGTGGTGACGGTCAACTGCCGGTGGCCGAGGGCGAACGTCACCGACGTCGCCGGGCCCGGCAGACCTTGCAGCGGCCGCCCGACCGGGACGAGCTGGGCGTTGCGGATCGACCACAGCGTCACCGACTGGTCCGCGCCGCCGGCGCCGAGCAGGGTCCCGTCCGGCGCGAAGCCGATCGCGGTGACCGGGGCGCCGGGGCTGGCGAAACCCGTCGGGTCGGCCGCGAGGCTCTGTAGCAGGCCCTCCTCACCCACGGTGCCCGGCGAGACGGTCGCGGCGGCGATACCCAACCGCAGCGCCCGGTCGCGGTCGGTGGGGCGGGCGTCGCGCGCGGCGGCCAGCAGAGACTGGGCGACCGCCGCCAGCCGGGCCTGGTCGGCGGCCCGCTGGGCGCGCTGTGCCGACCGGTTCTGCACGCCGGCGATCGTCGCGGCGGCGACGGCCACGGCAAGCAGCAGGGACAGCACGGTGACGGTCTGGCGTCGACGCCGACGCGCGCGGCGGGCGAGGCCGTCCACGTGCTGGTGGCATTCGGCGAGGAACTGCCGGCCGGCCCGGTTGAGGTTGACGACCGGTTCGCCGCCCGCCCGGAACCGGTCGTAGGACCCCCACAGGATGGTGGTCGCGGCGGTGAGCCGGTCGACGTCCCACAGCGGGCCGCCGCGGGCGTGCAGGGCGGCGGCGCGTTCCACCTGCCCCTCGGTGAGCAGTGCGGCCTCCCGCTCGCGGATCGCCGAGTCCAGCGGCTGCCAGGCGGTCAGCAACGCCTCGTGCACGACGCCGACGGAGGTGCCGCCCAGGCTGTCGCTGGGCGTGGACAGCAGCCGTTCCTCGACGAACACCCCGAACGCGGTGCGCAGCGCGTCGGAGGACAGTTCCTCGAAGTCGATGCGGCGCCGCGTGCGCCGGCCTGCCTCGTCGAGGGTGGCAAGCTCCGCCATGCTGGCCAGGAGCACCTCCCGGGACAGGCCGGCGGCGGTGACCGCGTCGTCGAGCACCGCGTCGGCCCGCCGGGCGAGCGCGCCGCGCACCCCGCCGAGCTCCTCGTAGCGCACGGTGGACAGCCGTCCGCCGCGGACTTGGCCGCGGGCCAGTTCGTGCAGGGTGAACGCCAGCAGCGGCAGCGCCTCGCCGCCCTCGGTCTCCTCGACCATCCGGCTGACCAGCTCCGGGTCGACCGACAGCCCGGCGACCCGGGCCGGCTCACTGATCACCACCCGGAGCATGTCCCGCGCGAGCGGACGCAGCGGGAACGCGTGCAGATGGACGTCCCCCAGCTCGGGCACCGCGAACAGCTGGTCCTGGAACTCCGAGCGGACAGCGATGACCACGCGGATCGGCCCGTCGAGCCCGCGGGAGAGCACGGCGGCGAACCGGGACCGCTCCGGTGACGGCGTTCTGGTGAACAGCTCCTCGCCCTGGTCGACGACGAGCAGCAGCCGGTCCCGCACCGGACCGGGCGCGGCGGCGAGCAGCTCCTCCGCGAGCGTGGCCAGCGCGCCGGGCTCGTCCCGCAGCCGCCGGTGGATCTCGTCGGCCGCCCAGCGCACGCCGGCGAGCTGCGCGGCCTTCGCCAGCGCCAGGGCGAGTTTGCGCAGCGGGTCGCGGCCCGGCACGAACGGTTCGGCCACCAGCCAGCCGGGCTCACCGCCGAGCCGCGCGGCCAGCCCGGCGCCGACCAGGGAGGACTTCCCACAGCCCGAACCGCCGACGACGAGCAGTAGCCGCCGGTCGCTGAGCGCGCGCAACCGGTGGGTCAGCCGGCGCAGCTCGTCGTCGCGGCCGTAGAAGACGCGGGCCATGTCCCGGCTGAACGGCCGCAGGCCCGGGAAGGGCGAGCGGTCCCAGGCCCAGCCGCGCCCGCCGGACGCGTCGACGCGCCGCAGTGCGACGTCCAGGTCCTCGCCCCAGCCGCCGTTGCCGGCGACGATGACGTGCTGGCGATCGTCCAGCAACGGGGAGGTGACCTCCGGCTGCGCCCGCAGCGGCAGCAGCAGACTGCCGACCTCGTGGGCGATCCCGATCTCGTAGGCGCACCACGGCGAGGCGTTGTACGCGTCGGTCAGGAGGCAGATGACCGCGTCGGCGGCGCGCAGTTCCTGGTGCAGGCGTTCCCGCCAGACGTCACCGGGCTGGATTCCAGCCCGGATGTTCCTGGCCAGGAATGCGTCGTGGCCCAGGTCGGACAGCGTTCGGTGGACGCGGTCGGCCAGCTCCCCGTCGGAGCTGGCGTGACTGACGAAGGCCCGGGCCACGTCACCTCCCCCAATTTTCTAAACGTATTCATTGGATTGCCATGACGGAATTGATCCTACGTGTACGCCTAGTCAGTGGCCCGTAGGAATACGGGTTTCCGTGGCTTCGGTGTCGGTCGTGCACTGGGAAACTGTAAGCCTGGCAGTCGCGGGCGTTCTGCCGAGTCCGGTTCCCCGGCAGGTGAACTGATGATGTCCGTTGCCGCAGCCGACCATGACCATTCGATGACGGGGGAGTGGCGGCCGTGCGGTGGGCATAACGGTTCGCGAGGAAGGGTGCGGAAGATGATCGTTGCGCGAACCCATGTCCGGTTGTCCCGTGCGTCCGGATGGCGCAAGCCGGCGGACGTCGTCGTGGTCTCTCGGCCCACCCGCTGGGGCAATCCGTTCGACCAGCGGGAGCTGGGCCGGCCCGTCGCCGTCGCCCGGTACACCGAGTGGATCACTGGCGGCGGCCCGGACGTGCGCCACGACCGCGCCGGCCGCCGCTACTCGCGGTTGGAGCTGCTGGCCGAACTGTCGACGCTCGCCGGCCACCGTCTCGGCTGCTGGTGCCCGCCGGGGGAGCCGTGTCACGCCGACATCCTCGCGGCCCTCGTCGCCGAGCGGACGAACCGGCCGGCGCCCGCGGCGACGGGCGGCCCGGCGCCCGCGAGGTCGGACCGCGACCGCGGGTAGCGATCGGGACCGTGGCCAGGGCCGCGACCGTCGGTGATCCTCGCGCCGCCGTCCGGTGGCCCGAGGTTGCCGGCGCGCCGCGTCCCACCATGTCATCGCACGCGGAGCCGTCGGGGACACCTGTGGCCCACCACCGTCCGCGCCCGACGTGAAATCGTCGCACGAACGACACGTCCCGCGAAGAATGCCCGGTCATACGGCACCCGTCCGTGCCCCGTACGGGGGGCGCGGCGGAATTCCGGCGGTCCGGTCGCGCACGTCGCCGGCGTTCATGGCATGCTCGGAATCCGGCGGTGAGCGGACGCCCCGCCGGTGGCCGTTCTGATCAGATCGACGTCGACGGCGTCCACCGGAATGCGTCCTTCGCCCCGTGGATCAGACCGGATCGGCCGTTGTTGTTAGGTTGAACCCTCAACGTGGAGGTTTGTTGTGAAGCGTGTCGGTGCGATTGTCATGCTGCTTGCTCTCGTCGGTGGCGGCTTCCTGTTCCGGCGTCAGCGCAGCAGGCAGGACGGGTAGGTCCGCGTCTCGCGGCGGGTCCGCTCCGGCCGTGCATCGGTTCGACGCCGAGACGGCCGAGCTCATGCGGGCCGTCTTCGAGGTCACCAGGCTGCGGCTCGGCTTCGATCAGGTCCCGCTGGACGGCTCGGCCTCGCCTGCTGAGCTGTCCGCCCGGGCCGGTGAGACGATCACTGCCGAAGGCATCGGCGGCGCCCACGCGCTGAAGATCTTCGACGAGGTCCTCTCCCGCGCCTGCGTCTCGGCGGACCATCCGCGCAACCTCGCCTTCATCCCGGCCGCCCCGACCAGGGCAGCCGTGCTGTTCGACCTCGTGGTCGGCGCTTCGTCGATCTACGGCGGCAGCTGGCTGGAAGGCGCCGGCGCCGTGCACGCCGAGAACGAGGTGCTGCGCTGGCTGGCCGACCTCGCCGGGCTGCCGGCGCAGGCCGGGGGCGTGTTCGTCCCCGGCGGCACGGTCGGGAACCTCTCGGCGCTCGTCACCGCGCGGCACGCCGCCCGGGCGCGGCTGGCCGCCGCCGGGCGCCCGATGCCGTCCCGGTGGCGCTTCGTCTGCGGTGCGGAGGCGCACTCGTCCCTCTACCAGGCGGCGGCCGTCCTCGACGCGGAGATCGTGGCCGTGCCGACCGGCGCGGACGGCCGGCTGACCGGCCCCCGGCTCGCCGCGGCGCTCGACGAACTCGCGGCGGGCGGTGCCGAGGTGGCGGCCGGCATCTTCGCCGTGGTCGCGACGGCCGGGACGACCCAGTTCGGCATCGTCGACGACCTGCGCGGTATCACCGACGTCGCCCGCGCCCGCGACCTGTGGGTGCACGCGGACGGCGCCTACGGCCTGGCTGCCCTCGCCGCGCCGTCGGCCCGGCCGCGCTTCGACGGGATCGCCGAGGTCGACTCGTTCATCGTTGACCCGCACAAGTGGCTGTTCGCGCCGTTCGACGCCTGCGCGCTGGTCTACCGCGACCCGGCCCTCGCGCTGGCCGCCCACGGCCCGCAGCGGGCGGGCTATCTCGACGTGCTCGATCCGGCCGCCAACTGGAACCCGTCGGACTACGCCATCGGCCTGTCCCGGCGGGCCCGCGGACTGCCGTTGTGGTTCTCGCTCGCCACCCACGGCACCCGGGCCTACGCCGACGCGGTCGAGACCACGCTCGCCACCACCCGGTCCGCCGCCGCGCAGATCGCCGCGCGGCCCGAACTGGAACTGGTGCGGCCGCCGGAGCTTTCCATCGTCGTGTTCCGCCGCCGTGGCTGGACGGACACGGACTACCACCGCTGGAGCGATGCGCTGCTGCGTGCCGAATTCGCCTTCGTGCCGCCCACCCGTCATGACGGGGAGACCGTCGCCCGTTTCGCCGTCGTCAATCCGCGGACGACCCCCGACGACATCAAGGCGATTCTCGCCACGATGGAGTGATGGCCGGACGGCCGGACGGCCAGGTGCTGGGGCGGCCGGCTGGCGGCGTCCCAGCTGGGAATCCGGGCCACCGGAGACGTCAATGGCTCAGGTGGCGGTCCGGACGGTCAGGTGCCGCGTTGCACCTGAAGGACTTTCAGTTTCCGACGGTGATCCGACGGTTGCGGTTGCGCGGGTTCTCGATCTCGTCGATGACGGCGATCGCGAAGTCCTCGTGGGAGATGCCGACCTGGCCCTTGGCGTCCACCACGGGCCGGTCGGTGCCGGTGCGGTAGGCGCCGCGGCGCTGGCCGCCGCCGAGGTTGCGCGGCGGCGGGGCGATGGCCGTCCAGCGCACGTTGCGGGCGCCGCGGTACACGTCGAGCGCGTCCGCCTGGTCGAGCGCGTCCTTGCGCTCGGCGGCGGGGAAGTCCGCGGCGTCGGCGAGCCGCTGGCCGTTCTCGTCCTCCAGCGTGCCGCCGCTGGAGATGTGGACGATCAGGGGCGGCTGGTCGCCGAGGCGGGGCAGGACGTCAACGAGGTTGCGGGCCGCGTTCGCGTGCACCGGGCGGTCCACACCGCCCACGGCGACGATGATGGCTTCCGCGTCCTGGGCCAGCCGCTCGACCGAGTCACGCTTGGTGACGTCACCCTCGACGCCGTTCGCCTTCCGCGGCAGCTTCTTCACCCGAGCCTGCTCCGGCTCGACCGCGGTGACCTCGTGTCCACGCCTCACTGCTTCGTCGGTGATGCGGCGCCCGATCTGACCCGCGGCACCAAAAATGACGATCCTCGCCATGCCATTGCCTCCGACTCCCCGGTCATGATGACCGACGGATAGACGTGCAACTGATGGATGAGATGCGGCGGCGCGACGGTTCCGGTGCGTCGTTGCGCCGGAACCATCGGCCAGCGAACGAATTACCGTTCGCGTTGACTATTTCACGCTCCGCAGTCGCCGCAAGTTGACGTCGTCAGGCCGCGCATCGGGCGCCTTCGGATGATCGTTACGGTTCCTCTGTGTGGCTGGCCGCCCGAATCGTCCGCACAAAGGGACCGCGAAGGCTCCCTCGGATGATCGTTTGAGGCTCCGCTGATCGGAAATGACGCCGAAGCATGCGCGGGTGTGGCGCTCTCAGCGCAGCCGGGACCGGAAGTGAGACCGGGACGCATGCGCTGGGCCCGACGGGGTGACCGTCGGGCCGGGCGTACTGGCTGATCCAGGGCGGTGGAGGTGGGATTTGAACCCACGGAGGGGTTGCCCCCTCACACGCTTTCGAGATCTGCGCCCCGTCGTTCAGCTATGTCCGCCGACGTCCCGAGCATGCAGAAAGGGCACCGACTGGACGCTGGCGGACACCTGCGGACGGGGGTGAACGAGACCGGAACTGAGACCGGTCGGGGAGGCCTTAGCGTCTAGAAGCTGCTGATGACGCTCTGGCGAGCACGGCGCGCCATAGCCACGCATAGCTGCCGCCCGGCGCGGCGACGTTACTTGATCCTAAACTGTTGGTTTTGGCAACCACTGGGTGGTTCGCCTGGATGGCAGGTCAGCCGGCCTATGCGGCGCGCCAGGCAGCGTGTTGGTACCAAAAGTACTGGCTAGTTCTCGGAATCCTACCCGTGGGAGAATCGTTGTGGTGGTGACGTCGTCCGATGGGAAGAGGATTCATGTTCGGGTTGGTGGTTCGGTTCGATCTGCGGCCTGGCGCCGCAGACGGGTTTGACCGGCTGGTCGCGGAGACGTTGCCGCTGATCGTGTCGGTGGAGTACGGGACGCTGGTCTACGTGATGCAGGCGGTTGCGGGGGAGCCCGACGTTCGGATCTTCTATGAGCTGTATCGGGACCGGGCCGCGTTCGACGAGCACGAGCGCCAGGACCATGTGTGTCGGTTCCTGGCGGCGCGGGAGGAGTTCCTTGTCGGTCCGCCCCGTGTGGAGTTCCTCACCGGTATCTGCGGCAAGGGACTGCCGGGCGGTGCGCGATGACGGAGCCGACTCCGACGCTCGGTGAGCGGGTGGCGTTCCATCGCAAACGGCGCGGCCTGTCGCAGGTGGAGTTGGGCCGGCTGATCGGCCGGTCCGAGAGCTGGGTCTCTCAGGTCGAGCGGAACGCGCGCAAAGTCGACCGGATGTCCGTGCTCGCGCAGGTCTCCGACGTCCTGGGCGTTCCGGTGGCCGATCTCGCGCCCGACGCGCCAATGGAAGTAGCAGCATCGGAGCGTGAGCCGTGGCGGGACGCGCTGCGCCTGGCGCTCACCGGGCATCCGGCGCTGTCGGCCGTCGCCTCGACGCCGCCACCCGACGGCGGCTCCGGCGAGGACTTCGCCGAGCAGGCCGAGCAGGTGTGGACGGTCGTCCATGGGTCGCGGTACTCCGAAGCCGGGCCGGTGCTCCTGCCCTTGATCGCCGGGGCGGAACTGGCGTTGCGTTCCGTTCCGGAGGATCAGCGGCCGGCAGTCGCTGCGGCGCTGTCTCGGGCGTACCAGGCCGCTGCCGCCCTCCTCGGGAAAGTGAACGACACAGAAGCCGCCTGGCTTGCGTCCGACCGGGCGCTCTTCACCGCAGAAGCTGCGGGGGATGTCGCGCTCGTGGCCGCGGGGCAGTTTCGCCTGGTGCTGGCGATGCTGGGCGCCGGGCGGCTGGACCAGGCCCAGCACGCCGCCGCGACGGCGGTGGCTGCGCTTCGTCCGCGGCTGCCGGAACTGGGCGTCGAAGCGGCGTCCGTCGTGGGCGCGCTCTGCCTGGTACGGGCGGTAAGTGCGGCGCGTGCCGGTGACCGCCGGTCTGCCTGGCAGGCGATCGGCGACGCGCAGGAGCTGGCCGCGACGGTGGGCGCCGGGCGGAACGACTTCAACACGGAGTTCGGACCGGTGAACGTGGCGCTGCATGAGGTGTCCGTCGCGGTCGACCTGGGCGACGCGGGCGACGCCCTCGATCGCGCCGGCCGGATCGACACCTCGGGACTGTCAGCGGAACGCCGCGCCCGCTTCCTGGTCGACGTCGCCGACGCCCATGCACAGCGCCGCGCCCGGGGCGACGCTCTTGCCGCGCTCTTGGAGGCGGAGCAGGTGGCCCCCGAACAGATCCACGATCACTCCAAGGTCCGGACACTCATTCGCGACCTGCTCCAGGACGTCCACCAGCGCTCCGACCAGGAACTTCGCTCTCTGGCAGGCCGATGCGGAGTCCCCGCCTGAGGGGCCCGCACAGAAAGTACTAGACAACACTCAAAGTGTGGCCCATACTTCGAGTGCGGGTTGGGGGGGGCCCCCCCCCCCCCCCCCGCCCGGGGGGGGCTGCCGGTGCGGACCAGTCCCCGATGCGCGTTCCCACGCGGCGGTGGCCGCCAGGGCGGCCGGTCAGCAGGTAGACGCCGCCGTCCGTGCCGATGTGGAGGTCGTCGGCGTCCAGATAGGGGCAGGTGGCCGTGATCTGGGCGATGACACGGCGGCGGACCGCCGCGGGCACGTGGGCGGTGGCGCCCGGCCGTCGGGTCCCCGTGGTCTTCGCGGTGCTGCTGGTGCGGGCCGGCGTCGGCTTCTTCTTCGTGGTGCTGCTGGTGCGGGCCGGCGTCGGCTTGGTCTGCTTCGGGTTCGTGTTCGTGGCTGATGGCTTCAGCCAGCTGAGCAGGCCCATCAGGGTCCTCCGTGGGGTTGGGTGCGGGCTGGTCAGCGGCCTGTCTGGGTGGGCAGGTACAGCCGGGGCGCGCCCGCCAGATGCTGGCCGGCGGCCTGCCGGGGGAGGTACCAGCCGCGGAACGGGGTGGGCCTGCCGGCACTGGGATTCGTGCAGGAGCCGGTGCCGGGCGGCCGCGATATCGGATCGCCGGGCAGGCGCAGCACGGCCAGCGCCGAGTCGGACAGGGTGTCGAGGAGCCGCGGGTGGAGGGTGGTCGCGCCCGGGTTGGAGGCGGTGAGGAGCAGTCCGACGGCGGCCTTGCGGCCCTCGCGGGCGATGCGCAGCGCGGCCGTGGTGAACGGCGACGACGGGGCGGCGAACAGCCCCCCGAGGGTGTCCTCGACGATCAGCAGGAGGGCGGGGGCGTCGCTGGTGGGTACGTGCGTCGCGCGGTGGGACCGCCCGAGCATCGTCTGCCGCCGCTCGATCAGTGCGAGCGTGTCGCGCAGCTGGGTGGCGAGGTCGCGGCCGGTCAGGGCCCCGTGCGGGTAGCGGTCCAGGTAGGTGTGGAGGTCGCCGGCGCCGTCGGGGTCGGCTGGCCACGCGACGATGTGTCCGGTGCCGGCGGCGGTGATCCCGATCTGCGCGGCGAGCATCGTCGTGCCGCTGCTGGTGGCACCGAGGATCAGGCCGGAGCGCATGCCGTGGCCGGGGGTGTACAGCGGCCAGCGGGCCGGGCTGCCGTCGGTGTGCACACCGATGATGGCCGTGCCGGTGGTCGGGTCGTAGGCGGCCTGCGGGCCGGGGTAGGGGTGCACGGCCTGCGGTGCCGTGGACTGCCCGCCGGCACGCTCAGCGGCGGGGGTGGGGGTGCGAGATCCCCGAAACAACATGATCGGTGCCCTTCGTGTCGTGGATGTGAGCGAGGGGTGGTGCGGTCAGGGGGTGAGGGCGGGCCGGAGGGCGGTGGCCAGGCGCAGCCCGGCGTGGAGCAGGTCGGGGCCGGCCGCCCTGCTGGGGTGGGTGAGGTGGCGGTCGGCGGTGTCGGCGGCCAGGGCCAGGGCGGCGGCGGTCAGGGCGACGCGCAGGGCGTCGGCGCGCAGCCGGCGCAGTGCCCGGTGGGCGAGGGTGGTGGGGGTCATGGCGGCAGCTCCTGTCGGTCGGGGTGGGTTAGGAGGCGGGGCGGGCGCGGCTGGGGCCGGGGGTCCAGGTGCCGTGGATGTCGTTGTTGACCAGGCCGGCTTTTTTCAGGGCGTTGAGGATCGTGCGGGTCTGGGTTTCGGACAGGCCGGACGCGTCCTGGATGTCCTGTTTGCGGGTGATGCCGCTGCGGACCAGGTCGTAGATGGCCTGCGCCGAGGGGGTGCGCAGCACCGGATGGTCGGCGGCCGCCGCCGGCGTGGCCGTGGGTGTGGGGGCGGGGGCGGGGCCCAGAGACGGGGCGGGGGGGATGTCGAGCAGGCCGAGGGCCCGCTGGGCGGGCACCACCGGCGCCACCGCCACCGCAGCTGGGGCTGCGGTTGCTGGTGGGGTCTTGGGGCGACGGCGGGCCTGGTCGATGGCGGCGGCGAGTGCCGGGTCGGCGGCCGCGGCCGCGGCGACGAGGTCGGGGTCGAAGTCGGCGAGTTCGACGACGAGGTCGGCGTCGGCGGTGAGCCGGCGGGTGTGCCGGTCGCGGTAGCGGTCGCCGAGGTAGGCCAGCGCTGCGGGTTCCAGGGTCAGCTCGGGTGCGGCGGCGGCCAGGGCACCGACGACGTCCTGCTCCTCGAAATGGGTCCGGAACGGCGCGGTGCGCCGGTCCTTGCCGGCGAGGTAGCCCAGGCCGGCGACGTCGGGCAGGCCGTTGGGATCGAGCAGTTCCAGGCCGGGCAGCATCCCGCCGGTGGTCTTGTTCGCAATCCGCAGCACCGCGGTGTTCGCCGCGGCGAGGGAGTCCCGCAGCGAGATCTTGTCGCCGAAACTCGCGGCTTCGGGGTACTGGGTGGCGCAGATCAGGCCGACGCCGGCCTTGCGGCCCATGCGGGCGATCTCGTCCGCGGCCTTGGTCAGGGGGCTGGTGGGGGTGAGGACCTGGTGGCACTCGTCCAGGATGATCAACACCATGGGGGCGTCGGGGCTGATGGGGTGCGGCTCGCGCCGCAACAACTTGTTGATCTTCGATCGGAAGCTGATGAGCTGCTGGGCGGCGGCGAACATCAGGCCGATCTCGTCGCGGTCGCAGGCGGCCCAGTCGGCGTGGGGGGCCAGGGCGGGCAGGCTCGCGCCGTCCTGGGGGTCGGCGACCCAGACCAGGACGCGGCGGGAGTACATGCACGACACCCCCAGCAGCTCCAGCAGCCGACTCTTGCCGGAGCCGGAGGCGCCGATGACGATGCCGCCGCGGGCGCCGACCGCCGGGTTGTAGACCCGCCACAGGGCCTGGTCGAGGTCGGCGTGCACGCCGAGGCGGGCGTGGCCGGTCTCGGCGTCGAACGCCTCGTCGACGCCTGGCCACGGGTGGGTCTGGCGCAGCGGGTTGCCCGCACCCTCGTGGACGATCAGCAGATGAGCCTTGTCGCCGTCGCCGGTGTGGTGGCGGTCGACGGTGACGCGGTCCAGGGGCATGCCCAGACCGGAGGCGATCAGCGGGCCGGCGCCGATGGCGGTGGCGGTGGTGTGCCGGCCGGGGGTCAGGCGGATGGTCCAGGTCACCCCGGTCGGTGCGCTGCCCTGCTCGGCCAGCCGGCTGCCGGCCAGCACCCGGTCCTTCGCCGCGAGGGTCTCCGCCCACACCTCGGGGATCAGGTCCATCCAGTCCGGCGCGTCGAACTCCACGTCTGGTTCCGGCTCTGGGTCGGGCTCGGGTTCGGGGTCGGTGCGGGTGGGGATGTGGTGGCGCCGCCAGGTCGGCGCGGCCGCCGCGTAGCCGCCGGCGACCAGGATCACCGCGTGCCAGCCGCCGGGGCCGCCCTCGGCGGCCAGGACCAGCCAGCCACAGCCGCAGGCCATGACCAGCAGCAGATAGCGCCGGCGCCGGCGCCGTGCGGGACTGCCCGCGACGGTGTCCCGCCGCGCCCGCCAGCCCCCGACGGCCAGCACGGCGGTGCTCCAGCCGGTCACGGTCCAGCCCAGCGCGCCGGGCAGGCCCGCGGCCGCGGCGCCGGCGACCCACAGCAGCCCGATGACCAGCAGCGGGCGGGTCTGCGCGGCCAGGCGCAGCCCGCTGTCGGGTGGCTGGGGCAGCCGCGCGGCCAGGCGCCGCACGGGGCTGCGGGGACGGTCCGCAGTGATCGGCTCGAGGGTCACGGTGCTCCTTCCTGGGCGTCTGGTGTGCGGGGGGTCCTGGCGTCTTCCGCGCGGACCCGGCAGGCGCCGGGTCCGACGGGAGCCGTCAGGCTCGGGGTGGGATCAGGCGGGCCGGTAGAAGTCGGTGTTGGCCGCACCCGGGGTGCTGGCGACGGCCTCCTCCATCAACCGGTGGGCCTCCAGCGCGCTGACGACGCCGCGGGAGGCCGCCGCGAGCAGACCCGCGGTCTCCTGGGCGTGGGCGATCGCGGACAGCACGCCGGTGTCGGAGAGCTGCGCGGCGGTCATGTACGTCCGGGACATCTCGATCCGGCTCGCGATGTCGCTCTCGGCGTGGCCGGCGAGCTGCTCGTAGTAGGTCCGGGCAGCCTGGATGTTGGTGGTCTCACCACTGCCAGCAGTCATGATCGTTAGTTCTCCCTCGTGGGTTGGGATCCCCACCGCGGGTGCGGTCGGGGTGTGCGCCACCAGCGCCGGTGTCGGGCTGGTGGGGTCAGGGGACGACGAGTCGGCCTCGTCGTCGGGGGTGGTGCGGAACGGGGCGGGGGCGTCGGCCGGGTCGACCCGGCGGCCGTCCTGGTCGAGCCAGCCGGTGTACCCGGCCGCCCGCTCGGCGAGGAACCGGCCGGTCGGGCAGCCGAGGCGATGATCGGCGGCTCGTGCGCTGGCCGGCCGGCCGTCGCGGTCGGCCGCGGTGCACTCGGTGCAGCCCGCCATGGCCTGCGCGTCCTGGGCGGCCTGGGCTGCGGCCACGTCGGTGGCGGTCAGGTCGGTCCGGTAGGTCCGGCTGATCCAGTCGGCGATCAGCTGGTGCCGCTCGGCGTCGGGCAGGTCGGCGAGCTTGCGGCCGGTGGCCGCCGCACCGTCGGCGATCTGCTGCTGCTCGTCGGGGGCCAGCTGCGACCAGCAGCGCGGCGCGACGATCTCCGCGTCGACGATGTTGTCGTCGTTGCCGGCCGACGCCGACGCCGGGGCCGGTGTGGGGGTGGGTGGTGGGGTGGTGGGGGGCGGGCCGGTGCGCCACGTCGGGTCGTCGTGGCGGGCCTGGGCGGTGAGGATGTCGTCACGGCTGACCCTCCACAGGCCATGGCGGGCCCGCAGATGACGGCGGACCGCGTCCGCGGCCTCGGTGACGCTCAGATCCGCCCAGGACCGGCCGGACGCCCGGACCTGGTCGACGATCTCGAGCTGCTCGTCGACAGGCAGTTCCGACCAGCAGCGCGGCGCCACCCGGCCGCCGTCACCGTCGCCCGTCGCAGCGTCTGCCGGCCGTCGCCGGCCAGCACCGGTGGTCGGACCACCGGCCGCCGACGGCGGAGGTGGCGGCGTGGGGGTGGACGGCGGCTCGTCGCGGGGAGCGCGACCGGGGCCGGGGCCGGTGACCCAGACGGTGGGCTCCTCCCACGGCCGCCAGCGGCCCCGGGCCGCCCGGGTGGACCGGCCCTGCGCCCAGCCGGCCCGCCAGCCGTCCCCCAGCGCCTGCCAGACCGAGCCGGCGACACGGGCGGCGCCACCGGCAGCGGCCTGGACCCCGTCAGCGGCGCCGTCGGCCAGGCCGGCGGCGAGGTCCGGCCGCGCGTCGGGCTGGGGCTGGCCGAACAGCGCGGTCCGGCCGTGCCGCCACGTCTGGCGTGAGGCGTGGACGATCGCGTAGGTCAGCGCCCACAGCAGCAGCAGTTCCATCAGTGGATCCCGATGGTGTGCTGCAGGACGGTCGCGCCGGCACCCCCGATGATCGTGATCGCGGAGAGCACGATCGCGCCGACGCTGCCGGGGATCGTGGCCGCGACCGCGGGCAGCGTCAGCCCCACCCCGAGCGCGCCGAGCTTCTCCGGCCGGCGCGGGCGGTCCCGACCAACACGGTCCCGACCACCACCGCCGGAGCCGATCGCCCGCGGCCAGCTGTGCAGATCCTCACTGCGGCCGAGGCGGCCGACGCGCTGGCGGGCGCCGGCGAGGCTGGCGAACGTCTGCTCGTTGGGCACGATCTGCAGCACGTAGTAGATCGCGAGGATGAGGGCCAGGGCGCCGGGGACAGCGCCGCCGAGCGTCGTGCGGGTCACCGTGTCGATCACCACGTTGGTCCAATGGACCCCTGCGCGGATCGCGAGATGCAGCCAGCCGCGGGACAGTGCGGCGCCAGCGAGCAGGCCGAGCAGCGCGGTGACGCGGGGCAGGCGCCGCTGCCACAGCAGCAACGCGATGACGAACAGGGGGATCGCGGCGCTGACCGCGGTCGGGTTGGTCAGGTGCAGCGTCTGGGCCTGCATCGGGGCGAGTGCGTTGAGGGTGGGGGTCTGGGACATGAGGTCTCCTCGGGTCAGAGGTGGGAGGGGTCGGTGTAGGTGCCGACCAGGGCGGTGATCGTGGCGACGTAGTGGCGGGTCTCGGCGATCGCCGGGACCGCGCCAGCGCGGTCGACCGGGCCGGGCCCGCAGTTGTAGGCGGCCAGCGCCAGGTCGGTCTGGCCCTGGTAGCGGGCGGCCAGCGCGCACATGAACCGGCCCTGGGCGACGATCGCGTCGGGGGCATCCCATGGGGACGCGGTGCCGTTGCCGTCGGCGTCGACCGCCCAGTCCGCCCACGTGCCAGGCATGAACTGCGCGATGCCCTGCGCACCGACGGCCGACCGGGCGTTCGGATCGAACCCGGACTCCTGGGAGAGCTGGGCGGCGAGCAGCGCCGGGGTGACCTGCGGGCACTGGCTACCCGCCCGGTCGATCCACGGCCGCAGTGCCGCGGGGACCGGCGCGCCGGCGGCCAGCGGCCCACCCGCCGGGCCGCCGGTGGTGAGGGGGATCAGTCCGGCGACCGCGGCAACGGCGACGAGCAGGGCAGCCACGACCAGGCGCCGCCCCAGCCACCAGGCCACCACCGCAGCGGCGACCAGACCGACCAGCGGCCAGCCCGACGAGATCGTCAGCGGGCTCATCGCAGCACCGCCAGGACCACCAGCAGACCGAGTAGACCCGCCAGGCCGAGCCGCGCCGGGCGCTGGACAACCCACGCCACCAGGTAGGTCACGAGACTGATCGGGATCGCGACCGTCCACTGGTAGACCTGCCCGGCGCGGCGCCAGCCGTCGGCCTCCGCGGCGCACCACGGCGCCTCCCGGGCGTAGCGCACGAGGTCGGCCATGGGCGGCTGGGCGGCGGACCAGGGCGAGGGGGTGTCTCCCACCGCCACGTCCCACGCCCGCGCCACCCGCGCCCGCACCGGCAGCAACAGCGGCGCCTCCACCACCAGCTCCGTCGACGGCTGCGGCGTGGTCTGAGGCGTCCATCCCTCGGCCGGATCCTGCGCCGGGCAGCCCGCCCGGTGCACCTGCCCCGGGCCCGCCTGGCACACGCAGCTGCCCGTCACCGCCCCCCCCCCCCGTCACACCACGTGGCAACCAAGGGCGCGGCGGCGGGCGCGGTTTGACCGCGCCCAGCCCTCGCGTGTACGCGCGCGGGCGCGTCCGAGCGCGTGGTGACCCACCCCCGCCGGCTCCGCCCGGCGCCACGCAGACCGCGCAGCGCGGTTTCCGCCGCTGTTTCACTCTCGGTGGCCGTCAGGACGGCCGATCCGGTCAGGGTTGGGCGCGCAGTTCCGCGTCGTGCAGCCTCGCGACGGCTTCGCGGACCGTGCGGAGCAGCAGATCGACCTCCCGGCCGGCCGCCGTCGGCGGGGCGCTGGTCAGCGCGGCACGCAGATAGTCCACGGCCACCCCGACCTGATCGCCCGGCCGGCCCGCCCGCACCCGCGCCAGATCCCGATCGAACCGGGCCAGCCGCCGGGCATGCCGGGCCCGCACCCGCTCCACCCACGGCCGCGCCTGCCGCGCCTGCACCCGGGCCATCCACCCTCCACGTGATCGTCATGACCGTGCCCCCACCAGATCGGTGGAGCCGTCTACCGAGACAGCCGGCTCCACCGAGACGACGGCGGTATCCGACACCGCGGCAGTGGCGTCCCGCTCCCCCGACCCGACCGGGCCCACCTCGTCCTCGCGCACCGCAGGTGCGTCCGGGACCGGCTGCGCCGCAGCGGCGTCCCGGGCCCGGGCACGGGCGGCGTCCAACGCCTCCCGCGCCGTCCCGGCCGGCTGTGTCTCGCTGTCGCGCAGGGCCCGCAGCACCGTGCGGCCGTAGTCGCGGGTCCCGAACTTCCGATCAAGATCGGCGCCGGTCGGCGTGCGGCCCGCGGCCCGCTGCTCCAGCACCCAGGCGGTCATCTCCGCCCGCCGCGACGACGTCCCGCGAGACGTCCCGGCCGAGCGAGACACCACAGGAGACGTCTCGTCCCGCGCGGGCACCGTCTCGTCCCGCCCGGTGCGGGACACCGCGGTTCGAGACACCGCGGTTCGAGACACCGACCGAGACGTCTCGCTCTGACCGGACGTCTCGCCGAGCGCGGTTCGAGACACCGCGGACCGAGACGTCTCGGAACCAGCCGGGACAGCAGGACGAGACGACTGGCGAGAAACCGCGGCCGTCTCGTCCGCCGCCACCGGTGCCAGATCCGGCGCCTCGAACGTCTCCCCGGACACCGCGGCAGGCAGCACCGCGGTATCCGCGGGCAGCGCGGTATCCACGGCCGGCCGGGTACCCGCAGGCAGCGCCAGGTCGACGCGGCCCGCGGCCGGCAGCGCCGCGGTTTCCGGCTGCGCTACCGCGGCGGGCAG
Source organism: Frankia sp. AgB32 (assembly GCF_023243045.1). Lineage (GTDB taxonomy): Bacteria > Actinomycetota > Actinomycetes > Frankiales > Frankiaceae > Frankia. Next base: position 26,342 of record NZ_JALKFX010000029.1, read on the forward strand.
CGCGGTCTGCGCCGCGGGGACGCCCAGGGTGTGCAGCACCCGGGTGATGTCCGGGTCGGTCGCGGCCAGCACCTGCTGGCGCCATGCCCGCAGCTCCGGCACAGGAGACAACCCGACCCGCAGGGCCCGCAGCCGCGGCGCGGCCATCCCGCTGCGACCCGGCGTGTAGACCAGTTCCGCGCTGCCGTCACCCGCGAGATCCACCGCCGCGCGGCGGATCGCCACACGGCGAGCCTTGACCAGCTTGCGGTGCGCGAGCTGGTCGAGTCGGCGCTGCGCACGTTCGGCCCGCGACACCCGGGGTTTGGCGATGGCGATCTGGTGCGCGATCACACCAGCGACCGAGACGATCGCCATCATGATCCCGCGGGTAGCTCCATGGCCGTCCGCGCTGCCGTGCAAGTAGTTCATGACGGCGCCGACGCTGGCGAACACGAAGATGCCCATGGTGTAGCGAGACGTCGGCCGGTCGGGATAATGCTTCTCGGTGTGGGCCACCGCGGCCGCGAACGCCCACATGCCAAGCTCGGAGATCACGGGCAGGCCGTAGCCGGTGGCGTTCCCGTAGATCTGCTTGCCGTAGTGAGCCATCGCGGGAATCGAGATGACCCCGCAGACCACAGCCATCGGATAGACCATCAGGTCCACCGAGTGCTCAGCCCGCCACGCCTCCCGCTTCTCCCGGGCCTCGCCCCGGGCATCGTCCCGCTCCTGCTTGCGCTCCTTGCGCAGGTTCTCCCGCCGGGCCTCCCGGGCGTCGGTCAGGTCCGCCTGCAGCCGCAGCGCCCTCTCGCGGACCTCCGCCTGGATACGCAGCTGCGACGCCCGGTCCTCGCGGCGCTCCTCCGCCCAACTCACGACAGCCACCCCCCGCCCAGCGCGATCACCGCGCCGGCGAGCAGGACCGTCACCGCGCTGTCCTGCACGCCCTGCCAGACACGGACCCACCAGCGGCGCGGCGCGTCCTCAGATGGGTCCAGGACGTAGCAGGCGACGGCGCTGACCTCGCGGGCCAGCAGCGCGGCCGCGCCCAGCGCCAGCACGATCCGCGGCGGGCTCACCGCCATCACCAGGTCCAGCAGCCCGCCATGCAGCCGGCCCGTGCCGACCACCGGCACCCCCGCACCGACCAGCGCCGCCAGCGCCAGCGCCCACCCGGCGATGGCACCCGTCCAGTCCACGACCAGCGCCACCCAGCGCCGCCAGGCCGCGACCGGCACGGTCGGCGCGGGATGGTGGGTGGCCGTCAGCCGCCAGCCGCAATGCCACGACTCGGGCGCGCACCGGTCCGATGTCCACCGCCACACCACGCGCCGCTCGTCCAACCACACCGCGGCCTCGTTCAGGACGCGGCCGTGCAGGTGCGTGGTGTCCGCGGGGTCCTCGGCCTCACCACCGGTGGTGGTCAGCGTCGCGGCCAGACCACCGCCGGCCGCCGGCTCCACCACAAGACGGGCCGTCAACCCATCCCACAGCTCCCCGGCCACCTCCACCGAGGTGATCTCCGCGCTATCCGGCGCGAGCCGCGGCGGCACCGCCTGGTCCAGCCCGCCCGCCTGGGCGAGCTCGACCAGCAGCGCCCACGCATCCACGGATCCGCCGGTGATCTCGATCCGGGTCGTCTCCACCGCGACGTCCGTCGGGGCGGTCATCACGCCACCGCCGCGATCACCGGGACGGACGGACGGGTCGTGGTGGACACAGTGGTAGTCGGGGTGTGCACGGCGGCGGCCTGCGTGGCCGCGTCCATCAGCACGGTGACCGCCCGGGCCACGGACGGCAGCGGACGCAGGTAGAGCGCGGCCAGGGCATCCTCGGTCGCGTGCCGGGCATCCAGGGCCAGGGCGACCAGTTCCCGCAGCTCGGCCGGAGCGGCGCCACCAGCGGCCACCGTCAGCGCCAGCGCGCCGATCGTGTCGGCCTCCGCCTCCAGGGCGGCCAGGGCCTCACGCAACCCCTCGTCGCCGGCGGCGGTCTGGGCCAACGCGCCGTGAGCGTGGGCCACCGCGGTCCGGTAGGCGCCATAGGCACGGCCCAGCGGGTCACGGTCGTCCTCGGTCAGACCGGCACGGACGCCGTACGCCTCGCCCACACCGTCGCGCAGGCACGGACGCCGGGACGGGCAACCAGCGCAGACCGCGCGGGCCTCGGCGACCGCGCCCAGGTCGCCCTCGGCGGCCGCGTCGAACAGGTCGTACTCGCCGCGGCACGACGCCTGGTGGCGCCAGTCCGCGCGGTACGGAATGGGGGTCGGGGCAGGATGTGACATGGATTCACGCCTCCGGTGCTGTCGGGGTGTGTGGATCTAGACCGTCGGGCGGGAGTGGAGTCCCGACCCGGCGGTCGCCATATGTCTGCGCGTCTACCACTCTGCGCGCAGAATTGTGGGTGCGATGGGCAGCGTACGGGCGCCGGTCCGTGACCGCAAGAGTCTGCGCGCAGAATCTTGGATTCCTCGTACAGTGGTCCACGTGACCGGACCCATCGAGACCACGACGCACACCGCGCGCATTGCAGACGACATCCGGAGCAAGATCGAGGCAGGGAGCCTGCAAGTGGGCGACCGGCTGCCGACCTTGCCCGATCTCCAGACCGCCTACGGGTGCAGCAGCACCATTGCGCGCGAGGCGATTCGGCTTCTGCAGCAGCGCGGTCTCGTCGTGACCCGACAGGGATCCGGCTCGTACGTCCGAGCGATCCCCCGTCGACGGATCCTGCGGGGCCGCCTGATCCGACGGGACCCGGCGCGGGGCTACATCATGCCGGCGGCGGCCACAGCCCAAGAGCCTTGGCAGACCCACGGACAGCCGCAGGCCGCGACGGTTCCTGCACCTTCGACAGTGGCGGATGTCCTCGGCATCAACGTCGGTACTCCGACGGTGCGCCGCCGCCGTGTGACCTCTCCGGCCGGCGAGGTCCCCTTCCAGCTCATCGACACCTGGATTCACCCAGACGGCGTAGTGGACGCACCGCAAGCAGGGGCGCCGGATACCGGCCCAGGCGGCTACCTCGACCGGCTGGAGGAGGCTGGCCACGGCCCCATGTCGTGGTCGGAACGTCTGCGGATCCGAGTGCCGACCGCAGACGAGGCGCGGCTGCTCGGAATCTCGTCGGCGCTGCCGGTGGCGGAGTTGGCCCGAATCGGGTCGTCGGCACGATGGGGTCGGCCGATCGAGGTCACCATCTGTGTGATCCCCGGCGACCGGGTGGAACTTATGACGGATCTGGACCGCGACGAGACAGCCCGGTGGCCGACGTCGCCGGTGATCGTCGCCCAGTAGATGACTCATAGCGGCCGATAGTCGGCGTCTTTGGACGTTCCGTCACCGGCGCGTGCGTGCAGGTAGACGTCCTGCGTGGGTGGGAGGCGACTTGCGTGCACGCATCCCGCCTTGACCGGCGCAGAGGCCAGTGCGGACGATCGGCGCGAGACGTGCACGGATCGCAACGGAGGTGTTCGTGGTGCTGATACCGCCGTCTCGTCTGGCCCAGCTCGGCGACCGGGCAGGGCTCGGCATCGCCGACGTAGCGCTGCTCGCCGGAGTGGACGAGAGCACGATCAGTCGCCTGTGGTCGGCACCGGACTGGCTCGACCGGGTCCGCGGCCGGACGCTGCAGGCGCTGATCGCCGCGGTGCCGGGGGTCGCCGAGTACGTCGCGGACGCGCCCCAGCAAGCACGGTTCGCCGAACTCGTACGTGACCTCGCGCAGGAGGGCGCGACCGTCGATGTGGCCCGGGCGGCCAGCCTGCCCACCGAGGCCGGAATCCCCCGCCCCTACGTGCTGCACGCCCTGGACGCCTGCCTGCGGATCATCCGCGGGGATCTGCAGGCCGTCACCGACTACCTGCCACGGTTCTGGGGGCGCGCGCCCGACGGTGCGCTGTCAGCGCTGTTCCAACCCGCCGGTCTGCTCGTCGACGTCGCGCCCCTGCTCACCGCCGCCGCGGACCTGGTCCCACAGATGGTGCGCCGGTCGTACTCGTTCAACACCGTCCTCGCGCAGGCCCACCTCGCCCACCACGTCGCGAAGGCCACCGGCGAGCCGGTCGACCTCGGCGCCGGCGCGGCCCTCGACCGCCGCGGCGCCTTCGCGCTGCGCAGCAACACCATGGGCGCGCTCGCGACCACGGGAGACGTAGAACCCGCCGAGCAGTACCGGCGCCTCGTCGAGACCGAACCGGCCGTCCAGCTCGTGGAGGAATGGGCGTTCCCGTCCTGGATGCGGGACTGCCGGCCCAGCGCGGACATGAGCGTGCCCGGATCGATCCTGCTGCGACGCACCGCCGCGGAGGTCCTGCGCGAGATCGACTCCTACGGCGACGGCTACCTGTACTACCTGGTCACCACCTACCTGCCGCTCGCGCTCGGCCAGGACGCGACCTTCGGGCTGCGCGTCGACGACCTGCGCGCTGCCCTGATCCTGCGCCGCGACACCCTCGACAACCCCACCGTGCGACGCTCGGTCGACGAGCTGACCAGTCGCCTCCCGACGGGAGTCTCATGACCACGACCAGCCCCGCGTCCAGCTACAGCCTCAACGCCGACTACTGGACACGGATCATCCGCGGTGGCCTCGACCGCTACCGGACCGGACTGACGAACCCGGCGATGCTCGCCGCCGCCGGCGACGTCACCGGCCAGGCCGTCCTCGACGCCGGATGTGGGGAGGGCTACCTGGCCCGTCTGTTCGCCGGCCGCGGCGCCTCCTCCGTCGTCGGAGTCGACCTGTGCCCGGAGCTCGTCGACGCCGCCCGCGCCCAGGCCGTCGTCGAGGGACTCGACATCCGCTACGAGACCGCAGACGTCGCCGCGCTCCCCCTCGACGACGCCAGCGTCGACCTAGTCGTCGCCAATCACGTCCTCAACGACCTGGAGGACCCGGCACCGGCAATCGTCGAGTTCGCCCGGGTCCTGCGTCCCGGTGGGCGGGCGGTGGCACTGCTGCTGCACCCCTGCTTCTACGGGTCCCGTGGACGGCCGGTCGACCGGGATAGCTATTACCAGACCCGTCGCATCGAGCAGCACTTCGACGTCGCCGGCGAGGTCTCCCCTGCGCCGGTCGTCGCCTGGACTCGTCCCCTGGAGGACTTCGCCACGGAGTTCGTCAGCGCCGGCCTGGCCCTGGTCGGCATCAGCGAGCCCCACCCGAGCGAGCAGCAGCGCCGCGAAGACCCCTGGTGGGACCAGAACTTCAGCCGCCCCCTGTTCCTGCTGCTGACCGCCCGCAAGGTGCTCTGAACCCACCGCGCTGTCGCCCGTGTTCCGGCCCCCTGGTCCTCGGCCAGGGGGCCGCGTCATGTCCGGGCCAGCTCGCCACCGGCCGGCTGACCGGTGAGGCCAGGCCCCCTCAGATGATGGAGTCATGACTGATTGGGTGACGCTCGGCACGATCGATATCGCGGACCCGGGCCGCTACCAGATCGTGCATGACAACCGCATCGGTGTGGGTGTCCGAAGGATCGACACGGGCAGCGACGGCAGGCCGGTTGCCGGGGCGGTGCAGCACCCTTGCCAGCCGTGCTCGTGCTGCTCGCAATGCGGCTGCGAGCTACGTGGCCGGTGCCGAGGCTGCGCTGAACACGCCGAGTGGGCCGCCCATGCAGAGCCGCAGCTCCAGGAATATCTCGCCGCCGTGGCAGCCCCCGAAGGATGGTTCGTCCAGCGGGACACGCGGATCGTGCACGCGCCCGGATGCCCCTCGTTGAAAAGCACGGTCGACCAGGTGATCGCCGACATCGAGGCGGGATGCACCCACGTCGATCGGCAGGGGAACGTCCCCCGGTGTCCAGTCCCGATCCGGGAGGCGGAGGTACAGACCGGGAAGCGATGCCGTGTCTGCGCCCCTGCGATCACCCCGCCGTCCCGTAGCGGTCGCTACGCGGCGGGCGGTGGACGAGAGTGACATCAACGCCTGCGTAGCCCACCGGCCGAGGACGTTCACTGGGGCGGTCCCTCCCGATCCGTCCGCCGGAATCGATCTTGTCCCCCATGGGGGACAAGATCGATTGGGCTAGGTGTCGCTGGTGGCGGCCTTTTCGGCTTCGTCGAGGAGCGCCCGGAGCTCTGCGATGACCGCGCGGGCCTGTTCGGGGCGTTCGCGTGCGGCCGTCTGCCACGACGGGGCGGTGACGATGCGGCGCATCGTGAGCCGTAGCCGGGACGCCTCGGCTTCCCAGGACACGGACGGGTCGGCGCCGCCCGCCGGCTGGTGGGGGAGTCCGGCGAGGTAGGCGCGGATCTGCTCCACTGCCTGCTCCCGGTCCCACACTGGCGGCAGCACCTTGACGACGTCGTCCAAGACGGCGGCGGTGACACGGACGCCGTCCGCTTCGCTGACGGTTTGGTAGACGGTCACAGCAGCGTCCTGGCCGTGGCGGGTGGCGAGCGGCAGCAGCTCCCGCACCTGCCGCTCGCTGAGTTTGTCCCCCATGGGGGACAAACGCTCGGCGAGCGGCCACGCCTGGATGAGCCGGTAGGCCTGCGAGGTCTGCATGTCCCACCGGTCGGTCAGGTACTCCTCGAACGTCGCGTGGGTGCCCCGGTAGAGACGTGCGTCCCGGATGAGTTGCAGTGCTTTCCCCGCGGCCCAGAAGGCCACCCGTAGCGAGTCGATGGCGGCCTCAGCAAGTGCGAGGTCCTGCCGTTCGGTGTCGATCAGGTTCGGGCTGTCCCCGATCGCCTCGTAGGGCGCGGGTAGCGGCTGCGACCAGGTGACCACGGCCTCGCGACTGGTCTGCGTCGTTTCTCTGCGCCGGCCCATCAGTGCCGCACCTGCAGGCCGTCGAGCGCGATCGCGAGCTTGTAGAAGTCCTCCCGGGCACGCAGCGCCGTCCCCGACTCGGCGTAGCGGGTGACGACCAGGCCCTTCTCCGCCGCGTTGGTGTGGATCTTGTATTTGCGGATCGGCTGGGGTGCCCGCGGGTAGCCGTGCTCGTCGAGCCAGGCCTCGAGCTTGTCGAGGTCCTCACGGCCGTCACGGGGATCCCACCGGTTCACCGCGACCAGGAACGGGATGCCACGGGGGCGCAGGATCCGTTCGATCGTGTACTCCGTGGGGTCGTAGGCCAGCCACTCCGGGTTGATCGGCACGATCGCCCGGTCCGCGACATCCAGCACCGCGCGCAGCGCGTCGGCGGCGGCCCCGTGGCCGAGGGGGTCCCGGCTTCGTTCGGCAGCGGGATCGACGTCCATGAAACCGGGACAGTCCACGATGATCCGCCGCACCAGCGGATCTTTCTTCAGCTCGGGGATCACGCTGTTATCGCCACGGGTGGACACGTAGTCGAACGGCAGGGTGTCCTCGTCGACCTTGTCCGCCCACTTCTCCATCGACCCCTGCGGGTCGATGCCCGCGGCGACCACCGGGGCATCCTCGTCCGCCTCGTTCGGCCGGGTGTTCTCCCCGATCACGGCCGCCAGGTTGACCGCGATCGTGGACTTCCCGACGCCGCCCTTTTGACTCAGCACCACATCGACGATGGCGCCCGCACCACCAGACGCCTGCTCGACAGGGGTCATCTCATCCTCCGTTGGCTTCCCAGATCTGCTGGTACTCGGATGGATGCACCATGCCAGACACCCAGCTCGTCATGGGGGACGCCAGGTTCTGTCCGCACCACCATCAATGATCTTGTCCCCCATGGGGGACAAAGTCCATCCGTGAAGCGGAGGCGGCCGACGCCTCTGCGATCGCCTTGCAAACGAGCAGAAACGCCGCGCCAGGGGACGCACGCTGACGCGTCCGTAGCAATCCGCGCAATCGCTGATCGTCTACGCATACAGGCAGCGACGATCAATAGTTGTGCCTAGATCATGGATAGTGCGCGTCCGATGGGCTGTGCCCGGCCTGATCCTCGCCGGCAGCCTCCTGACCCTGACCGCCTGCTCGACCGCCAGCTATGACGAGCGGATGGCGTACCTGCGCAAGACCGCCGCCCGCGGCGTCGAGGCCCACCGGCTCATGGCCTCCCAGGGTGCTCGCATCGACGCCAAGCGGTGCCACGAGGCATTCGTGGCCGTCGGGAACAGCGACATCCCCAACGACGTCAACACCGGCCATGTGAGCGACGAATGGCGCGCCCAGGTCACCGCCTTCTACGTCGACAGCTGCGTGTCCGGCCTGCCGCGGCCGGTGCCCGGTGACCCGAGGCCCACATCGGGTCGTACGTCCCAGCCTGCGCCGACCAGCACCCTGTCCACGACAAGGGACGCGCCCGTCCCAGCACCGCGACCTGATCCGTCGCCGCCGTTGACGTTGCATCCGGCGCCTACCGGCACCCCGCCGCCCAGCGGCTCGTAGGCGGCAAAACGCACGTTTTCAACATGGTGAAGGGCCGGGCACACCACGACGGTGTTCCCGGCCCCGGGGGCCACGGCGGGCTCGTCGGCCCGCCGAACCACCGCTCACGGTAGGCCGGATCACTGCCGGGCGGGAGGTGTCCTGTCGTGGTCGCTGGCCGGTCCCGGTAACCGTCCCCGGGCCTGGACGGGCCGGCAGTGACCGTCACCAGGTATGCGGTGGGGCAGGTGCACAGGGCCGCGGTTGGGTACGCGGACGGGCGCGATCATCCCCGCAGGTATCCCGTGTCCTGTGACGATCGTGATGACCGTGGGTATGCTGCGTCCCATGGATGCTGTGACGACCGTGATGACCGATCCGCTGCCGGCGGCGACGTGTGGCTGTGGCTGTGGCCGGCCGCGGCCGGCGCCGCCCGCGGGCGGGGGCCTGGCCCCGGTCTATGCCTCCCGGGCCTGCCAGCAGCGTGCCTACCGCCAGCGCCAGGCCGCTCGTCCCGCCCCCGCCGCGGTGCCGGTCGACCCGCCGTCGGTGGCCGCCCTGATCCGGGACATCCGGGAGCTCGCGGGCGTGCTGGACGCCGGGGGCACGGTCCCGGATGGTCTGACCGGCGCGGTCCGTGCCGGCGTGCGGGATCTGCTCGCCCGCGTCTCCCCGACACCGCCCGCCTCCCGGCCCGCGGAGGACCAGGTCCCGGCGGGCGACACCGGCCGGGCCGAGGTGCCACCGCGGGCCCCGGCCGTGCCCACCCCGGAGACACGGTCGTCACGTGATGACCGTCAGGTCGTCCCCGCCCGGTCCCGGCGGCGGGCACCACGGCCGGTGGTGGTCCGCGGCGAGACCGGGGACCATCCGCTGTCCGCCGAGTTGTCCGCCGCGGTCCGGGCCGTGCACGCCGCCGGCCCGGACGATCAGCCCGTCCTGACCGCGGCCGAGGGGGGCCTGGTCACGGTCACCCTGGGCGGGGTGCTCCTGGGCACTGTGGGCCGCGCCCCCTACGGCCACCGCGGCTGGCAGGCCCGCAACGTCGCCGGCGGCGGCGGCGGTGTGGTCAGGGTGTGGCGGGCTGGCCGGATGCAGGACACCCATCCCACCCGCAAGGATGCCGTCCAGGCGCTCGCCTACGCCCTGGCGCTGCTGGCCGACCGGGCCCGCCGCGCCACCCTGCGCACCACCTGACCGTCGCGGGGGATGGTCTCAGCGGGCCGGGTCGGCGGCGCCCTGGCCCCGCCCGCCGGCGCGACCGCATCCGTATTACGGATGCATATCTTGCTCCCATGATCATCATGGTCTGAGCGGATCCGGCCCGTACATCATCGGGGCCCGCAGCCGCTGGCAAGCCTGCCCCACAGACGCCCAACCAGCGGCCGGGCGGGGCTCGCGCGGGCCGACTGTCAGGGGATCCACCAACAACCTGTCAGCCGGCAGACCCCCCTCCAAAAGCCCCTCCTTTAGCCCCTCCAAAAGGCCCTCCGCCACTACACGGAGGGGCTGCCCGCGCACGCTGGCACCGGTCAGGCGTGCCGTAGCACCCTCCGGCCAGCGCCCAGACTCACCGGCAGGAACCGCATTTCACGCCGGAAGCACCCGCCAGGGCCTCAGGACCGGGCCGATTTATGGAACGCCCGCCGCGCGCGTTCCGATAGGAGCGGGCTTCTCGAAGACGCGGTAGATCTCCAGCCTGTACGCCCGGTAGAGCTCCTGGAAGGGGCTGTCCCCGAGCCAGGCGAGCTTTGATGGGCCGTCCGGATCGATCCCGGCGCCGCAGAGGGCATCGGCGACCTCGCCGAGCGACACGTGCGGGCTGGCATCGCAGACGCGGGCGACGATCAGCTCAGCGGCTTCCTGACCGATCCAGGCGACTGCGAGCTGCTCGGCCGACGTCATCCGGTAGGACCACACCTTCGGCTTGTCGCCCCGGTTCGCGCGGCCCTTCGCGGTGCGGCCCTTGCGTTCCCACGCGGCGAGCGCGGCGGTGTGCTGGTCGAACTGGGTGCAGGCGTCGGTGACGAGGAACGGGATGCGGTCGGTCAGGAACGTGTCCCACGCGGCGTCGAGCCGAGCGATCTCGGCGTCCAGCTCGTCGTCGGTCATCTCCGGCTTCCCGGCTGGCGGCCGTGTGTCCGGGGTTTCGGTGAAGTTGTGGAACAGGTCGGCCTGGCCCATGGCGCGCTCTCCTGCCTGTGGCGATCTAGTTGGCGTCGTTCGTACGGGGGGGCTGGCGCCGGTCGGTGCGGGCGCCCTTTCCGGGCCGGCTGTCGAGCCAGGCGACGATCGTTTCCCGGCGCCAGCGGGGCCGGTCGGGTACGGGCAGCTCGTCGGGGGCGGGCATCTGCCCCATGCGTCGCATGGCGCGCAGGCTGCTGGCCTTGATGGTGTGGCCGCGGCTGGCCATGAGGGTGGCGATGTCGGCGTAGCTGAGGAGGTCGTCGGGGCTGTCCACGCGGACATACTAGCGCCCCGTTAGTTGTGGGGATGTTGATCGTCCCTCGCGCATTCCGTCATACGACTACTAGCGATGCGCTAGTAAGTTTCTACGTGTCAGCACATGACGACTCACGGGGGAGACATCATGATCCGATCCACACGGCACCGCGCCACGGAACTCGCCCGGCGCCTGCTCACCACCGCGGCGGCCCGCGTCCTGGCCGCCGTCCAGCCGGCACCCACCGCGGCCGCGCCCACGAAGGCGTCGACGCCGCTGTTCGCCGAGGCCGAGATGCCGGCCGTCGCCGAGATCGAGGCGACCGGCGACGTACACCAGGCCGGTGCCGAGGCCCGCCGCGCGGGCAACCGCAGCGTCGACCGGGCGAAGAAGCTCCTGGAGCGCCTGCCCGACGGCGTCTACGGCCGGGTGACGATCGCCCGGGAGGAGTCCTCCCGAATGGTCGTCGACCTCGACGCCGTCGCCGCGACCTACCGGCAGCACGGCCTCGGGGAGGTGCCGATGCGCCGGTGCGCGCCGACGCTGCGGGTCACCGTCGCCCCCGCCGTCGTCCTGCCCGCCGGCGTCGAGCTGGCGGTGGCGGCGTGACCCCCGACGACCTGCCCGCCGAGCTGCTCACCCTCGCCGGCCTGCCGGACCGCTACCAGCCCACCGACGCCGACCGGGCCGACGCCGACGAGACCCTCAGTGGGCTGCCGTTCGGCGTGCAGGGCGCGGTGTCCGTCGGCGCGATGTACACCGCGCTGTACCTACTCGCCACTGGGACGCCGCAGGCCGAGGTCGCCGTGCGCCAGGCCCTCGCCCGGGGCGCCGCCGTCCTGGGCCTCCTCGCCGACGACCGCCGGCCGCGGCCCGGCGCGTAGGGGAGCCGAGCCGCGTGGCCCGTCATCCGGAGACTCGGGTGGCGGGCCACGGTGCTGTCGGGACGAAGTCATCAGCAGCCGCATGCGGCCCGGCCGTTCTGTGCACCCAAGGACTGTGAACCTGGGCTGTTTCGGTGGGTCTCAGGTGGCCGTGGTGTCCCGGCGTAGGTCGGTGCGGGCGCCCTTCCCGGGGCGGGTCGTGAGCCACCGGTCGATCGCCCGGGAGTAGCCCACCCGCTCGGTGCGCCCCGAGTTGCCAACTGCCTCCCGTACTCGCGCGGAGCGATCTTGTTGGCGCCGACAAGATCGCTTTCCGGGTCGCAGCGCGAGCGCGGTCGATGCCCGGCGCCTCCGACCCGACGCACGGGTACGGGGGCCGCAGCCACGTGCAGGCCCGGTTGTCGTGTGCACCCAGAGGGCGTGCACATCGGCCCGAACCGTCCCTCACCACCGTGTGAGCCCAGGCCGTGTGCATATGGGTCAGAGGGCACCGTTCATGGGGTTGTCGCCCCAGCGGTCGACGGCGCGGACGTAGCCGTGGACGACGGGGGAGCCTAGCGACCAGCGGCCCTGCTCAGCGATAGCGGCGGTCTGCGCGCCGGCTTTCGCCGCGGCGGTGGCTCCGCCGGCGCGCAGGGAGTGGGCGGTGTACCGGTCCGCCCCGGGCAGGCCTGCGCGCAGGGCCGCGGCGCGCACGATCCGGTTGATGCCGTCGCCGCTCATCCGTCGGGGGGAGATCCGTCCGGCCCGGTCGACGGCGCGTAGCAGCGGCCCGTCGGTGATGCCGCGTTCGGTGAGCAGGGCCCGCCAGGCGCGGACCGCGCGCACCGGGCAGGTGTCGGGATGCGAGCCGTAGGGGATGGCGACCTCGGCGCCGACGGCGTCCTGGTCGGTTTTGGAGCGGCGGACGTAGACGAGCAGCCCCTCGTCGACCTCGTCGACGTCGGACAGGTCAAGCCCTGCGAGCTCCGAGCGGCGGCCCATCATCGCGACGCCGAGGACGAGCAGTGCCCGGTCGCGGATGCCGAGGGGGCCCTCGGGGCAGGCGGCGACCATGGCGCGCAGCTGGTCGCGGGCGGCCGGCGGGGCTTTGCGGGCGCGGCGTCCGGTGTCGGACTGGGCACGGCGGTGCGCGCGCAGGACGTCCCGGGCGCCGCGGGTGTCCGGGACGGTCAGTTTGCGTTGCCGGTGGATGGTGCGGATGGTCGCGATGGCCTGTTCGATGCTCGCCGCGCCGGCGCCGGCGGACACGAGCGCGGCGGCATACTCCGCGAGGGTGGCATCGGTGGCGGGTGCGGCACGACGTCCCTGCTCGGCGCACCAGGCGGCGAACAGGCGCCACTGCCGGTCGTAGGCACGGCGGGTGGCGGCCGCGGGTGCGCTGGCGATCAGGGTGGCGGTGGCGAGCGACACCTGGTCGTTGATGTCGATGTCGCCGGGGCGGACCAGCTCGCTGGTGGCCGACGGGGAGGCGGTGGGGACGAGGGCGGCGTGGGCCTGGCCGTCGTGGTCGGGGTTCATCCGGCGTCCGCAGCGGTGTCGATCTCGCTGTCGATGCCGGGCAGTGGCCGGTCGCGCAGTCGGGTGCGTAGGGCGAGCTGGTGGTAGTCGGGGTTGAGGTCGATGCCGATGTAGCGCCGGCCGAGCTGCCCGGCGACCATCCCGGTGGTGCCGGAGCCGCTGAACGGGTCGAGGACCACCCCGCCGGGTGGGCAGCCGGTCAGGATCGCCCGCCGGGGGATCTCCGGGGGGAACACAGCGAAGTGGCCGCCGTCGAAGGAGGCCACCGGCAGCGACCACACGTCGCCCGGGTTACGGCCGCCGCCGTGCGGGGCGACGTCCCGGTCGGCGGCGGCCACCGACGGGGCCGGGTCCACCCCGCGCCGCCCCGGCGCCCCGCGGGCCCGACGGGTAGTCCATTCGGCGCCGCCGGCGGGGTCGATCGGTGCCTCGCGGACGGGGTCGAGGTCGAACCAGTAGCGGGCCGAGCGGGTCAGCAGGAACACCGTCTCGGTGCGGTTGGCGAACCGGTCGGTGACCGATTCGGGCATGCCGTTGGTCTTGTGCCAGGTGATCGCGTTGCGGATCGTCCACCCGTCGTCCTGCAGGGCCAGCGCCACCCGCCAGGGGATGCCCAGCAGGCTCTTGTACGGCGCGTGCGCGGTGGTGTTGCGCCGCGGCGGAATCACCGAGGCCCGGTCCGCCCGGCGGCTCATCCCGACCGACGGGCCGCCGTTGGCCCGCCCCGCGTAGCTGTCGCCCAGGTTCACCCAGCAGGTGCCGTCCGCACGCAGCACCCGGCGCACCTCGGCGAACACCGCCGCCAGGCGCGCGACGTAGGCGGCGGGGGTCTCCTCCACGCCGAGCTGGTCGGGATGGTCGTAGTCACGCAGCCCGTAGTACGGCGGGGAGGTGACCACGCAGTGCACGCTCGCCGACGGCAGGCCGCGCAGCACCGCGGTCGCGTCGCCGGCGTAGAGCGTCACCGACTCGTCGGTGTGCACCGGCACCGGACGCGGCGGGCTGGCCAGCGCGCGGCGCCGAACCCGCTGTCGACACGCCGCCGTCGCGTACCGGCCTGGCCGGCCGGTCGCCGCCCGCGCCACCGGCTGGCCGCAGCCACACCCACACAGCGTTTCGTGACACACGGGGGGAGGTTTCGTGACATCAGCCTCGGTGGCCATCGCCGGTCCGCACCGCCCATCCGATCATGGTTTTGTGTCCTGAAACACTCGTGATAAGGCATCTTATCGCGAGTAACCGGGGCCGACTGCCACCGACTCCGGGCGACCGCGGCTGACCGGTCGAAACCACGACGCACCTAGGCTGTGCGTGCATGGAGATCACCGCGCTCATCGTCTCGATCATCTCGCTGGTGGTTGCGATCGGAAGCACCGTCTACGCCCGGCAGGTGGCCCGGATCGAGCAGGAGCGCCGTAAGGACGAGCGGATCCCGACGCTGGTTGGCGAGACCGAGCGAGTGAATGGGACGTGGTGCCGACTGCGCCTGCAGCTCACGAGCGATTGGCCGCTGGCAGGCATCGTCGCCGAGATCGTCGAAGGAGACGGTGTGTCCTTCACTCCCAGCCAGAACGGGGTGGAGCCGGGGGCGCAGTCGCCAATCACCACTGCCAGATGGGAAGCCCTCGGCCAAGGCGACTCTGCCGTCTGGCGGATCGAGCTCGCCGAGACATGGTCCACGAAGATCCGCTTACGGGTCGGATGCCGAGGCGAGGACGGCCGGGAATGGTCGGTGTCCGTGGAGGTCAAGACGCCGAACCGCCTTACAAGAATCTCTGTGCCGCGCGGACGGCTGTGGTGAGCGCGAGGGCCTGACTCGATCACTCTCAGCCAGAGGGACGCCGGCAGGTCGCCAAGTATCGGTCCACGTCGCCAGCGCTGACGTACACCCGCCGGCCGACCAGCCAACTCTGGATCGTCCGCGACTCCGTCAACCGCCGTGCCATCCTCGCGGTGATCGCCGGCCAGCGGGCCGGCACCGCAGTGCGGGCCACCAGGTCGCCCGGGACCTCGCCCGGTGCAGGCTGCTCGGTCGTCATCGGTCGAGTCCTCTCGTTATCTCGTCCGCCTGGTCGAGTAGCTGCCCGGCACGCTCCATCTCGGCGAGGGTCGCCCGCCGACGGTTCATGATCCGTACCGCCTGGTCGGTCAGGGCCTGCGCGGCCAGCCGGGCCTCCAGCTCCCGCCGCTGGGCGGCGGTCAGCCGCTGCGCCCGGATCCGCTCGGCGCGACGCGCGCGACGTCGGGCCCGGCGCCGGCGGCGGATCGACCGCTCGGTGTCCACCCGGGCGCTGTCGCCCGCGAGGGCCAGCAGCTCGCCGGCGACCCGGTCGGCCTCGGCGGGGGCCAGGACCTCGGCGAGGTGGGTCAGGGTCAGCGGCCGGGGCCGGCGCCGGCCGTCCTCGAGGTCACGCAGGTACCGGCGGGACACCCCGGACCGGGCCGCCACCATCCGCGTGGACAGGCCGGCCGCGGCCCGCAGCCGCCGCAGCTCCGCGCCCACACCGTCGCGCAGGAACTCGACCTCGGCACCGGTGGGCGGGCCAGGCCATCCGTCCGGGCCGGTGGGCGCCGTCGCGCGCACGCGGACGGCGTCGCGACTAGTCACAGCACCCCGCCCGCCTGGGCGCCAACACCCGCGCACGACCAGCCGGAAGGTCCGGACCTTCCGCGCGTCCGGTCACCGCGGGCAGATGGGCGCCAACCCGCGGGCGTGAGGACGCGATGAGTCCGAACTCTCGGCCGGTCGCACCGGGTGGGCGCCAACCCGCGCGCAGGAGCGGGCCGACGTTCCGGAACAGCCGCGCGTCCGGTCGCGGCAGTGGACGGTCTGGACCGTTCGCCCGCTGGCCGGGCGCCAACACCTGCACGCGGGCGTTTCTGCTCGTGAACGTTCGTGTGCGCGCTGCCGGGGCGCCCACACGGGTGCGCGCGTCGTGCGTCCGGTCGCAGGTACCGGGACACGGTCGCGCCGGAGTGGGCGCCAACGCCTGCGTGCGCGCTCGGGAGGTGGGCAACGTTGCGTCCGGTCGCGGTCATCGGAGCTGGGCCCGGTCGTCGTCCGCGGCGGCCAGGCGCCGGCGCAGGTCGGCCAGGGCACCGCGCGTGCCGGCCTGGACGGCATACACCTCGGCGCTGTCGAGGCCGTCGAGGATCATGTCCGGGCCGGTCCCGGTCTGCGTGCGGGGCAGGCACCACAGCGCGGCGAGGCGGTCCCCGCGTACGGCCAGCACGGTGGGCAGACCGGGGGCCTCCCCGCGGTCGCGGCCGGTGCCGTGCTGCCGGTAGGGGGTCCAGCCGTCCCGGCGCAGGGTGTCCATGACCGTGGAGGACCAGAGAATGTGGTCGGCTTCGGCCTGCAGCTGGTCGGCGCGGGTCATCGGCTCTCCTGGGCGGCGTCGATCAGCGCGGTGAGGCGGCGGACCAGGTCACGGGCTTCGTGGAGGTGGAGCGGGTAGACCAGCGTCTGCCCGTCGGGGGCGAGCAGGGTGTGTGCGTCGTAGACGGTCAGGTTGACCATCGCGGGGTGCTGACCGGCGGCGGGGACGGCGGTGGCGGCGAAGAAGCCGTTCTCGTCGATGAGCAGGTTGTCGAGCGTGGCGGGGATGTGGGTCATCGGTCCTCCCGGACGGTGAGGTTGGCGCCGGCGTAGTAGTCGGCGGGGCGGACGTTGTGCGGCCACTGCGAGCAGGACGGCAGGCCGGCGTCGGGGCCGCGCCGCTTCGAGGTGCGTACCGGGGGCAGGCCGAGGGCGGTGCCGATCCGGTTGGCCTGGTCCCGGAACACCGGGCCGTGGCCGTGGTAGCCGCTGTCGGTGTGGCCGTCGGCTTCGTGCTGCCACTGGTGGACGGCTTCGTGGAGCAGGACGTCGGCGACGAACCGGCGTCGTGTCGTCTCGCCGGCGGCGCGTAGATGCGGATGTGTTCCTGTCAGCAGAGACGGCCGGATCATGATCTGCCCGCGGCCACCGAGACCGCCGCGGGCGGCGAACTGGCCGTAGCGGCGAGGCGTGGACGGCTCGTCGAGCAGGATGTACGGCGGGATCATCACCCCGCCGAAGTGGGCGCTGTTGAACCCGGCCCACAGCTCGTGCAGCCACCGCAGGTCATCCCGGCCGGCCGCCAGGGCCGCGGTCGCGCGGCGGTGCGCGGCGTCGGTCTCCGCCAGCGGGGACGGCCCGGTGAGAGTCTGCGTGGTCACGCCGCCTCCCGGCCGTCGTCGCCCCAGTCGAGGGAGAGCTGCGCGGTCGCCGCGGCCGCGGTGGCGGCCAGTGCCTCGAGGCTGGACGGGGCGAGGGCATCCGCGCAGGACGGACCCAGACCGAGTGCCCGGCTGGTGATCGCGTGGAGGGGACGGCCGCAGCGGCGGCAGGCGGCGAGGTCGTCGACGGTGATGGTGGTCATCGGGTGGGGCTCCTGGTGAGGCTGCGGGGTTTGCGGCGGACCGTTGCGGGGTTACTGCGGGGTTTGACTGGAGGGATCGCCGCGCGCTTTTCCGCAGGTCAGACGGGCTGCTTGCGGGGTCTGCGGGGTTTGCGGGGTTGGTTTTTCACTCGCGGCTCTATAGGTGATGGCGGACCCCTCAGCGGTGGGCCGCCCCGTTGTCGCCGGGTGGGGTCCAGGCGGCGCCGAGGCTGTCGTACCGCTGGCCGGGTTCGCGGTCTTCTTCCCAGGGGGCGGCGGCGACGTCGCGGTTGTAGTGGCGGATCCCGGCGTCCTGGCGGGCCGCGTGCAGCAGGCTTTCCGGGGTGGGTTCGCGGGTGGCGCCGGCGGTCTTGCGGGGCGCGTCGCAGGGCTGGCCGGGGTCGGCCTTGCAGGTGGGGCAGCGGTGCGCCACGGCGTAGGCGTGTAGCGGCGGCCAGGGGATGGTCATGCGGTCTGACTCCTTCGTGGTCGTATGGCCTTGTCGTCACGTGCGAGGAGGAAAACGACCCCGCAAACCCCGCAAACCCCGCAGAGACCTTGTCTGACCTGCCGTTTTAATGGTTGATCTTTGCGGGGTTTGCGGGTTTTGAAGGGGTGGCTGCGGGGTTTGGTTCAGGGGCTGGGCATCAGGTCGATCCGCCAGGTGGCGATCTTTTTGTGGGGGTCTTCGCCGCGGCGCAGGACGTACGGGCCGTGGAACCGGCCGACCTGGCCGCGCAGCATCCGACCGAGGGACTTCGCGGTGGGCGTGCCGCCGCGGTCGTCGGCGAGGAAACAGCCCTCCCACCGGTCGATCGCCCGGCCCTTCGCGTCGACGTCGTAGTCGGCGGAGGCGCGGAGCTGGGCGGCGGTCTTCGGCTTGTCGCCGAACTGGCGGTGCCACTGGCCGAAGAACACCTCCCACTCGCTGTCCTCGTCGTCCAGCGCCCGGACCTCGGCGACGTTGCCGAGAAAGCCGCCGATGTGGTGGTGGGCGAGCAGTCCGCCGACGGCCTGGGCCCAGGGGGTGAACTGGCGCATGGTGTGCTCGGCGCGGGGCGCGCCGGCGGCGATCCAGTCCATGACCAGGATCAGCAGGTGGCGCAGCACGGTCCGCTGGTTGGCCGGATCTTTGATCCACAGGTCCAGGTCGGGGATGACGAACCCGGTGCGTTCCTCGGGATGGGGCATCCCGGGGTCCAGGCGGACCAGAACGGAGCGGGTGGCCATGTCCCCACCCAGGCGCAGGTTGTTGCCGGTCGCCAACCACAGCCGGTCGTTGGCCGCGCTCACGGTGATGTTGGTGCCGAGACGCCGGTCGGACCAGGTCGGGCTGGTGAGCAGCTGAGCGAGGACCGGGGCATCGACCGCGGTGCCTTCCCGCAGGTTGTCGAAGATGAGGACCGGGGCGGTCTCGCCCAGCGCCGCGGTAATCGCCTTGCGCATCTCGGCTTCGGCGTCGGGCCACGTCAGGGTCCGCTGCCCGTAGAGCAGGCCGATGCCCTCGGCGAGGATCGTCTTCCCGGATGCCTGCGTCGTCGCGGTGATCATCCCGAACGGGGTCACGGTGCGGACGTAGGGACGCAGGATGTTCGTCACCAGCAGGCCGAGGTAGTTCGCCCGGTCGGCGTCGGTCACCCAGGGGAACCCGGCGAGGAAGTCGCCGAGCAGGAACCGGCGGGCCGTGTCGACTTCGCCGCGGGCCGGGCGCGACGGCACCCGGGGGATCTCAACCTTCGGTGCGTAGAACAGGCCGGTCTCGGTGTCGTAGCCAGCCGTCTGTATCAAGGTGCCGTTCGGGCGCAGCACCGGCGAACCGACGATGCCGAGCAGCGGGCGCACCCCGGGCCAGTACCGGCCGGAGAGCACCGCGGCGAGGACCCGCGGCGCCGGCACCGTCTCCTCCTCGACCGTCACGGTCGCACCAGAGTCGCCGCGGCCTTTCCGGGTGCGGGTCCGGTAGACGTAGGCGTGGCAGGCCAGCGTCCGCGCCAGACCTGGCGGAGTGAGCACGCCCGGGGCGTAGGGCAACGGCGGTGGCTCCGCCAGGCCGAGCGGCGTGCCGATGTCCCCGGACACCCGCTGCAGGTGCACGACCTCGCCGTTGGTCACGTACAGGTCAGGCAGGGCGTTGCCCTCGATCGCCGCCCGCAACGTCCGGATGGAGGCGGCCTCCGTCGAGATCTCGATACGCGGCATGCCTGCGGTATCAACCGGCGGCGCGGCGGCGGGCGCCTGGCCCTCGCCGGCGACGAGGGGACGCAGCTCGTCGAGATCGTGGCCGGCGTTGAGATGGTCGGAGACGTCCTTACCGGTGGCCGCCAGCCACACCGACACCGTCCCCACCACCGGGCGCAGGGCGGCCGCGACCACGGCGGCGTGCGCGCGCCCCGGCTCGTCGTCGTCGGCCACGATCCGAACGTCCGCCGCGCCGGTGAGGCTGGCCGTATGGCCCGACAGCCACTTGCCGGTGCCCTTGCTCGCACCCCCCGGGTTACAGGTGGCGACGTGCCCCAGGGACCGGACCCGGCCGGCGTCCTTCTCGCCCTCGACGACGTAGATGGGCGTGCCGGTCCGCACGGCCTCGACGACGTCGGGCAGCCGGTAGAGCACCCGACGGACGTCGCCGAGTTTCCACGCCCAGCCGCGCGGCTTACTCGGGTCCGGCCGCCGTTGGCGGAACTGCTTGTTCGCCGTGCGGCAGACCTGGAACAGCAGGACGCCCTGCTCGTCGTGGTAGTCGTACACGGCCACCGCGGGCCCGGCCGGCGTCCACTCGCCGGCGGTGTCCGTGGTGGCCGTGGTGGGCGCCAGGTCCTCGGGGCGTAGACCGACCGCGGCGACGATGTCCTCGTACGAACACCCGACATGGCACTTCAGGAGCGGCCGGACGCCGTCGCGGCCGACGCGGACCGACAGCGACGGGTTGCGGTCCTCGTGCGCGGGGCAGCGCACCGACTGGTCGCCGCGCCGGGCAGCGTCGAGCCTCCGGCCGAGGCCGAGCGCGTTGTACCCGTCGGCGAACCGCTCCAGTGGCATCGCAGCGGCAACCGGTACCGTCGTTGTCGTTATCGGGGCCTTCGTAGGGGGGGCAGGATGGTGGCGTCGGCCGGGGGTGCAACCCCGGCCGTTCGCATGGAGAGGGACGCTCACGCGGCGTTGGCGTCGACCGGCTCGATGACGTGCCGGCCGCGGCGGTAGAGGGCGAGGTCGTCGGGGTCGACCCGCAGGTCCCGCGGGGAGCGGCGCACGTGCCGGATCCTCCGGGCCTCCAGCAGCCGCCGAACATGGCGTTGCGACACTCCAAGTTCTTTCGCGGCCTGCGCTGTGCTCAACCACTCACTGACCACTCCTACACGCTCCTGTTCGTTCGTTTGCTCAGTGCTCGGCGTATCAACAATCCGGCATGTGACCGTGATCGTCGGGACCAGCGTACGCCGTCCTGTCCCACTACGTCCGCACGCATCCCGCCCGCCGGCGCATTGGGTGACTCCCCGCCAATGAATTGCGAAACGCCCGGGGATCATGCTATGTGCCAGGCACTACGCCGTGCTGTAGCACCACCAATACACCTCAGTCACGCGCTGCGACATACATAAAACAATGCATTTTGATTCGGGGGAGTACGTATGACCGAATCGGCTCTCATGGCAGCGTTCAGGGGGCGCTCTATTCCGCGACCATTTCACCGATGATTTCGGGGGCGGACAGCCACCACAGCGACGCGGATTACACCGGGACATATGCCAGCGGTGTGCGTGGACGGCCGGATCCTCGACGTACGAGGGGGGATCCCGTCGGCCGCCGGCCCCGGCCGACGCACGGGCACACCCGTTCGAGCTATATCGGGATCCATTTGCACGAATCGTCACGACCCCGTCGCGGGCTGGCCCGCGACATCTGGTGTGCCACACCGAGACACACACCCAGATGATGTATCAACACCAATTCCGGCCCAATTCCTGACGGATCACACCACACGCAAATTGTCACGGAGTGTCACCGATCTCGGGTGGTGCGAGCCACCCGTGACGTCAGCACCCCTCCATAGGGTGTCGAGCTCCGTGGGGTCGACCCGATCCACCGTCATGACCCTGGCGGCCGGCGGCGGGTGTACCGGACCTCGCCGCACATGCGGCGCTCACCGGCGCGGCTCGCCGACGGCGGCGCACGCGCTCCTGGCCCTCGTTCCCGCCGGCAGCGCCGGCCGGGACCATCCAGATCGGCGGGGTGCGCCGGGCCGCTCCTTGCTCAGCCCGCGGCCGGCCGATGTGTCGCCCCTCATTCGTCTGGTTTCGATGGCTCCCGAAACATGATCCGGTTTCCATGGAGTCCGCTATCCACCAATTGCCAGGTCATTGCCGTTTCGATCGTTTTTTGATCATTCGAGCAAGATTGTCTACACCGTTGATTATCCCGAGATTTCATGATCGCCAGATGCTCGGGCGATGATCAAAACCGGCATCCGGGCGGACGGCTCGACATGATCGTTTCCGGTCGCCTGCTTTTGCAAGATCGTTAGAGGTGGACGGTCGTCACGTGATGATCGTCAGATGATGTACGACGTGGGGTTGTCGAGGTCGACGATCACCCCGGGCGCGTAACGGCTCGCACCGTCGCCCTGGCCGTCGGTCTCGTCGTCGTCCCACGGCTGCGACGTCGGCCCGTACAGGCAGTCGGCGCACTCGCCCACCCCGGTCGCGGTCGTCCCCGGGATCAACGCCGTCCCGCACCTCGCGCACCTCGCGCACGTCCCGGTCGCGCCGACCGCGTCCACGTCCTGGCCCTCGCCGCCGGCCTGCTGCTCGCTCATCGGGTCCTCCCCCGGTTGGTCCTGACGTTGCCGATGATCCTGTCTGCCCCGGCCGCGTTGGCGAGGCGGGCCAGTACATCCCCGTGGCACGACCGTGGCGCGCACCAACATCCGAGTGCGCGGCCGCGGAGCTCGGGCAGGCGGGCCAGCAGATCCGCCCGGCCCCGCAAATGCTGTTCGTAGGCGGCGATCACCTCGGCGCGCTCCTGGTCGCCGGCGCCGGGGCGCAGCCGGTGCTGATTGCCCCACACGGTGCCCCGGCCGATCCGCACCAGCAGACCGGCGTCGCGCAGGTGGCGCAGCAGCGGGCCGTACGGCTGGTACAGGCCGGGCAGGCGCACGACGACGGTCTCGCCGGCGGCCAGCCGGGCGAGCAGCACCGCGTCGGAGCCGAGCGGCTCGTCGACGAGCACGCCGTCGTCGAACAGGCCGGGCTGCACCGGCAGCGGGCGCGTCACGGGGCACCGATCCCGGCCGCGGCCCGCTCGTCACGCGTGACGAGCGCCCGGTGCACCTGCTCGGCGAGCCACCACCGGCGGGCCGTGACCCGGCGGGCCCGGTAGGGCTCCGGTGTCACCAGCACGTCGACCTCCGACTCGCTGACGACCACCAGGCCCACGCCGTAGAAGTCCGCCTCCACGCACGCCGCCAACAGGTCGCGCGGCGCCCGGGGCACCACGACCGCCCGGGCGCAGAACGGCGCGTACCGTCCCGCCTGCTCCAGTCCGGCCCGCCAGCCGCGGATAGCGGACACGACCGCGAGCGCCGGGGTCAGCGGCGGCCGCGCCTGGCGGACGATCCCGTCCGGACCGTGGTCCGCACAGCCCGCCGGGGCCGCGGCCAGGGCACGGCGGTCACGGTCCGACAGGGCACCCGGTGGCACGGGCAGGCCGTGGGGCAGGCCCAGCAGCATCTCCAGGACCGGCACGTCGGTGACCGCGCCCAGACCAGCCTGGGTGCGGCGCGCCGTCTCGGTCGGGTCCGGCGTGCCGGCGAGCGCGACCCAGCCGCCCAGCGGAGCACCCGTGCCGATCCGGGTGCCGGCCGGCGCGAGGTGCTCCGCGGCCCGAACCGCGGCCGACCGGGCCGCAGCCGTCGCCGGTGTCACCGGCCGGATGGCCGTCATGCGGCACCGACCCGTGCCGCGATCGCGGCCGCCAGCTCGGCCGCTGACGGCAGATCCGGGGTGTCCGGGTACGTCGGGGTGGGGGTGATGCTCTGCGTGGCGTTGGGGGTCGTCTGCGTGGCCGGTGCGGTCTCGGCCGGCACCGGCAGACCCTGGGCGTAGTCCCGGAGCCGGGCGACGTCGTGATCGTGCTCGGCGTAGACCTGCGAGGCGAGACGGCGCACCCGTTCGGCGCTGAGCGTGCGGGTCCGCAGGATCGGGTGGGCCTCGATCGCGGCCTGCACGATTCGGCCGTGCAGCACCGGGCCAAGCTCCTCGTCGATCGCGTCATGCCGCGCCGTCGCCAGGTCAGCCTCGGCGGCGACGGCCTGGTGCCGTTCGGCGGCACGGGCCTGCTCCCTCCGTGCCGCTGCCTGACGGTCGGCGGTCTCAGTGGCGGCGGTGTGTCGGCGGCACGGCGCACACGGGCACACCGCCGGGCCCTCGGGCAGCACCCGCGGCCGCGTCTGGTCGCCGAGGCGCAGCCGGTAGCGCATCAGCGCCTCGGCTGTGGTGCGGATGTCTGCGGGGCGGACCCCGGCGGCCAGATGCACACCGAGTGCCACCGGGTCCCAGCCGGACGCCAGCGCGTCGCGGACCGGTCCGGCGAGCAGCGCCCGGCCCCGCGCGGGCAGCGGCAGCACCGCGGCGATCGCGTCGAGCACCAGGCGGACGTCCGCCGCCGTCAGCGCGTCCGGGGTGGTGTCCGCCGGGGTGGTGTCCGTGGTCGTTGTGGATGTTGATTCACCACCACCGGGCACGGCGACCAACAGCCCGGTCTGCGTACCGGTGCCGGCGTCGGCCGACGGTGGTGGTATTTCCTCCCGAACCCCTCCCGGTAGTGGGGGGGTCACCTGACCCCCCCTATTTCCCGGATTCGGGGGGGTCAGGTGACCCCCCCGAACGTTGCCCGCCGGGTCCGGGTCCGGGTTCGGTTTCGGGGGGGCCGTGTGCCCCCCCCGAACCGTCGCGCCGACAGCCGTCGGGGGCAGCCCGGTGCCGAGACCGATCCGGCTCGGCCGGCCCTTGATCCGACTCGGCTGATAGCTGACCAGCCCCCGTCCGGCCAACGACCGGAGCCGGCGGCCGCACTCCTTGGCGTCCCCGGTGCCGTCCGCAGCCATGAGCCCGGCGACGATCGCGACGTCGGCCACATACACCTCGTCCCACAGCCGCGTCCACGACGCGGTGAGCGCCTGCACGGCCAGCAGGACGGCGTACTCCACCGGGGGCAGCCGCGGCCGCGCACCAGCCGCGGCGAGGCTCACCGCTCGCCATGTCCGCATCACCTCGGCGCCGTCATCCCGATCCCCAGGCGCCCGGCCGTGGAACATCAACCCCTGCGCCGTCGGGTCGACCGTGTTGGTGCTGGTGCTCACCGCGCACCCCCAGAGACCACGATGGTGTCCTGGTAGGCGGCGGGTGACCGGTACGACGCGGCATGTGCCAGACGTCGGGGGTGAGCGGTTACACGACCGACCGATCGGGCCGGGTCGGTGGCCAACGCGCGTGGGCGCGTGGCATCGTTGTTGGAGAGCACGATGCTTCCTTCGCAGGAGGGGCAACAAGCGGGATCACCCGAGCGCCAACTCGGGCCCCGCACACACGTAGGCGAGGGCCGCACTGACCGGTGCGGCCCTCGTTGCGTTAGGACGCCATCTGCGTCTCCTCCGGTGGCGCCTCGTCGTCCAGCCGTGGCGGCAGCGCGCGTTCGACGACGTCGAGGATCCAGGGCAGTACCGGCCGACCGTCGGCGGCCGCGGCCTCGCGGATCCGCTGTTTCAGGTCGGGGCTCATCAGCAGTTCCATCCGCGCTGAGCGCGCGTAGCTGCGCGGGGGCGCGTCGGGTCGTAGACCCGCTGGTCTCGGTGCTCTGGCCACGGATCATTCCTACCGCGGCCGGCGCCGATTGCCGCGTACGGACGCGCGGCGTGTCGGGCGTGTTGTGCCACGACACGCCGGAGCCCGGCTCTCCGGTGGGGAGAGCCGGGCCCGGGGTTGTGACGGTGGTGTTGGTGGTCATCTGCCTGTCTGGTGTCGGGGACGAGGGACGGTGGTGCGGGCGCTACTGGTGGGGTGTTTGGTTCCAGGCGCGGCCGTCGAGTTGCCGGCCGGCGCGGTGCTTGCCGACGGGCTGGACGGTGACGGCTCCCGCACGGGAGCCGTGCCGAGCGGGGCGGGTTGCTCCGTCGGTGTCGACGTAGAGGGCTCGGCCGGCGGAGGTGCGGGTCAGGGCCGCGGTGTCCTGCCGGGCGGTCATCGGCCGGCGCCCATCACGACGTCGAGCAGGAGGGCCTGGACCTCGTCGTAGCTGCGGGAGGGATGGTCCTGCCAGGCGGCGACGGTCTCGCCGGCGTCGACCTCGGCGGGGTCGTGGCCGAGAGCGGCGGCGAGGCGGTCCTGGGCGGCGAGCAGCGCGCCCAGGAGGTCGGGGGCGTCGGGCATCTCCTCGGGATGTGTGCCGGCGGCGGTGCGCAGGGCGCCGGTGATGTCGACCCGGCCGAGGTCGTCGACGTGCTCGCCCTGGGCCCAGTCGTGCTCGGCGAGAGCCACCAGGGCGCTGGCGATCAGGGTGATGTCGGTGACGGCCAGCTGGGTGTAGCGGTAGCGGGTGGCGCCGGTGCGCAGGTCCGGGACGGCGGTGATGGTGCCGGTGGGCCGGTCGGCGCCGACCTGCCCACGCACCCACGCCTCGGTCCGGCCGAACGCGGCCGCGGCGGCGGGGATCGTGACGCCGGCGGGGGTGTGCAACGCCAGCACGAGGCCGGCGGCGGCCGCGATCTCGTCGAGGAACGCGCCGTCAGCGGCGGGGAGGGTGGGCGTGTCCGGGCCGGGGTGGCTGCGCGGGGCGGTCGGGGCGGTCATGCTGGGGTCCTCTCGTCTCTCTGCTGGGAGCGGGTGAGACCCCGGCGCGGCGATGGCTGTCCAAGGCATGGGCGCCGCGCCGGGGATGCTCAGCTGGTGCTGTCGGCGTAGTCGTCAGCGGCCGTGGTTGCGGGGATGTCGGTGTGGTCCACCCGTCCGTCCTGCTCGCCGTCCTCGTCGACGTCGCCCTGGCTCAGTACCTCGTCGGCCTCGTCGAGCAGCGCATCGACGCCGACGAGCGGCGCTGCGGTGGGGGTGGTGCCCATGACGCGGGCGACCAGGGCGGCGGCCGCGGCCCGGCGGCGGCGGACCATCTCGATCGCGCCGGTGGCCCGACCGGCGGCCACCGTGGCGTGGTCGACGCCGGCGTCGACGTAGGCGACCTCGATGCGGCCGCCGGTCGGGGTGTACCGGCCGGCGCCGGCGAGGACCGCCGGGGCGTCCAGCGGCAGGATCCGGCCGTCGTCGCCCACGGCGATCCAGCCGCCGTCACCGGACTGGCGCGACGCCTCGGACGCGGCGGCCTCCTCGGCGGTGGCGGGCCGGACCCGACGTGTCCGGTCGCCGGCGGTCCCACCCAGGACCTGCAGCCAGCCGTGGCGGGCCGGGGGCATCGGCGCGTCGGTGCCGAGGGTGGGGTAGGCGGGCCGGCGCAGTTCCTGGGCGGCCATCGCGGTCAGGGCGAGGGCGCCGGCGGTCAGAGCGGTGTCCCGCAGGACGCTGATACGGATCATGATGATGATCTCTCCTGGTGGATGCGGCTGGTGGCGGTGGGGCCGGGTCGGGTCGGGTCAGCCGCGGGTCTGCTGCTGGGTCTGGCTGGTGCGGCGCAGGTCCTGGCGGATGGCGCCGGCGCGGTAGCCCTCCCGGAGGCGCTCGAGGCTCTGGTGGGTCTGGCGGTCGCGCTGCTGGGTCTGGGCCTGGCGCTGGATACGGCTGGTGGCGGCCATGGGATGTGTCCTCTCGCGGGTGCTGCTGGGGGATGAGATGCGGGTCGGGTGGGGTCAGGTCGCGGTGATGGTGAGGGTGGCGGTCCAGCGCACGGCCGGGCCGTGGGTGGGCTGGGTGCGGCCGAGGATCTGGCCGGCGCACACCTCGATGTGGTGCTGCGCGTCGCCGGCGCCGTCGAGGGCGTCGTGGATGGCCTCGACGGCGCCGGCGGGGACGAGCGCGCCGCGCAGGATGTCGCCGTGGTCGAACGCCAGGCCCTCGTGCAGGGCCTCGTGTGCGGGCACCCAGCGGGCGGCGGCCGCGTCGGTGCCTGCGGTCGGCGCCGGGGTGTCCGCCAGCGTGGTGGTGTAGGCCCAGGTGATGTACCGGCCGCGCGGGTCGCGCCCGGGCTCGGCGTAGACGCCCAGCAGCCGCAGCTCCGGCGCCCGCATCCCGGTCTCCTCCGCCAGTTCGCGTACGGCCGCGGTCTCGGGCCGCTCCCCGGCGTCCAGGTGGCCGCCGGGCAGCGCCCACATCCCGGCGTAGGGCGGCCAGCCGCGGCGGATCAGCAGCACGTGCGGGACACCGTCGCGCTCGGACAGGGCGACCACGTCGGCGGTCAGCCGGGCCGTCTCGTGGGTGTCGGTCATCGTGGGTCCTTTCGGGTGGTGGCGGGTGCTGGTCAGTCGGGCAGGTGGGCGAGTTGGACGGTGATGTGGCCGTTGCGGGCGGCGGTGGCCAGGGGGGCGACGCTGTGCAGATGGCTGTCGGGCAGGCGCCGGCCGCGCGGGTCGGGGGTGGGCATCTGCTCGGGCAGCGTGTTGATGATCGCGACGGCGAGCCTGTTCGCGGCGTCGCCCGGGTCGGTGCCGGGGACGTCGCCGATGACCAGGACGGCGACGCGGTGGGGCTGCGGTGAGGGCATCCGGGTTCCTTCGCGGTGGTGGGGGGGTGTCAGCGGCGTCGGGGGTTGGCTGCCGGTGCGGACCAGTCCCCGATGCGCGTTCCCACGCGGCGGTGGGGGGGGGGGGGGGCGGGGGGGCGGGGGGGGCCGGCCCCGGCCCGGCCGTCCAACCTCCGCGGTCCGGCCTCGACGCCCTCTGCGCCGCAGACCTTCACACGACGTCGGGACGAGCCGGCCGTGAACGGTCAATGCGGCAGGTTCCCGTTCCTGACCGGTCGGGACCACATGGGCATGGCCTAGGCTTGAGATCCAGCAATCGTCAGTCGGTGGCAGTCCCGTCGATGCGGCGGACCCGTCTCCGGCTTCACCGGAGAACACCCTGGGTGGCCAAGCTGAAAGGTTCATCTTCGTGAAGCTGCTGCGGCTGGGAGACCACGGCTCCATCGTCGCCGACGTTCGGGCGACCCTCACGTATCTCGGTTTTCTTCCAGCGCCCCCCCGGCAGGGCCGAGAACCGGATGAGTCCGCCGCCGGAGAACCCGCCGAGGCGGCGCCGGTCGTCGAGGGGGAGACCGCGAGCGGTGTGTCCGGCGATGTGTCGATCGCCGCCGGGTCTCCCGCCACGGGCGCGGCTTCGCCCGACCGTTTCGATCGCGACCTCGACAACGCGCTGCGGGCATTCCAGCAGAGTCGTGGCCTTTCGGTCGACGGCATCCTGGGACCCGACACCGCACGGGCGCTCGAAGAGGCCCGC
Organism: Frankia sp. AgB32; assembly: GCF_023243045.1. Taxonomy (GTDB): domain Bacteria; phylum Actinomycetota; class Actinomycetes; order Frankiales; family Frankiaceae; genus Frankia. The sequence goes on from NZ_JALKFX010000029.1 coordinate 55,304, forward strand.
CACAATCTCGGTGATCGGCTCCTCTATTTCAGCGCCGCGCATCCCTTCGTCGGCGATGACGTCGCGGCCCTTCAGGAACGCCTGTCCAACATGGGATTTGACGTGGGCCGCACTGACGGCATCTTCGGCCCACGCACGGAGAGCGCGGTGCGGGACTTTCAGCGCAACCGCGGCCTGGAGTCGGACGGCCGCTGCGGCCCGGTGACGCTGCGCGAGCTGACGCGACTGCGTCGCACGGTCACCGGTGGTCGGCCTGACGTCCTGCGGGAGTCGGTCCGCATGCTGGCCCGCGGCACGTCCCTGCTCGGGGTGATCGTCGCGCTCGACCCGGGCCACGGCGGGGACGACCGCGGCATCGTCAGCAACGGCCTGTGTGAGCGGGATCTGATGGCCGATCTCGCCGCCCGGTTGTCCGCCCGGCTCCTGGACTCCGGCCTCGAGACCCACCTCATCCACGGCGCGGACGAGTCCCCCTCGGAGACCGAGCGCGCCGCCCGCGCCAACGCGCTGGAGGCGGATCTGCTGATCTCGCTGCACGCGGACGGCAGTGTGTCCCCCAGCGCGCAGGGCGTGTCCGCCTACTACTACGGCAACGCTCGCGGGACGTCGGCGATGGGTGAGCGCTTCGCCCAGCTCGTCCAGCGCGAGATCGTCTCCCGGACGAACATGCAGGACTGCCGCACCCATCCGAAGGTCTGGGACCTGCTGCGCCGCACCCGGATGCCGACCGTGCGGCTGGACCTCGGTTATCTCACGAACGAGTACGACGCGCAGGCGCTCGGCTCGACGGAGTTCCGGGCCGCGGTGGCCGAGGCGGTCCTCGCGGCCACACAGCGGCTGTTCCTCCCGCCCGAGATGGACGCGCCGACCGGTCAGCTCCACGTTCCGCGCCTCGCCGGACGCGCCTGACCCGCCGGCGCGGCGACGGGAGAGAGGTTTCACGTGAAACGGGCATCAACGTCGGCGCTCGATCAGGACCTTCCAGCCTAGGCTGAAGCCGAATGACGCTGCCCCTCTCGATCTGTCCGGGCAGCGGCCCGGTGGTCGATCGCTGGAGTGCCCGTTAGATGAGCCGTCGCATCGCGAACATCACCCTGGACAACATCGACGACTTGCCCCTGCCCTGTCGGCGGTGCGTGTTCTGGGAGCTCGACCCCGTCGCGCGAAGCCGCGCGGAGGAAAGTGGAGCCACCGATCTGGAGAAGGAGGCCTGGGTCTCCTCCGCACTGCTCGAATGGGGAAGCTGCGGCAAGATCATCTATGTTGACGACGTGCCGGCCGGCTTCGTCATGTTCGCTCCGCCGGCCTACGTGCCTCGCTCGGCGGCCTTCCCCACCAGTCCCGTCTCGCCGGACGCCGTCCTGCTGATGACGGCTTTGATCGTCGACGAGTTCAAGGGCCAGGGACTCGGCCGCATCCTCACCCAGGCGGTGACGAAGGAGATCCTGCGCCGGGGCTTCCGGGCCGTGGAGGCCTTCGGTGACCTGCAGGACTCCGGCACCCGCTGCGTGGTGCCGGCGGAGTATCTGCTCGCGGTCGGCTTCAAGACGGTGCGGCCGCACCACCGCTGGCCCAGGCTTCGGCTCGAAGTGAAGAACGCGGTGAGCTGGCGGGAGGACGTCGAGGTCGCGCTGGAGCGGCTACTCGGCTCGATGACACCCGAGGGGGTGCTGCGCAAGGTCGGTCAGGCCGGCAATCCGGCCTGACCGCGCTTCCGGCTGCCTGGTCCCGCGCGCCCGACGGCAGGCGGGAAACCTGGCGGTCCGGTCAGCCGTCGGCGTTCGTCTCGTCCTGAACGGCTGCGGGGGACATGACCGAGACGATGCGCTCCAGATCCTCGATCGACGCGAACTCGACGGTGATCTTCCCCTTGTTCTGGCCCATGTCGACCTTCACCCGGGTCTCGAAGCGATCCGACAGGTGGTCGGCGAAACGAGCGAGAACCGGCGAGGCCGCCCGCGGTCCCCGCGGCGCTCGCCTGCGGGGCACATCCTCGTCCAGCGCGACGATCTCCTCGACGGCACGTACCGACAGGCCCTCCGCGACGATGCGAGTGGCAAGCCGGTCCTGCGCCTCGGGATCACGCAGTGACAGCAGCGCGCGGGCGTGCCCCGCCGAGAGCACGCCGGCCGCGACCCGACGCTGCACGGCGGGGGACAGCCCAAGCAGCCGGATCGTGTTGGTGACGTGCGAGCGGGACCGGCCCAGGCGGCCCGCGAGTTCCTCGTGGGTCGCGCCGAAGTCCCGCAGGAGCTGCTCGTACGCCGCCGCCTCCTCCAGCGGGTTGAGCTGCTGGCGGTGCAGATTCTCCAGCAGGGCATCGCGCAGCATCGCGTCGTCCGCCGTCTCCCGGACGATCGCGGGAATCACGGTGAGTCCGGCGACCTGCGACGCCCGCCAGCGCCGCTCGCCCATGACGAGTTCGTACCGGTCCTGGGCCACCGACCGGACGATGACGGGTTGGAGCAGGCCGACCTCGCGCAGGCTCGCGGCCAGCTCCTCCAGGGCGTCCTCGTCGAAGTGCGTCCTGGGCTGGCGCGCGTTGGGGACGATGTTCTCGACCGGAATCGCGCGGAAGTAGGCGCCGTGCACCGGCAGCGGCCCGGTACTCGCGCGCTCGCCGGCATCCGGGCCGCGACGGCCGCTGCCGTGTTCGGCGTAGTCCCCGTCGTCGTAGTCCCGGTGGTCCGGGTCCCGGTAGTCGTAGCCCCCCTGGCCGGCACGACTGCCAGCACCCGTACGAGTGCCGTCGCGCTCCTCACCCGGCGGCGGCGCGACCGGGATGAGCGCGCCGAGCCCGCGTCCCAGCCCGCTGCGCCGGGCGCTCACCGCGGCGCTCCGTTCGGCTCCCAGCCGCGCTCGGCGAGCTCCCGCGCCGCCGCCAGGTAGGACAGCGACCCGCGGGAGGTCGGATCGTAGGTCAGGGCCGACTGGCCGTAGCTCGGCGCCTCCGCCAGCCGGACGTTGCGGGGGATCGTGGTGCCGAGGACCCGCTCGCCGAAGTGCTCCTTGACCTCCTGCACCACCTGATCAGCCAGCCTGGTCCGCGAGTCGTACATGGTCAGCAGAATCGTCGACAGGCGCAGCTCCTGGTTCAGGTGGGCCTGCACCAGTTCCACGTTGCGCAGCAGCATCCCCACGCCCTCCAGCGCGTAGTACTCGCACTGGATGGGGATGAGCAGCTCCCGCGCCGCGACCAGGGCGTTGACGGTCAGCAGCCCCAGCGACGGCGGGCAGTCGATGAAGACGTAGTCGACCTCCCGCTGCATGCTGGCGATCGCGCGCCGCAGCCGGTTCTCCCGGGCGACGAGCGAGACGAGTTCGATCTCCGCGCCGGCGAGGTCGATCGTCGCGGGCGCGCAGAACAGTGACGGCGCCTCGCCCGACTCGACGATGACCTCGTCCAGCGGGCGGTCCCCCAGCAGCACCTCGTAGATCGAGGGGATGCCGCTGTGATGCTCGACCCCCAGCGCGGTCGACGCGTTGCCCTGCGGGTCGAGGTCAATCACCAGTACCCGCACGCCATGCGAGGCCAGGGCCGCAGCGAGGTTGACCGTGGTCGTCGTCTTGCCGACGCCACCCTTCTGATTGGCGACGGAGATGATGCGTCGCCGGGTGGGACGAGGGAATGGTTGTCGTCGTTCTGCCGCCAAGGCTTCCACTGCTGCTGCCGCCGCCGCTCCGATCGGGGTCGACCGGTCGAGGGGATCCAGAGCGGGGATCGCGGACTCGTGGCCCCGAGTGCCCCCACCGGCGGATCCATCCCGACCCGTCAACGCTGTTTCACGTGGAACGAGACTGTCCACGCGTCGGCTGGTCACGGCCAACCTCCCGTGATCGCCGTGAGTCCCACGCCGTTCGTCTGGCCTGTCTGTCATCGTGCCGCTCACCGTCGCCGCGCCCTTTCCCCTTCTCGGCCCGGGAAGGCTGGGAGGAACGCACGGCGCGAAGGACGCGGGTGGGTTCCGCCACCCGGCCCTCTCCGCACACCACGACATCCACCGGATGCCAGCCCTGGGTTCCGAGACTGCCGCGCGCGTCCTGCAACTCCTCCAGGATCCGCGAACCGCGCATCGCCAGCATGACACCACCCGGTTGCAACATCGGAAGGAGGATTGCGCCCAACCGCTCAAGCGGGGCGACCGCACGTGCCACGGCTACCCCGAATCTACGACTGTCCGGGCCGATTCCGGCATCCGGCGCGCGGCCACGCCGAACGGAAACCCGGTCCGCCAGTCGCAGTTCAGCGACGACCTCCTGGAGAAACCGGCACCGTCGCTCCATGGGTTCAAGCAGTTCCACCCGCACGTCCGAGCGGGCGAGCGCGAGCGGAATGCCGGGCAGGCCGGCGCCGCTGCCCACGTCAACGGCGTCGGCATCCGCCGGGACGGCCTCCGCGAGCACCGCGCAGTTGAGCACGTGACGCTCCCAGAGTCGCTCGGTCTCGCGCGGGCCGATCAGCCCACGCTCGACCCCGGCGGTCGCGAGGAGTTCGGTGAAACGGATGGCATCGGCGAGCCTCGGACCAAACAGCTCCGCGGCCGCCGGCGGAGCGGGCGGCACCGCCCCCGCCCGGGGGGTCTGATCCGCGTCGGTCATCGCACACCTGCCCGGGTGGGTCCGGACGGGCCGCCGGCCGCACCGAACCGTGCCGAACCACGTGGACGGCACCCGGCCAGGGACGGGGAGGCCGGACGAGACGGCCGGCCGGCGGCCGCGAGGACGCCGGCCGGGATGGATGGGGTTCGAAGAGAACAACGCACCCGCCCAGCATCCTCGCCGCCCCACGGGTGCTGCCCGGAGCCGTCCTCGATGGCCGTGGACGACGCGCGACTCCCCCTCGCCGACGGGATCAGCACGCCGTTCGCCCCGGTCCGCCCGCCACGGCACTTCGCATCGCCACCGCACGCGGGCTACCGGGGGATCAGCGGAGCGCGGCCGCCGAACCGGCGGGCCGGACCGCGGCGGACGGGCAGTGATCGTAGACGGTGAGGGTGCCGGTCAGCGGGAACGACCAGGAACGCGACGGGCACCAGCCGGCCCGCGGCAGTGCGGCGAGCTGCCCGGCCAGGCCGGCTCGCTCGATGTCGAAGACGAACACCAGCAGGCGCCGTGGCGGGCTCGGCCTGGCTGCCAGTCGCTGGGCGAGCGGCGGTACGTCGCCGCCGAAGAAGACGGTGTCGTCGCGCGCGACCCGGGGTGGCCTGCCCGCGGCACCAGCGGCGCCCCGTCCGGCCACGACGCCGGAGGTGGGGCCGTCGTCGGGCACGGTCGCCCCGCGAGAAGTCCGCGCCGCCGCGGGCTGCGGCAGCAGGGAGCCGAGGCGCTGGTTGGCGGGGGTGCCGGCGGGGTCGTTGGACGGCAGACCCGACGGATCGCGGGGCTGGTCGTCGCTGGCCTCCATCGCGTACAGCCAGCCCGGGCGGGCGAGTCGGCCGCCGACCGCGACGACGTCGCCGGGTCGGGCCAGCTGCCGGGCCGCGACAGCGGCGTCGACCATCCGGTCGAGGCCGCGCATCCGGTCGCGGTGATCCCACAACGTGGTGCTGCCAGCCAACGACGCGGTGATGGTCAGCCCGCCGCACGCGCACCACGCGACGATCCCGGCGACCGGCAGCGCGACGGCAGCACGCGCCCAGCGACGCCGCGCCCCACCCGCCGCCGCAGCCACAGCCACAGCCGCGACACCAGGCGTCTCCGTCCCATCACTTTCAGCGATCCCGCTGCCGGAAATGCCGGACAGTGGATGACTGCTTACGCGTCCCGGGAGGGGCAACGTAAGGGCTACAGCGTTCGGGCCGTCAGCGGCCATCTCAGGGCCAGGAAGGGCCCATCGTGTGCCAGCCGCGACAGCCAGCCGGTGAACCGCCCGCTCGGCGCCCACCACCACCACAATGACGATCATAGGGACGACGAACAGGTTGGTCCGGGTCGGACCGAACGGCCAGTACCGCGCGGCGCTCGCGGCGAGCATCATCAGCTCGGCCCCGCCGAGCGCGGCGAGCAACAGCCGACCGTCCGGGCGCCGCGCGAGCGCCGCGGTCCCGACCAGCCCGGCGGCCGCAACCGCGAGCGCGACGAGGACCGCGGGTACCGCACCGAGCGGACCGCCGTGCACCGCGCCGTGCAGCAGGCTCGGGTCGAACCGGTCGATGCCGGGGACGGATCCGGTCACCGTCTCCCGGACCTGGTCGCCGACGAACCGCAGCGCCGACATCGGGCTCCGGCCGGCGAGAAACTGACGGTCCCAGTAGTTGCCGTTGCGCTGGCTGGACTGGTGCGCGATGAAACCGACGGTGTCCGCGGCGGCCAGGACGAGCGCTGGCAGGCACTCGACCAGCCGCCACCGCCGGGCCGGCCCACGCCACAGATCCACCGCCGCCAACGGAACAATCATGAAAATGCCGGGAACGGCGAGCAGGGCCAGCAACCCGGCGGCGGTGCGGCGGACGAGGCGCGCGCGGTCCGGGCTGCGAACCGCCACGCTCCCGCCGTCGACGGCCGCCGCGGATCCGGTACGGGGGCCGTCCATCCACAGCAGCAGGATGGCAACCGCCGCAGCCGTCTCCATCGCGTACGGCTTGAGCTGCGTGGCCAGATCCAACAGGGTCGAGTTCAGGCACAGCCAGAGGACCGCGACGACGGCCGCCGCCGTGCCGGCGAAGCGGCGGGCGAGCACCACCATCGCCGCGCCCAGCAGCGGCAGGGCGATGAATCCCGGCAGGCGCAGCGACCAGCTGTGCCAGCCGAACACCTCACCGCAGAGCCGGGTGAGCGCCAGCCAGCCGAAGGCCGACGGAGTGTTGGCGACCGTGAGTTCCGACCACAGCGACCGCGCCGGCTCGCTGACGAAGTGCGCCCGCCAGATCTCGTCGTACCAGAACGGCCTGGTCAGGTAGGCGTGCAGCAGGCCGAGCAGACCGGCGAGGACCAGCGCGACGACCGTGACCGAGCGGCGCGATCGCGAGGCAGAGCCAAGGGCAGGCGGCACCGCACCCTCCCGATCGCCCTGGCGCGCACGGCCACGCCCCGCCGGAGATGAATCTAGCGCCCGTCCGCCGGAGGCCGCCCGCCGGGAGGCGAGCGGGCTCCCGGCCGCAGCCAGGCCCCACCTCGTCGGGCACAGGGGCGACAGCACCCACCGGCGAACAGCGACGGCGGCGCGCCCAGCCCCACCCTCAGCCGAGCAGAATCACGACCCGTCGGCTGGGCTCCTCACCCTCCGACTCGCTGTGCACGCCATCGATCTCGGCGATCACATCGTGCACGACCTTGCGCTCGAACGGCGTCATCGGGGTGAGGGTCTCCGGCTTGCCCTGTTCGAGAGCGCGCTCCGCCGCAGCCGTCGCGATCTTGCCCAGCTCGATCCGCCGGCGGGCCCGATGGCCGCCGACATCGAGCATCAGGCGGCTGCGCGTGCCGGTCCGCTGCAGGACGGCCAGCCTGGTCAGCTCCTGCAGCGCCTCGAGTGCCTCACCGCCGGTCCCGATCAGCCGGTCCAGCCCGTCGCCGACCACGGCGACGATGGCCCGGCCGCTCTCGACATCGAGGTCGAGGTCGCCGTCCATGTCGATGATGTCCAGCAGGCCCTCGATGTAGTCGGCGGCGATCTCACCTTCCTGCTCAAGGTCGGCGATGCGCCGCTCCTGCGGTTTGAGCTCGGACTCGGGGGAGGCCTGCTCGTCGGTGACTCCGGCCGCGTCCACAGCCAGGTCGGGGGCCGAACCGGTCATCTGCACTTCTCCAGGGGGACGGGGGGCGGCGGAGCCGAGATTACGGGATGCCTCCGCACGGTGACATGATCGGGGTTACCTGCGGCACCACGGGCGGGTCCGGGAGAACAAGCCCGGATCAACGCCGGCCGCCGGGCCGCTTGCCCTTGCCACGGCGCTTGGTCGGCCGGGAGCCACCCGGCTGCCGACTCGCGCCGGCGGAGACGGGGGCGGGCCGAGCGGCGCCGTCCGCGGTTCCCGCCTCGGCGGCCGCCGACAGGCCGCTGTCCGACGCGCGCGCCGCGGCCGACTTGCCGGTCTGGTCCTTCCGGTTACCACCGGACCTGGCCGGGGCTCCTGCTGCTGCCTGCTCGGCTATCCCGGTGGCACCGGCCTCCGTGGCCGCCTTCCCGCCCGGCCGCACGGCGGCGCCGCTACGGGACCGGGTGCCGGCCGGCGCGGTCGAGGCCGACCGGGCGCCCGCCTTCGGCGTCTCCGCCAGGTCGGCGGAGGGTGCTGAGCCCTTCGTCAGGCTCGGCCCCGCAGCCGTCGCCGGCCGGGGACGGGTCTTCGACTTCGCCCCGGCGCGGACACCGGGCGCCGGGCGGGCCGGAGCGGCACTGCCGTCGGTGGCGGTCCGCGGGCCAGCCGGACGACCACTCGCGGTCAGCGGCTGGACGGGAGGCATCCGCTTGATCACGAAGAACTGCTGGCCCATGCTCCACAGGTTGGTGGTCAGCCAGTAGAGCAGAACGGCGATCGGGAACCGGAAACCGAAGATCGCGAGCATCAGGGGCGAGCCGTAGAGCAGGATCTTCTGGACCATCGCCTGCTGCGGGTCGGTCGGCCCGGTGCGCGCCATGATCTGCCGCTGGGTCATGAACGTCGTCAGACCCATCAGCACGATCAGCACGACCGCGAGGATCCGGACGTGCGTCGTGTTCAGCCCGAGGAAGTCCACGAGCTGGCTGTTCGAGCGGAAACTACTCGACAGCGAGATGCCGAACACCTTGGCCGAGGCGATCTGCTCGACCTCGTGGGCCGAGAGCCCGACCCGGGGGCGCCAGACCAGCGAGCCGTTCGGGCCCTCGTTCATCGGCGCCAGGTGGGTGAACACGTGGAACAGCGAGATGAACAACGGGATCTGCAGCACGATCGGCAGACAGCCGAGCAGCGGGTTGCCGTGCTCCCGCTGCAACGCCATGATCTCCTGCTGCATGCGGGGCTTGTCGTGGCCCCACTTCTCCCGGATCTCCTTGATCCGTGGCTGCATCATCTGCATCGTGCGCTGCGACTTCACCTGCTTGACGAACAGCGGGAAGATCAGAATTCGCACGCAGATGACGAGCAGGACGACAGAGAAGGCCCAGGAGAAGAAGCTGCTGTCGCCGAAGATCGGCCCGAAGCCTCCGTGAAAGAAGACGATCGCGTTCGCGGCAAGGTGGTAAAGCGGATCCAACAACTTACTGACTCCTCAAACCCACGGTCCGCGACCGGAACCGACGATCTCGGCCCGTGTCCCCTCGGCCGGAGACGGGAAGCCACGCCTGTGGGCCGGCGCGGCGATACCGGTGCGGGCGGAACCGCCCACCCGGCACCCGGACAGACTGGTGCTCGTCCTACCCCTGGGTTCGCGAACGACCGCGGACCCCGCGACGGTTCCCGCCGACATGGGCGAATCCGCAGCCGGGCCGAGCCGCGGCGCGGCGGGCTGCCCGCCCGGCACCGGGTCGTAGCCACCGGCGGACAACGGCTGACAGCGCAGTACGCGCGCAAGCGCCAGCACCCCGCCACGGACCCCGCCGTGACGGCGTACCGCCTCCAGGGCGTAGGCGCTGCAGGAGGGTTCGAAGCGGCACATACCCGCGTTACGGCTCGACCAGGCCGCCCGGTACAGGCGCACCAAGCCGCCGACGAACCAGACCAGCGGGCCGCGCACTGCCCCCGCGGGGGTGCGGGCGAGGCCGGGCACGCGGCGCCGGGCCGCTCGGGAGGCCAGGACGACGTCCGCGACGGCGGCGGCGCCCAGCACGACAAGCAGAATCGATCCGGCGCTCATCGGGTCGCCTCCCGCTGCCGGCGGCCGAGCTGCCGGCTCCCCTCGGGCGCCGGGCCGGTTGCCCGCGCGAACGCGTCGTCCAGCGCGCGACCGAGCCGGTCGGAACTCGCTTCGGCCGCATCCGGCAGCGCGCGGACGACCAGCATCGTGCCGGAAGGCAGTTGGTCGAGCCGCGCGCGCACCTGCTCCCGCAGTCGGCGACGAACCCGGTTACGCACGACCGCCTTGCCCACCCGCCGGCCGACGACGAACCCCGCACGCGGCGGCTCACCACTAGTTGTCCACAGGCTGTGGACAACTAGTGGACCAGAGCGCGTCCGTCGGCCAGCAGTCCCCACGCGGGCGTGCTCATCCCTCGTCCGGACGCGGGCCTGCTCGGGAAGCATCGTCAACCGGGGTACAGCAGGAACCCGCCGTCAGGCGGAGAGCTCGCTGCGGCCCTTGCGTCGGCGGGCGGAGATGATGGATCGGCCGGCACGGGTTCGCATCCGCAACCGGAACCCGTGCGTCCGGGCCCGCCGGCGGTTGTTCGGCTGGAAGGTGCGCTTGCTCACGTGACGACTCCGTCTGCAGGGTGGACGCGGGCGGTGGGCTTCGCCGCCGCGGGGACGGGCCACACCACACGGCCCGCACAAGCACATCCCACGACAAACGAAGCGGTCTAACACCGCGGTTCGGTCCAGCGTACACATGCCTGCGGCCGTCACGGCCTCCCGGGCGGCATCCCGACCGACCACAACCGTGCCAACGGGCGGCCTCCCGACGGGTCCGCCGGCGAGAGACACCGGGTGGGCCGGTCTGCCTCGGCCACACCCCGGTCGGCAGGACCGGGGCGACGACGCGGATCTGTCCGGCCAGGCTCGCGACGCTGACTGCTAGTAAGCAAATGCCACTGGCGCTGCCTGGCGCCAGGGACGACCGCCAGCCGCGTGCCCGAGCGGACGCGGTCGGTTCGCTGACCGACGGCGCCGGCACGAACCTTCGGGCCGCGCCTTACGATCGTCGGGGCACCATCACACACGCAGATGTCGGCGGATGCCAATCCGGCCCGCGAGGCGGTGGGGACCGCCGGCTCGGTGCACCATGGCCTGTGGAGAACGCCTGTGGAGAGGGCGTTTGGCAGGGAGCAGCGGTAGGTCCGAGCGATGGTGCGAGGCGGGGGACCTCGCCAGGAGATCGAGCCGGTGCGCCACGCCGGCTGCCCTGTCGCGTCCATGCACAGGTTGTGGACGACGATGTGGAGAACCATTGGGGCGAAGTCTCCCGGTCGCGACCGGGCTGAGACCACAACAACATCCGCGACCTGACTCCCGTGTCTGGGACCGCACCGCCCGCGAACCGCACCGAACTGCCCGAGGAGCCCTCGTGTCCAACTCCCGCGCCGACTCTGTCGCCGGCCTACCGTTCGGAGACGAGCCCGCGGGTGACCCGGATCTGGCCGTGGTCTGGCGGAAGGCCGTGTCCGGGGTCGCCGACGGCGCGTTGTCCGCCCAGCAGCGGGCGTGGCTGCGGCTGACCCGCCCGCTCGGTCTGGTTCAGGACACGGCGCTGCTCGCCGCGCCCAACGAGTTCACCAAGGAACTGCTCGACTCGCGCCTGCGCCCGTTCCTGTCCACAGCCTTGTCCACTGCGTATGGACGTGACATCCGGGTCGCCGTGACCGTGGAACACCTGCCCGATCCCGAGCCGCTGAGCGGCCCGATCCGGATCGTCCAGCCGGGGGAGGGCGACGCCGGCCCGGCCAGCGGCGCGGACGGTTCCCGGCAGGCGGCCGAGCGGGGGGAATCGAGCGGCGGCAGCCGGCAGAAGTCCGCGCCGGTGAACGGCGAGCTGCCCTTCCCCGAGGCCGCGGACGCCGCCCCGCCGATCCGGATGGGTGCCGGCCTCGGCCGGGAGGCCGCGCCGGTCGAGGCCGCGCCCGCGCAGGCCCGCCTCAACCCCCGGTACATCTTCGAAACGTTCGTCATCGGTGACAGCAACCGTTTCCCGCACGCCGCCGCGGTGGCCGTGGCGGAGGCACCGGCGAAGGCGTACAACCCGCTGTTCATCTACGGGGACTCCGGGCTCGGCAAGACCCACCTGCTGCACGCCATCGGCCACTACACGCTGAAGCTCTACCCGAACACCCGGGTCAAGTACGTGAGCTCCGAGGAGTTCACCAACGACTTCATCAACTCGATCCGGGACGACCGCCAGCAGGCTTTCCAGCGCCGCTACCGGGATGTGGACGTCCTGCTCGTGGACGACATCCAGTTCCTCGAGAACAAGGAGCGGACGCAGGAGGAGTTCTTCCACACCTTCAACGTCCTGCACGACGGCGAGAAGCAGATCGTCATCAGCTCCGACCGCTCACCCAAGCAGCTGTCCGCGCTGGAGGACCGGCTGCGCAGCCGGTTCGAGTGGGGCCTGATGACCGACATCACCCCGCCGGACCTCGAGACCCGCATCGCGATCCTGTCCAAGAAGGCGGCGACCGAGCGGCTGCCCGTGCCACCGGACGTCCTCGAGTACATCGCCACCCACATCGAACGCAACATCCGCGAGCTCGAAGGGGCACTGATCCGGGTCGCGGCCTTCGCGAGCCTGAACAAGTCCCACGTCGACCGCACGCTCGCCGAGATCGTGCTGCGGGACCTGATCCCGGACGCCGGCAACCCGGACATCACCGCCATCCAGATCATGAACGCGACCGCCGCGTACTTCGGCGTCTCCATGGACGACCTGTGCGGCACGTCCCGCAGCCGGGTGCTCGTCACCGCCCGCCAGATCGCCATGTACCTGTGCCGTGAGCTGACCGATCTCTCCCTGCCGAAGATCGGGCAGCACTTCGGCGGTCGCGACCACACGACGGTCATGCACGCCGACCGCAAGATCCGCGGCCTGATGGCCGAGCGGCGAGCCATCTACAACCAGGTCACCGAGTTGACCAACCGCATCCGCCTGCAGGCCCGCCAGAACTGACCACCTGCCGGAAACCGACCCCGCGCCAGCACTGGCCGACCCCGCCGGGCGACCCCGCGCCCCGGACCGCTCCCCACCGTGCCGTCCGCAGCCGCACACGCCGCCCAGGACGGCGCGACGGCGACTGGTCGGGCCTGGCCCCATCCCCCCTTGGTGGCCCCCGCGGCCGCGTGCCGTGTCAGGCCGTGCGTCGGCCTCGGCGATGCCTGGGTCCAGGTCGCTTCGGGTTCGCGAGATCAGGTCGCTGCGCACCGCCGGCTCGGCCGTGCGCAGCCATCGCGGTGGCACGGCTGGTCCGTCGTGCCCGTCCACTGTCGGTAGCACGTTACCGACCGCGACGGCCTGCCCGGACATGATCATCGCGGTCGGCGCCGACCACACACGGTCATCCCAACCGCCCGGCGGCGACCCGCACACCCGCCCACGTTCGTGAACAGCGCGCCAGCCGGGCCGTGCCCGACCACCCCTCGATCGAGCGATCTTTGGTGGGTTTGCAGCGACGTCAACGAATACGTCGAAGCCATACGACCACCGCCGGTGACCCTGTCCCGCCACGAGTCCGTCGCCGATCGGCCGCGCACCGAGCCCACAGAGTGGTTCCACCCACAGCTTGTGGAAAACCTTGTGGACAGCGGGTGGGCGAACCGGTGGAAGAAGGGGTGGAAGAAGGGGTGGACAGCCTGTGGATAACCCGGGGAACGCCTGTGGAGGGACAAAGTAGTCCCTGGGGACGACGTCTCGACGTGTGGATATCCACTGCGCCTGTCCACAGGCGAACCCACAGGATTTGCACCGGCAGATCATGGCTCTGACCTGCGGAAACGTTGGTTATCCCCAGTATCCACACCCCCTACTACCACCACGATTCTAAATTTCTCTTCAAAAGATCAAAATCTCTAAGTACTAGGGGGTGTGGACAACGAGCGACGATCATGATCGAGCGCGTGCTGTGCCACTTCGTGGGCTCCGAGTAAGCGCCTGGGGCGGGGCCAGCCGCCCGCCGACGCCGCCTGGCACTCTGGGATGCTGATCGGTGTTCCCGACCGGCTGCCTCCGCACACCGGAGGGAACGACAGGAGGGCTAACCATGAAGTTCCGGGTGGAACGGGACGAATTCACTGAGGCGGTCGCCTGGACCGCCCGGACGCTGCCGAGCCGGCCGACGACTCAGCTCCAGGTGCTGTCGGGACTCCTGCTCGACGCCACCGGGCCGATGCTCAAGGTCGCCGCCTACGACTACGAGGTGGCCGCGCAGAGCACGGTGCACGCGACCGTGTCGGAGGAAGGCCGCGCCCTGGTCAACGGCAAGCTGCTCGCGGAGATCACCCGCTCGCTGCCGGCTGCCCCGGTCGACCTCGCCATCGACGGCACCCGGCTCGTCATCACCTGCGGGAACGCCCGGTTCGCGCTGCCGATGCTGCCGGTCGACGACTACCCGGCGCTGCCGGCCATGCCTCCCGTCACGGGACACATCGAGGGATCCGCCTTCGCCGCCGCGGTCGCGCAGGTCGCCATCGCCGCCGGGCGGGACGACACCCTGCCCGTGCTGACCGGGGTGCGGATGGAGATCGAGGGCGACACCCTCACCCTTGCCGCGACGGACCGCTACCGGCTGGCGGTGCGCACGTTGAAGTGGCGCCCGGCCGAGGCATCCACCGACGAGGGCGACGCCGCCCCGGCGGCTCCGGTGACGGTGGCGCTGGTGCCCGCGCGCACGCTGCTGGACACCGCCAAGTCGCTGTCGGGCTCCGGGGTGGAGGTGTCCATCGCGCTGGGGACGGGTCCGTCCGGGGAGACCCTGGCCGGCTTCGCCGGCTCGACCAGGCAGACGACCACCCGGCTGCTCGAGGGCCAGTTCCCGCCCTACCGCAAGCTGCTGCCGGACAGCTCGCCGCTGATCGCCCAGCTGGAGATCGCCCCGCTGCAGGAGGCGGTGCGCCGGGTGGCCCTGGTTGCGGCGAAGACCGCGCCGGTGCAGCTGGCGTTCTCTCCGGACCACCTCGTGCTGGAAGCCGGGACGGGCGGTGAGGCGCAGGCCACCGAGACGCTTCCGGCGGTGTACGACGGCCCGGAGCTGGCCGTTGCCTTCAACCCGTCCTACCTGCTCGACGCCCTGGGCGCGCTGGAGTCCGACATCGTGCGGATCGGTTTCGCCAGCGCGGAGGATCCCGCCGTCGCGGCGAACAAGCCGGCGATCCTGACCGGCAAGTCCGGTGCGGAGGGCGACGCGGCCGATGGCACCGGCAGCGAGCTGCCCGACTACCGCTATCTGCTCATGCCGATCCGTCTCCACGGGTGACGTGCACCTCACGCATCTGTCACTCGTCGACTTCCGGTCCTATCCGGCTCTCGACCTCACGCTGAGTCCGGGAACGACCACGTTCGTTGGCAGTAACGGGCAGGGGAAGACGAACCTGCTGGAAGCGATCGGCTATGTCGCGACCCTGGCCAGCCATCGGGTCGCGGGCGATGCCCCGCTGGTCCGGGACGGGGCGGACCGGGCGATCGTGCGCACCAGGATCGTCCGCGGCGACCGGGCGGCCCTCGTCGAGCTGGAGATCGTGCCGGGACGGGCGAACCGGGCGCGGCTGAACCGCGCGCCCGTCACCAGGACCAGGGATGTGCTCGGCCTGCTGTGCACGGTCCTGTTCGCCCCGGAGGATCTCGCGCTGGTGAAGGGCGATCCGGCCGGGCGCCGGCAGTTCCTCGACGGGCTGCTGGTCGCCCGCGCGCCGCGGATGGCGGCGGTGCTGGCCGACTACGAGCGGGTCGTCCGCCAGCGTTCGACGCTGCTGCGCACGGCCGGGGCGGCGCGGCGTTCCGGTGGGCGAGGTGACCTGCGCACCCTGGACGTGTGGGACGGCTACCTGGCCACGCACGGCGCCGAACTGCTCGCCGCCCGGCTGGCCCTGGTCGAGGCGCTGCGGCCGGCGGTCGTCGAGGCCTACGCGGCGGTGGCCGGGGCAGCGGCCGAGGTCGCGATCGACTATCGGGCGAGCGTGCCGCTGCCCGAGGGCTCGGTAGGCGGCACCGGCGAGCGGGAACGGCTGGTCGAGGCGATGCACGCGGCACTCGCGGACGCCCGGGCGCGGGAGATCGAGCGCGGGATGACCCTGGTCGGCCCGCATCGGGACGATCTGCAGCTGTCCATCGCGGGCCGGCCGGCGCGCGGCTATGCCAGCCACGGCGAGTCGTGGTCGTTCGCGCTCGCGCTGCGCCTCGCCTCGTTCGAGCTGCTGCGGGCGGACGACCGGGAGCCGGTGCTGCTGCTCGACGACGTGTTCGCCGAGCTGGACAGCCGGCGCCGGGCCCGGCTCGCGGAACTGGTCGCGCCCGCCGAACAGGTGCTGGTGACGGCCGCCGTCGGGGGGGATGTGCCGGCGGAGCTCGCCGGCCGCCGTTACCTCGTCGCCGACGCGGAGGTGCACGATGCCGACTGAGCCCGACGACCGCCCGGCCGCCCCCGACGACAGCGCCGCCCGCGGCGCCGATCTGGCCCGCCAGATCCTGGCGCAGGCGAAGAAGGACTCCCGCGAGCGGGTGCGCGGCGGCCGGGGCGGCGGCCGCGCCGGTGGCGGCTCCTTCGCGGCGACGTCCGGTGTGGCAGGGGACACCGGCGCGCGCTCCGCGGACTCCGGCAACCGGGGCGAATCCGCCAGTGGGTCCGGCACCGGCGGGAGTCCGGGCGGGGTGGCCGGTGCCCGGCGGGCCCGCCGGGCGGGGGGCGGCCGCGACCGCGCGGCGCCGCGCCCGCCCCGGCGGGCCGGGGTCGCCCCCCCCCGCCCGGGCCGGCGGGAACCGGTCGCCTTCAGCTCGGCGATCACCCGCCTGCTCGCCTCGCGCGGCTGGCGGGGCCAGGCGGCCGACGCGAGTGTGATCAGCCGTTGGGACGTCATCGTCGGCCCGGACATCGCCGACCACTGCGCTCCGGTCTCCCTGCGCGACGGCCACCTGGAACTCGTCGCCGAGTCGACGGCGTGGGCCACGCAGCTGCGGATGCTGTCCCGCCAGATTCTCAGCATCCTGCACCGGGAACTCGGCCCCCAGGTCGTCCAGCGGATCACCGTCCGGGGTCCGACCGCACCGTCCTGGCGGCATGGCCCGATGCGTACCCATGGTCGCGGTCCGCGGGACACCTACGGCTGATCGACCGGTCGTGGCCGGGAGGCGACGCGACCGTGATCGACCGGCCGACCTGTCGGCCTGCCGTCGTGGAGGCGCACCAAGCCCTTGGACCCGTCGGCCGGGTAGGGGAGTTCAGCTTCCCCTCGCGCGGGGCGCTGCGCAGACGTCAGGGGTCACCCTGCGTCCGCTATAGCCGGTCGGCGGGTAGACTGGTGGATACTTCCGCCCAGAACGAGGGGACCCGCCGCGTGGCCTACGATGCAAGTTCGATCAAGGTTCTCGAAGGTCTTGACGCGGTCCGCAAGCGTCCGGGCATGTACATCGGCTCCACCGGGGAGCGGGGGCTGCACCACCTCGTCTACGAGGTGGTGGACAACTCGGTCGACGAGGCGCTCGCCGGTTACTGCGACACGATCGTCGTCACGCTGCTCGCCGACGGCGGGGTCCGGGTCGTCGACAACGGCCGCGGCATCCCCGTCGGCATGCACCCGGTGAAGAAGATCCCGACGGTCGAGCTGGTGCTGACGACGCTGCACGCGGGCGGCAAGTTCGACGGCAAGTCCTACGCGGTCTCCGGTGGTCTGCACGGCGTCGGCGTCAGCGTCGTGAACGCGCTGTCGACCCGCGTCGATGTCGAGATCCAGGTCGACGGGCACGTCTGGTTCCAGCCGTACGTGGGCAGTCGGCCGGCGGAGCCGCTGGTCAAGACCGGCGTGTCGAAGAAGACCGGCACCTCCATCACGTTCTGGGCGGATCCAGAGATCTTCGAGACGACCGAGTACAAGTACGAGACCCTCACCCGGCGCCTGCAGGAGATGGCGTTCCTCAACAAGAGCCTGTCGATCACGCTGATCGACGAGCGCGGCGAGGAGCCCGTCGAGGTCACCTACAAGTACGAGAACGGCCTGGTCGACTTCGTCGCGCACCTCAACGCGACGAAGGACTCCATCCACCGCAGCGTGATCTCGCTGGAGTCGAAGGGCACCGGCATCGAGGCCGAGCTCGCCATGCAGTGGAACGGCGGCTACTCCGAGTCGGTCTACACCTTCGCGAACACCATCAACACGCACGAGGGCGGCACCCACGAGGAGGGCTTCCGCGCCGCGCTGACCAGCGCCGTCAACGCCTACGCCAAGGACCAGAACCTCCTCAAGCCGGTCAAGGCGAACGCCCGCGGCGGGGATGAACGCCTCTCCGGCGACGACATCCGCGAGGGCCTCACGGCGATCATCTCGGTGAAGCTCGCCCAGCCGCAGTTCGAGGGCCAGACGAAGACGAAGCTCGGCAACACCGAGGCCAAGAAGTTCGTCCAGGAGATGTGCTACTCGGCGCTGAAGGACTGGTTCGAGGTCAACCGCACCGAGGCGCGCGCGATCGTCAACAAGGCGCTCGACGCCCAGCGGGCCCGGATCGCGGCCCGCCAGGCCCGTGACCTGACCCGGCGCAAGGGCCTGCTCGGCGGTACCGGCCTGCCCGGCAAGCTCTCCGACTGCCAGTACACCGATCCCGAGCGCTGCGAGCTGTACATCGTCGAGGGTGACTCGGCCGGCGGCTCGGCCAAGGGCGGGCGGGACTCGAAGTTCCAGGCCATCCTCCCGCTGCGCGGGAAGATCCTCAACGTCGAGAAGGCCCGCATCGACCGGGTTCTGAAGAACACCGAGGTCCAGGCCCTCATCCAGGCCCTGGGCACCGGTATCCACGACGACTTCGACATCGCCAAGCTGCGCTATCACAAGATCGTGCTGATGGCGGACGCCGACGTCGACGGCCAGCACATCCGGACCCTGCTGCTGACCCTGCTGTTCAGGTTCATGCGTCCCCTGGTCGAGGCCGGCCACGTGTTCCTGGCCCAGCCCCCGCTCTACAAGATCAAGTGGGGCCGGGAGGACTGGGAGTACGCCTACTCCGACCGTGAGCGCGACGGCCTCATCCAGCAGGGCGCGGAGGCCGGTCGCAAGATGCCGAAGGACGCCATCCAGCGGTTCAAGGGTCTCGGCGAGATGAACGCGACCGAGCTGTGGGACACCACGATGGACCCGGACCGGCGCATCCTGCTGCAGGTCACCCTGGACGACGCCGCTGTCGCCGACGAGCTGTTCTCCGTGCTCATGGGCGAGGACGTCGACGCGCGCCGCAGCTTCATCCAGCGCAACGCCAAGGACGTCCGCTTCCTGGACATCTGACGTTCGGCGCGAGCGTCCCGCCACCTCGACGGGAGCATCGGGCCCCGGCGGGCGGGCCCCCCCCCCCCGGCCCCCCCCCCCCCCCCCCCCCCCCCCCCCCAGGACGGGGCCCCCCCCCCCCGGCGCCCCCCCCGGG
>NZ_JALKFX010000201.1 GCF_023243045.1 Frankia sp. AgB32
GCGCTATTCACGCAGGACGCCCGACCGGCAAGGCTGCCGACCGAATCCACGTTCGATTCGTGACGCAGGATCAAAAATGATTTGGCGCGGCGGCCGTTTTTCCCGGATGCCGGCGTACCTATATTGGCTGTACTCGCAACGACATCGACGTGGTCGACGGTGGTTGCGGCTCACTCAACCAGACAGGTACCCACGATGAAAACGCTCGTTTCTTCCACCCTTGCCGCACTGATCCTTTCCGCACCGGCGCTGTCG
>NZ_JALKFX010000202.1 GCF_023243045.1 Frankia sp. AgB32
TGTCGGTGCCGCCCGAGACGATGGCCAGGCCGCGCTCGATCAGCACGCCGGACAGGGCCTGGGCGTTCTTGACGACCTGTTGGGCGTACAGCTTGAACTCGGGCTTCAGCGCCTCGCCGAAGGCCACGGCCTTGCCGGCGATCACGTGTTCCAGCGGACCGCCCTGCAGGCCGGGGAAGACCGCCGAGTTGATCTTTTTGCCCAGGTCCACGTCGTTCGACAGGATCATGCCGCCGCGCGGGCCGCGCAGGGTCT
>NZ_JALKFX010000203.1 GCF_023243045.1 Frankia sp. AgB32
ATCGGGAGATCCGTCCCCGCCCCCAGCCCCGACAACAGCACACCAAGCACAGCATGGAACACCATGAACAGGCTCGCCCCACTCTCCCGGGCGAGGGCGGCGACCCCGGCGTGGGTCTCCGGCTCGATGACGAACCTGAGCTTGGCGCCCCGATACGAGGCGACGGGAGGACGAGGGCGGTCGGTTGGGAGGTTCAGCTCCTCGGGCAGACCCGCCAGCGTCTCCCGCCAGAACGCCAGCTGACGGCCACCCAC
>NZ_JALKFX010000204.1 GCF_023243045.1 Frankia sp. AgB32
CCCCGGGGGCGGCCGGGAGGTCGACGTGCTCGTCCTGCCGTTCTCCGCCGGTCGGTGGTTGCGGCGGACGCGGGAGGTGCCCGGGCTGCAGGCCGTGGTGCTCGCCTCCGCCGGCTACGAGCACGCCCTCCCGCACGCCCCCGACGGGGTCCAGGTCGCCAACGCCGTCGGGGTCCACGACACCCCCACCGCGGAGATGGCCCTCGCGCTGATCCTAGCGGCCCAGCGGGGTCTGGCGACCTACGCCCTCGCGC
>NZ_JALKFX010000205.1 GCF_023243045.1 Frankia sp. AgB32
GGATATACCCGAACTTCGGGGCGAGCCTCTCATTTGCCTTAGCAAGCTCGGCCATGACGTCTTGGCCACCAAACTGCTTCTTCATCTTCTCAGGAGTAGTCACCTGCCCCTTAGCGGCGGGGACCAAACCTTGGGTAGCGAGGTCGTTGACTTGAGTGTTGAACCAGTCGTTGAACTGCATCGCCTGAGCGGGGTACTTGCAGCCCTTGACGACGGCGACACCGGAGCCGCCGTCAGGTCCAGTCATGTCT
>NZ_JALKFX010000206.1 GCF_023243045.1 Frankia sp. AgB32
CGCCGGGGGCCCCGCGCGGGCCGCGCGCGGCGCCCGGGCCCCCCCCCCCCCCACGCCGGGACCTGCCGTCGTGGCCGGCGACCCGTAGCTCCCCGCCGCAGTCCTGTGGCCTTCGCCGCCCATCTTCGCCGCCCGCCAGCAATCACCAGGCGGGCGGCCATCGGGCTGTCCGGTGGCGGCTCGCGGGGCCAGCCGCCCCCCGGCCGCGCCCGGGGGCCGATGGTCGCCGCCCTCGCGTCGGAGCCCACCC
>NZ_JALKFX010000207.1 GCF_023243045.1 Frankia sp. AgB32
GGCCCTGGGCGTCCTTGATGGCGGCCTCGCCAAAGCCGGGCAGGCCCAGCCGTTCTGCCACGGCGAAGAGAAAGCTCTCCACATTCACGGGCTGGCCGCCGGCCGTGCGCGCCACGGCGGGCTGCACCACGGGCCAGCGCACGGTGGAGCTTTTGGCCACCACGTCGGCCCAGGGCGCCGAGATGCCCCAGCTCTCGTAGGTCACGGTGTCGGGCACGATGAAATCGGCCAGCGCGCTGGTCTCGTTGAT
>NZ_JALKFX010000208.1 GCF_023243045.1 Frankia sp. AgB32
CCCCGCGTGCCGTGCCGGGAAAACACCTCGGTGACGGCATCGGTGTAATCGGCCAGATGCTCGAGGGGGACGGCGCAATCCTCGATGAACGAGACGGGCTTACGGTCGCCCTTCATCGACATCATGATGTTGAGGCAGGCCTCCCGCACCTCCCAGACCGCCTTCTGGCGGTTGGCCTCGACCACCTCGACCACGGCGTCGGGAAAGCCGTGATCGGCCATGCACTGGTCGAGGCGCCGCAGATCGCGCT
>NZ_JALKFX010000209.1 GCF_023243045.1 Frankia sp. AgB32
CCTTGATCTGCACCGGCGACACGAAACCGAAGGTCTCGGCGACGGCCTTGAGCCAGGTCGCGTCGGTGACGAGGGCCACGTGGCTCACGCCCTTCATCATCGAGAGGCCGAAGCGCGGATCCTTGAAGAAGGCCGCCGGCTCCATGCCCTCGAAAGCGCGAACGTCCTCAAGCAGCTTGAGTTTGCCGCCCTTGTCGAGGTCGGCCTTCATCGCGGTCATGACCGCGTTCATCTCCTCATCGGTGATCT
>NZ_JALKFX010000210.1 GCF_023243045.1 Frankia sp. AgB32
GGAGAAGCACTACCGTGACATGCAGGACATGGAGTTCACCATCGAGCGTGGCAAGCTCTGGATGCTCCAGACCCGCAACGGCAAGCGCACCGCCAAGGCGGCCCTGCGCATCGCCGTCGAACTCGCGGGCGAGGGTCTGATCTCCAAGGACCAGGCGATCAAGCGCATCGAGCCCGGTGCCCTCGATCAGCTTCTCCACCCGACCATCGACCCGGATGCCGAGCGCAAGGTGATCGCCACGGGTCT